>CANOVJ010000011.1 GCA_947570615.1 uncultured Lachnospiraceae bacterium
GTGTAGTTTTATCTTACATCAGTTTGGAGGTTTACACAAACTTTGGGATAGTCCTCTCTGTCCCTCTTGATCAAAGAGACGCTGCCACTCTCCGCAAGTCGGCTTATTGATAAAAAATCCGCACTTCCTTTTTATCAGAAGATGCGGATTTCCTGTTAAATCAGCCGTTTTGAAGGATATAATTTAAATGCAGATCAGCAGCCTCTTCATTCTCAGTTTTTAATCTGCCTCCCCTCGTGATTCATATGATAGCCTTCCTTATAGATCAGCTCCGAAATGGGCACGAAGGTATAGCCTTCATTTTTCAGCGTGGCGATCAGGGTGTCCAGGGCCTGAGCCGTAAATTTGGCTCCATTGGGTGCCATATAGTTAGTATGTTTTCAATCCACACTCTCCTTCACTGGGATTGACATGTCGCTCCATTGAGCGCCATATAAAGTATGGAAATAGCTCTTTGTCCATTTTTCATGATTATATCATACTCTTTCAACAGAGAAAAGGGCAGCCCTTCTGACCGCCCTTTCTTACTATTGTAAAGCTTTCCATGTTTTCGCGCCCACAATCCCGTCCACAGCCAGTCCATTGTCTGCCTGGAACGCCCTTACAGCTTCCAGCGTTTTTATACCAAAGATTCCATCAATGGTGCCCAGCCCATAGCCTTTAGCTGTAAGGTTCTGTTGCAGGTAGGTGACGTCTGCTCCACGGCTTCCCATTCTGAGAGTAGGCCTGCTGCCGGTCACAATGGTGTCATACTGTGTCAGGTTGTACTGATTGATCTTACTGAGGCAATTCTGGACATATGTACTGCTTGTACAGTATCCGGCTGACTTGATCGCCTGCATATATGCTTCCGGTGTGGCGGCATTCTTTACACTGGCATATCTGCTCATTGACAGGAAATCATAGTAACCCTTAAGGCCTGATTCCAGATCGGGGAATACCCGGAAATAATCCGTGATCTGTGTGATCACGCCGACTTTATACTCCTCCCCGGTCTTAAGCGAGATGGAAGGCCTGCCTTGGCTCAGCCAGTACTGGCCGCATTTCATCCCATGGTAATTGTGGTACTTTTCCGCCAGCTGGCTAATGCCGCTCGCGCTCTTTCCGGACAGTGATTCCTGCAGAGCCTGTGCAATTGCAGGGGAAACCACCTTATACTCTCTGGTCTTTGCTTCCCTCTGCAGGATGGGAGCGATCTGCCCGATAAATCCACTGATCTGTGTTTTTGTTGCCATTTCTTTTATCACCTTCCTTCAAATTTTTTAATATCCTCCAAATCCGCCCTGTATTATGGTTTCGCCCCGGATCTGCTCCTCCACGCCTGCCGGCTCCAGAGTCTCAATGTCCAGTCTCCCGGTAATGACGCCCCAGGCGGTTACGGCAGGGGCGGCCAGCAGGAAAAATGAAAGTACCGCCAGAATGATTCCTGCAAGTATCCAGTCTATCCTGTCCTGATTTTTCATATCCTCTTCTCTTCATTTTTCATGATGTATACCGCGGATTCGATCAGTGTTTCAAGCTGTTCATCCGAAATGGATATTTTTTTCTGCAGGAGCTGCTGCCTGATAAACTCTGTCACAATGGCCTTCTTTTCCGGCCCGGTCTTATCTCCCAGTATTGTCTGCTCCGCCGACCTGACCGCCAGCTCCACCCACCTGATCACCCATTCATACTTCGTGTTCTCTGCCTTCTGCCTGATAAAGGGTACTGCATATCTCATCACAAGGATGATCAGCAGAATAAGCGCCGCCCTTAAAACCTCAAATAAAATTTCGTTCATATCTCCATCTCCTCCAGTTCTTTTAATTTTGAAAAGTCCTTATTCTTCCTGCAGTTTTCCACCTTGGCCTTCCAGACGATAAATCCGGTATGTATACCCAGCTCCGTGAAGGCGGCAGGGATCCCGTATACAATAACGGGAAGCTCCGCCACTCCCAGATACCCGCTGATGGCGTTCAGTACAAGGCAGGCCGCCGTGAATATCCATACCGCCCGGAAATTGTAGTAATACAGCCTGTCTGAAAAACCGCGCCTTAACAGCATCCTCCCCATCTCAGCCACCGCCTGCCCTCTCAAGGTCGTCTATGCGGTGATTGGCCACCCTGATTTTTTCATCCTGCAGGGCCGCTGTCTCCTCCAGCCGGTAGGTGCGCTCAATCACGTTATTGTGTTTGTCCACTTTCTCCTCCAGCATCTTAATGCGGTACTCGATCAGGTTCCTTGTGGAATTATTCTGATAATGGTTGTTCACCATACATACAATCAGTGTTGCCGCCGATGATATCATTGCCGCTATGACTGTTTCCATCTTACCGTCTCCTTTAAATATTTCTCCTTGATCAACTTTACGATCTATACAGTGCTCGTCCATCAGGCGCCCTGGCTGCATAATATGTATATCCCATCTGTCCTGCCTCCTCTTTATACTCCGGCTGGCTAATATTGGTCCTTCATATTTGATTAGTTATTACACTCTCTATTCAAATTCTTTTCCGGTAATTTCCTCATACTCCTCTGCGGTTATCCATTTCCCCACTGCCGACGCCACCTTTGTAAGGCTCCAGAGTTTTCTGTCGTAATACTGTTTTACTTTACTGAAATTCTTTGAATAATTCATAACCCGCCTCCTTACAGTTCAATTCCGGTTTCCATAGCCAGATAATCAATATTGGCTGTGTTCTGCGCGGCTTGGCCGGCCACAGATACCAGCATGGAAACCCTTTTCATGGTAACAATACATTTATCTGCTGTTTCTTCTGCAAATCCGCTTTCTGTCGTCGGATCCTCCGCGGTATAGTTGATGTCTGTAACCACATCTGGAGTAAATACCACGTCATGCAGTTTGGTAAATCCTGCGTATCCACGGATAAGATCAAGGCCTGCATAATACCTCATAACAGAAGTTCTGGTACTCTCCTGGAATTTCCCAATAACAGAATTTACATCAGAAGATTCAATTGTAATGGCCAGTGTGTCTCCTGATTGTGTAACTCCTGTAATCTGAATCTCCGTGTTGTCTGAAAATACAATTTTGTTCATTTTTTTATTTCCTTTCTTATAATTTTGGTTGGCTAAATAATAATTTAACCGCTCTGGGTGGCTTCGTCCCTGTCATTGACCCCGCCACTGGAAAAATCACCGGCTACAAAACTGCAGTAGGGGGTGCCGATACAGTGTTCCCTTTTAGTTCCTTCGAGGAATTATTAAGCAGTACGATTTACACAAACAGTAACTCTGTAGGAAAGCCTACATATCCTACATCGAACTACCATTTTAATTTCCTTTTTCCTGAGTCCAAATACGCCTTTGTAGGACTACAGGACGGCGGATCAACCAGAATGGTTGATATATTGGATCTGAGGCAGGGAAAAGGAATATGTGTCGCGGGTTCTTTAGTCAGGCATGTGTCCGGGGACGCTACGTCTCTGGGAGGTTTTAAAAGCATTTCCTGGAGCCCGACGAACATATCATATTATTGGAGCGGTAATAATGTAGGGGCTGTTTATGTACAAACAGTTTAATAAATCAAACCAGATAGACTTTGGCAGTACAAACAAGTACAGCTTTTCCGTAGTTGGCGGCATTTCCTGCCATCAAACTGTAATTAAGCCCGGAAACAGACAGCAGACCTGTACTTGAGTTGTATGATTTACTTATATTACAAGTACCCGCTGTACTGGCCCCTTCACCTGTTCCTACTCGGTGATAGGATGCTGTAACATGAATCGAAGTTATTTCTACGATAAAGTCATTGGAATTTAACTTGTTGTAACCACTTATCCCTGCACAGGACACCGATCCATTACCTGTTATTGTCCCGATTAATTTGGCCCGCCTACCCAATTGTTTTTTTGATGCTGTATCAGCACCCAACTGGACGTAGTATGTTGCACCCGCGCCGCTCCCTTCCGTAATGAGTTTTACATCATTCGGCAATTGCGTTACTAATTTATTATTTACCTCCTCAATTCCATCCGCGATTCGTTGCTCCAGATCGTTCATATTGGCGGCAGAAAACGCATCTCCCGCCTGTGAAACCGTTCCCTCACTACGTGCCACATCAACTACAATCTGACTGTCCGCAGATCCGGATACTTTGGTCAGTATCCGTCTCCCTGCAAATTCAGCCAGTCTGTCCTTCCATGTTTTTTGTTGAAATGCCATCACAAATCACCAATCCCTTCCCCTGCGTATGTTTCTGATCCGCAGTAATAATAACTGTTCTGCAATCTTACATAAACGTAAAACACATCATGAAGAATCCGTTCTATGTCATTCCATTTCTGGAAAGTATTTAAAGGCTGATCCGGAACCTGTGGTGTATCCGATAAAACCATCAGAGAATTTTTAATCTTCTGCACATTGTTCCTGATCCGCTGGTAATCACTTACTCTCGGGATATCTCCATACTCCCATCCCTTCACGCTGACCGTGGCGGCGACCAGCCCGCCGATAACCTGTGTGTTGCCTTCCACCCTCTGCAAATCGGACAGGTTAAATGCCCCTTTCAGCCCAAGGCTCCCGTTTATGCCGGTACCCCATTCCCGCCTTTCTTTTTCCGTTATGGTGCCGTCAAGATATCTCCTGTTCAGTTCCTTTACCCTGTCAACATCTGCCTGTGTACGGTCATAGACAAAACTCAGTCCTCCCACCATCAGATGACACCACCCAACCCTTCATCCGCATACAGCTCACCATCTGCAAAATAGTAATCCGTAACTGCCTTAAAATACCCGCGACACTTTGACGTACTTATGAACCCGCCAGTCAGATCCGTGGAAAGGGATTCCACCGCTGCCACGAAGTTTGCGTGCTCCAGCACCGTATTCTCAATTTCTGCCCAGTCCCCCGCTTTTTCATCTTCCGCAAGGTGCTTTGTCCTGATGATCTGCTGTAGCTGATAATAATCAAGGATATTGTCTGCCACACGCTTTGCGGCTTCAAAGTCAAGCAGCGTGCCCGAAAACGTCTTTGTGTTCCGCACCTCACCTGACTTTATATGCTCAATGCTGGACAGCACAGCTAATTCCTCACCTATATATTTCCGTCCGGATATTATGACTTCGGACGCGTTTGTGACCTTAAGCACCACATAATACGGCATCTGCTCCAATATCTGCCCCGCGCTTGCTGTCATGTTCGCTGCAGGATTTGTCAGCTGTATTGTATGGACACCCGCCCCATAAGTGCCCTTGGTTATCTGGCTCACATTAGTATCAAGCCGCCATGTTTTATACTTTACGTTCACGTCAGATACGTAGTGATCCGTCTTCAGGGTCGTGGAAAACTTGCGGTGCCTTTCCACTTTTACGGTCACATTCCTCGTGTTCTTGTGTATCTCGATGCCAACCCTGTGCGAAGTGTTTATGATGCTCCCGCAGGCAAAGAGAACTTCCCGAAGCGCCTTCTGGCAGGACTGGATTTTCAGTGTCCCATACAGCGGTGTGTTTGCCGTTTCCTCATCCACCTCATAGTCCGTGATGCCGGCCGCCGCCATGATCCCATCAATGATCCCGCCAGCAAGGTCACCGTCATAGATCCTGCCATCCTTAAAATCTGTGTTAGTCAGCATCCCCTTATAATCGATCGCAGAAATCCTGCTGATATTTTTTGTGGTGCTGTTTGTGTCAAGGAAGAAAGTCCCCAAAGGTATCTTTTTTCCCTTCACCATTTCATAAGGAAACATCTGCTGACGCTTCTGGAAAGTTCTGTGCAGCCCGTCAGCGTTTCCGATATTAAAATCATCTTCCCTGTCAACGAAATCGAAAGTGAGCTTGTCCGTCTTGATCTTATCGCCTATTGGATCAGTGTCGTTCACCAGCTTCCCGGATTTGATGGAATCTGCGCCCCACGTAATTTTAGTGCCGTACTCAATATACTGAAGTTTCGCATTATGGTAAGGCAGGGCACGCAGGAATACGATCTCAATCCGCCCATACTCCTCGACCTGATTTTTGCAGAAATAAATCGGTGAATCCGGGTAAAAGTGCTTTCGTGATTTCAGGATCCCGAAAAGGTCGTACCATATGATTTCTATCTCCAGCGGATAATCCCTCAGGAAGTAAAGGGTAATCCCATAGCTGGTATGGTTTTCTGTAAATTGCACCGTCACAGACTGTCTGGGGCTGATTTCTTCAACGGCCCCGCCCAGCTCATCCCCGGCATACATTTCGCCGCCGGCATACTGGTAATTACTGTCTGACTGGATAAAATTTCTGGAATAATACACAAGATTATCCGGCTCATCCGGAAACTCCTCCATGCTCCCGTCCAGCACAAAGAAATTATGCTCCAGCGTCCCATAATCGGGGGCAGAGATGCTTTTCTTAATCCTGCTTAAATCAGCAAATGAAGAATTGCTTTCCGTACTCTCCTGCGCATCCTGTAATGCAGTTGTGTCAAACAGATCATACTCAACAAAAAATTCTGTCTTCATGGTTTCCTCGCCGGGCTCCTTGCCGTGAACTTGCAGGTAAATCCTGTAAATCTGACATCGCCATCCAATATTTTCTCGTATTCATCCGAAACGCTGGATATGTATGCCCTGAAAACGTAATAACCATTGGCGGTAGGAATGGAAATATCATGAAACTCTGCAGGTTCCGTCATTTTATCCCAGAACACCTCATAATCCGTATCGCCAAATTCATCACTGCTCCCCACTGTCAGGGTGTAATTGTAATACACCCCGATCAGCTCCCTCTCAAGATCACCGGACTCTACACGTTCCGCGTATTTATCAAGAAAATTCGCATTCCGTTTCAGAGACACCATGGGAATATCAAAATAAGTATTACCTACTTTTATACCCTTCTCAAATTTCATCACGTTACCCCCAGTACATCCACGTCATATCCCTGCCTGATCATTTCATCAATGATATAAGGTACCAGAAGCCGCCCTACCGTCTCGCCATCAAGTGTCAGGTCTGCGTTAAGGCTGCCGGTTCCAAAGTTCATCCCGGACATTTCTTCCCTTACCGCCTGCCGGATGGTATCGAGCGGTGCCTCAATATTTGTCTGACCACGTGGCTGATCCCCCAGAATTGCCATAAAGGGATTCCCACCGCGGATCACAGCACCGGATGCAAGGGCCGGAATATTGTCAAAGCTGTACGACGCCATATACGGGGCCGCTGAGCGCCCGCCAAAGAATGCGCCGCCTCCGCCGCCCGAGCCTCCGCCACCACCAGAGAATATACTCTTTATGGTGGATCCTATACTCCCGATGGTCTGTAAAACTGCAGACACCATCTCGGCTACCCAGTCAAAGAAGGCCTGCAGGAGATCACGGATGGCGTTAACGATTTCGCTTACTTTGGATTTAAAGGTTTCGAATATCCTTTTGGCGTTCTCCCATGCGTTTTTCCAGTTGATTTTCACAGTATTGTTGACAAATTTCTGGAAAAATTCTGTAAACAGTGTCTTTATTAAATTGACTGTGTTGGTCAGAAATTCACGGAACGTCTGAAAAATATTCTGCGCCGTAAGCCAGGACTGTTGCCAGATCGGCAGTACCACGGTGGTCAGGAACTCTGTAAAATTATTGAACAGAAGCTGGATCTGCTCCCAGCTTTCCATAAAAAACAGGACGATATTATTCCAGGTCTCTGACAGCGACTCTGTGAACAGGAGCCAGTATTCGGTGAACCATTCCTGAATTTCTGTCCATTTTTCGATAAATGCCAGTTTAATATTTTCGCCCAGTTCCAGCCATCTTTCTATAGAAAACCAGGGAACTATGTATGTCTCCCACCATTCCAGAAGAACCTCTGCAAAATAAGAAAATGCTTCTCTGAATCCTTCTACAACTCCAAGAAGGATATATGTTCCAATCGGCTTCATATTTTCTGCAGGGCTATGAATCCCAAACAAATTACAGAATTCATCATAAACGGCTGTAAATAAATCTTGAATCGGTTCGAGCACAAACTGTATCGCCCCCAGAATGCCCTGCGCAAGCCCTTCCAGTATATGAATACCACCTTTTTCAAAACTGTCTCTGGCCTCGTCGAAGATAGCCTGTGTAGCGTCGAAATTAAATATATCTGAGATAATCTGCGTCAGAATATCGCCAAGCCCGGTGAAAACAGTATCTATGAAATTCATGATGCCGTCGTACACGGTATTGGCCAGTTCTCCCAGCCATCCGTCCCATTCTCTGGGATCCAGAAAACTCCCTGTAAGCAGGTCACCAATTTTTATTCCCAGCTCGCCGATCATTCCGGGACTCATCATCTGGAGAATTCCGAACAGCCCCTCAATGCCCACTTTGGCTACAGCTATAACCTCCCCGATCTTTTCAAATCCCTTAAATGCAAGTTTCAGGGCTTCTATGGCCGCAACAAATTCCAGAAGCGCTGTCGCCCATTGTCTTACTTTTTCCGGATCTCCGTATGCAAGTGCATCGGCCAGCTTCTGTATGGGCCCCGGAAGGGAGTTCAGGACATCTACGCCGATATTTTTCAGCTTTTCTATGAAATCGATCAGCCCTTCCGCCACAGCCTCTGCATAAGGCTCCAGCGCGGAATAAAGATTTTTGAGCGCAACCCGAAGCGCTTCCCAGTTTACCGCCTCCATGAAATCTCCGAGAAGGTTAATCAGCCTCGGGATTCCGTTTTCAGAGATCGACCAGCTTGCCAGCGGCAACAGGAACTGTGTATAAAAATCTGCCAGCGTCCCACTCTCGAAGTCGGCGAATGGAACCAGTGCCGCCGTCAGGCGCTCTATGGATTCCAGCAGAGGAGAGAAGTCCAGCGTTCTGCTCCACTCAACCGTAAGGTCAGCCGCTTCGCGGATATTGTGGATGATCACCGCGAAGATATTCCGGACATTTTCAAGGATATGCAGCCCCGTCTGATTTTTGTTCCAGGCCTCGTCAAGGGCGTGCGCGATGTTCCCCACAATCAGTCCGATATCCCCAAAGATGTGCAGGATATCCGCGAGCATCCGCACGGTTTCATCCTGATTCCACATAGTCAGGAAATCCCGGCCTATATCCTTTATCAGCTTCCAGATCTCGTCAAGCGCGTATTTCCACGCTTTCATGACGAACTCGCCCTCCTGCTCCCATGCCTTTTTCAGAGGAGCAAAAAGCTGGGCAAGGATTTCTTTGAGTTTCTCTACAGCGTCAAGGATACTGTTTTCGATGGGGACTTCCTCGAACAGGTCTCCCACTCCGCCCCCGGCGCCTCCTCCTCCCAGATCCTTAAGCGCATCGTTCAGGTCTTTGATCTTATCTGCCGCCTTGTCGCTCTCTTTGTCCTGCTTTTCCAGAACATCCAGATCATCGAACGCCGCAAGCGCGCCGCGGGCCTTTTTCGCGGAATCTGCCGCATCATCCAGCGAATCAGACATATCGTCAGCCGCATCAGAGGCATCGTCCAAAGCGGACGATGTGTCTCCCAGAGACGAATTGAAAGAGTCCTGAACTTTTTTCGCCCTGAGATATGTTCTTTTTCCGGTCAGAGCCGCAACAAACTGTGACACATAGGACATGGCGGTCGCGATCATACTGATCAACTGATTCAGCCATGGAATTACTGCCTGCACAATGGGAGCAAATGCCGCGGCGATCTGGTTTCCCAGGGTACTCAGGGAATTTTTTACAGACTGAATACTGTTCGCAAAGCTGTTTGAGTATCCCATCAGATTTGTGAACCCAGCCCTCATACTGGAAACCATGGAGCCGAAACCTTTGGATAGCAAATTAAATACAAAGGCGGATGCCGCAAGCCCCCTGAGCCGGCTGGAAAATGCAGACAACAGGCCGGAGCTGTTTCTGGCCCCGCTTGAAACTGTGGAAAATGCCCGGCCAGCAGAATTTCTCAAAAAAGAAAATGCACTGCCGCTTCTGGATGCGCCCTTACTGATGGCCGAAAATGCGTTATGCGATGCACTTCCTATTTTCTTAAGCCCATCAGAAACCTTAACAGATTTATTCCCAAGCTCCTCCTGTCTGGTTACCAGCATTTGAAGCTCTGCTTTTGCCCGTGCAAGTTCTTTTGCCGTATTATTGAACTCGTCTCTGTCAGCACCTATAGTGAACGCTTTTCCCGTGTCCACAAGCTTCTGCATTTCCGCTTCGATTGCTTCAATCCCAAGCTGTGCATCCGCTTCTTTTCTGATCACATTCTCCCAGGGGGCCCCTATCGCCATCCCGGCCTGGGACAGCTTTTCCTCTTCGGCTATCAGACCGGAAAGAGTTTCCTTCGCTGATTTCAACCGGTTTTCAAGGTTCACATATCCCTGTGTAGGGATCTTCTGGTTCTTTAAATCATCATACTTTTTTGTAAGGGCCTCCACCTTGTCGACAGCCTTATCGATCTGAAGCTGGAGCTTCTGCATCTGGCTTGTCTCCACCTTGGTAGATACCCTGATTTCCGCATCATAACTTCCCATGGCAAGCCTCATAAGAGAAAGAGCCAGTCACTGTTAAGTGCAACTGGCTCTGAGGCTCTACGATCTGGCTTTTCTCATTTCTTCAAATAATCTTATTGCTTCCTGCTTCTTCTCCCTGTCGGCATCCGATATCTGTTCTTCCCTCTGCTCCAGACCATATATATCTTTCGCTTTCGCAATGGCCTCTTTTTCTTCCTTCGGCATTTTGGGCTTTACCTTTCTCATCCGGATATCAATTACTCTGGTAAATGCGCACTCATCAAGTGTGGTGAGCAGGCCCATAAACTGCCAGTAGTGCAGATCAGTCGTATTTAAATCGATTCCATACTGATTGCGGAAAGCACTGTATATCCTCCACTGGTCGATATCATAATCCAGCACACGGGCGGTATCTCTGGATTTCCGATTCCTGTCATGATTCCAGCCGGTCAGAAACCACTTTATGGCCTCCTCCTGCTCCGATGTATCCGGGCATATGCCCGGGAAAAACAGCTCAGATATTTTCAGGTATCTTTCTGCAACCGAAAGCTCCCTGTCCTCTATGATCTGGCATATCTGGATCCCGATCCTGAAATCAGTCTCAATGGGGAAGCCCTCCCAGCTTTCCGGGACAGGATCAAGCATGATATTAAACATCCTGTTTCCTTCCGGAGTAATCCCTGATCAGCTCCTCTCTGCTTCTGTATTTATTCCGTTTCCCGCCCCTGCGGTCACGGTTATACTTAAGCGCGATCCGCCTGGAGCGATCAGCAAAGAGTTCATTCAGAACCGGGGTAATCTCCTCCATAAAATCGCTGAAGCATTCCTCATCCGGGACAAAGCCGGGGTTGATCTCGTAGAATTTCCGGAAATATTTCCGGATGGTTCCTTCACCGAAAATGGAATCGATACGCTCCGCTGCCTCCCGGTACACTTCCGTCCTCAGAGCACTGATCCGGACGAAGGCATCCACGTTGACATCCTCTACGTTCCCTTCCTCATCCAGCCTGACAATATCCTTGCCATACTGCTTTTCGATCTCTTTTTCTTTCTCTCTGACGTCTCCCTCTTTTTCCTCCAGCCATTTCATAAGGGCCGCGAATCTGTCAAAGATCGAAGCGTCCTTCTCATTGATGTAAATAAAATCATCGTTGCTGTTGAGAAATACCTTGGCAAGATTCTCCTCCTGCCGGTTGCCTGTTCTGAATTCTCTTGCCATGCCGCTTTATCCCCCTTTATGCCGTCGCCACCGTAAACGCTTCCGAACCCTCGGTTACCGTAAAGGTTCCCTGAATCCCGTCTCCCACTCCGCCAAGAGTCATGGCGCTGATCAGTTCCGCCCCGGCGTCCCCGCCGACACTGTCAAACTGATAGGTGCATCTGCGCTTTACGGCAGGATAGTCCCCGCCTGTAGTGGGAGTGTCCATAAGATTCAGGCGCACGTATTCGCTGATGGCCTTTGAGCCCGTGGGAAGGGTCTTGATCTTCTCGTTGATCCACTTCTGCAGCTCATCGCTGATATACTCCCGCTCCACACTGATCGACGGCGTGTAGGATTTCAGTGTTGTGGTGCCGTTGGACTGGTTGATATACTGCTTCGTCTCACTTTCCGGATTGAATTCCTCCGTGAGTGAGGTGATCCCGTCGCCGAGCAACACCCATTCCGGTTCGGCAGGTGTGCCGATGTTGAAATAATGCCGGAGCACTTCTCTCATTTCACTCATTGTCATTTCTCCTTCTCATATTTGATTGCCACCGTTAACTGGTAAATGCTGTTATTGGTATCAGCCTTCCCCAGATAAAACGGCGTCATTACGCTTATGTTCTGCACTGCGGCGTCCGGTATCTGAGGGAAGTTCTTATTTCTGTTCTGTTCTGAAACCCACTCCTCCAGAGCTTCCCCAAAGCCGTTGTTCCCAATCCTGTCCGAGTTGGTCTGACTGGAAAGCCTTGCCTGGATCATATAATGATCCGTAATGACCTTCCTTCCGGAAACATAAGTCTTTACGTTCCTGACAGGCTCTTTGACAAGGGAATAGGAATCCACTTTCGCTGACTGGATGTCCGTATCGACCTGCCTCATCTTCCAGAATTTCTCCGGATCAAATGTTTTCAGCCATTTGATAACTGCTCCTGATACCGTCATTTTTTTACAATCTCCCTTGCCCCTTTTTCCAGCTCATCCAAACCGCCATCCTGTAAATACCTGTCTGCCCAATAACCACCGCGGACAGGAGCGCCCTGAAAATTATATTCCGGATGGTAATACAGTTTGCGTGCATAAGGCGTATTCCAGACAACGTCTGTTTCATTCTCTACATGGCAGCTGTCGATTAACCTTCCGGGATTCTCATATTTTTCCGCAATATCAAAGGGTACAAAAGGCTCCACATTCTTTGCAAATTCGCTGGTAATATACTGCTGGACTCTCCCCTTCTCCTCAAGACCGAGCGTTTTTATGCAGTCGTCCAGATTAAAATTGCAGGCATAATCATGTTTGCTCATTTACCAACTACCTTGATATTCTTAAGCCGCGGCCTGTTCCGATTATCCGACACTGCGGCAACCGTCACAGCATACTGGAAATCTTCTGCGAGCTTTGAAATACGGTAATCCCGTCCAATCTCGCGCTCTGATTCCCCCAGAACAAGCATATCCTGTCCAGATTTTGCATCCAGCGTCCAGTAATTTCCCCTGTCCGCATCAGGCAGCTTCGCATACTCCTGTGGCGGCAGATAAGGCCTGTTTCCGTATTTCCGCTGAAAATCAATGGTAATTTTTTCTACCCTGTTTTCCGTCTGGACACTGCCCGATGTGCTGATCTCGCTTTTGTTATGACTCCACTGCACTCCCCTGACTACTGACCTCGCCCAGCTCTCCTCCTCGGTGTCCGGGTCGCGGTGATGGTTATAGACTGTCATTACATCTGTAAAAAGAACACTCATAATGCACCTGCCAGTCCGGTTCCGGAAAGCCCGCTTCTCACTGTCACGAGAAGCTGTGCTTCCCTCTCCGCCGCTGTTGTGATCTTATAAGATTCAGAATAGCCATCATTGCTGACAGACGCCACCCCAGTACCCATGCCAGAAGTTTCCTGAATATAGAGCGCGTTCATCAGTTCACAGACGGTATTCTGTATCTGGGAATGCACCTGCTTCTGGAAATCCGTGGCCGTATCCGCATCAAAGGATGCCTCAAAGCTTTTTCCCCGCATATGCGTATAAACATCCAGCTTTGCGGAGGCCTTTGCCAGTATCCGTTCGAAATCATCTTCCGGGACTTCGGAATAAAGGGAGCTGTAATACTCCCAGCTTATGTAAGACATATTAAACTCCCTTCTTCATTTCAAAATCTTCTGCGGCCTTATTCTGTCGGATTTTGCGACGGTGTCTGTGCAGATGATGCAGTCGGTGCGATCTTGATATCCTTCAGCATGCCGGACATTTTTGTGTTTTTCAACACAACACCGGCCACCATCTCCGCCTCGCCGGTTTTTACTGCTCCCGGAGCGTTGAGATCGGGAAGATACGATTTGATGAATGCCTTTGTTTCTACCGGGCAGATACCGTGAAACGCTTCCAGGCCAATCTTCAGTCCAATAATGGAACTGAGGCCAGTGCTGGCGTCTGTCTCAACGCATTCCTTCTCTGTAGCCCCATCATAATAGCGTCCTGCATCCACCATGGCGATGCCGCGGTAGGAAACCACCTCATGGCCAAAATCGTTCTTATCTCTGGAAAAGTATCCCATCTTCTGGCCGATATACTGCATCACAGCAAGCATATCCCCGTTCATGAGCAGCATATCCGGACGTTCCGCCATGGTCTGCAGCCACTTGTTGATTGTCAGTGCAAAAGAATACATATACTTGTCAATATTCTCGGCCGTAGTGAGGTCAATCGCATCCGCAGATTTCTCCGTGGATGTCCCGGCCAGCAGCTTGCGGATCCCGTCAAACTTGCACTGTACGAACCCTTTCCCGCTCTGGGTCGATCCGTTTACAACGAGATAATGGAACAGATTTGACGCCGCCTTAATCTTCTGCTTCATCTGGAAATCGATCTCGTTAACTGCGCCGGAAGTGGACTGAATCACACGGTCCACCTTGAAGGAACCGCCGAAGATATCAAGATCCGCCGTCTTTTTCTCTCTTTTTGCCTCATTGTTGGTGTACTCCGTATTGATGTCACGTCTGGCCGCCGTGGAAGGCGTCTTCAACTGCATATACCCGTAGGTCATCGTGCTGCCGCCGGTACCCGGTGATACGGCATCGTCAAATACCAGTCTGTCCAGCAGGAAAGAATCCCTTCGGAATTCATCCACGACCATCTGATCCACCTTATCAGCCATGCCGACTTTTGCTTCCGCTAATGTGATAGCCATTTTCATTCTCCTTTACTGTCTGTTATAGTGCTCCGCGATAGCATCTCTTAATGTATCGCCTTTCGGTGCGTTGTCTTTCCTGACTTCGCCGATAAAACTGCCAGCTTTTACCCTGTCGGGATCCGGCTCTCCGAACAGCATCTTACTGTCTTCCGCCTCAGACAGAGCTTTCAGCGCCGCGGCAATGTCATCCTTCTGATTTTTGGATACTTTCAGCGTATCCACATCCAGAAGGGCTGCGATAGCCCTGGCATTCCTGCCCTTTGATGCAAGAATACTTTCTTTCAGAAGATCATTGAAGTCTCTGTCAGCGATCTCCTTCTGGTGATCGGCGTCCTTTGTCCTGATATCAGCCTCCAGATCCTCGATCTTCTTTTTCATCCCGCTGACGTCCGCATCCTTAAATCCTTCCAGATCTTTTTTCAGATCCCTGATTGTAGTCTCATGCGTGGATGTTTTTGCCTGCTCGTTCTTTAAATCCTCCTGTGCTGCTTCCAGATCCTTTTTGACGGGATCATACTCCTCGTGATACTTATTCAGCACCTTATCGATCTGCTCTTTGGACAGGCCAAACGCTTCCAGTTCTTCTCTTTTCATTCTCTCTATCTCCTTTAACGATGATTTTTTTAACGTGGGGGAATCACCCACAGATAATTGCGGAAGCAGGATTTGAACCTGCGGCCTCCGGGAAATGAACCCGGCGAGCTTCCGTTGCTCCATTCCGCATAATAAAAAGAGCCGTCGCAGTCAATTCGCTCTGGAATGAACTGTTTCGGCTCTGGGCTCTATATTGATCAGTAATTCAGTTTTACATCGCTTGCAATACGCCGGGAAATTTGTAATCCGTGTGTCCGGCCGGATCTTGATGAAATGCGCATTTCCACAGCGTGGGCACTTACACCATCTGTCTGTCATACTTCTCCATTAACAATATTTTAACAAATCTTCCACCTTAAAAAGCTCTTTCAATAAACAAGAGTTCTCCGGCAGGCGTGGCGTTCCCCTGCATCTCTTTTGACCCGTAAGGTGTGTGGCTGCCACGAAATTGACCACCTCGAAGAACTCCCTTT
Organism: uncultured Lachnospiraceae bacterium; assembly: GCA_947570615.1. Lineage (GTDB taxonomy): Bacteria > Bacillota > Clostridia > Lachnospirales > Lachnospiraceae > Suilimivivens. The sequence goes on from CANOVJ010000011.1 coordinate 15,833, forward strand.
ATTGTATGTATATCATAACAGAATTACTCCTTTTTGTAAAGAATCTCTTTTGTCCTAAGATAACGGTTCCATCTTTTTTCGTCAATTTTAAGAAATGTGATGATAGAATTTTTATAGCCTTCCGGTTCCTTTGACGTACACAATCTAAGCACTGTCTGAAATCTTTCATCTCCATCTGAAATCTCTTTCAAAATCACCGCTGTATCCGGCTTATTTGCTTTGATTATATAATCCGGTTCGGCAACGATCTGCCCAAAATACTTTGAAAATCTCTCATAGTCATTCGGATGCCTGTCCTTTATATGCTGAATCTGATTATCTGTAATAACCACCTCATCCGTCACAATATCATCCGTTATACATTTATAAATATCTCTGTTAATCTTGCCGACTGTATGCACCTCAACACTTGTTTTCTCTTTCGCTGTTTCTATTTTATCATATGTTTCTGTGTCTGCAACAGCCTTCTTTTCCGTTTCACCACACTTTTCATAATTTTTCCAGGCCTGCGTCTTTTTCAGGTCAGATGTTCCGCAGTCGTAACGGAGTTTCGTAGTTGAGGACGACACCCCGCAGGTATCGCAGAATTCCCTGTATTCTGCCGTCTTACGCCTGATTTTAGCCCTTATTTCGGTCGTGTCCATACCCAGTGCCTCAAGCGTTTCTTTTTCCCGCTTTAAGGCCCTTACGCCGCGCTCCATGGCCCTCATTTTCTGCGTCATGGCATAATAATCATAGGTTTTCCCGTCTATTGTTACCGGATCCGGCTGGGGCTGGTTACGGGGAAAAACAGAAACTCCCAGGAACCATACGTGATGATTATGACGACAGTTATATCCATACAGGCCAAGAGGATCATTTTCTTGCGTCCCATCTGCGCTGTATCCAGTCGCTTCCCACAGAGAAGTAATGCTATTCTGACTGATCCTGCGCGCCTCCTCGCTGTAATCCATTTCCTCTTTGATAAAATATACCTTCCCCTGCCACAACTCATGGTTTGCATGGCCGGTTCCCGTATTACGTGCCCCCCAGTGACTGGACACATAGACCAGATTCTCCCCCGTCTGTACAAGATTCGTGTCCAGTATTTTTCCTGAAAGCTGATGGCACCCGGTTCTGATCGCCAGCCTTGCCGCCGTATCCAGCTGCATGGAGCGCCCGGAAGCAAAGTCTATGGAGCGCAGGCCGCTCTGAGCAAGTCCATGCACCACATCGCGAAGCACCTTATCCTGTGAGAATGTTCCGGAGCATAGTTTTATCACAGCTTTGTCCAGTTCATTTCTGTAAGCATTCTCGATACCTTCATAACCGCTCATCAATTTAAACCCGGTAGTTTGAGTCATGTTTTTAAGCTCACCTGCAGTCTGGTCGGAAAAGGCCCTGACAAGCTGCGGGAGAAAAGAATTATCTGTAAGGGGCTTTCCCGCATCCCTCCACACTGACAGATCGCTGATCCATGCCATATCCCCCGCCCCTGCCACTATCTCATTACCGGCCTTTACAGCATCCCTTACAATTCCACTGATAATCTTCCTGACTTCTCTTTTATACTCCAGCGTATTTCTGGCTACCTGCTTTCTGAATTCCGGATCTGAATTCAATATTTTCATAGCTTCTCTGCGTATTCTTGCGGGGCTGTACCCGAGTTTTTTCATAGATAATGCCTGTAATTCCGCTGTCCGGCTGTAGGTCAGCGTCTTTTTTATTCTGCGGGCAATATCTTTAATCACTTCCTCCTCAAGATACTGGAAAAGCGGACAGAGCACGTCTGATATAATTTCCAACTGTTCATCAGATAACATGGGCTTTCTCCTTTACGGCATACGAATTAATCTTCATTGTCCCTATCAGAATCTTCTTCCTCACGCTCCTGTTTTGCCGATACCAGCGCTGTTGCTTCATTTTCAGTCAGACTGTACGCATCCATCAGATACCAGATTGTTAGCTGAGGAATATCAAAAGAAAGAGCATCATTTCTTTTTCTCTCCAGCTCTGTCTCCTTATCCGTAATATAGCTGTCATCAAAATCCACAAGTATTTCCGTATCCAGGGAGAATCCGGTACCGTTAAATGTATTTGAGAACCACATCAGCGCCTTACAGATATCCTGAATATATCTGGTCGCCTCCTGTCTCTGCCGATTCAGCTCCTGCATCTGGTCCTGACGCTCTCCTATGTACTCTGTCGCGGTTGTGATCTGCCCATTCTCGAAGCTGTATTTTTTCGTACCATACCCGAATGACATTGACAGAATTGACAGTGCCAGCTCAAAAGCCTTCGTTATCTGGTCGATCCGGATATCCGGGTTATATTCCTGGATCAGCTCTTTGTCCTTCGGAAGTTTTTCTCCCAGAAGAACAAACAGCTTTTTCTGTTCCGGTGTCAGCGCCGGTTTTCCATCCTTACCAAACTCGCAAAGCAGCTCATTGACCAGAAGAATCTTCTCCGCCTTGTCCAGATCGCTGTACAGAACGTTGTAGCAGAGGTCAATTGCCTTTAACATCGGTATGGCGTTCCAGAGTTTAGGGAGCCCGAAGCCCTCCATATTGTCCAGATTGTTGACCTCTGCATTGCGCATCACCGCAAAAGGCTTCACATCTCCCAGCTGCAGGACCGCTTCCAGTTCTTTCAGTTCATGCCCCATATCGTCAAAGATGTGCGTCTCCGCAATATATGTGTTCCGCTCATCCAGTGTGAACATTACGAGTGTAGTCTGCTTCTTTCCCTTCTTCAACGCGCTGCCCGAGAAGGCCGCCTCCGTGACAATATCATTTTCGACTGTGAGCGGTATGAAACAGTCTGCCTCCACATAATTAAGCCTGATCCTCCCTCCTCTGACTTTATTGTCGTTATAGAGCACGGCACGATCCAGCCGGACATAGCAGGCTACGGTTCCATCCGCTGATGTCTTTTCCAGCTGTTTGCGGTACTGTGTGTTGAACTGGCTGTCAGAAAGAAGCGTGTTAACAGCTTCCGCCTGTTCACCTGCCCCTGCATTGATCTCCAGTATCTCACACTGGTTCGCATCATCCGAGCAGCATCGCTTTGCAAAATTTAATCTGCTGAGCTCATACTCTACGCCCTGTATTGTCCTGCGGTCATGGAATCCTGTGATTCTTCTGTTGGAATACCAGTCGTCACAGATCTGTATGATCTCTGCCGCCTTTGTATTGATTGGATATCCCTTTTTCTCCAAAAATGTTTTAACACAACCCTCCATGATTCCTCCTATCTGTTCAGATCTATATATTCTACAAAATCAAGCCAGGTATAACAAAAGCAGTCCCACCAGTCATTGCAGTTGCCTATATTCTTATCTTCCGGGCGATCCGGATGATCTTCATCCCACCGGAGAGACGCAATCGCTTTCCTTATTCTGGTACACCTTTTATTTATCTTAAGCCGGCCTGTATTGAGTAGCAGGTCTACCGTCTTCGGCCTTTCAGATACCTCATTTTTCAGACAGCCTTCAATATTTCTGTAAGGGAGCCCGGCCTCTTTTGCCGCGCCGATCAGAGAATTGATCATCGTCGGACTGGCACTGTCCGGAAATATCCAGTCTACACGGCCATACCTGTCTATCGCCATGCGATAGAACTCCACAAACTTTTCACATATCGCTTTTGCGTCTATATTTTCCGAAAGCGGCAGTCCACCTTCTTCCAGCAGGCGCAGGTCATGGTATCGATTTACATACCCTGTAAGGGCAAAGGTTGTCATGGAGCCGTTTCCTCCAAAGTCGATGCCCATCACCAGCTTAAAGAAAGAAATTTTCAGCTCATCCTTTTCGTTAAAAATGTTTCTGTCCTCAAACAAATATGGTGAATCGTCTTCGGCAAAATAGCGGAAAATCAGCCCCGACGCAAGCACCCACAGTCCACGTATGAAACGATCATAGAATACCCCCTTGTACCGGCGCTCATAGCTCTCGATCACTTCCGGGGCCAGGCTAAGGTTATCGTACATGTTGAAATGAATCCGGATCAATTTCTTCTCCGTACGCTTATCGATCCATTCCGTTTTGAAATAGTGATCCGGGCCTTCCGGGTTGCAGTTGAACCAGAATTTAAAGCCTTTTTTAGAGCACCGCCCTGTAGCCTGATTGACGAATGATTCTGGCATCAGTGCCACCTCGTCAAAGAACACACCCGCCAGCGTAATCCCCTGCACCAGATCCTGCGATCCCTCATCCTTTCCGCCAAACAGATAAAAAGTATTCTCTTTGGGTCCCTTGTGGATAATCAGGTAATTCTCAGACCGGTGTTCTTCTACTTTATATCCGCGGGACAGCAACATATTTTTAAGCTGCCGGATCACGTTCCTGCGCAGGGACTGGATCGTTTTGCCACACAGGGCAAAGTTCTCACCGTCAAAGGTCTCCATGGCCCACATGACGAATGATAATGACATCACCGTAGTCTTTCCTGATCTGATTGAACCGTCACAGATAATTCCTTCCATATCTGCGTAAGGGCTCCCAGGCATCCACCATTCCAGAACCATTTTCTGTTTGCGACTGAACGGGGTAAACTTAAACAGCGCTTTACGTTTCAACGATATCATTCCCCTCAAAGGTGGCCGCAGCCTCCCCTTTCAACGCCTCCAAGAATCCGTCTGATTCAAATTCCTGTGCCTCGCCGCCCTCTTTTTCAGCACGTCTCTTTTCATACTCTACCCTGTATTTGCTTTCCGGATGAATCAGGAAGTATTTAGTCAGCCAGTCTATGGCCTTTTGCCTGTCAGCCAGTTTTATGGATATGCCATTCTTCCCCTCTTTTACCTCCTGAATAAGCTGGGTATCTGTCTGGATCGATTCCTGCAGATCAACGCCCATGCCCCCAAATGAAATATAATTTCCCATATCGGCAAAGGCGATCCGCAGCTGGATTTCTACGATATCCTCTGCATCTGCAACAATCCTCTGACGCTTGATTTCCTTAAGGCGGTCTATTTCCTTTTTTACACAAGGTTTCACAAGGAGCTTATATCCTTCTGCATTTGCGACATCATAGCCGCATCCGTAGGCCTTTAAGTAACTCTGCGTGGCATTGAATGTTCTGCTGTAATAAATACAGAATATCTGCTGTTCCGGAGTCAGTTTTTCGTTCTGTAAAGTATCTTTGGTTCCATCATCTGTGCGACCCTTTTTCCTGGCTCGCAGTTTATCCGAACGTTCGCATTTTATTGCCGAACGTTCGTTATCCCATTTATAAATACTTTTCCATCTTCTTACTGTTCCAAGGGGGACTTCTAATTCGGCAGCAATATCTGTAAGTTTCATACCGTTTTTATATAATTCATGGGCTTTATCGCTTAATGGATTTTTCTTTGCTGCCAAGCCGGGGGTGCCTCCTTCCTGTAAAATAAAAGAGCCAGTACACAGATTGATTGCTCCATGCTTTGGCTCTATGGCTCTAAAAATATGTTTTTGTTTATCTTATTATAGCAATTTAAGAGAAAAATGCAATTATTCTTTGCCGGCTACGTCGGTAAAAAAAAATGCATTCAGGGTTAACCTTGTGCATGGTTCCATCCTCATACTCTACAAGGCCATAAAGTATGGATACTTGTCCAGCTACCGTCCCAGCCAGATAACCGTTCTTTGTATGCGCTTCAACTCCCCATGTATGGAAACGGCCTTTATGAATTTTTGCTTCATTTATAACCTTAGTTTTTGATATTCCATTTGCATAGTGATGCCGTTCTGTTATTTCTCCTATTTTTACGATACAGGGGCTTAATTTTTCCAAGTCTTTATTACCATATCCTTTCTACATAATCTTACATCGACTCCTTGCAAGCCATCTTCTGATTTTAAAAGTAAAATTCCACCAAACGCGCATATCAAGGCCAGTGCATTTGCTGAATACCTTTACAATGCGGTATCTGCGTGAGGTCTGATAGTGATATGCTTCGCTTATCTGCTCAAACACCAATCTTATACTATCCACCGCTTCTAAGAGCTTTTCAACGCATACATTCCATACTTTTTGTATTTTATCATTCATATCTTTTAGAGTTTTCAATGTTTCGTCAATTCCTTTTTTCAAATTGTAAAGTCCTCGTTTAAATTCAATAATCGTAATTCCTTTAGATTCAATCACTGCCCTGTCCTTTTCTTCAAAACTAATAACCATTTCATCCTCCTTTATATTCATGCCGCATATAACGCCTGATACTCAATATCCTTCATGTCATCAATCAAATAATATTTTTCCGTAATAGCCGTTGATGCGTGTCCCAGCAATATGGACACCATCTTTACATCCTTTGTCTGTCTATATTTCTCCGACGCGAAAGTCTTCCGGTATACATGTACAGTAGTTTTGCAATGCACTCCCGCCCGCTCCCCGATTTGCTTCGCAATCTTTTCGATCGTTCCCTTCCCGATCTGCACATCATCCGCCAGAATGTTTCTTTCCGGTCTGAATACATATCCGGAACTTCTTTTTTTGATATACTTCCTGATAGCATTCCGCGCCCGTATAGTAAGATACACGTCACGCTCTGCACTATCGCTCTTTCCCTCATTGATATGCAGCTTCCGGGTCTGGAAATCTATGTCTTCTATTTTAAGGGCCGCGATCTCCCCGACCCTGAGCCCGGTAGACAGCATCAGCTCCAGCAGGGCCTTTTCCCGATCCCCCTGGGCACATTCTCTGCATGCTTCCATTTCCTCCGGCGTGATACGGTCTTTTTTCTTCTGCCTGCTTTTTATCCGGTCAACATCCCGCATAATATCCTGATCAATATGATGTTTACGGTAAGCCCATTGGAAAAATATAAACATTACCCTGCAAATCCCGGCTATGTATGATTGAGAGTTTTTATTCCCGCTTATATTCGGCGTCACCTTTTTAACTGCCAGATAGTCGACCACATGTTGCGCTGTCACCTCCATAAAATTAAGTCTGGTATAATCAAAAAACGGACGGATTATATTTATATAGGATTTGATGCTACTTTCCTTTACGCCTCTGGCCAGCATGTCTATCGTAAAGCGTTTCAAAATAAAGTCATTATTTTTTACTTCCGTGGAAGGAAGGGTATTTACCTCGTGGATATCGTATCCCTGCATTTTAATGATAAACGTAGCCTTTACCAGATCGATCTGACCTCCGGAAAGGATCGTCACAAGGCCTGCTGCCACGTCATTGATCAGCTCATTTTTGGTCATGCACATATGTAATCCTCCATATTTTTATTGCTTAAGGATTACTCCGGTGTTATAATATCCTTAAGCTATGAAGGCGGTACGGTTACTTTGGCGAGTTGGCGTACCGCCTGTTTATTTGTTTCAGGCCTGCTGCCATATCAGCTATTTTTCTTCCGGCCTCTCATAAATGTCAACTTCTTCCCATCTTTCTGCTTTCATGGCCTGTAATCTTTCACTGAATACAAGACGCATGGCTTTCCTGCACCCAAGACATCTCCCATACCCTCCGGCCTCTACACCCAATTCATGGAATACCGATTTGCAGGCATACTGTACTTTTCCGCAATATGGGCAGATGATCTTATATCTTTTACTCATATCTCCCTTTGCCATATTCCTTCCTTACTCCGCTAAAGGTCAGTTTAACTGACTTCCCCGTTCAGTTCTTTCAATGCGGATTTGGCCTCTTCTCTGGTGAGAAAAACCGTTTTTCCAAATGAACTTAAAGGTAATTCACTATGATATTTATTTTCATCTATTATTTCGGTCATAAAACATAACGTGAATGAATCAACAGAGAACCTGAACACTTTTGCTTTGAACATCTTGTACTTAAGTCTTTTTGAGTCTTCATTAACTCCAGTAACCATAAGCTGGTATACTATATCTCCCACCGCACAGGGCAGTTTCAGCAGTTTCCCCTGTTCCTCCAATTCCTCATATTCTGCCAGCTTTTTCAGAGCTTTATAGGAACTACACGCCATTTTTTCAGGGTTGCATCTATTTATACTTTCACATCCAAAACAAGGACTTCTGTATTCGCAGTCAGAATATTTCATAAAAAGCGTTCCATATTTTTGTACTGCTAATCTCTCCATCTCCACCTCCGCTAAAGTTTAATCAAATTAATATGTATTTTGAAACTTCTACTGCTGCCCTGTATGCCAGCGCATATTTGTTGTCACCGTGAGTCTCCTGCACCTTCTCAAGGAATCTATCAGCTTTTCCAATGAAGCACCCACACCTTACTGTAATTTCATTATCCTTATCTCTAAAAAATGTAGTAAAGCCATTGCGGCTACCTATCGGCCCAATTACCAGTAAATGACTCACCTGTGAGATCTCGGCATTACCGCAGACCCCGGCATCGCCATAGATCCTGGCATCATCGCAGACCTTGGCATTGCCGAAGACCTCGGCATTGTCGCAGACCTTGGCATTGCCGAAGACCTCGGCATTGTCGCAGACCCAAGCTCTACCTTCCTGAGAGAGATTTTCTTCCTGCTCTATCCATCCACCCAAGTCTCCTACATTAACCAGGCCAAATTTTACAGTTGCTCTTATCCTTCTGACAGTGATATCACCATAGAGACCTGCTTTTTTCGTTTCTCCTGTAAATTCATATTTTTTCATATCCTGCCTCCGCTAAAGTTTAATCCCATTGTTAAATACAGTAATTGCTATCGCTGTATTAAGTGATGCTAAACACTCATCACAAAGCATAATGGTATTCCATCCCTGGCCCACCGTGGATGCTTTTATCTCCCATATATCAATGTTTTTATTCTGTTGTTTTCCACAGTCATTACAAACGCCGTGTCTTCTACATTTCTGAATTTTTACCACCCTACACCTCCGCTAAAGTTTAAAACTCGTCAATAGATTCCTTGATATCCTTGTAATAATTAATTTCATCATCACAATGGTTTATGATGATTTCCACCATCTCTTTTTTAGCATCTTCTTCTGTTTCCGCCAAAAGAACATCTACCATGCCATCAATAACATATCCCCAGCCCATTTCTTCGCCAAAGTATACAACACTTCCGACATTGCACATTTCCAAATACATAATATCAATTTGGCGCTGCCAGTCCTCTTGCTGGGGTTCTACTTCTATCCACTCTATCTTATTCACTTTCCACCTCCGCTAAAGTTTAAAAGCCCTTCCCATTTCCGTTTTGGGAAACAGGCACCACCAGTTTTTCCCTTTGGGGCTATTCGGCTGCCTCACAAGTAATTTCCCGGTTAATTCGGCATGGCCGAATTCGTCGCCATCTAGAGCCTTATACTTTTCTCCCTTAGCAAGAGAAAACTCTGGCCCTTTTATTGTTTTCAGCATAGTCACTTTCACGATCCACCTCCGCTAAAGTTTAATCTGCTTCGTCGTGAATATATATTCCAAGCTGATCTCCCAACCAGTCCAATCCGGCACGAGTCAGCCAGTATGTATATCCACCATGCTGATTCTTTTCTTTGTCCCGGTCAGCATATCCGGCATCTTTCATTGTTTCCCAGTCCTCGTAATTCTTACCAGTTGCAAAAAAATTACGATACGGACGATAAAACTTCTTTCCATGTCGGATATACGGTTTCTTTCTGTCAAGCCCTATACAATGCTTTGCCAGCTCTATGTAATGATTTATATTCTCCATCTATACCTCCGCTAAAGTTTAATCATGGTTTATACCATACCCTCATTTGCTTGTATCCCAGTTTCTCTAAATATTCGGGTTCAATCAAAATATCATCGTATCCGCGAAATTCCTCCCACGTCATACCATCATGGTACATAGGGAAATGATAGCCTTTCTCTTTCACCTCGTTTTTAGAGTAAATCTCACAATTATCTATATCACTCGTATATCCACCGAACGACCTTTCCTGTCCATCCTGTGTTCTGCTACCCCAAAATAATAAGGTTCCGCGGAACATTCCAGAATGTTCATTGCAGACAATTACATATTTTCTTTCATTCACCGCCATCACCTCCGCTAAAGTTTAACTGCTTTCATTTCACTCTATCCTCACATTTTCCAATGCCCTGGTTAAAAGCAGATCCACCAGGTATTCTCTGCTCATTCCTGTCTCGATACAGATTTCATCGATTTTCTCATATGTTTCAGGTTTCACGACTACTGCCGCTCTGCGCTTTTTCGGCTTCTGCTCAACCCGTTTTAATATAATCTCATCCATAAATTTTACTGCCTTTCCTTACTGCGTATCTGCTGATCTGTACAGACTGTTTACTGGATCCATGCCTCCTGCGGCATATTATCCAAAAGCCGGTCAAGGCTTTCCAGTGCAGGCTTTCGCCCATAAGTCCGCTTAAATCCCTCCGTTTCCTCATTGGCCTTTTCGTATACTTCTTCGATCTGCCTGACCATCTGCAGATACCCTGTGTTCTGATCCCTCAGGATATCCAGGGCGGCCTTAATGCAGTCATATCTGTACTGCAGAGCAATATACGCCTGATAGACTCCAAAGCAGAACTGCGCCGCCTCGATGAGCTGGTCCTTCGTGAGAGCCTTCATCTTCTTTACAGCTTCCTCGTTTGCACACCTGCTCTCAAAACTGTTTAATCCATAATAATCATGCTCGTATGTATCATACCCCAGCATTTCTCCACCTTTATCAACAGCGGCAAAAAACAGATCAAAGTATTCCGGAACATATTCATTTTCCAGGTCCTCTCTCATCTGTTCGCATTCAGCGACCAGGTCGGAAAACATCATTCTGAACTCATGGGCATCGTCCTCATCTCCGTCCAGTGCATTGATAAGCGTATCCTCATCACTGTCCACATAATACTGCACGTTGTAACATTCTTCAGCGATGTCCCACAATGCCACGTTTATGGCATCCAGATTCAGATCCTTTGCGATCGGCTTTTTATATCTCAGGTTCCTTGCCTTTATACGCCTTGTTTCTTCTGCTTTTACCATAGTTCCCTCTCTTTTTCCTCCTCTGACAGGAGCCAATCTTCACGGGATATTCCCTGCGCCTTTGCCTTCTCCCAGCGTTCATTTTTTTGCTGTTCCAGCAGAGCCCTGCGCTCCAGATCAGAAATCTCCGTGTTCTGGATTTTAATCAGATTTTCCAGTATCCGGAGTACCCTCTCGCTTTGGGTTAACCGGCCCTTCTGTCCCGCCTGCGCCTGCTTATCTCTGAGTCTGTCGATATATCTGTCTGCCTGAGAAGCACTGATCCGGTCAGCTTCGATAAATTCATCTATTTCAGCGGCCGTATAGCACTTTTCCCCCTGGATAGTGATATAAACATCGTTAACTTTCGCCCTTTCCTTATCCGCTCTCTGCCTGTATTTCTCCTCAAGTTTGGATAGTTCACTTCTTACTGTTTCCAGCGCTTTTAATTCTTCCTGCATGCCTTAACCCCTCTCTTTCCCATCCTGCTGAAAATATTTCTCCACTCTGGCCTTAAGCGCCTCCAGAAGCGCCGCCTGACAGTCTCCTTTTCTCCGCAGAGCCGCCATCACGTCCTCATCCACGGTGCCCGCGGCCAGAAGATGGTGGATATACACTGTATGCTTCTGACCCTGCCGGTGCAGCCTCGCATTTGCCTGCTGATACAGCTCCAGGTTCCAGTTCAGGCCAAACCAGATCACGTCGCTGCCTCCCTCCTGCAGGTTCAGGCCATATGCCACGCTGGCCGGATGCGCAAGCAGGATGTCAGTCTGTCCCGCATTCCAGTCCGCGATGTCCGCGGCCCCTCTCAGCTCGCGCACGGTCAGCCCTGTCTTCGCCAGCACCCTGTGCAGCCGGTCAAGGTCATGCTGGAAGTTATAAAAGACAAGCGCATGTTTCCCGTTCAGTTCCTCCACAAGTTCCATGAATCCCTCCAGCTTGTTGTCGTGGATCTCCACCACTTTCCGGCTCCCGGCTGCCCCGCCATCTGCCGTGGCCTCCGTCGTATGATAGACCGCCCCGTTCGCCAGCTGCAGGAGCTTTCCCGACAGCACGGCAGCGCTCCCCGCGTCTAATATCCCGTCAGGCAGTTCCAGGATCCTCTCACGCTCCATTTCGTCATAGGCCTTCCGTGCTTTCGGATCCAGCCGGATGTATCTGACATTGTCGATTCTGTCCGGCAGCGTCAGGTAGTCTTTTGCGGACAGGCTGATACAGATATCCCGGATGAGCTCCTGTACCGCCTCATCCGCTCCCGGCCGCGGCTCATAGGAGAAGACCGTAGTCGCATTCCGCGAAGCAGGGACGAAATAATTATTCCGGTATTCCGTCAGGGTCCGCCCCAGCCTCCGCCCTCCGTCAAGCAGGTACAGCTGCGCCCACAGGTCGGTCAGTCCGTTCGGGGACGGCGTGCCTGTCAGTTCTATTAGGCGGCGGATATGCCGGCGGATATTTTTCAAAGCCCTGAACCGTTTCGCCTGGTGGCTTTTAAAGCTGCTCGATTCGTCGATAACCACCATGTCAAAGGGCCAGTCATTCCGGTAATGATCCACGAGCCAGGGGACATTTTCCCGGTTGATCACGAAGATATTCCCCGGGCTGTTCAGCGCCCGGATCCGCTTATCCTTCGCGCCAAGTACCGGCTGTATCTTAAGCAGCCGCAGATGATCCCATTTATCCTGTTCCCTCGTCCAGGTGTCTTCGGCTACCTTTTTCGGCGCGATCACCAGGCACCGGCCGACAAGAAACCGGTTGAAGATCAGATCGCACACTGCCGTCAGTGTTATGACCGTTTTTCCCAGCCCCATATCCAGAAACAGGGCCAGGGCCTCTTCCTGGATGATGCGGGTAATGCAGTACCGCTGGTAATCATGCGGAATGAACTTCACAGTACCACCCCTTTCTGCCCGGCGGAACGCCGGTTTATCGTTTCTGCGGACAACGGATCATGTGCATGCGTCACGGGCGTCTGCTTTTTCAGTTCGTCTATGGCCGCTTCCGCGCTTTCTGCGCTGTCCACCACGGCGGTATAGCACCCGAGCCCTGACAGTTCCTCCTGCCTGAACCGCTGCAGCTTCCCCGGCGTCTCCCCCGGCCTCTTCAGCTCGATAAAACCGATCCTGCCGCCGGGAAGCACCACAATCCTGTCCGGCATGCCCGCATTCCCCGGAGACACAAACTTATACGCCCTGCCGCCCATGCGTTCTACGATCCTGCGGAATCTCCTCTCCAGTTCACTTTCCCTCATGCTCTCCTCCTGTTCCAAAACATTCTCCGTTTTTCCCCTTTATATACCCGTATATAAGGGTACAGGGGTATATATATACCTTATTTCCCCTGTATTTTTATTTCATATATAAAAATGTTTACATGTTCACATATGCCCTTCTGCCCGGTGTTTATCAGCTTTCCGGAGTTAACATCAGAATGTTGCCCGCTGTCTACATGTTTACAGCCCCTCTGTAAACATTTTCTCCAAAACAGAATGTTTACAGATCGGATGTTGCCCTTACAAATCCTCTCTGAGATCCGTATTCGCCGCCAAACCTGACCGCGCCCCTCTGTCGGTCCCACCCGGGCAGCCTCTCCAGAATACTGTTGATCTCCTTCGAGTCTGACTTCTTCATCCGGGTGTATCCCGGCATCCTGAAGCACTCGTTCCAGATCTCCCATGCGCAGATCCGGTCCCTGTACATCAGCTGGCTCTCATCAGCCTGTTTCTGATCAAAGCCGGAGTCGAGCCAGCTCCGCCGCCCGTGCAGATCCCTCCTGTACCAGTCCCTTGGTACTTTTTTCTCCAGGAACTCCACGATCGCCCCCTCAGAATAAGACGCCTCCCTGTGCTCCTCCTGCGCATGCTCAGCCATTTTCTCCGCGCCCTCTGAAAGTATTAACGGTTCTCCCAGCCGGTACAGCGCCACGGCCTCCGCCCATATCTGCGGCACCTCTGCAGGCAGATCACGCCAGATATTTTTCCGGTGCCTCTCCCCTGTCAGGTCTACCGGCCAGAACCGTCTGTTGCCCGTATAATCTTTCAGGAATTCTGTTTCGTTCGTCGTACCCACGATGATGCACTGCCGCAGGTATTTCTCTGTCCTCCTGCCATACGCCGCACGGTACACATCCTCGCATTTACTCAGAAACTGCTTGACCGTGTTCATCTCTGACTTCGTCATGCCCGTCAGCTCCCCGGCTTCTATAATCCAGTAGCCCTGCAGGAGCTCCGCCGCGTCCTTCCCTTCAAAGGTACAGAGGGAATCGGAATACCAGCCCATCCCCAGATATCGGAAGAAGGTGCTCTTACCAATGCCCTGCCGTCCCGCAAGGATCAGCATGGTGTCAAACTTGACGCCCGGATGGAAAATCCTTGCCACGGCGCCCACAAGTGTCTTTCTGATGGCTTCCCGGGCGTAGATACTGTCCTCCGCGCCGAAATAATCAATCAGCAGGGTGTCGATCCGCGCCACACCGTCCCAGACCTGCCCTGTCAGATAATCCCGCAGCTTATGTACTCTGTGGTTCAACGCGTATACTGCGAACCCGTCCAGTATCTTTTCCTTTCCGGTAATCTTATACACAGACTCCATGTAGCCCCGCAGTCCGGAATCATCTGCATCCTTCCACTGCCTCACGCCGCAGGCCTGCCCGGCCGGCTCCCAGGGAAGCGGCGATATGGCCGCAGGCCTGCCCGACATCTCGTCGTGATATACGCGCCCCTTCAGCCCCGGGTCATTCTCCAGGACAATCTGCACGTTCTGGATCGTGTTAAGCGGTTCCCCGGTTTTGGGATGTACCTGCAGCTTTATCACCCAGCCGGCATCCGTCTGTTCCTGTCCGGGCGACATACCGGAGAAACTCTGTACCGCCGCTTCATACCGTTCCTTTGCCATCAGCTCTGCCACTGCAGGCAGGCCGGAGGCAAACTCACACATCTTTTTGAAAGACGGCAGGTTGGCCGCCGGTGTGTCCGGCTTCGCGTCGTTATCCTCGTCCCTGAACAGGTGCAGGCGCACCATATCAAAGGCGTTTACCAGCCTGCCGGAACACGGATCCGTCGCATGATGGCTGTAAAGGAACTTCCCATCCTCATACAGGACCGCTCCGCCTACCGTACTGCCCTCCGTATATGTAAATCTGCCGGGATCAGCGCACGGTTCATAAGTCCCCGGAATAAACTGTTCCATGGCATACTCTATGGAAAAGTTCCTGCAGAACGCCCCGACGATGCCTTTCTTATCCAGCGGGTCTCCCTGCTTCTTTGCCGACCTGTCCCGGATCCGCGCCGCACCCGGCACCTCCGGCCATTCTGATACATCCCTCCAGTCCCGGTAGCTGTTCAGCATTCCCGTTTTTGACAGGAACGGCTTATCTTCATACAGGAACACGTACTGGCTGTCCCTGCTGCAGCCGGGCCAGTACATCAGCCTGACCGGCTCAAAGGTAGTCGGGTCGAAAATATTCATCCCGATAAAACCGGCTGCCCTGCGGGCGATCGGTTCGTATTCATCCGCAGAACAGGGCTCATCCAGTGGCAGTATGATGCGCAGCCGCGGCGCCGCCCCTTCATGCTTCCTCGTGGAATACACGGCATAGGCGCATCCCAGCGCCGACACAGTGTTCAGCACCTTCTGTGTGCCGCCCGGCTCAATCGTATCCGCATCCAGCGTAACCAGATACCTGTCCCCGGCGTTCTCATTCTTCCGGCGCTGTCCCTTCAGCGTCCCGCCTACAAAGCCGCCGATGTCTTTCA
This sequence comes from uncultured Lachnospiraceae bacterium, assembly GCA_947570615.1. Lineage (GTDB taxonomy): Bacteria > Bacillota > Clostridia > Lachnospirales > Lachnospiraceae > Suilimivivens. Next base: position 31,443 of record CANOVJ010000011.1, read on the forward strand.
ATGTATCCTGCTCCGGCCTTGATAATGCCTTATATTCCTCAAAGCTTTCCTGCGTCCTGACAGGCTGTGACAGCCTCTGCAGGAACTCCGACCAGTACAGTTCCTGCCCGATCCACTGCGTGGACTTTCTGCTCATCCCTGTGGTAATCTTAATGATCCGGTCATTCTGCATCAGCCCGCCTCCTAATCTTTTTTGTAATAGTGTGACTCAAAGCCGTCTGCGTTCAGCGGCAGCCCTGCCGCCCACACGGGAAGGTGGCACATACAGCTGACTGCCTCTTCCAGTGTCCTGCCGGAACCCTCCGGCACTTCCAGTATCACCTCGTCATGGATATGGAAATTAATCACAAATCCTGCACGGTGCAGGTTCATCAGGGAGTTGGCCAGCAGGTCCCGGGCCACCGCCTGTACGATGTTCTCCGTCAGCTTGCCGCCGTAGGTGGATATCACTCCCCATTTTTTTGTCTTCTGGTCAACGCCCCGGAAATGGATTGCGTCCCTGCCCAGGTCATTCTGCCTGATCTCCGGTTTATAGTAATGGAGACGCCTGCCGCCCGGAAGGATGATGGACAGATAGTCCTCATCGCGCTCAAAAGCTACCCCGCGGGGCATGTATCCTGTCGTGCCGTGCCTGACCGCGTCCAGCGCGTACCTCTCCACCGCATACCAGAAGTCTACGATCCGCTGGTTGCTCCCGCGCCACCGCCGCACGATGTCCGGCAGTTCTTCTTCAGCAAGCCCCATGTTCAGGGCTCCCATCGATACCAGGGACCCTTTACCACCCTGATAGCCCAGCGCCAGCTCTGCGATCTTCCCCTTGCCGCGCAGGGCATACTCGGGGTTCCCTTTTCTGATCAGATCCATATCCACGCCGAACATGGCAGAAGCAGAGGCCTCATAAATTTTTCCATGCGTCTTAAAAACATCCAGCCGCCACTGCTCCCCCGCCAGCCACGACAGCACACGCGCTTCGATGGCGGAGAAATCGGCTACCAGGAATTTATTTCCACTCCCGGGAATAAACGCGGTACGGATCAGCTGGGAGAGGATGTCAGGCACGTTCCCATAGATGGCTTTCAGCGCCTCAGTCTGCCTTTTCTTTACCAGTTCCCTCGCTGTATCCAGTGTCCCGATGTAGTTCCGCGGCAGATTCTGGATCTGTACCAGTCGGCCGGCCCAGCGTCCTGTCCGGTTGGCTCCATAGAACTGCAGCAGTCCCCGGATCCTGCCGTCTTCACACACACAGGCGTTCATAGCCTCATATTTTTTTACCGATGTCTTCCCCAGTTCCTTCCGGATCCGGAGCACTTCCTTTATAAGCTCATCGCCAGACTTGTCCGCCAGCAATTCCGCCACGGTCTGCATCTTTAAATCTTCCAGCTCAAGATCCGAATTTTCCCGGATCCACTGTTTAAGCTGCGCCACACTGTTTGGATTTTCAAGGCCGGTGATCCTCTTCGCCCGCCCCGACAGCTCGCCCTGGATCTGATCAGAGATGGCCAGCGCTCCGCTGATCAGCTCCTGATCAACCGCTGCTCCGTTTAAGTTAATGTACTGATCCAGCACCCAGTTAAAATGTTCCGCATCCGGGAAAGGGTGCCTCTCCAGTATCTTATGGATATCCATCTCCGTCTCCACATCCCGGATGCAGTAAGATTTGAACAGTTCCCACTTCTGCCTGTCGTGATACCAGCAGTTCCTCGTCCGGCCATGATTATTCTTTGAAGGCGTACAGGGCACACAGAAATATTTTATAAGCTGCTTCCCCACGGCCATCTTCTGGCGGCTCTCCGGCAGCCCCAGCGCTTTTCCAAGCTGACCGAGCTGCCCCGGGAGGCCGCAGTACCAGGCGTGTACCATTGTGCAGTGCCACTGACTGATTTCCGTGGAGAAGTATCTTTTCAGGCAATTTATTTCAAAAGCCGCATTGTGGGCCGTTTTTTTCACATCCGGGTCATTCAGATCCCGCACAATATCCGCGGGTATCTGTTCACCTGCTGCCAGATCGATAATCCGGACAGGTTCGTAATCATAAGAATACGCGAAAAGCAGTATTTCGAATGTCGGGGACTGTACATATCTGTACAGCCCGGCCTTTGTTATGTCGATGTCTGAAAATGTCTCAAGATCTATATGCAGTGTCCTCATTGTAACCCCATCACGCCTCCTGTGAGCATCGGCCGGCCCGTGATCGGGTCGATCTGCCCTCCCGCCTGCTGCGGATATCCTGCCGGTACGGGCTGCTGAAATGCCATCGGTGCCGGCGCGGCCTGTGTCGGATATGCCGCAGGTCCCGGCTGCTGGTAACCTCCCGCGGGGGTCTGTGGATACTGGATGCCCGCCGGGTATGGCGCTGCAGGCCCAGCTCCCGGACAGGGCATCACGGGTGCGGCGTTATAGGCATTGCTGCCGCCGAAGGCTTCCTCCGCCGATACCCTTGCCGTCAGGGGCTCGCCGTCCTCGATCTTCTGTACGGCGTTCAGGCCGCAGCCGATCCCACAGTTGCCATTTGTTTTATACGCAAAGAAATTAATATTTGCCCTGATATAGCATCCACTGTACACTTCTGCGGGGTTGATGATATTTTGCATATCCAGCCCGACGATAGACGGTTGCAGTCTTGCCGATGCCGTCATTACCAGATGTCCCCTACACTCTTCCCCAAATGGCTCGCCGGAGGCTCTCGGCCCATCGCCATCGCGGATAGGTATCTTACAAACTGGCGGAATATTACCTCCAAACTTTTTCTGTGCTCCTTCCTGTTTGGCCCTCTCGATCTCGGCGTAGATACCGTGTATTGTCGCCGTATCACTCTTAGGGATCAGCAACGTTACCGAATATTTAGGCTCCCCGCCACCCTGTGGCGTACTGGGCTGAAAGATGCTGACATAACTCGCCCTGACTTTTCCTGTTGTGATCGCCATCTCATTTTCCTCCTTCCGAATAGGTGTTGCCCCCGCCGAAGGCCTCCTGGGCAGATACCCTCTGCAACGTCATTGCCGGCCTTGCATCATCCTCCGGAGCCAGTGTCGGCTTTCCCTGCGGCTTTACGATATATTTTGACAGGATGGCCTGCCGGTCCTCACTGCTGAGCATCTTTTCAAGCTCTCCCAGGGCCAGAGGCTTCCGTTCATACAGGGCTGCCTCCTCATACCCGGCCTTCTCCAGCTCCGCCAGGGCCGCATCCGCATCTGAGAGCTTTCGGTTGCTCCGCCCATCAATGATCTTCCAGCCCGGGACGTCGCCGCCTGACAGGATCCGGTTAAGGGATACCTTTTCAAGATTTTCCACCCAGCTTTTTAAGAACATGGCCTTTTTTAAAAGGCTTCCCACCTCCTCCCAGGAGAGCAGCGGCGGCACCTTTCTCTGATTTTTCTCCGCGTCCCATGCAGAGTCAAAAAGAGCCATGTTCTGTTCCATGGTAGCCCGGCATCTTCCATATGCCTTACAGAAGCCGCTTCTGCAGTAATTCTCCTTATCTCCCCTGCAGTAATCCGCGGGCCGGAACTCCCCCTCCCCCTTCCAGGCTTTTTCGGCTGCCGGCTTTACCACAGCTTCTCCCCAGGCGAGCAGTTCCTTCAGACCTGTAGACCACGAGGAGTTGTTTGCTATTCGCGGCTGTACGATGTGCAGGTGGATATCTTCTATCGGGAACAGCACCCCGTATTCGTGATAAGCTCCCAGGGCATACAGCGCAAGCTGGCAGTTCCCCTCCGCCTTTACCGGAACCCCTTTTCCGTATTTGAAATCAATAACATGCAGTTCCTTCCCGTAGATGATCACACAGTCTCCCGTTCCGAAGCCTTCCGGGGCCCATGGGCTGTAGTCAAGCTTCTTTTCGACCGCTATGAACGGCGCAGCCGGAAAGCTGAATGCGATCCCGGACACAAAGTCGACATACCCGTCTGTAAACCCCTCCATTTCCGGAGAGTAACCCTCTTCCTGCTGCAGTTTTTTCATCCGGCCTTTATATGTCCGCTCTGTCATGTTCTTATCTGTGAACAGCCTGCGCAGCTTCAGCTCGCAGATACTGTGTGCAAGTGTTCCCTCTCTGGCATAGGCAGACTCTTCTTCCGGTACGCTCTCCTCCAGCCTCGCAGAAGGTGTGCAGTAAAGCCACTTCTTCGCGCTCGATGCTGATAGCACGGCGTGATCCCGTTCTTTCTTCTTCTCCATCAGATCTGCGCACCTGCCTCTCTGAGGGCGACAGCAAAATCACCATAACGTTCCCTTGGGAGCTCCGTCATTGCCTGTATGCCGAACTGCTGGAGTATCCCCAGCACCTGCGGCATCTTTCCCATGCTGGAAAGTCCCGCAGCCGCTACCTGCAGCTGTTCAATCGTGTATCCCTGTGCCATCGCCGTAACAGGCACTGCCGCCCCTGTCGGCAGCTGCCCGCCGCCCTGTGCCGGCGGCTGTACCGTGGTGCCCCCCATCACAGCAGAGGGCTGGCCGAAAGTATAAGCAGCCTGAACTGTCCCGGCCTGCTGCGGTGCTGCCGGGAGAGATGTCTGTGCGGATACACCTGCCTGTGCCGTCATGCCCGCCCCCGACCCGGCCAGAGATGCCGCCAGTCTGTTTACAGCCTCTGTCAGTTCCCTGACTCCGTCGATTGTAATTCTGAATTCATTATTCATTGCCGTTCTCCTTTTTCTGTGATATAATAAATACCGTCAGTAACATTTTCTGAGCCTGTATGGTCCCCACCGGCAGGCTCGTTTTCTTTCTGCGACGTCGCAATCCCGTCCCTGCAGTCGCATCTCTCATCCGGATCCAGAGAGGCTCCGCAGTATGGGCAGATCCTGTACCCCATCGTTCTGTCCTCCTTTCCCTGCACCATAATGACTGCGCAGATATTTATATTCTGAGACCGGGCCTGTCCCGCATGCCCTTCTCTCTCCCCGGCCATCCACAGAAGGGCCAGCCCCGATAATATACAGATGGTCCCGGGAATGAATACCGTATCACTGTCCATAAATCCCATGGACAGCATGAGCAATATAAAGGCTACTCCCTCCCTGATGCTGCATCCCCGCATTCCTTCCTCCTCCTGAGATGGATCCCCACCGCAACAGCCACCAGCGCCACTTCGATCATGACCGTGGCCAGCATCCCGCAGACAAACTCCGGTATGTACATCCCTGTCACCTTCCTTCTTAAATTTCGTAAACAGGATACAACACATCTTCCCATGTCCCTGTCTCCTGATTTAACTTCTGGATGGCCGTTTCGGTCCGGCTGTCGTAAAACTCCTGCGCCTGATCCATGGTGTCAAACTCTCTGACATGTCCCCTGCCATCCTTTTCTGTAAAAACTGCCCTGTATTCTTTCATTTAGCCTCCCTTCTAAGATGGTCTTTTCCCATACCCGGCCTGTCCACCGGTAACCGCCTAAGCGGTTTTATCTGCAGATGCTTCCTGATCTTCCAGATGATACCTGATCTCCACACCTTCCTGTTCTTCCAGCAGACGTATTAATACTTCATAAATCTTATCTATTCCCATAGCCTACCCTCCTGCTTAAGTCTATGTCTGACTGGTTGTACAACTTTCTGTTCAATGAAAACTAACCTTCATTTATAGTGACAGATCTGGTGTCAGGATCATACGCCAATATCAGAGTGTCATTATTCCTGTCTGTCAGTTCTCCTTTATTACCTTCCATGGAAAGTGAAAAACACTCCATGGCAAAGCCCTGTTCAAGAAGCCATCTTCTGATTGCGTATTCAGCTATGGTCTTTGCTCCTTTGATCGCCATTAAAACTTTCACCTCCTTTTTCCATCAGCAGCCCTTTTATAAAAATTGTCTATTGTCAGCACCCTGTAAAACTTCGGGAAGGTCTTGCCCTATCAGATTTCGCCCTAAAATCTGCAAACCTGCCAGATGACAAAGGGATTTTTCAGACGTTGGTTCCCTTAAACCGCCACCCCGTTTTCTCATTAAAAACCGGGCGAAAACCTGTTGACCAGCACACGATAGACAATGTTTATAAAAGGACTGCTACTGTTTATTTTCCGTCACTCTGCATTTCACGGGCTTGTGACCGTCCACGGCTGCATTAACGGCGGGCCTTGCGGCCCTTATGGTCAGTCAACAAATGTGTGGCGGGAAAAATCATAAATCCCTATTGTTAAGTGACCGCTGTAAATTACTTTGCACCTGACCTGATCGACAGGTTCCAGTTCAATGTGCTCTGTGATGTACCCTAAGGATTTCATTGCTGTTCTGACTTCCTGAAACTGCTTTTCTGTATATTTCATCATGCTTCCCCCGTCCTTTACCATCCAGCCATAGCGGCCTGTTCACGTTCCTCTGCCTTGTAAAGCCTGAATGTCTGCAGGGCCTTTGTTTTTGTCATTGCCCCAAACTCTTTTACATAAAAATCAAATTGCCGCTGATCCCAGCACTCCACCACAACATCCCCGCCCCTGCTGTAGTTTTCTTTCGCCAGTGCAATAAATTCTTCATAGGTCAACGCTTTCCCTCTTGCCATAATTTCCTTCTTTCTCCCCGGCTTTACCCTGCCGGGAAAGGGATAGCGTCATGCTATTTGAAACTCTGTTCTTCCAACCTTAATGGTTTTGATGATAATGTCGCTGTCATGGGGTACGCGCGGCAAAACCTGCTGTTCAAATTTTTTTATCATACCGCCCACATCGTAAGTTTCAAAATCCTTCTCGCTTATATTTATTGAATAAGTCCACTGCTTTCTGCTCTGGAGCCTCCTGTTTACTTCTATAAACCTGACCTTTGCTTTCATTTTCCTGCGTCCTCTCCGATATTTGTTGAAAACATATCCTTTGTCTCCTATACTGTAAGTACAGGCCACTGCCATGACCGAGTACAGAAGAAAGGAGAATTCCCTATGGCATTGATTGATGACACGCTGAGGTTCCTGGGGCCGCCCTATTGTATCCGGAGTATAGACCTTGAGCCTGTGATATACCGCTCAACAGGGCAATACGAATTCGAGGTTTCCGGTCTTCACGACAAGAGAATGGACTGCACCCTCTATGTCTGGCGTACATCTCCGCAAGAGCTGGTTGGCATTTACAGCGGTATCAGGACTATGGAAGACCTGAAGGACCTCATGGGCTACTGCGCGGTCAGATACCAAAATCTTCTTTCCCGAATCCAGATCGAACGCGAAGACCGAACAGTATGACTGCCAGGTCCTGTCTGGAAAGGCTTTTTTCTGTAACCAGCCTTTCCAGGCGGCTCTCTTCAGCTTCGTCTTCTGTAAGCGGCTCAAAACGCCTCCAGTCCATCTTTGCATCTGTTACCATCTTCCCTTTACCTCCTCTCCGATATTTCCGGAATCAGCTTCCAAAGATCCGTCGCGCCCGATTCTGACTAATGCGTAGCGCGTGCTATACGGCTCACGCACTAAGACAAACTTATCGGAAGGCTCCAGGTTCTTATTGATGATCTGGAGTTCTTTTCTGATCGCCACCAGCTCATGGTATATTTTCCTCAGCACCTCTCTCACCTCCTTGTGTTGATTTTAATTCACTATCTGTGGCAAAAAAAATGGCATCTCTTTCATCTCTAGATAAATTTAGCACTTGAGACAAAGCACTTATTTCCGAAATTTTAAAATCACCTGTTTTCATGCGATTATACAATGTTTCACGTAGAATACCGCTTTTTTCTGCCACAAATGTTATTGACATTCCATGGTTTGATATGCATTCTTTTAATGCATCTACATTTGTCATCCTACACCTCCTTGTTGATTTACATTCACTATATCACTCGTGTGAATTATTGTCAACATTTTTAAATAATTTTGTTGAATATTTTTCACATTCATGTTACTATTTCATTATGGGAGGTGATTAAATGCTTGAATTATATAAAAACATAAAACGTTTACGAGAAGAAAAAGGACTTTCCCAAGATGCCCTTGCAAAGCTAACCGGATACTCTGACCGTTCTTCTATTACTAAAATTGAAAAAGGGCAAGTTGATTTACAACAATCTAAAATAGAGTTATTTGCCAAGGCTTTAGGTACTACCTCACGGGACCTTGTCGGAGATATGGATTCTTCATTGCCTGTGAAAAAGGGAATAGCTATCAATGTTCTTGGTCGTGTAGCTGCTGGCATTCCTATTGAAGCCATAGAAAACATAATTGATACAGAAGAAATATCAGAGGAAATGGCAAAAACCGGAGATTTTTTTGGGCTGCAAATACATGGCGACAGTATGGAACCCAAAATATCTGAAGGGGATATAGTCATAGTTCGGAAACAGGAAGATGCCGAGAATGGTCAGATTATTATTGCCACTGTCAACGGAACTGATGCTACTTGTAAGAGACTTCGAAAATATCGTGACGGAATAGAACTTATATCAAATAATCCGTCTTACTCTCCAATGTTTTTCAGTAATGAAGAAATTGAAAGTAAGCCTGTGAAAATTATTGGCCGAGTTGTCGAGTTACGATCGAAATTCTAATACATAAATCTTACTAAGAAAAGAAAACGATATGTTACTTATAAATTGTCCGGAATGCAGAAAAGAAATTAATTTCAGGGGTTGGAATAGCATCATTTTTAATAGATTATTTACTACTCGTATTACTTTAACAAAACTCAACCGGAAGGGAGAATAAGAAAATGGCACTAATTTATTGCAGAGAATGCGGGAAGGAAATTTCTGATAAGGCTGAAAAATGCCCCCACTGTGGATTTCCATTACAAGCAAAACCACCTGTAAAGATTAAAAAAGAAAAGGGATTCTGGTCTGCTGGAAGATTAACAATAGGAATAATCTCTATGGTGTTATTCTTTTTAATCAGTTTACAGTCATGCGCAGTGGGGCTTGGCAATGCTATTACAGAAAATGGCTCTACAAGCGGAACATCCGGGGCACTTTTAGCTTTAATGATGTTAATTGCTGGAATAGTAGGAGTTTGCACTAGAAATTCTAAGAGCAAAGGCGGAGCTATCACTTCAACGATTTTCTATTTATTTGGAGCAGTATCATCAATGGGACCTCAGGATACTTATGGTGATTTGCCTATATGGGGAATTGTATCGTTTTGTTTTGGTATTGTATTTTTAATATCCGCGATTAAAACTCAAAAAGAAAGATAATTATGGGGCTATCTAATAAATATGCAAAAATTCTGGGAGCCGATGAAGACGAGCTTCTTGAAATGGTTAACGAGCTGACCGAGGAAGAAATAAAAGAGCTTTTGACACTACTTATATCAGCCAGAAACAGGGAATGTAAACTTGAAATAGAGCTTATTAAGATGAAGCCCCATTGCTACACCAGCACCCTGCCAGCTTAACCGAAAGGAGGCCAATATGGCATTACATCAGGAAAAAACTTATACAATTGAAGACATCTACGCCCTCCCGGACGGCCAGCGGGCGGAGTTGATCGACGGCCAGATTTACGACATGGCACCGCCAAACCGGATCCACCAGAGGCTCGTCAACCGTCTTTCACAGACAATTACAAACCACATTGATGCGAATCACGGCGACTGCGAAGTATACCCTGCCCCATTCGCTGTTTTCCTGAATGAGGATGACAGGAATTATGTGGAGCCTGACATTTCTGTGGTCTGTGACCAGAATAAGCTGAATGACAAAGGGTGCAACGGGGCTCCGGACTGGATTATTGAGATCGTTTCGCCGAGTACGGAACGCATGGACTACGGAATTAAGCTTTTCAAATACCGTTCTGCAGGCGTCCGGGAATATTGGATCGTCAATCCAAAGACCCGCACTGTAAATGTTTTTGATTTTGAACATGACCAGGAATCCGCACAATACAGCTTTGATGATGAAGTCCCTGTCTGCATTTATTCTGATCTGACTATCGGGATTTCTGGTCTGCTTTAAATAAAATAAAACCGTCCCTGCGCCAACAGGAACGGTTTCAACATCCCCGAAGGTGATGCTTACGAGTACACAGTTATAGTATCATCTTCAGGAGCAGCCTGCAAGCGTTAAATGCGCTGGCTGTTATTTTTATACCTTAAAATCCATAGATTGTACTGGAGGATGATGCTATGAACAAAATACCAAGATGCGCTATTTATATCCGTGTTTCTTCCGCGGAACAGGTAATGCACGGGAAAAGCCTTGATGCCCAGCTTCGCTTTCTGACAGATTATGCCGCAAACAAAGGCTGGAAGCTGATCGGGCACTTTGCCGATGAGGGAAAAACAGCCAGAAAAGAACTGAAACGTCGGAAGGCCATCAAAGAACTTTTAGAGTGCGTTAAGCGTGATGAGGTTGATATTATCCTGTTCTGGAAGATGGACCGCTGGTTTCGAAACGTGGCTGATTTTTATAAAGTCCAGGATATCCTTGACGCCCATAACTGTAAATGGGTGGCCGCCGCTGAGCCCGGCATGAACCTTGAGACGCGCGAAGGCCGGCTTAATGTAAATATTATGCTCTCCATTAATCAGAATGAGACCGACACTACCAGTGAACGGATCAGGTTTGTCAATGAATCTTCTGTCCGTCAGGGCAAGGCCATTTTCGGGACGCCATCAGTACCCTTTGGCTATATGGTCCAGCTGACAGACGGGGTAAAGCGCATTGTAAAGGATCCGGACAGAGAACCCCTGGTAAATGAAATATTTGAATACTATTTCGCCCACCAGAGCAAGAACGGCACGGTCAAATACATGAATGAAAAATATGGAGAAGTGCTGACGATCAATGTTATGCTTAATATGTGTGTCAACACCTTTTATTATGGTTACTATCGTGGTAATGATAATTACTGTCCCGCTTATATCACCCGTGAACAGTATGAGTGGATGCAGGATATCAATCACAGAAATATAAAGGTCAAACGGCAACAGCACAAACAGGATCCCTATCTGTTCACCGGATTATTTATATGCCCGCTCTGTGGCCGGCGCCTGGCGTCCGCAAGGAAGAAATCAAGAAACGGTGAAAGCTATTACCGCTATTATCGGTGTGTCAACCATTATTCAAACCGGATTTGTTCTTATGGTAAGGTTCTTAATGAAAATACTTCCGAGGCTTTCTTACTCAGTAATATAACGACCATCTATGAAAACAAAAAAATTATTATCGAGCAGATTGCTGATCATAAAGCCTTACCCAAAAAGACTGATGTGGAGAAGTATAAAAAGGAATTAGAACGCCTGAATAATATGTATCAGAAGGGGCGTATCGAAGAAGAACGATATGACTCAGAATACCTGAGAATCAGCACAATTATAAGAGAACAGGAACAGGAAATGTCTTTTGTTCCGGCTGTGAGGAAGTCTTTTGAAAAAATAGATCAGGCACTTTCCGGAGACTGGATCAATATATACCAGAGCCTTGACCGGGAAAATAAACGGTCTTTCTGGCGCAGTATCATTGAGAGCATTGAATGTAATGCCGATTCCGGCACTATTAAGACCGTCAATTTTTTACTCTGATTTACATACTAACCATAGCGCTCCATTGTGGCACAGAATGATGCTTCCATTCCCCAGGTGTTTGTGTTTCGTCACGGTTTTGATGATGGAGTCCACACCGTAGTCCTTCCAGTCAAGAGAATCCACGTCCCACTGGATTGTATAGTACCCGCAGTCCCTGGCCACATTCACCACCGCGTTGTCATAATCCCCGTAGGGTGGTCGGAACAGGAACATTTCATAACCGGTCAGCTCCTGCACCTTTGTATGTACCTTCATGAGCTCTTCCTTCTTCTCCCCGTCCGAAAGCTGGCTCATGTTTTTGTGGTTCTCGCTGTGATTGCCCAGGTCGTGTCCTGCCGCCAGGATGGCCTTAACATCGTCGGGATAGCTCTCCACCCACCCCCCTGTCATAAAAAACGTCACGTGTACATCCTGTTTTTCCAGGATCTCCAGGATCTTACCGGTGTCCTCATTCCCCCACGCCGCGTCGAAGCTCAGCGCAACCTTCTTCTCCGGCGTATCCACGCAGTAGATGGGCAGCTCGCGGCCGTCCACGCTGCTGCTCACCGTGATCCCCGCCCCGGCGCTCACCAGCACGCCACGCAGCAGGGCAAAGGCGGTCAGCAGGAACACGCCGTATTTCACTCCTGTCAGGAGCCTTTGCCTGGCATACTCCTCCCTGCTCTGTCCGCTTTCTCTCCCTGGGAATTTTCCGGGAGATACTCTCCCAAAAGAGAAAGGTCTGATCTTCTGTCTGAGTTTTTCTATGTATCCTTTCATATTATATAATCACCCGTGCGGATTATTGTTACAGTTTATGACGGATAAGTTTGGCCATATGTCTTTCGTCCATCCGTCAGTCCGCACAAAACTTCCGCCTTTTATTTTGACTTTATATCCCGGAAGTGATATAGTAAAAACAGAATGAAAACGTTTTTTACAGTTACCAGGATTGGATCATCAAATGGAAGCAAAACTGAAAAAAAGCGGGCCGGGACGCGGCCTCATCTTCATTAGTCTCATCATACTGGTCTTTTTCATCCTTGGCGCGGTGGTCTTCTCTGTAGCCCGAAAAATATCCCGTGAAATGTCCGAATCTGCTATCGTAAATCTCAGCGAATCCCTGGGGCTGATCGGTGGGACGATGGAAACCATTCTGGACAGGGAAGCCGAATTTCAGCAGCTCATCGCCGACAGAGTGGCCGAGTCCGACGACCCCGCCGGGCTGGTTCTCTCCTACAGCCGCAATAAAACCATGATAAAGGTCTCTCTGGTGCTCTGCGGGCAGAGCGAGGGGATCTCCAACACGGGGGAGCCCTTTTATCCGCAGGAGCTGGATTTCTCCAATGAAAAGACGGCAGGCTCTCTGCCCGTGTCCAGATCCTATCTGAATTCCCTGGGAACCTGGGCTTATACCATGAAGTGTCCCCTCATAAAGGAGGATACCGTCACAGGGGATCTGTATATCGAGTATATTTACGATTCCTTTGACGAGGCGCTGCCGGACACCTTTTATAACACCAACGCCACCCTGTATCTTATGGATTCCATCAGCGAGCGGCTCGTCTTAAAGCCCAAGGGGCTTGGAGAGCGGGATGCCGGCCATCTGAACCTGGAGGATTTTTACCGTTCCAACAACATCCTGGAGAAGGATATCCTGGAGGAGGTTGGAGATACCATCCGGGACGGAAAAAACATGATGTTTTATCATGATATCCGTGGCCGTGAGTCCCTGATCTATGTCTGGGCCGTGAACGGAGGCTCCCTCTATCTTATCGGGTATGTCCCCACCGAAGCCATCCAGCGGGAGGGCAAGGCGGTCAACCAGAATATTCTCGTCGTTGTGGTGGTGATGCTGACAGCCTTTGTGATCTGCTGCCTTCTGTACTTTCTCACGGATAAACAGCAGCGCAGAATCCGCAGGGAACGGGAGAAGGAACGGGAAATCCACAACAGACAGCTTGCGGAGGCCCTGGAGGCGGCCCAGATCGCCAACCGCTCCAAGACCACCTTTCTCTCCAATATGTCCCACGACATCCGCACCCCCATGAACGCCATTTTAGGTTTTACCACCCTTCTGGCAAAGGACGCCGAAAATCCCGTGAAGGTCAGGGAATACACCCGCAAGATCACCGCCTCCGGGCAGCATCTGCTGGGCCTGATCAACGACGTGCTGGATGTCTCCAAGATCGAGAGCGGAAAGATGGCGCTCTCCATCGCAGAGTTTACCTTAAGCGATCTGCTCTCCTCCCTGGATGCCATCATCCGCCCGGCGGCCAGGGCCAGAAAGCAGACCTTCGACATTTCCGTGACGGGGATCCGGCATGAATACCTGATGGGCGACGAGACCAGGCTCAGCCAGGTTCTGATCAATCTTCTCTCCAACGCCGTAAAGTACACCCCGGAGGGCGGAAATATCTGGCTTCGCATTATCGGCCTTGAACAGCACGCCAGCCAGTTTGAGCATATCCGCATCGAGGTTGAGGATAATGGATACGGCATGACCCCGGAATACCTCAGGGTGATCTTCGACGCCTTCACCCGGGCGGAGAACAGCACCACCAACAAGGTACAGGGAACCGGTCTTGGCATGGCCATCACCAAAAATATTGTGGAGCTTATGGGCGGAACGATTCAGGTTTTCAGCGAGGTGGATAAGGGAAGCCTTTTCAGGGTAGATCTGGAGCTTCGCATTCAGGAGGGGCATGCGGATAAACAGTTCTGGAAGGAGCATGGTATTTTCCGCCTTCTGGCAGTGGACAGCGATCCGGACCTGTGCGGGAATCTGAAAGCGCTCGTGGAGGAGGCCGGCGTTGCGGCGGATACCGCCTTAAGCGGCGAGGCCGCTCTTTCCCTTGTCGGGCAGACAGACGGCCAGGGCTCTGCCTATGATGTCATTCTGCTGGAGCAGAATCTGCCCGGTATGGACGGAATCGAGACCGCGAAGAGGCTTCGCGCGCTGGTTGGGGAGCAGACGCTGATTCTGCTGCTGACCTCCTGCGACTGTGAGGAGGTCGCCCCGGAGTCCGAAAAGGCCGGAGTCTACAGCCGTATTACAAAGCCCTTCTTTATATCCGCATTAAAGGAAAAGATTCTGGAGTTCCAGGCTTCCCGCACCAGGGGGCAGGCCGACCTCATTTCTGATGGGGCAAAGCGCTCTGCTCAGGAAGCGGAAGGGATTCTTGACGGACGGCATTTCCTGGTGGCGGAGGACAATGTGATCAACGCGGAAATCCTCTCGGAGCTTCTGGGTATGGAAGGCGCGGACTGTAAGATTGCAGAAAACGGCCAGATCGTCCTGGAATGGTTCAGGCAGGCCCCGCCGGATACCTGGGATGCGATTCTGATGGATGTACAGATGCCGGTGATGAACGGCTATGAGGCCACCAGAGCCATCCGCGCCCTGCCGCGTGAGGATGCGGTCCTGATCCCCATCATCGCCATGACAGCCAACGCCTTTGCCGAGGATGTAAAGGACGCACTGGCGGCCGGTATGAACGCCCATGTGGCAAAACCTGTGGATATGGAGCTGCTTAAGAGAACGTTGGCCAGATTCCTGAAATAAAATAGAATATAAAGGGAAGAATACCGTCAAAAGGCATCTTCCCATGCAGATACGATACAGAGAGGTAACAAAATGCCAAAAACATATATCCGTCTGTCAGCCCTTCTGCTGACAGGAATTGCAGCCCTTGCGCTGGCCGCATGCTCGGGCAGGGAGGATGGCTCCCACAATCTGATCTCCAATGACGATACGGAGAAAAGGAGCGTCCAGCTGTTCTCACCCATGGAGAAATCCAGACCCGACGCCAGTAATGTGGCCAGAACCGCCTTTGACCGGACAGTGATCCTTGCAGAGGAAAAGCTGGGGCTTGACGTGGAGTTTCGAACCTATACGGCGGAAAATTATCAGGAGAAAACATATGACGACGTGACCCTGGACCGGGCCAGGAATGCAATGGACGATTTCTATCTTCTCAATCCCGATACCATCCAGATTCTGGGAAGTGAGGGACGGCTGGCGGATCTCTCCTCGCTGGAGAACGCGGAAAACCTCCGGGAGGTAGTCAGAACCGCCAACACGATAGACGGAAAGCTTGTGGCTATCCCCCAGGAGGTGGTGGCTCACGGTCTGTTTGTAAATAAGGATCTGTTCGACAAGTATGGTCTGAAGCTTCCCCGGACCCCGGAGGATTTCCTCATGTGCTGCCGGGTGTTTAAGGAAAACGGAATCGAAACCCCGGTAGGAGCCAACCGCTGGTGGCTGGAGAACTTTGTCCTGGCACAGGCATACGCGGACCTCTACAATGGCGGGAATACGCAGGCGGAGATTGACGCCCTCAACAGGGGGCAGGCACGCTACAGCGACTATATGCGGCCCGGTTTTGAGTTTCTGAAGGAACTGATCGACCAGGGATACGTGGATGCTGAGACCGCCCTCACCTACGAGGCCATCGAAGGTGAAGGCCCCGACTTTCTGGCGCAGAAGACCCCCATCGTCATGGCCTACTGGGGAGCCGCCAATGCGGATACCGCCTACGGGAGAGCAGATTTTAACCTGCAGGTCATCGGTTTTCCCAGCAGCAGGGGCCAGATGCCTGTGATCTCCATGACCGGATTCGGCGTTCTGGCTCAGGCGGAGAATCTGGAGGACACCATGAATGTGATGAATGTCATCCTTTCCGATGAAGCCCTTCAGATCTTCGCGGACACCAACCAGGTGATCTCCCCCTCCAAAAATGTAGATGTTGACTGTAAGGACGCCTTAAAGCCTCTCAGGGAAAGAATATACGAAAATGTTTATGTGCTGGGCTCCAACGCCGGTATGAACGTGGAGCAGTGGGGCAACACCTGCCTGATCGTGCGCGATCTGATGGGCGGCGCTTCGGTGGACGAGTGCATGGCGGCGTTCGACCGGCTGCAGGACGAATCGCTTAAATAGATATCCCTTTTACCAGACCAGCTCGCTGTCCCAGACATCGATATCGCTGTCCTGGAACACCTCCTTAAGCCGCTCGTGGAGTCTTTCCCGGCTCACACCTTTTTTCAGGATCACCTGCAAAAATCCGCCTCCTCCGGCCCCACAGATCATGCGGCCGTCGATCAGGCCGGAGATACTGTCAAAAATCTGGTCGATCAGGATATTGGTACTGCCCGCGTCGATCATTTTGGAAAGCTCCCAGTGGCGGCCAAGGAGCCGTGCAAAATCATCCACATGTCCCCGCCGCAGCTCAAAGGCCATCAGGGCCGCCACCCGCTGGATCTCATTTAAGGCGCTGACCGTGTCCGGCTCATTTCCGATGTAGTTCCCCACCACGTCCCGCAAAAGGTTCCTGGCCAGCCTGCGCTGCCCTGTGTAGATCAGGGCGAATCTCTCTCGCAGCTCCTCTCTCGTCTCCTGTGAGAGCTGAACATGCTCCACCTTAATCTCCTGTCTCATGCCCGGCGCGGAAGTGGTGTATTTGATTCCCTCCGTGATGCCGCCCACCTGGTCCTGCCAGCCGCCTCCCGTGGACATGATCTGCTCCATACACAGCACCGTGCTGTAGAGCTGATCCTGGCTGTGCTCCATACCGGTAAATTCAAGCAAAGCCTTCACGCAGGCCGCCGCCAGAATACTGCTGGTGCCAAGCCCGCTCCCCTTGGGAACTCCCGTCACCTCGGAGCGCATGAGAAAACCGCCGCCCATGCGTTCCAGGATCTTCTTCAGGTTTCCTCCCTTCATGGGAAGGATCCCGCAGGCTAAAAGGGCCGCCTTCTGCAGGGCAAAGGGATCGTAGGGATCTCCCGTCTTCTGCAGGGGGCCGATCTCATCAAACTCCCCGTGTACGTCCATATCCCGGCTGTCAAAGATAATCTTCCGCTCCGAAAGGCGCTCCAGGGTCACCTCCACCGGTCTCTTTCCGTTCAGGAGGATGGCGGCGTTCAACACCGTTCCTCCCTTTTCATTGCAATAAGGAGGGGTGTCGCTCCAGCCGCCTCCCCAGTTCACCCGAAGGGGAAGCGTAACCCGATGCCTGTCCATGACAATACGGCAGTCCTCATTGACCCGCAGATTCTCCAGGGTGGCCGCGAGCACAGCCTGCCCGATACACCGGAAGCACTCCGCGATGTGCGCATCCCCCATACCGCCTCCCAGGGCCGTCCCCACAAAATAGTGAAGCCGTATCTTCTCGCCGAACTCTGCCCGGCTCACATGCTTTTCAAACCACTGCTTCTGGATGGGGGAAAGCTCCCCGCTGCCCAGAATCTGAGCGCTTTTCGACGCCTGCGCTCCCGTGCGGATCATTTTGGAGAGCCTGTCCATCCGCACCAGCTCCTCCATCCGTTTTTCCCAGGCGATGAGCGCACAGGGATCCGCCTCGTTGAAACCGGAGCAGAGGCTTTTCCTGTCATGTGCGCGCCACTGCTCCACACTTCCCTCTCCCCTGCTCAGGGCATACAGATTCAGGGCCTGTCCCAGCGCCTGCTTTATGGTTGTGCAGGCGGGATAGAGCTTCGCGTTCCACAGAGTCCTCTCCTCTCCATCCTCCCAGAGCTCCTCCCGCCGGATGCCGCCGCTTTCAAGAAGCCTCCCCAGGGGAATCCCCAGAAACAGGCAGGAATCCTTCCCGGACGCCTCCTGCTCCCTCCCCTCAAAAAGCGCCTTGGGATTGTCGTGGATCCCATAGATACGCACCACGAATCTTCCATTCTCCTGCTTAAGCCCGTGTACCACCACGTCGGAGGGAATTCTCTCGTCTGTCACCTCGATACAGGAGAGCAGTACATTGTCCCCCAGCACCGCCCCGTGATGGACATAGCTCACCTCCAGATAGCAGTTTTTTCCGCACAGGGCGTGACTGGAGAGAACGCTGTTGTAGCCCGCCGCGGGGCCCTCGAAGCTGCATCCCACCTGCCTGCTCCAGCCCAGATCCTCATAGTCCTTCACGCCCTCGCTCATCAGACGCAGGATTTCGCCGGTGGTTCCGAAGTGAATAAACTTTGCGGGCACCAGCCGCAGCAGCTTCATGCGGAAGGGGCGAAGCGTCTCCCAGACCTTCCTTCTGGCCGCCGTAAGCTCCGGGCAGAACTCTCCCTCGGGTTTTTCCTTCAGAAAGTCCTCCAGGGTGGAATCCTGTGCCAGAGGATAGAGAAAATCCCCGTAGAGGGAAAGGCGCGTCTTTTCATTGACAAGGGATACGAACAGCTCCTCCGAGATCCGGCCGTCCCGGGAGATCATGCCGTAGAGGGCGCCGAGCATCTCCCGGGAAAAAATAACCGCTCCTGTATCGATATCCACGCAGTCCTGCTCATTCACCGCCCCCTGCGCCCGCAGCTCCTCCACACTCTGCTTGTGCAGAAAGCGCTTTACATTTCCGTCCTCCCCCCGCAGGAACACGCCGTGATCCTTTCCGGTCTCCACATGCTCCTTGAAGGAGATGGCGGCGGCATTGCCGCCGGAGTAGTCGATCAGAAGAGGATTAAACAAAAGCAGCACGTCCCCGGAGAGCAGCAGCATCCCCTCCCGGACCCGGGACGGCACGGTGGCCATGGCGATCATAAACTCGTCGAAGAGCGTGGAGGAGCGTCCCCCCGAAAGCTCGTGGGGCACCGGGGAGAAGAGCTTTCCCAGGGCGGAATACTGGGGAACCCGCCTGCTGTCCCCTCCGGAATGAATCACCAGGATCCGCAGACCCGCAAAATTGCCGTCGCTGCGCTGCGCCACATATTTCAGCGCCCCCAGCGTCGCTCCGCCGCTTCCCACCCGTTTTCCCTCCGGATCCGGAATCACCGCAAAATGCGTCTGACGGGGAAGGAATCCCGCCTGCCGGCGCTCTGAGAGCTGGGCCCGGAACCCCTGGGCCTGCCGCTCGTTTGACGCCGTTAAAATCACATAATCCCAATGCACGAACTGGGGGCTTACCAGGGAACGGCTGTAATCCGCCCAGGCGTCCTGACAGGATTGGGAGAGAAATAAGGATGATATTGGATGCATGATAAAGATTCCCTTCTCTGGCTTTTGCAAAAGCTTGATAATGTATTAAGTCTATCATACTTGCGGGTACTTTACCATATGGGAAGGGCGAAAAATCCTGTTATCGCAGGCGCAGGGAAGCAGGGAGCCGCGCAAAGGCGCTGGCTCCGATCCCGAAGGCCACCGCCAGATTAAGAGAATCCACCTCCCTGTTGTGAACGATACGGACACTTGTTCCATAGCTGTGGAAAACAGCGGGAAGCCCCGATCCCTCATTTCCAAACACCAGGGAAAAAGCACGCTGCGGCGGGCTGCTGATCTCATCCAGCCGCAGCGCCCCGTCCAGCATGAAGGAAAAAATTTCGCGCTCCAAAAACTCCTGCCGGTACCGCTCAAAGGAATCATAATAAGCGTACCGCACATGAAAAAGCGCTCCCATGGAGGAACGCACGGTTTTGGGATCAAAGAGATCAGCCCCCGGCCTTATGACAATATAGTCCCTGAATTCAAAACCAAGCCCCGTGCGCAGGATCGTCCCCAGATTTCCGCAGTCCCCGGGGTTGACCAGCACGATATGCGGCCCGTTTTTGTCCACCCCCGCGGGAAATTTGTCAAAGATACCGATCACCCAGGTGTTCCCCTTCGCGGCCAGGCGGCTGAATATTTTCCGGTTGATCTCCAGCGGCACCCGCTCCCTTTCGCAGATCCTGAACAGATCGCCCGACTCCTCCCCGGGCCTGTAGTCCGGATGCACGTACACCCTGCGCGCCAGTTCTCTCCTGCGCCGGATCAGTTCAATCGTAAGCGCTGCCCCCAGCGTACAGGACCAGCCGTCCTCATGTCTGTATCGATTCAGCTCCATTTTTATCCCTCCGCAGACCATCTTACCCGGACTCCGGCGACAGGGGCAAGCAAAAGAACGGTTCTATCTGTTTTTTCCAGGAATCCCCGGATTTTCCTCCGCCGATTGACGGCCCCCGTTTTGCTCTGTATATTAGATATAAGAATAACGGATAACCTGCTTCGCCGGAAAGGATCCCAAAACCATGAAAACCATAGAAAAGATTGAATTCCATGCCGGGAGCAGACAGGAGCTGCTTCCGAATTTTGCAGACGACTTTCCCTACATCGCCTCATGGGTTGAGCTTGACCTGCACATCGGGCGGTTTGTCCCCTGGCACTGGCACAGAGCAGTGGAAATCTTTTATATTGAGAGCGGCGCGCCGGAGTGCTGCACACCCGGCAAAAAAGTGCGTTTTCCCGCGGGAAGCGGCGGCATGGTGAACTCAAACATCCTCCACATGAGCAGAGCCCTCTCCCGGAGCGAAAAAAATATTTCGCTGGTTCATCTGCTCGATCCCTCCCTGCTCGCAGGAGAACAGGGCAGCCGGATAGAACAAAAATATATCACTCCGCTGATTGCGGCTCCTCAGATCGAAATCATACCTCTTTTCCCGGAAAATACATCCCAAAGGAACATACTGGAGCTGATCCGCCAGGCGTTTCGTATCCCCGAAAATGAATTTGGCTGCGAAATAAAGCTGCGAAGATCCCTGTCGGAAATCTGGCTGATGCTCCTTGAGCTGTGTCTTCCCCTGCCGGATCAGAAGGGCGGCTCCAACAAAAACAACGACAAAATCAAGCAGATGATGGTGTATGTCCACGAGCATTATCCCGAAAAATTTTCCATATCGCAGCTTGCGGCATCGGCGTTTTTGAGCGAACGGGAATGCTTCCGGGTGTTCCGTCAGGCGCTGCACATGACGCCCGTGGAATATGTCAGAAGCTACCGCCTCCAGGCGGCCTGCCAGATGCTTGCCAGAGGAGAGAAGTCCGTCACCAGGATCGGACAGGCCTGCGGCCTGGGAAGCAGCAGCTACTTTGGAAAAATCTTCCGGGAGTACGCAGGCTGTACTCCCTCCCAGTACCGCGCCAGATGGCAGGATTGTGATAATTAATGGCGCAAATGAGATATTTCTCCGCTGCGGATTGCACTATAATGATATCTGTAAAACGAAAAAATTTGCAGAACATATCACAGGGAGGGATCCGTAATGATCAGACTCAATATTCTGAACATGAACAATTTTCTTGAAACCGTCAACGCCTGCAAAGGCAGTGTGCAGATGCTCTGTGCGGATGGCAGAAGAGTGAACATCCACAGGGCGGACGCCGTACAGAAAGACCTGCCGGAACAATTCCGCCAGAACAGAAACTCTCTGCGGATTGCTCTTGAAATCCCCAACCCCCGGGATTATATGAGCATCGTTTCATACTATGCCGGGGACTGCTGAGCAGTCTGCGCCGCGTATCACAACAACGGACGGCACGCTTCGCGGACCGGCCGTTTTCTGACATATTGCCTGAAAAAGGAGAACAGACATGTATTATGAGGAAAGTGATTTTGTAGAAACGGCAGACCGGGAAACTCTGGAGGTGATCGCCCGCGCCAGGGAGCTGACCCGGGAGTATTATTTCTCGGACTACACAGATACCGAAAAAAGAGCCTCCATCCTCCGTGAGCTTCTTGGCAGTGTGGGGGAAAATGTGGCCGTCGACACCCCCTTTCACTGCGATCACGGAAAAAATATCTTTCTGGGAAATGATGTGATCATCAACATGAACTGCACCTTTGTGGACAACGCCCCCATCCATATCGGCAACAGGGTGCTGATCGCCTCAAACGTACAGCTTTACACCAGCTCCCACCCGGTTCTGCCAAAGGAGCGGCTGATTCCGGACTGGAAGGGGAAAAACACCACCTTTTTCAGAAGCTTCGCGCGTCCCATCGAGATTAAGGACAACGCCTGGATTGGAGGCGGCAGCATTATCCTGCCTGGCGTCACCGTCGGGGAAAACAGCGTCATCGGCGCTGGTAGTCTGGTGAATCGTTCCATTCCGGATAACTGTGTGGCGGTTGGGAATCCATGCCGGGTGATTCGTCGTATATAAGGCTTACCTCTGAGGGTCTGGCGATCAGCACAATCTCACAGACGGCGATTTTACCTTTTACAATATCAGAGGATTCTTTGAGGTAACCTGTTTTTATCCGGTCGCCCAGCTGCGCTCCCGCCACATACGTGGCTGTATCAGGCTCAGCCAGATCCTCCATGTCGATCCGCATGCTTCCCCCGGCTTTGCGCTCCAGAGTTTCCTGCGCTGGCTCCACAATCAGGGTGTTGCCCTCCTTTCCCAGTACAGTGGCCTCGAAGGTCACTTTGGTTGCAATGTTATCGCCGGTTATGGCTCCTTCATCAATATCTGCGCCGTCCTGCCCATCCGGACTTTGCAGATAGATCAGCTTCCCCAGCATGGAAACGTCCAGCTGCACCACGCACGGACAGGGCTCCTGGTTCTCCACGCCCCAGATGTTAACGTACATCAGAAGATCCTCCCCGTCGATGGGCCGGTCCGGCTTATTCGCCCGAAAGACTGCCGCAAGTCTGTCATACTCCTCCCGGGGCAGCCCGCTCAGCCGCCAGTCCTCGCAAAAATGCGTTTCGTTGAAATACCCCGGCACTCCCTGACGAAGCTGCGCCTCCATCTGGGTTGAGCCGCCCTGCGGGGAAAGCTCCCCGTAGAAATCGCTTATTTTCTCCAGCATCTCCTCCCGGCCGGTCTGCTCGATGGTCATCATAAGACCGCAGAGCCCGGTGGAAAATTTCTCCCCGGCAGCATTCTCCGCGTCGAAGGCCCCGTCGACTGTGGCCGCGCCTTCTGCCTCCGGCGCATCCTCGTCTCCCCGGGCTCCCGGCTCTGTCAGGTTATTAATTCCCACATATAATGTCAACTGAGAACAGTCCCCCAGCTCTGTAGCCCGCTGCGTATCCCAGGTCAGCGCAACGCCGCCCTCGATCTCCTCCACCAGGTCGGGCTCCCCCAACGCCCTCTCGATCTCCTCCCGGCTCATTCCCCAGGAAAGAGCGCCGTCACCCAGAGGAATCTCATAGCAGGTAAAAGGGGGCTTCTCCCTCCCCGCCGGGTTTGCCAGAAACACAATGACCGCCAGGGCACAGACCGCCCCCAGCGCTGCGGCCGCCCTTTTTCCTACACCGTTATAATGGAAAAGATTCCGGATCCTGCCCCCTGTCTGTCCTTCCCCGAAAGCCAGAGGAAGACCAGGCACGATCCGTCTGCCGCAGGACATGGCAAGAAGCAGAGCGCAGTAGCCCTTTTTCATGCGATTTCCCATTTTTCTCACCACCGCCTCGTCGCAGGACATCTCCATATCCCTTCCGCTTAAGAAAAACGCGGCCCAGACCAGGGGATTGAACCAGTGTATACAGAGGGCCAGATAGCCCAGGGCCCGCCAGAGCGGGTCGCCTCGGCGAATGTGGATCCGCTCATGAAGCAGGATCTGCTCCCTCTCCACCCCTGACAGAGCGGCGGGCAGATAGATCCGCGGCCGCAAAAGGCCGCACACAAAGGGCATTTCCACCTGGTCAGTGCAGTAAACTCTGCCCTCTGCATCCTCCCGCAGCGCCCCCCGCAGCCTTCTTTTCAACCTTCCAAAGGATACCAGCGCGTATCCCGCCATGACCGCAATCCCTGCCAGCCAGAGAAGAACGCCCACAGCCAGAATCCCCTGCATGGGATTCATGGAATTCTCAGGCGTCGCCGCCGGCAGAGAAGAATTGACCGCATCAGTCAGATTATCCCCCGGCAGATCCGCCCCGGGCTGCGCCATGAGCCCGATCTCCTCCGGAATGTAGACGATCTCCCCCCGCTGCGCACTGGGCGCGTTCACAAGCCCCGGCAGGGAAAACTCCATGGAAAAGGAAACGGGACACAGCAGCCGAAACAATACGGCCAGCCACAGCCCATATGAAAAAATCTTCGGAGCCCTGCGCAGCAGAACCCTTGCGCAGATCACCCCCAGAATTGTGATCCCCGCCGTGAGACTCATATTCAAAACCCTGATCAGCATCTGTTCCATTCCTGTCCCCCTTCACTCCATCCTCTCAATCAGATGTTTCAGCTCCTCGATCTCCCCGGGGCTCATCCTCTTTCTTTGGGCAAAAGCCGCCAGAAAACGGGGCAGCGATCCCTCGAACACCTCGTTGAGGAACTGCTCTCCCTGTGCCGCCTGAAATTCCTCTCTGGACATCAGCACCCTCACCATACCGTCCTCATTGGCAAAAAGCTTCCTGTCGCAGAGTCTTTTCAGCATGGTGTAGGCCGTCGTCCTTTTCCATCCGAAGGCCTCCCCGCACTGCCTGGCAAGCTGACCGGAGGAGATGGGCGCGTCCCTCCATATCATATCCGCAAAACGTCCTTCCATTTCACCTAATCTGAATTGTTCCATATTGATCTCCATGTCCTGTCTAACGTTGTTCGACTACTCTTTGTATTCAGTCTAACATTATTAGACATCTTTGTCAACCGGATTGAGCGGCTACGGATTGTAATTCTCACTGTTTATGGTATAATACAAATATCAACGGTAAACCGGCATCAGGGAGGGGACCCCCGATATGGCGATTCTTTTACTTCTGGCGTTTATCTTTTTTACTGTTATCTGGATCCGGAAAACGCAGTACGAAAAAACACCGTATTATATCCAGACGAAGAACTCCTGGTGGAAAGTACATTCCGACAAGGGACTTGCCGGTAAATTTGCTGCCTTTCAGTGTCTGAGGACACTTAAGGGTTACAAACGCTTCCTTTTTAACCTGTATGTGCCAAAGGAAAATGGTGAGACCACGGAAGCAGATCTTGTTCTTCTGCACGAATCCGGCATATATGTACTTGAATCCAAGAACTACAGCGGATGGATTTTCGGAACCGAAACTCAGACATACTGGACCCAGACTCTCCGGTCCGGAAGAGGAAAAGCAAAGAAAGAACAGTTTTATAACCCCATTTTACAAAATAAAGGGCATTTAAAATGGCTTCAGTCATTTCTGGCCGATCAGACGCTGCCCTTTTATTCCTGTATTGTTTTCAGCGACCACTGCACGCTTAAAAATATTACCCTGACCAGCGGGAAGCATTGTGTTGTGAATCAGAGCGGTCTTCTTCATGCCGTCAGGCAGAACATCGGAAAAACAGGCCCGGCGCTCTCCCCTGCCAGAATTGACGCTCTCTATACAAAGCTGTATCCGCTTACCCAGGCCGATGCGGCCCAAAAAGCGTTACATATCAAAAATATCGAGCAAAAGAAGCAGTCGATCACCTCCTGCCCCCGCTGCGGCGGAAAACTGATCCTGCGCACGGCCTCCACAGGAAGCCGTCAGGGGAAAAGGTTCATCGGCTGCTCCAATTATCCCGGATGCAGATACATTCAGAATCTGGCAGACTCTGAAGATTTACACAGACTCCCCTCCGCTTCCCAGGAAACAAGTTTCCGGGAAACAAGATCAGATAACGTAATGCCGTCGAAATAATCGTTTGTCATTTTATAAAACGCTTTCCACATGGGCAGTGTTTTACAATATCCGGCGCGCTCGCAGGCCTTTGCTTCACAGCCAAGACAGGCAACGGGCGCCAGATTCCCCTCGGTAATCCGCAGGATATCTCCCACCCGATATTCATCCGGTTCGCCGGTCAGCCTGTATCCTCCCCCTTTCCGCTGCAGACCTTCAATCATGCCGCTTCTGGTCAGTGACGGAAGGATCTGCTCTAAATATTTCAGGGAAATGTTCTGCCTCCCGGCAATTATCTTCATAGGAATGTATCCGTCGCGGTAATGCTCCGCCAAATCGATCATTACGCGCAACGCATACCTCCCTCTCGTTGAAATCATCATATTATTCCTTCTATTCCGCAAACAGTGGTGTGGACAGATATCTATCGCCCGTATCAGGAAGCAGCACAACGATTGTCTTTCCCTCGTTTTCCGGGCGTCTGGCAAGCTCGATGGCCGCAAATGCGGCTGCGCCGGAGGAAATACCCACAAGAACGCCCTCCCTTTTGCCAATCAGCCTGCCCGTGGAAAACGCGTCCTCATCAGAAACCGGGATGATCTCGTCGCAGATCTCCCTATTCAGGACTTTCGGGATAAAGCCTGCGCCAATCCCCTGAATCCCGTGGGAACCCGCAGCGCCGCCAGAAAGAACCGCAGAGGAGGCGGGCTCAACGGCAACGACTCTGATCGCCGGATTTCGGGATTTAAGGTATTCGCCTGTGCCGGTTATGGTTCCGCCGGTTCCTGCTCCGGCCACAAAAATGTCCACCGCGCCGTCCAGATCCTCATAAATCTCCGGCCCGGTATTTTCTCTGTGGGCTTTCGGATTGGCTGGATTCACGAACTGGCCGGGAATAAAGCTGCCGGGAATTTCGCCGGCAAGCTCTTCGGCCTTCTCGATAGCGCCCTTCATGCCTTTCGCGCCTTCGGTAAGCACGAGCTCAGCCCCATAGGCCTTCATCAGCTGTCTGCGCTCCAGGGACATGGTTTCGGGCATTACGATGATGATACGGTAGCCTCTTGCCGCGGCCACGGACGCAAGGCCGATACCGGTGTTTCCGCTTGTGGGTTCGATGATCACGGAGGAGGGAACGAGTTTGCCTGCCGCCTCGGCTTCATCTAACATTTCTCTTGCAATGCGGTCCTTAACGGAACCTGCCGGATTAAATAATTCCAGCTTGGCCACAAGCCTGGCTTTGAGATGAAACGCTTTTTCAATATGTGTCAGCTCCAGAAGCGGGGTTTTGCCAATCAGCTGATCGGCAGATGTATAAATATTGCTCATTGTCAGACCTCCTTAACTGCGTCAAAGCCCCTTTGCAGATCAGCGATAATATCGTCGATATGCTCGGTACCGATGGAAAGACGGATGGTATTGGGTTTGATATCCTGCCCGGCCAGCTCCTCCTGGCTGAGCTGGCTGTGAGTGGTGGTTGCGGGATGAATGACAAGGCTCTTGACATCCGCCACATTGGCAAGCAGGGAAAAAAGCTGCAGGCTGTCAATAAACCTGTGGGCCTGCTTTACGCCGCCTTTTATCTCGAAGGTGAAGATGGAGCCGCCGCCCTCCGGAAAATACTTCCGGTACAGTCGGTGATCGGGATGCTCCGGCAGGGAGGGATGGTTAACCTTCTCAACCTGCGGATGATTTTTCAGGAATTCGACTACTTTTTTTGTATTCTCCGCGTGACGTTCCAGGCGCAGCGAAAGCGTTTCAATCCCCTGCAAAAGCAGGAAGGCCGCAAAAGGAGAGATGGTGGCGCCCATATCCCGGAGCAGGATCGCACGGATATAGGTGACAAACGCCGCAGGACCGGCTGCACTTACAAAGGATATGCCGTGATAGCCGGGATTGGCCTCTGTCAGAGCCGGATATTTTCCGCCTGCGGCCCAGTCAAATCGCCCGCCGTCCACGATCAGACCGCCAAGGGTGGTGCCGTGACCGCCAAGGAACTTTGTCGCGGAATGCACTACGATATCTGCACCGTGCTCGAAGGGGCGGATCAGGCAGGGTGTGCCGAACGTATTGTCTGCCACCAGAGGAAGACCGTGTCTGTGCGCAAGCTCTGCCAGCGCGTCGATATCCGGAATATCGCTGTTGGGATTTCCCAGTGTCTCGATGTAAATCGCTCTGGTATTGTCCTTAATGGCGGCTTCTGTCTCAGCGAGATCATGTATATTTACAAAGCTGGCTGTAATGCCGAAGTTCGCAAGGGTGTGGGCCAGAAGATTGTAGCTGCCTCCGTAGATCGTTTTCTGAGCCACGAAATGGCCGCCGTTCTGACCAAGCGCTTCCAGCGTATAGGTAATCGCCGCCGCACCGGATGCGAGGGCCAGGGCAGCAACGCCCCCTTCAAGGGCAGCCACCCGCTGCTCGAGCACCTCCTGCGTGGAGTTAGTCAGTCTGCCGTAAATATTCCCGGCATCGGCAAGGCCAAACCGTGCAGCGGCGTGTTCGCAGTTGCGAAAAACGTAAGAGGCAGTTGCGTAGATTGGCACAGCGCGGGCGTCGGTGGCAGGGTCGGGATTCTCCTGGCCGGCGTGGAGCTGCAGCGTTTCAAACCTGTAATCAGACATGGTCGTTATTTCCTTTCTGTTTTATTCGCCTATTAATATGATAGGTGAATATTACCACTTATTACCTACTGTGTCAATAGGTAATCGCGTCCTTCATGGATTTAACATATGCGCCGATATGGTCAGGCGCATTACGTCCATATTTTTCCAGAAGCTTTATGATGGCGGAGCCCACAATAACGCCGTCCGAGAGAGCCGCCATTTTTCCCGCCTGTTCGGGGGTGGAAATACCAAAGCCAATGGCGCAGGGAATGTCCGTATTTTGTCTTACCACCTCTACGATGGAGGCAAGGTCGGTCCTGATTTCGCTGCGTGTGCCGGTAACCCCAAGGCTGGAGACAATGTACAGAAAGCCTTCGGCTTCCCGGGCGATCATGGCGATTCGGTTCTCAGAGGTAGGCGCAACCAGAGACACCAGATCCACACCGTACCGCCGGCAAAGGGGATGAAAATCCTCCTTTTCTTCAAAGGGCAGGTCGGGCAGGATCAGCCCGTCGATTTCAATCTCTCTGCAGGCGGAAATAAATCTTTCCGCACCATAAGAAAACACCACATTCGCATAGGTCATAAATACCATGGGTACGTGGACATCGCGGCGGAGCTCCTTCACAAAAGCAAATATCTTATCTGTCGTTACGCCGCCCTTTAACGCCCGCAGATTCGCGCCTTGGATGACGGGGCCTTCGGCGGTGGGATCCGAGAAGGGGATCCCAAGCTCAATGAGATCTGCGCCGTTTTCGACAGCGGCACGGACGGCGGCGGCAGTGGTTTCCAGGTCAGGATCCCCGCAGGTGATGAATGCAATAAAGGCCTTTCCCTTTTCGAACGCTTCTTTTATCTTACTCATGAATATCCTCCCCTCTGTAACGGGCAATGGCGGCGCAGTCCTTGTCTCCCCTGCCTGAAATGGTGACCGTGATGATCCGGTCTCTGTCCATGTCCGGCGCGATTTTCATGGCATGGGCGATGGCATGGGCCGATTCGATTGCCGGAATGATTCCCTCCGTCCTGGCCAGGTATTCAAAGGCGTTTACGGCTTCCTCATCCGTTACGGGCACATATTCCGCCCTGCCCATATCATGCAGATGAGCGTGCTCAGGACCAATGCCCGGGTAGTCGAGCCCTGCCGAAATCGAATAAACGGGTGCGATCTGGCCGTATTGATCCTGACAGAAGTAGGACTTCATTCCGTGGAAAATGCCCGGTTTTCCTGTGGCGATGGTGGCCGCCGTCTCCTGGGTGTCAACGCCTCTGCCTGCCGCCTCGCATCCGATAAGTCTGACGCCCTTATCTTCAATGAAGTGCCAGAAGCTGCCGATGGCGTTCGACCCGCCGCCAACGCAGGCGATAACCACGTCCGGAAGCCGGCCCTCCTTCTGCATAAGCTGCCATCTGATCTCCTTTGAGATCACGGCCTGAAAATCACGGACAATGACCGGAAAAGGGTGCGGGCCCATAACCGAGCCAAGGCAGTAGTGGGCGTCATCGACACGGGAGGTCCATTCCCGCAGCGCTTCGGATACGGCGTCCTTTAAGGTGGCCGTGCCCGTCATAACCGGGACGACCTGTGCCCCGAGCAGCCGCATACGGTACACATTAAGCGCCTGGCGGAGGGTATCCTCCTTTCCCATGAACACAACGCATTCCATCCCCATGAGTGCGGCGGCGGTAGCCGTGGCAACGCCGTGCTGTCCTGCTCCGGTCTCGGCGATCAGACGTTTCTTTCCCATCTTTTTTGCCAGAAGCGCCTGGCCCAGCACATTGTTGATCTTGTGCGCTCCGGTGTGGTTTAAGTCCTCGCGCTTGAGATAAATTCTGGCGCCGCCCAGGTCCCCTGTCATTTTCTCCGCATAATAAAGGCGTGAGGGCCTGCCGGCGTATTCGTTGAAAAGTTCGGTCAGTTCTCGGTTAAAGGCAGGATCCTTTTTGTAATGGTTATATGCTTTTTCCAGTTCAATCACCGCATTCATCAGCGTTTCAGGGATATACTGACCGCCGTGAATGCCAAATCGTCCGTCAGGATTGGTCATGTTCGTCTTCCTTTCTGACGGCGGCCACGAATGCCGCCATCTTACGTTTATCTTTTATCCCGTCAGTCTCAATGCCTGAGCTGACGTCCACCCCGTAAGGGGCCAGCCGCCTCAGCGCATCCTTCACATTGTCAGGATTCAGTCCTCCGGCAAGGAAATAAGGCCTGGGGAAATTCTGCGCCAGCTTCCAGTCAAAGCTCCCTCCCGAGCCGGAACCGGAATCGAGCAGAATGTAATCGGCACCGCTTCGCCCTGCCCTGGCAATATCCCTTTCCGTTTCGATGCGGAAGGCTCTGATGAGAGGTCTGCCTGTCAGGGCGCGCAGCCTTTGAATGTATTCTTCGTCCTCACTGCCGTGAAGCTGGGCGATATCGATGATGCCGCCGTTTAAAAAGGCGGCGACGGCCTGGGCGGTCTCATTTACAAATACGCCCACCGCTCTGATCCGGGGATCAAGGGCCTGTTTCAGCTCCGCTGCCCTTTGAGGCGTGACATACCGGCGGCTTCTGGGGGCAAACACAAATCCCACACAGTCGGGCCCCAGTTCATTTGCCGCCCTTATATCCTCAGGCCGGGTCAGACCGCAGAGCTTTATCCTTGTCACAGGCGGCCCCGCAGTTCTGCCAGCAGAGCTTTTCTGTCAGGCGCTCTCATCAGCATTTCGCCGATCAGCACGGCGTCCGCGCCGATTTCCCGAAGCTGATCTATGTCCTGCGCGCTGCTGATGCCGCTTTCGGAGACAAACAGGACATCCCGGGGAATCAGCTCCCGGAGTCTGCGGCTGTTGTCCGTATCCACGGAAAAATCCTTAAGATTGCGGTTGTTGACCCCGATGACGCGCCCCCCTGCCCTGAGCGCCATTTCCACTTCGGCTTCATCATGTACCTCTATCAGGGCGGAAAGCTCCAGCTCATCGCAGATATGGAGGTATTCCCTGATTTCCTCCTGCGTCAGGACAGAACAGATCAGAAGCACCGCCGAGGCCCCCAGCGTCCTGGCCTGATAGATCATGTATTCATCCACCGTGAAATCCTTGCGAAGGCACGGAACTTTAACCGTATCCGCGATCTCGCAGAGGTACGCATCGCTGCCCAGAAACCATTTCGGCTCGGTAAGCACGGAGATGCAGTCGGCTCCCGCCGCCTCATAATCCCTGGCAATCTGCAGATAAGGAAAATCAGGGGCAATCAGACCTTTGGAGGGGGACGCCTTTTTGCACTCGCAGATGAAGGAAATACCCGGTTTTTTCAGAGCGTTTTCAAAAGCGAAGCCGCCTCCGGGAAGGGAGAGGGCCTGGCGCCGGATCTCCTCGAAGGGGATCCTCTGTCTGGCCAGTCTGGCACGTTCCCGGGCATGGCCGGCGAGCTGATCCAGGATGGTGGTCATACTTCCACCTCCGGACGGTTGCTGACCTCAATCAGCTTATTTAATACGTCAAGGGCCTTTCCGGAATCGATGAGCCGGGCGGCGAGATCGATGCCGTTTTTCATGGTGTCGGCCCTGCCTCCGATATACAGCGCCGCGCCTGCATTCATCAGAACGGCGTTTCTTTTGTGCCCCTTTTCTCCTCTCAGGATATCCAGGGTAATCCGGGCGTTTTCCTCCGGTGCAGCGCCCCTTAAATCCTCTCTGGCGCAGCGCTCAAAGCCGAAATCCTCGGGCGTAATCACATAAGATCTGAACCAGCCGTCGCGGATCTCGCTGATCGTGGTGGGCGCGCTCAGAGAAATCTCATCCAGCTTATCCTGCCCGTAAACCACCATCCCCCGTTTCACCCCGAGATTGATCAGCACCTGCGCCAGCGGCTTTACAAGATATTCGTCATACACGCCCAGAAGCTGCATGGAGGGGCTGCCGGGGTTGGTGAGGGGACCGAGGATATTAAATACGGTGCGAAAGCCCAGTTCCCTGCGGATCGCGCCCACGTATTTCATTGAGGCATGGTATTCCTGTGCAAAAAAGAAGCACATCCCTGCCTCGCGCAGCAGCTCCCGGCATTTTGCGGGGCTCTGCCGGATATTCACGCCCAGGGCTTCCAGGCAGTCCGCAGTCCCGCACCGGGAGGAGGCCGCACGGTTGCCGTGTTTGGCCACCTTCATGCCCCCGGCCGCCGCTACCAGGGCGGAGGTGGTGGAAATGTTGAAGCTGTGCGCGTTGTCGCCGCCGGTTCCCACAATCTCAAACAGCTCCATGCTGGTCTCAACCTTTGTGGCGTGGGCCCGCATGGCCGCCGCACAGCCGGCGATTTCATCTGTGGTCTCCGCTCTGGCGCTTTTGGTGGAAAGCGCCGCGAGAAACGCCGCGTTCTGCGTAGGGGTGGTCTCGCCGCTCATAATCTCATTCATAACGGTGTACGCCTCGTCATAGGTGAGATCCCCTTTGTTTACGATTTTTACGATTGCTTCTCTGATCATGGTTCATATCTCCTTAATAAAATTTTTCAGCATCTGCTTTCCGTCCGGAGTCATAATGGATTCAGGATGGAACTGCACCCCGTAAACGGGATACCTCCTGTGCTGTACGGCCATTACTTCGCCGTCCACAGTAAGGGCGGTAATTTTCAGCTCTTCCGGAATCGTGTCCGCATCCGCGGCGAGAGAATGGTAACGGGCTACGGGGGCTGTCCGGGGACATCCTTTAAAGAGCGGACAATCCAGGTCGAATTTTACCTCTGACTGCTTCCCGTGCATCAGCTTCCTGGCATAGGTAACGGTCGCGCCGAAAGCCGCGCAGATTGCCTGATGCCCCAGGCAGACGCCGAGAATGGGGATTTCTCTGCCGAGCATCTTCACTGCTTCGATCAGGATCCCTGCATCCTCCGGCCTGCCGGGGCCGGGGGAGAGAATGATGCGCGCTGGGGCAAGGCAGCGGATTTCCTCCACCGTCATTTCGTCGTTGCGGATCACTGTGATATCCGGATCCATCTCTCCCACAAGCTGGTAAAGATTGTAGGAAAAGCTGTCGTAGTTGTCGATCAGAAGAGTCATAATTTTGCCTCCTGCGCAAGCTCCAGAGCTCTGAGCGAAGCTCTGGCCTTATTCAGGCATTCTTCGTATTCCTTTTCAGGAATGGAATCAGCCACAATCCCGGCTCCGCTTCTCACAGACACCCTGCCGTTTTTCTTATAAGCAAGGCGGATGGCAATGCAGGTATCCATGTTCCCTGTAAAGTCCATATACCCCACGGCGCCGCCGTAGATTCCCCGCTTATTATTTTCCAGCTCTCCGATTAACTGGCATGCCCGAATTTTGGGCGCGCCGGAAAGGGTTCCTGCCGGCAGCACCGCTTCGATGGCATCCAGCGCATCATAGCCGTCGGCAATCTCCCCGCGCACGGTGGAGCCGATGTGCATGACATGGGAGAAGCGTTCGACGCAGTGCAGCTTTTCCACCTGCACCGTGCCAAACCTGCTGATTTTCCCAAGGTCGTTCCTGCCCAGATCCACCAGCATATTGTGTTCGGCCAGCTCCTTTTCATCGGCGAGAAGCCCGGCCTCAAGGAGCCGGTCCTCCTCCTGCGTCCGGCCCCGGGGCCTTGTTCCTGCGAGGGGAAAGGTATGCAGTACGCCGCCCTCCAGCTTAACCAACGTTTCGGGCGAGGCTCCTGCCACCTCCACGTCTGCGCCCGAAAAGTAGAACATATAGGGCGAGGGATTGATGGTGCGCAGCACCCGGTAGGCGTTGAAAAGACTGCCCTCAAAAGGAGCGCTCAGACGGTTGGAGAGCACGATCTGGAAAATATCCCCCTCGCGGATATGCCGCTTTGCCGCCTCCACCATGGAGCAGAACTGCTCCCGGTCAAACAGCGGCGTGACCTCGCCCAGCAGTCTTCCGCCCGGCTCGTTTTTCTTTTCGCCGTCTTTGAGAAGCGCGATAAGCTGTTTTAATTCCAGCACCGCTTTATTATAGTGTACCTCCACATCACTCAGCGGTATATTCACCATAAGGATAATCTTTTGCCGTAAATGGTCAAACGCGATAACCCTGTCAAAAAGCATCAGATCGACATCCCTGAAAGCCTCGGTATCCTCCACGTCGCATTTGGCGGAGGGCTCGCTGTATCCCAGATAGTCGTAGGAAAAATATCCCACAAGTCCGCCTGTAAAAGAAGGGAGGTAATCGAAACGGGGACTTTTGTAACCGGCGAGAATCTGTCGCAGATAATCGGAGGGGCGGTCTGTCTTCACTGTAAGGCTCCCGATTTTCATTTCGCCTCCAATACAGGTAATCTCCATTTTCGGATCAAAGCCCAGAAATGTATAGCGTCCCCAGGTCTCGTTGGCCTGCGCAGATTCCAGCATGTAGCAATGAACTGATATGTTTTTCAGGATCCTCATAGTCTCAATGGGTGTGGTGAAGTCCGACAAAATCTCACAACTGACCGGCAGTACATTATATTTTCCGGTGTCCGCGATTTTAACGGCTTCGCATAAAGCAGGAGAAATTTTCATTTTTATAACCAGCTCCTTTCATAGCCCGGCTGAAAATTCTGATTTTCAACCTGATCCTCCCGGAAAGTTCGTAAGCAAACTTCCAGATACGGGCCTGCGCAATCGAGAAGGGGAGGCTTTTACCCTGCTCGCCGCGCGCCCCATGCGCCGCTTTAGCGGCATACTTCCTCTGCATGGAGCTGTGCATAAAAAAACGCCCCTGACAGAATAACAGAATCTGTCAGGGACGAATAATACAAACATTATCCGCGGTGCCACCCTGGATTCACGGCATGACCCGTGCGCTCAGCGGGATACCTCCATATCCCCGGCATATGACGTCTGCCTGCAACGTCGCAGAATACTCTGTGAAAAATCACATTTGACTGCGCCCTCAGCGGTCCATTTGACAACTTGTTTCCCACCTGTCTCTCAGCATCACAGGCTCTCTGTAAGGGCATCATTGCCGTTATCTCCGCTTCAACGGTTTGTAGTGCTAACTTGTTAAATTGAAGTTGATTGTAACACCGGAACCTGCAAATGTCAACAGAAATTTATCTGCATTTTTCCGTCCGCATTTTTCCATCCTCCCCGCAAAAGCCTCCGTAAATCCCAGGCGATCCGCGCTCCGCCGTCCGCTCACAGCATAATCCCCGATACCAGCGGCATGGTGAGCACCGACAGAATCGTGGTCAGCGCCACTCCCTTCGAGGCCATCTCATAATCCCCCTCATACTGTTGGGCAAGCATGGCCGTCATGCTCCCCACCGGTGTGGCCAGCATCACAAGGCACACCCCGAGCATGACCTCGCTGTCCACAAACTGCCGGATTACCAAAAGGCCCAGCACCGGAATCACCACCAGCTTAAGAACGGAAAAAATGATCAGCCTGACATCCGTAAAAAGCTTTCGCAGATCAATTGTCGCCAGGGAGGCCCCGATCACCATCATGCTTAAGGGAGAGGTGAGATTGCTCAGGTGGGTAAGGGTATTTTTTACAAAAACGGGCGCCTGCCAGTTGGTGAAATAAATCACGAGCGTCACAATGCAGGCCACAAATCCCACATTAAAAATCTGGCTCAGGGAGGATTTGCCCTTCCCGTCATTCTTTTCCGATCCCTTCCCCGCCACCGCCGATATGCCGTAGGTGTAAATCAGGATATTGTAGGGGATCATAAAGAATGTGGCGTAGAGCAGCGCGCCGCTCCCGTACAGGGCATTGATCACCGGAAATCCCATAAACCCGATATTGGAAAAGACCGTCATGGCCCTGTAGGTTCCCCGGCTCCTTCCCTCCACCCGCAAAAGCCCCGGCAGAAAAACCGCCAGAGCCAGAAGGGCCGCATACATAAACACCACGATCAGAAGCGTAAGCCTCAGATCCTGTCCCGAAATCTTTTCATCTCCCATACCGCCGGTCAGAACCAGCGCCGGGTTGGCGATATTCACCACAATAGTCGAGAGCCTGCGGCTCACCTCCTGTGTGATCACTCCCTTTTTATAACAGAAAAACCCGATTCCCATCAGGATAAAAAGCACGATCATCTGTTCCAGCAGCAACATGTTTATTCCCCTCTTTCCTTCCGTATCCGGCGCATACGGCGTCTGTTGTTTATGCAGTCCGGACTTCACCGTTTTCTGTATTTTTCCTTTTGTCTCTTTGTCATCCTCCGGAAAATTTGCCGCCGTCACCGCTTCCCATAATACCTGACGATGGCGTTGGTCTTCCCCTTCCGGCTGACCCCCTGTTCTCCCAGATAGTCGAACCGCCCGTATCCTCTCACGCTCACCCGGTCGCCCCCGGCCAGAAGCGTGCTGCCGCTCTCGCAGAGCCTGCCGTTTAAAAGCACCTTCCTCTGCCGCAGAAGCTCCAGAGCTGCGCTGCGGGAGAGCTTATACACCTTCGAAAGCACCGCGTCGATCCGTCCGGAGGCCACCTGAATTTTCAGCTCCTGACTGTCCGTGTCAGCAAAATCGGGAACCTGCTCAGCCCTCCGGCACATCACACTGGTATGCCTGACCTTTCCCAGATTCTCCATGATAAAATCCGCCATGCTCTCCAGTGCAAAGACATACCCCACGTTTTCCACCAGCAGGATATCCCCCAGGGTACTGCGCTCGATCCCCAGATTCATCAGCGCCCCCAGAAAATCTCTGTGGGAGAGCTCGTCCGCAAACTTCGCCGCCAGAGGACTTACCTGAATGCAGGCGATGGGGAATTCCTCCTCATAGCCCAGCTCCTGCTCTCCGCCGAAGCGCACCATCACCCGCTCGCAGAGCCCGCTCCCGCCCCACACCCTGTGGGGGACAAAGGACAGCTCCCGCTCCAGCTCATAAAAGCACGCCATATCCGCCGGACTCAAAAATCCTGTAAAGGTATACTGATTGTTCCTGTAGCTCTTTTGGGCCAGCTCCCGCAGCCGCTTTTTAAGCAGTTCTTCCTCTTCCATAATAATTGTTGCCCTTCCTGATAATATTCCCCATTTTACCACCTTATCCCTGCTCTGTCACGTTTTCATTTCCGCGTCGGTGTGTTAAAATACCTTCAGAGTGATTTTTGACAACACGAAGCAGCTTGCCCGCCAGACCGGGAAGATCTGACGTTATCAACAGGAGTGATCATGAATATTAAAGACGCAGTAAAAAGTATTATCCGGCCACATGAAAAAGACCGTCTGGCTCCACTTACCACCGTGTGGGGCGAGGCCCTGATCCGAAATATGTCCGGCGGCGGACAGCGCGCTCCGCTCTCCGGCAAAGCCCGGCCCGGCGGCGACATTCCCCCTTCCGGCGGCAATCTGACTTCCGACAGCGGCCTCTCTTCCGGCAATACCCGGCCTTCTGGCTGTCCTTTGCCTTCCGGCACTCCCCTGCCAGAATATCCCCGGCCCCAGCTTTGCCGGGATTCTTTTCTCTCCCTGAACGGCCTGTGGGACTATGCCATCACCGATACAGACGACGTACCCGCTTCCTTTGACGGACAGATTCTCGTGCCCTTCTCCCCGGAATGCACCCTCTCCGGCGTAAACAGACAGCTCCGTCCTTCCCAGTATCTCTGGTACCGCAGAAGCCTCCCCGACCTCCCGGATCCGGGTCTGTGGACCTCCTCCGGTATCCTGAGCCGGGACGCTGCTCCGCTTTCAGGCGGCGGTGCGGCCGGCCAAAGGGCCTTTGAGCCGGACGACAATGCCACCGGCAGGCAGGGGCTGCCACAGGACCGCGATACCGCCGCCCCCATGCGCACCATCCTGCATTTCGGCGCGGTGGACTACCGGGCCCGGGTCTATGTGAACGGCCATCTGGCCGCCACACATAAGGGCGGCTACCTGCCCTTCCAGGCAGATATCACCGGATTTCTTAAAGAAAATCCACCGGCCGGAGCATCCACCGCCTCCGGTCTGTCAAAGGCAAACGAGCTTCTGGTGCGAGTGGAGGATCCCACCGAGCAGGGCGGCCAGCCCAGAGGAAAGCAGTCCCTTCGCCGGGGCGGAATCTTTTATACCGCCCAGAGCGGGATCTGGCAGAGCGTGTGGCTGGAACAGGTTCCCGCCTCTCACCTTGAAACGCTCTGGTTTGAGACGGACTACGACAGCCGCCGGGTAACCGCCCACATCAGCGCCGCCGTGGACGGGGAAGTCCCGCCTCTTAGCCTGTCCGTTCTCTGCGGGGAAAAGGAGCTGATCCGCCAGAGCCTGTCTCTGCGGGTAAAGGCCGGACAGGATATGGACGCCTCTCTCTCCTTTACCATACCGGAGGAGGATTTTCACAGCTGGAGCCCGGAAACCCCCTTTTTATATCAGGTCGCTCTCTCTTTTGGAGAAGACCGGGTACAGAGCTACTTCGCCATGCGGCTCTATACCATCGAAACGATGGACGGCAGGCGGACAGCGGGCGAAACAATGGCGGACGGCACGACAACAGGCAACAGGCAGGCAGGCGGAACGCCAACGGGCAGCAGGCCCGTATTCTGCTTAAACCACCGTCCGTATTTCCTCATGGGCGTACTGGATCAGGGCTACTGGCCGGACGGACTCTACACCGCTCCCTCCGAGGAGGCCCTGATTTATGACATCACTGCCATGAAAAAGCTGGGCTTTAACATGCTGCGCAAGCATATCAAGGTGGAAAACGCCCGCTGGTACTATCACTGCGACCGTCTGGGCATGATCGTCTGCCAGGATATGGTGAACGGCGGCGGGCCATACCGCTCCTCCATCGTCAGCTATCTTCCCACCTTATCCTCCGGCTTCACCTCCCGGCTTAAGGACTCCCGGTACGATCTGCTGGCCATGGATAACCCCGGATACCGCAGAGCATGGGAGCGGGAGGCCCTGGAAACCGTGGATTACCTGAAATTCTTTCCCTCCATCGCTGTCTGGACAGCCTTCAATGAGGGGTGGGGACAGTTTGACTCCGCCCGGATCACGGAGCTGATCCGCCAGAGGGACCCCTCCCGGCTGATCGACTCCGCCAGCGGCTGGTTCGACCAGGGATGCGGAGATTTTATCAGCACACACAACTACTTCCGACCCCTGACGGTTCCTCCCCGCCAGGACGGGCGGGCCGCTTTCCTCTCCGAGTACGGAGGCTATGCCTGCCATATTAAGGGGCATTCCAGCCTGGAGAGGATTTTCGGCTATAAGCGCTACGACACCCTGGACGATTTTGCCAGGGCCTTCCGGGAGCTCACAGAAAAATCCCTGCTCCCGCTTAAGGAACAGGGACTCTCCGGAGCCGTTTACACCCAGCTCTCCGATGTGGAGGAGGAGGTCAACGGGCTTCTGACCTATGACAGGAAGGTCAACAAGCTTTCCCGCGGGAAGCATATTTAAGCCCTTCGCGCGCAGAGCAGGCTGCCCTTACGCTGCCCGCAGCGCTCCTTCAGAAACGATCCAGCTGCCGCTCTCTCCTCTGCACCTTACATTTCAGATAGAGGATCGTGATCAGCAGAAACCACACGCCGATGATATTGGTAAACTGCTGGGCATAGATTCTCTTTCCGGAGAGCGTGATCTGCGCCCTCTGGAGAAATTCCAGGAGCCAGCCGGCCGCCAGAGACACCAGAAAGCCATAGACGCCGGAGAGGGAGGAGATAATCGAGAGGTGAATATCCCTTTTTCCCTCCTCGAGAAGCTCCAGCTGCACCCCGAAAAGCCCGATTCCCACAAAGCTCCACCCCAGGGCCGAGCACACGGTCCCCAGGATCACCATGGGATAGCCGTTGGAGGGAACAGCCAGAGAGAAGCACACAAAGCACAGCAGAATTCCCACCAGAGAGTATTTGAACAGAAACGCCATCCCGTATTTATCCCCCATCCGGCCCATAAACGGAGTGATGGCGATGCGCAGAAGGTTTCCCAGAAAGCTGATCACCATGAGAAACGTAAAGGGCATCCCCAGCTCCACGAGCTGATAGCTGGTGTTAAAGGGCGCCGCGCAGTAATAGGAGGTCTGCCACAGAAGCGTCACCGCAAACGCCATCCTGAAATCCGCCTTCCCGAAGGCCTCCTTTACCTCCTTTAAGAGCATCCCGCGCTGCTTTTCCTGCTGCCTGGGGTACTTCTTTTTCAGTTTCCCGTGAATCTCCTTTCCCTGATCGTTCATCCACGCCTGCCTCGGCTCCTTCATACTGCTGAAAGCCCAGGCGTTCAGCGTCACCAGGATCAGAATCATTCCCCCGTTGATCACGAAACCGATATTCTGCCGCTCTCCCGCTGTGGCGTCCATGAGAATCCCCGCAAACAGCATCATGGTGACCGTGACGAATACGCAGATGGCGTCCTTTCTGGCAAAATAGTTGCCCCGCACCCGGGCCGGAACCAGCGATGCCAGCCAGTCCTGCGTGGCCGGCGCTCCGATCTGGGAGCAGATCTGTGCCACAAAGTATCCCGCTATCACCAGGAGCTGCGAAACGCCCCCCGATACGGGCAGAAGGGGGATAAAAAATATCACTGCCAGATAAAGCTTCTGCACCGTCATGAGACAGATAAAGAGCTTTCTCTTTTTCAGACGGCTGACCCTTCCCATGGTAAAAAGCTGAAACAGCGCCGCCAGGCTGGCAACGGAGGTGAGGACCCCC
This sequence comes from uncultured Lachnospiraceae bacterium, assembly GCA_947570615.1. GTDB lineage: Bacteria > Bacillota > Clostridia > Lachnospirales > Lachnospiraceae > Suilimivivens. The sequence goes on from CANOVJ010000011.1 coordinate 72,331, forward strand.
GCCTGGGCGTCCGAAAACCCAACCGAGAGCATCAGTGAGACCAGAAAGGTCCCTCCCGCCAGCTGGGCGATGGTCTGGGCCGCCGAGTCGCCCACAATGTATCGCTGGCGGCTCTTCTCATAGTCCGCCTCGCTCTCCGGCAGCGCCATGAAGTAGACTCTGCGAAGCCGTCCCAGAAACCAGTTCATATCAAGCATCAGTCTTTCCATAATATACCATGCCTTTCCCCGGGCCTGACACGGCTCCTGACGCCGGCCGCCCTTTACGTGTTTTCGTTCAGCTAAAACACCCTCTTTCTGGCATCATGCTATAATAAAATTTCTGAGCTGGAAATGTATTATCTTATTCACATGAATGTGTTTTTTTGGTCTTTACAGACGGTTGAATCCGGACTATACGGAAGGAAATCACAGACGCATCATAAGGCGGAATTTCCGGAATCAGATTCCCGGAGAGCCGATTCTTTAACGGGGAAAGCCCCAATCTGTAAGATATCGCCATTTTCCAGATGGCGGCAGAAATCGATCCGTAAGTCGGAATTTTTCCACAAAACGATTGATTGTAACACAAAAAAACATTACAATGGAGGAAGGCATTTTCATGCGGATGAAAAATGACCTGTCCTTCATCATCGACAGCCGGTTAAACCTCTACGAGCA
>CANOVJ010000012.1 GCA_947570615.1 uncultured Lachnospiraceae bacterium
AGAAATTCGGCAGAGGCTTTAATACCTCTTGTCGAATTTCATTCTAAAACTTATCTCTCTGAAATCCCCCGAAATCACATTTCCCTATATTATCCTTCCTCCTTACTTCCCGCCGCGGCCTTTCTTCTTCCCGATAAAGAACTGGAATGCGGGCTTAAAGTAGCGGTTAATATATGCGCCCGCCAGAATAATATGCATGGCGGCATAGAGCCACAGCATCAGGATAATGATGGTGGTCAGATTGCCGTAGGTATTGAAGCCGTTGAACTCATCCACATAGATGGAAAAGGCCCAGGTCATGACACTCCACCCGACGGCGGCGAAAACCGCCCCCGGAAGCTGTATCTTAAAGCCCTGCCTGGCTCCCGGCACATAGGCATACATCAGCGCGATCACCACGGTCAGAACCGCCCACACAAACAGCGTCCTGAAATGGATCAGCCCGTCAAAGAGCAGGGCCGTCTGAGGAATAAATCCTTCGATCAGCCGGATCAGAGAATTGCCGAACACCATGATCAGCAGGGAGAGGATCACCGCCACCAGCATCAGCACCGTATACAGACAGGCCACCAGCCGCAGCACCACATAATTCCTGCTCTCCTCCACGTCGTTGATGGCGTTCAGCCCCCGCATCAGCGCCAGGATCCCCTTCCCGGCCGACCAGAGCGTACCGATGGCCGTTATGGAAATGATCCCGATGGACTTGTCGTAGACATCCGATATAATACTCACCACCAGGGCGTCCATGGCATCCGGCGTGATCTCTCTTGCCAGATACATGAGGTTGGCTTTGGTCAGGGGCGTATAGGGCAGAATGGAGCACAGAAGCATCAGCGCCGGTATCAGCGACAGAAACAGGAAAAAGGCCGTACTGGCGGCAAAAACGCTGATATTTCTCCTGCTCATGTGTTTTCCAAAATCATATCCGATAAATAATAATCTTTTCAGCATGTGTCGTCCTCAGTCTGATCAATTGTTCCCAGCCGGCAGTCCCGGTAGTAGAAGGAAAGAATCCGGTCACAGGTAAGGCCTTCCAGCCCCATGGCCTTCGCCCCGTTCTGGGACAGACCCACCCCGTGTCCAAAACCGCCTCCCATAATGGTATATCCTATCACATTTTTCCCTGATTTAACAGTATCTATTATCAGATACGCGCTGGGAAGCAGGGAAGAGGCGCGGCTTACGTCTCCCTGCCCCATGGCCTCGCCGTCCTGGCTTAAGACATATCTGATATTGTATTCGCTGACCACCTTATAGCTTCCCTGATCCGTCTCGATCAGAAGTTCATCCAGAACGCCGCCGTCCTTCCTTTTCAGGCAGCGGATCTCATACACCTTCTTAAATTTCTCCAGCGGAAGAGCTTCATAGACGCCGTCCGGCTCTGACGGGTCGCCTTCCCCGGTAAAGGTGAGGACTTTGGAGGAAGCCGCTCCATATCTCTCCTTCAGCTTTTCGTACAAAAGGCCCGTATCCAGCTCCTCCACCTGAACGCTCCAGCGAAACCAGGTCTCATCCTTTTCGTAAGCGTTCTCATCTGTCCGGGAAATATACTCTCTGAAATTTTCCTCCAGGGCCAGCTCTGACGGCGAATATCGGATCGCCTCATCATCGGCGTCCCCCTCCGCCCCGGCCTGCGTCTCCTGCATCCTGCCGATATATCCGGAGCTCAGATAGGGAAACTCATCCCTTTTCTCCTCATCCCATATGCCTGCGTCCGCGCCGTAGCCGCAGGAGGTGGAATAATAGTAGGTGCTGACCGGATTATCTCCATACAGGAGTAATACTCCCGCCGTCTCCTTCACCGCTTTGGTGGAGTTTACATTCTCCGCCTTATTGTTATAGACCTGATAGCCCTCGCTGTCATCCACATGGGCGCCCAGGCTTCCGTAGCCGGGATGCTGCAGATAGCGGTAGCCGTAGGTTCTGGCACAGACCGCCTGGGCCTTCAAAGCCTCCAGGGGATAATGGGCGGGCATCTCGCTGGCCACCACCGAATAAAGGTATTCCTCCAGAAGCACCTCATTGATCAGCGCCAGCCCCTCCCCGGTCTGGACGATCTCCATCTTTCCCCGGTACTGCGGAATTCCCTGACTGCGCGTGTGAGAAAGCACCCGGATTTTGCCGGAGCCGGTCGCCGGCGCCAGCAGAACTCTGCCTCCGGAAAGGTACTGCCCTCCCGCCTCCAGATTAAGCTCCTCGCCCGCCGCCACAGTCTCCTGCCTTCGGTCCTCGTAGTCTCCATAGGTCAGAATCATATCGTCCTCACAGACAAAGGTGAGCTTATCATGATAAAGGCCCTTAAAACCGTCGTTTTTGATGGCGACACGGATGCTTTCCATGGACTCTTTGCGGGTAAGTAAAAACGCGCATACCTTCCCCTCATCCAGCACAAAATCCGTAAAATCATAGCCGATGGCCATCTCCTGCGGCCCTGCCAGCTCCAGCTCCCCATAGAGCCGATATCCCGGACAGTCCTCAGAAAGCGGAATACTTCCATACCCCTCCACCTCGATCAGGGATTCAGAGACCCCGAGGAGCTTTCCGCCGATCCGGTCCTTTTTCACAGCGATATCCGATACGGCCCCCTGTCCAAACCGGATATCCCCCACCTGCTCCCGCATCTGTGCAGGATCGTCACAGACGCCCCCCTGTGCCAGAATCTCATAGCCCTCATAAAAAAACTGAACGCCCTCCTGCCCGGCCTCCATAATCCAGACATTGGAAATCTCCTTCTCATCGGGCAGGGCTTCAATCAGGGTAAGAAGCCGGCTCTCTCTGGCATACGCTCTCACAGTGGTGAACTTCAGGTCTTCAAAAGCCTTCGAGACGCCAGTGTAGACCTTTCCGTTTAAGGCGAGCAGACACCCTTCTCCCAGGCTCTCCTGCCCCACGAGGTTCTGATTGCCGCACAGGATGGACGCCGTCGTCTCTTCTATCACGTCTGTAATTCCATAAAACGTAAGAATCCTTTCAAAGCTCTGATACCAGTCCGACTGAAGCAGAAAGAAGTCGTCCTCATATTTATTTTCATATGTAAGCGCCTTAAAAGCCGCGTCCGCCTCCTCATCCTTCGCCAGCGCCGACAACAGCCTCCTGTAGTCGCCGCAGGTAAAATGTCGGTCAGGATCCTCCCCTGCCGCATCCCGGCAAAACTCCGAAAGCGCCGCTTTATCAACAGCCTCCCCCGCCGCGTCCGCAAGCTCGCCGACCAGAATCTGAACATCCTGCACACTGATCAGCTCGCCCTGGGGCTGCGTGAGCCGCTCTTTTATCACCTTTTCGTCCGTGTGGATCAGCCAGATAAACAGAACCGACAGCAGAACCGTAAGAATCAGCTTGAAATATATTTTTGCTCTTTTTTCCATGAAAACCCCTTCGTCAAAAAGCAGTCGTCCGGCAGAAGAAAAAGCAGCCCAGAGTCAGGCTGCTTTTTCTTCTGTTGGCCCAAAATGCCGGTTCCTGTCTTTTGACTCCTAGCCCAGGGCCAGGTGGGTAACCGCAATCAAAACTTTTGCCTTCCCCTGCAATCCTCTTTCGAGTGGAGGCCTGGCAGCCGTCTGACAATATAGGAATCCCGTTTAAAGTAACTGTAGGTTCAAAACGACAGGAGTTATCGCACATTTCAGGTTAATCATATTATATCCAATCTTCTGTAAAATTACAACTAAAAAATGCGGGTAATACTTACCCGCATTTTTCAGCTGCGGCAGTGCGCCGCGTTTTAATTTCTGTTTTTTATGCCAGAGCGTCAACCAGCTTCTGAACGGCTGCGAGCGCCTCATCGGGAAGCTTATCATAGCCTTCCTTCTTCTCGGCAAAGCCCTTAACAGCATCCACACGGTTCTGCATGGCGTTCTTAAGTGCAGCCTTGTACTCGGGATCGTTTAAGTCAGGCTTAAAGTCGGCCGTCTTCCCGTCCCAGTCATACATGATCTCTACATCGTCAAAGTCGCCCCACTTCTCGAATTTGGCCTTCCCTTCAACGATGGTCTCCAGAATGCCAAGCGTATCGGCGGGTTTCACCTTTGTGCCCATGAAATCACCGGTATTTACAATATAACATGCAACATTCTTCTCTTCCACCAGCTTTTTGAACTTCTCATAGTCGTTTACCAGAGGATAGGTTCTGAAAGGGTTGGCGTAAGGCACGATGCGAAGTGCGTTTAAGTCGGTGCCCGCCGCAACACGCTCCGCCGTGGAGGTCTTGGTTGCAAGGGTAGCGCCCATAACGGAAGCCAGAGCCGCACCGTCCAGCTTCACTACAGGAGGAATGGTGGGATCCTTCATGATCCAGAAGATCGCGTTAACAGGGGCGTCGATCTTATCCACACGGTTGGGAGACCAGAGCTTGGATTTGATGGCACGGCCGTTACCGTTTCTGATATCCTCGGTTACAAGCTGGATCTTTCCGTTCTCGTCAAGAGTAGCGGAGCAGTTCTGAGCAGATAACAGATATTCATTGTCAGCACATCCCGTAGGATAGTCAGCCGTTTTATCAAAATAAGTGGGCTCAAGAGCTACGGAAGCGCAGGTATCGGTGTTGATGATAAAAGCGTCGTCATGCAGTACGGTGATAGGATATTTTCCGCCGTGCTTTGCATGGGTCAGGGTGGACTTACCGGAGCCTGACAGACCATAAACGGACGCTACGAACTTGCTTCCATCGGGAAGCGTGTATTCCTTCTGTCCGCCGTGACATGCCGCATAGCCGTTTCTGTTGGCAAGAGCCCATGCCATGGTCAGAGTACCCTTCTTATGCTCGCCGAAATACTTCATGCCGAGGATGGCGGCGCAGTTCTCGTTGGTGTCGAAGTAGCACAGAGTCAGAGGATCGCTCAGGCAGCTGAAATCAACGTCGGGCGCTTCCTCGGGAGCCCACTGGGGATCGGAGAAGATATAAATGTCAGGCTCTTTTCCATCGCCAACGGGTTTGGATTTTTTGTACATCTTAACGTACTCGTCAGACATATACTGGAAATTGATCATCCAGTTGTAGAGCAGGTTCTCCTCCCCTTCAGGAATCAGGAGGTGAGCCTTGGCCATAAATTCGGGATCAAGGCCGACGAAGCACTCTGCATGATACAGGGTTTTCCAGCGGGTCTTGTAAACGGCGTCCATCACCACCTTGTCAAGCTTCGTCTCGTCAACGCCGGGCTCGCCCTTGATGCGGCGGGCTGCGGCGTAACGTCCTGTTACCGCGCCGTCGTTAAACAGAAGAACCTTTGCGTCCTTCTCAAGACCGAAGGTATCGCCATCCTTAACGGGCATGTCCGTCACGATGGTTCCGGGTGAATTCTTGGCTAACTCATACGCTTCCTTTAAGGTGTTAACCTTAACTACGTTATTTCCGTAAAAAGCGGCTTCGATAATGGAACGGGTCTTGGAAAAGCCCACCTTACCCTTGCCGATCTCGGAAATAGGATAATACGCTTTTGTTGACATATTATTCGTCCTCCTTAAGATTGTTGTATATTTTCCAGAAGCCATCCCGCCGAAAAACGGGAGCGTCTGTAAAAGCCGCGGTCAAATCCTCCCTCCGGGCTCTCCCCGCTCCTTTTATTCTGCGAAACAACTTCTTTCCATACCTGGAATGGACATCTCTGCCATATCTTCTGTATTATCTCAGACCTGGTTTTAAAAGTCAATATTTACCGGGTGCATTTTTTCGAACTTCTTATATTTCATTTTTTAATATTCTGTCTGTCGGCAAATTGTATCTTTTTTCTAAATAATTTGTAAACAGTTTATTTTTTACTTGTTGAAAAAGTGTTTTCATGCTAATATAATCGTGTTAACGATTTTTCTGAAATGTCTGTTCATTTCCTGGTATTAACTGACAATATATCTGTATTGTTCCTGTTAGAAAACACCGCCTGTTAACAAATCACAAACTGTGGATGACGTTTTCCGGACCATTCCTGCGTTTAACCTGACATTGGACAGTGCCTTTTTGGACTGACCTGTTTTCATGATACAGAAAGGAGCTTTTATATGGATTACAATGTATTTTCCGAGATCACACCCGATATTGTCCGCCTTGCGAAGATGAGCGAAAGGGCTGATATCATTGATTCCGAGCTGTTTACCAGATACGATGTAAAAAGAGGCCTGCGCGACTTAAACGGCAAGGGCGTCCTGGCAGGCCTGACCAATGTGTCGGATGTGCGCGCCAAGAAAATCGTGGACGGTGTGGAGGTGCCGGAGCATGGACGCCTCTTTTACCGCGGGTATGACATAAAGGATCTGGTGAACGGCTTCACCCGGGGAAACCGCTTCGGCTTTGAGGAAATCACCTATCTTCTTCTGTTCGACCAGCTTCCCGACGCTGCCGAGCTCGAAAAGTTCCGTTCCCTGCTCTCCGGCTACCGTTCGCTGCCCACCAGCTTTGTGCGGGATATTATCATGAAGGCGCCCAGCAGCGATATGATGAATACCCTTGCCCGGAGCGTTCTGACGCTGTATTCCTACGATGAGCGGGCCGACGACGTATCCCTGCCCAATGTGCTCCGCCAGTGTCTGCAGCTGATCAGCCTGTTCCCACTTCTGTCCATCTACGGTTATCAGGCTTACTGCCATTACCACGACGGAAAGAGCCTGTTCATCCACCAGTCCAAACCGGAGCTCTCTGCGGCGGAAAATATCCTGCGTATCCTGCGGCCGGATAAGTCCTACACGCCGCTGGAGGCGAAGCTTCTGGACGTGGCGCTGGTATTACATATGGAGCACGGCGGCGGTAACAACTCCACCTTCACCACCCACGTCGTCACCTCGTCCCTGACGGATACCTATTCTGTCATTGCAGCCGCCATCGGTTCCCTCAAGGGCCCCCGCCACGGCGGCGCCAACATCAAGGTGGTTCAGATGTTCGAGGAAATGAAACAGGAGGTCAGGGACTGGGCCGACGAGGAGGAGGTAGCCGTTTATCTGCGCAGGCTCCTTCACAGAGAGGCCTTCGACCACGCAGGACTGATCTACGGCGTGGGCCACGCCATATACTCCAAGTCCGACCCCCGTGCCGTGATCTTCAAAACCTTCGTGGAAAAGCTTTCCGTGGAGAAGGGGCTGGAAAAGGAATTCGCCCTCTACTCTCTGGTAGAGCGCCTTGCACCGGAGGTGATCGCCAGCGAACGGCAGATGTATAAGGGCGTCAGCATCAACGTGGACTTTTATTCCGGATTTGTGTATCACATGCTGGGACTTCCCATGGAGCTCTACACTCCGATCTTTGCCATGGCGCGTATCTCCGGCTGGAGCGCGCACCGCATGGAGGAGCTGGCCAACAACGGAAAGATCATCCGTCCCGCCTACAAGCCCATCTGCCCCGACCGGGAGTATGTGGAGATGGAGAACCGGAAGTAAACCACGGAGAGTACGCTTCGCGAACTGTCATTACGTTAATGTCAACGGGCAGGGATATCATCCCTGCCCGATCAGTTGCAATAAGCCGGCCCGCAAAGCGTGACTGCATCTTTTTTCCGTTTTAAAGCTCCATCTCCTATATCCCAAGTATCTCCTTAACCGTCTTTTTCATGTCCTCTTTTCCACACACGCGGGTGTGAAGAACCGGCGCCGTGCGGATTTCCTCGATGGCTTCCGGAATCTCCACCCCTGAAAGAGCACAGAGTCTCTCCGCCAGAGACAGATCCGCCGGGTCTTCATACTCCTCTCCCAGCGCGCTCATAACGCTTCCTGTAAACTTATAGGGGCTTGCTGTGGAAACGATCACCGAAGGGGTATTGTCCCCTGTCTTTTCCCGGTATTTTTCGTAGACGCAGGCCGCTACCGCCGTATGGGGATCGATCACATACCCTTCCTTCTCATAGAGGCTTCGTATGGTCCCGGCAGTCTCCTCCTCGCTGGCAAAATTCCCGTAAAAATCTCCCAGACGCGCCCTCATATCCTCCGTAATCGTGTAGGCGCCATTCCCGGAAAGGGATTCCATCAGCTCCCTGTTTTTGTCCGCGTCCTCTCCTGCAATCAGATAGATCAGTCTTTCCAGGTTACTGGAAATCAGGATATCCATGGACGGCGAGGAGGTCAGCACAAATTCCCGGTTCCTGTCATAGATGCCCGAACGGAAGAAATCATAGAGCACCTTATTTTCGTTGGAGGCACAGATCAGCTTATTGATGGGAAGTCCCATCTGTTTCGCGTAGAAGGCCGCCAGGATATTCCCGAAATTCCCGGTGGGTACCGCCACATTGATCTTTTCCCAGCTCTGGATGCTTCCCTTTTTCAGAAGACGGCTGTATGCGTACACATAGTACACGATCTGCGGCACCAGGCGGCCGATATTGATGGAATTGGCGGAGGAAAACTGAAACCCTTTTTCCCTCATCTCTCCGGCCAGCTCTCTGTCCGCAAACATCCTCTTTACGCCGCTCTGTGCGTCGTCAAAATTGCCGTGGATACCGACGACATATGTATTTTGGCCCTTCTGGGTCACCATCTGCCTTTCCTGCACAGGGCTTACGCCGTTTTTGGGATAGAACACGATGATTCTTGCCCCCTCCACATCGGCAAACCCGGAAAGCGCCGCCTTCCCCGTATCCCCGGAGGTGGCAGCCAGGATCACGATCTCATTGGTCACATGATTTTTCTTGGCAGAGACAGTGAGCAGGTGGGGCAGAATGGACAGGGCCATATCCTTAAAGGCGATGGTGGCCCCGTGAAAAAGCTCCAGATAATGCGCTCCCCCTGCCTTTCGCATGGGGGCGATCTCCGGCGTGTCGAATTTATCGTCATAGGCTTTTGCGATACAGTCCCTGAGCTCCTGCTCCGTAAAGTCGGTGAGATACAGCTTCATAACCTCGTAGGCGACCTGGGAATAGGTCATCTCCTTTAACTGCTCAGGGGATTTGTCCAGGACAGGGATCCTCTCCGGCACGAAGAGTCCTCCCTCCTGTGACAGTCCTCTCAGTATCGCCTCCGATGCCCTCACCGGTTTTCCTTTTTCCCTCGTACTGTTATATAAAATTTCCATCGCTTTATCCTCCTGCATTTTCCATTCAGCGCTCTTCATTTTAGCACAAAAGCCGGTCCATTACAACGAAAAGCATCAGCGGTTTGTAAAGAATTCGTGTCCTCCATGTTCAAAAAGCTTCTTAAGGGAGGTGTCAAACCATCTCATCTTCTCCGGATCCGCGCTTTTTCTGGAGACAAAGTAAAGCGCTCCCTCCGTACAGTCCTCTCCCTTCAGAACCTTTTCCACTGCGTCGATGGTCTCCTGGCTGGCTTTCGCCCCCTGATAAGTACCGATCGCCACCGGTGAAAACTGATAGACACCGCCCTTGTGCTGCATCACCACCTCCGTGACCGAATTGGGGAATCTTCGGCTGTCCACCCGGTTAAGCACCACACCCGCCACAAGCATCTTTCCCTTTTCATCCTCGTTCCCGGCCTCTGCCTGTACAATTTTCAGCAAAGCTTCATAGTCCGCCTGGGACAGGTCATACCTGTACTCCTTTTCGATAACGGCATAATCCACAATCCGCTGACCGGAGGCGGCCCTTCTGGGAATTCCGAAAACCCTGTCCACCTGTGGGACCTGACAGCTCTGTGATAAACTTGTCTTAAAGGCAGGCGTCGCAGAGAGCCTGGCCAGCTGTGTCTCCTTCACACACAGCCACCCGGTGACCAACATCATATTACACAGAAACAACTGCAAAATAAACTTCTTATACATGCTCACAACACGTCCTTTCTTTACAGAAAAGTGGAACAATTTTGTAATAGTTCTTTAATATTTTATACAGTTACTGCCAGAAATATTTCTAAAATTTACATTTTGGGGGAATTTATTTCATTATTTTATTTTTCTGGTAATCAGAAACGGTGAAATGATAGCGCTCTGTTCCGCGTTATGTTAGAATAAAAACACAGAAAAATTTTGATTATGAATGAATCGGGGACAGGTTCAGACGCTCTCTCCCTTATACAAAGACGCAGGAAAACGAAGAAAAAGGAAAGGGAAAAATGAAACCGGAATACAGAAAAGCAACGCTCAGAGAGACAGAGCTGTTAACCGAGACAAGAATCGAAGTGCTCCGGGCCGCCAACCGTCTGTCCGTGGATACCGACATGAGTGAGGTTAAAAAGCGGTCTCTTGATTACTACCGCAGGGCCCTGCGCGACGGCTCGCATACCGCATATCTGGTCTTCGACGGGGAACGCTTTGTGGGGGCCGGCGGCGTCAGCTTTTTTCAGGTGATGCCCACATACCATAACCCGTCCGGATACAGGGCTTACATCATGAACATGTACACACACCCCGAATACCGCAGAAGGGGAATCGCCCTGCGGACGCTGGATCTGCTGGTTGAGGAAGCCAGAAGCAGGGGCATCACCTCCATCTCTCTGGAAGCAACGGACATGGGGCGTCCTCTGTATGAAAAATACGGGTTTGTGAAGATGGAGAACGAAATGGAGCTGCCGGGGTAAGCGATTTGCGTTTCACTCCCCCGGCGTCTGTTTAACATAAGGATCATTCGCAGCGCATGTCATCCCCTGCGGCCTCATCTGCGCGTATAATCCACAAAGCTGATCACATACGCCGTCTCATTCTGCACCCCGTTCACCTTCTGCCGCACGGCGTATTTCCACATCCTGAACCGGTAAGGATAATCCGGGATGGGCGACTGGTCATTGAGCCACACGTCATATCTGGTGAGGATTTTTTCCGGCTCAAGCTCTCCAAGCAGCCAGTCTCCGGTTCCGTAGAGAATGGTCTCGTAGCCCTCCTTCGCCACGGCGGATAAAAAGGCGTCCGCAACCTCTGTCTTTTCCTTTTCGCCCAGAATCTCGATTCTGGATTCGTCGTTGACGATATATTCCATGTCGTAGGCCACCGGATAACTGATCTCATAAGGCCTGATATTGTTGATCACAAATTCCGCCTCCTCCTGGGCCTCCTTCTCAGTCACCGCCTGGGAAAAGAACAAAACGCCTACCTCCAGTCCCGCCTCCCGGGCTTTCGTGACGTTGGATTCGAACGTTTCATCCAGCGCAATAACGCCGCTCTCATACCCTCTGCTTCCCAGCCTGAGCATGACGAAATCCACCCCGCCGCTTTTCAGCGCCGCAAAATCCACATTGCCGCTCTCCTTCGAGAGCTCCACCCCCAGACGGGAGCTTTTTTCCCCGTCCTTATAATATTCCATCTTCCCCGCCGTGATCTTGATATTGGTAAAGTCGTAATCATAGAGCGGAATCTTCCGGGAAATCTCCTGCCATACCTCCGTCCCGTCCTTAAGAGTCACCTTCACATGCTCCCCGTCCGCCGCAAGCTCCTCATCCGTAGGCTCGTGGGACGGCGTGGGAGTGGGCTCCGGGGTGGGGGTAGCCTCCACCAGGGGGGTGTCGTTCTGATACATATTCCAGAAATCCAGATCCTCCGACCGGAGCCTGTGCTCCTTGTAAAGGGTCTCGATATCCTCCTGTCCCTCGGCAAACTCCATCTCCGGCTCCGGCGTGGCTGTGGGGGTTGCCTGCGCAGTTCTGTTTCCGGTTCGATTTCGCCCCTTATGTCTGGTGTTGCTCATGAAAACCACCGCCAGAATCACCAATATCAGAACGGACACCACAACGATGGTATAAACCACCGGTGTCCCCATCCCTCTCTCCTCGTGTTCATCCGGTAAACGCATAAAATTCCCCGCTTTCTCTTTTCTTTTCAGATATAAAACGCTATAATAACGGATGTGGCTGATGCTTTAACCGGCCGCGTCCTGCTGAATCTGTCTGCATTTGTGCAGACCACACTCTGTTTATTATACACGAAACCCCATTCTATTACAACCTGGAACCTGACTTACAAAAAGGAGCGTCCGCAATGAACTCTGCCTTATTGTTCAGAAAAAGATTAATCGTCCTCCTGCTTCACTGCGTCCTCTGCGCTCCTTTCATGGCGGGATGCGCCGGTTCATCCGCCGCCGGCGCTTCCGCTCAGGCCACCGGGTTTTACTTTGACACTGTAATCTCCGTGCGTCTCTATGGGGAAAACACCAGGGAGCTTACCCGAAAATGCATGTCCCTTGCGGCGGATTACGAGGCGCTTTTCAGCGCCACCTGCGAAGGGAGCGATATCTGGAACATCAATCACAGCGGCGGCGCATGGGTAAGCGTTTCGGACGATACTCTGGCCCTGTTAAACGCCTCCCTTGCATTCGCAGAAATTTCAGACGGAGCAGTGGATCCCACCATAGGCGGCCTCTCCGCCCTGTGGAATTTCGGCTCCGACAATGAGGGAATCGTTCCCTCCATGGAACAGATTGATGCGGAGCTCTCCCACATCGACTATCATGCCATCGTGATCGATCAGAACCAGGTGAGACTCGCCGACCCGCAGGCCCGGATCGATCCCGGCTTTATCGCCAAGGGATTTATCGGGGATAAAATGAAGGAATATCTCCTCTCAGAGGGCGTGGAGAGCGGCCTTATCAACCTGGGAGGAAATGTAGTCACGCTGGGCGGCAGACCGGATCACACGCCCTTTCGCATCGGCATACGGGATCCCTTTGATCCGGACGGCTCTCCCATCCTCACCCTGGATTTGTCTGACAAAAGCGTGGTTTCCTCCGGGAATTATGAACGGTTCTTTGAAAAGGACGGGACCCTCTATCACCACATTTTATCCACCGAAACCGGATATCCCGTCCGCGGCTCTCTGGCCCAGGTCTCCATCGTCTGTCCCGATTCCACCCGCGCAGACGCCCTCTCCACCCTGTGCTTTGTCCTGGGAGAAGAAAAAGCCGTCTCCCTTCTGGAAGATTACCCGGATGTACAGGCAATCTTCGTGTCGGAAGACGGCAATATTTCTTATGTGAATTTTTAGAATGCTTCTCTCACCCCACGCTCACATTTCCTGCGAGCACATTCCTGTAATCCTCCAGGTTTTTCTCCAGCAGGGCAGGCGTATCCAGTCCGTAAGGACATTTGCTCTTACACTGATTGCAGTGCAGACAGTCCTCGATCTTCTTCATCCGTTCCTGCCACTCCTCCCCCAGCCATCCGGCGGAGGGTGACCTGCGAAGGAGCAGACTCATCCTGGCGCAGTTATTGATCACGATCCCTGCCGGACAGGGCATACAGTAGCCGCATCCCCGGCAGAACTCTCCCGAGAGCTCCGCTCTGTCCTTTTCGATGATTTCCCTGATCTTTGAAGACATAACGGGCGGCTTCCCGATATAGGACAAAAACTCGTCCAGCTCCGATTCCCGCTGCACGCCCCAGATGGGCAGTACATTCTCAAATTGCGCCGCATGGGCATAAGCCGCCGCGGAATTGGTGATCAGCCCTCCCGAGAGCGCCTTCATGGCGATAAAACCCATATCCGCCTTCTGACAGGCTCTCACCAGCTCCTCGTCCTTTTCTGTGGAAAGATAGCTGAAGGGGAACTGGAGGGTTTCATACAGTCCGCTTTCGATGGCCTCCATCGCAATTCCAAGCCGGTGGTTGGTGATTCCAATGTGGCGGATCTTTCCCGCCTTTCTGGCCGCAAGCGCCGCCTCATAGAGCCCGCTTCCATCCCCGGGTCTGGGACAGAAGGAAGGGTTATGGAACTGATAAATATCGATATAATCCGTTCGCAGCAGAGAAAGGCTCTTCTCCAGATCCTTTTCCAGATCCTGTCCGGTTTTCGCCCCCGACTTGGTGGCGATAAAGAGCTTTTCACGGATCCCCTCAAAGGCCGCACCCAGCTTCTCCTCGCTGTCGCTGTAGGCCCTTGCGGTATCAAAAAAACGGATTCCTCCATCGAACGCCTTCTGAAGCAGTCTGACCGCCTCCTTTTTGCCGACCCTCTGCACCGGCAGAGCGCCGAATCCGTTTTTATTCACAACAATCTCTGTCCTGCCCAGCCTTACCTGCGCATTATTCTCTCCTGTCATATAGTCCCCTTTCTAATGCCTTACAATCGACTTCCTCGGACACTTATCTGCGCATGCGCCGCACCCCTCGCACTTATCCTGATCGATGGTGGCGTTGAAATCCGCAACGGTCACCGCATCTGCAGGACAGTTCTTCTTACAGAGCTGGCACCCGATACAGCCAACGGTGCAGTCCTTCATCACCACAGGCCCCCTGTCCTTTGAGCTGCAGGCCACCACATATTTCGCGTCATAGGGAATCAGGGAGATCAGATGCTTGGGGCAGACCTCCACGCACTTTCCGCAGGCCTTACACCGCTCCTTATCCACCACCGCCACGCCGTTCACCACATGGATGGCGTCAAAAGGGCAGACAGCTACACAGCTCCCGAATCCCAGACAACCATAGTTACAGCTCTTCGCTCCGCCGTTTGGCACAAAGGAGAGCATCCGGCAGTCCTCAATCCCGTGATAGTCATAATCCAGAGTGGTCTTATCACAGTCCCCCTGGCACTGCACGAAAGCGGTCATTCTCACTGTCTCCCCGGCTTCCACCCCGCAAATCCCGGCGATCACCTTTCCCACCGGTTCCCCGCCCACAGGACAGGCATTTACCGCAGCCTCCCCCCTGGCGATGGCCGCCGCCAGGCCGCTGCATCCCGGAAAGCCGCAGCCTCCGCAGTTATTGCCAGGAAGAGCCGCCAGAATCGCCTCCTCCTTTTCATCCACCTGCACCTTAAAGCAGATGGATGCAATTCCAAGAAAAACTCCGATAAACAGCCCCACGCCGCCGACCACGGCCACGGAGAGCAGAACTCCTGTCATTTCCATCTCCTCACCTCCTACAAAAGTCCTGAAAATCCGCAGAAGGCAATGGCCATAAGCCCTGCGGTCACCAGCACGATGGGCATCCCCTTAAAGGATTCCGGAATATCATTGTATGCCATTTTCTCCCTGATCCCGGCCAGGATGATAATGGAAATGGTAAAGCCCACAGCCGTGGCAAAGCCGTTGACAATGCCTGTCAGGATCCCGTAATTTTTCTGTACGTTGGTGAGCGCCACCCCCAGCACCGCGCAGTTGGTGGTGATCAGAGGAAGATAAACCCCCAGCGCCTGATAGAGGGATTTCATAAACTTCTTTAAGAACATCTCCACAAACTGCACCAGCGCCGCGATCACCAGAATGAACACGATGGTCTGTAAATAAGTCAGATCAAAGGGTGCCAGGATAAACCGGTAAATGGCCCCCGCCACCGCGGAAGCGAGCGTGATCACGAAGATAACCGCCGTTCCCATTCCCGCCGCCGTCTGTGTCTTTTTGGACACGCCCAGGAAGGGACACAGCCCCAGAAACTGGCTTAAAACCACGTTGCTTACCAGGGAAGATGAAATGAGTATGATCAGTAAATCCTTAACCATTGCGCGCCTCCTTCTCGCTTACGGATTCCGGCACAAGCCGTCTGCTGCATCCCGATTCGCCGCAGCCTGCGCAGTCCATGTTGCAGCCGGACTGTATTTTCGACATGTCCTTCCCCCTGCGCTCTCCGGCAAGCTTCACCTTATTCTGTATGGCGGTCAGAGCCGCCAGAACAAAGAACGCTCCCGGCGCAAGGATGAAGATACTGCAGGGCACATAGCTTTGGGGCATCACGCGAAACCCGAAAACCTCACCCGCTCCGAACAGCTCGCGCACGGCCCCGATGACGGTCAGGGCCAGAGTAAAGCCCAGTCCCATACCGATCCCGTCGAAAAGGGAGGATATCACTCCGTTTTTGGACGCATAAGCCTCCGCGCGGCCCAGAATGATACAGTTCACCACGATCAGAGGGATATAAAGTCCCAGCGCCCCATAGAGAAACGGGATAAACGCTTTGAGAAGAAGCTCCACCACCGTGACAAAGGACGCTATGATCACGATAAAGGCGGGAATCCGCACCTTATCCGGGATAATTTTGCGAAGAAGAGAGATAAACATATTACTCAGCGCAAGCACCACCATGGTGGTCAGGCCCATGCCGAGACCGTTTATGGCTGATGTGGTGACGGCCAGCGTGGGACACATGCCCAGCATCAGCACAAAAGTCGGGTTTTCCTTTACCAGTCCGTTAACCAGCCGTTCCGCCGGGCTATTTTGCTTCATTGTCACCGCCTCCTAACTGTGTCTGAAAATAGGTAAGGCCTCCATTGACTGCCGTAGTTAAGGCCTTTGTGGTGATTGTGGCGCCGCTGATGGCGTCGATCTGATCCTCTGAGACCGCTCCCGTCTTCGTATAGGTGAATACCGGAACGTTCTTCTCTGCGAACTGAGGCTTTAATACCTCCTCCGCCTTCATGCCAAGTCCCGCCGTCTCCGATATGTCCAGGATCGAAATGCCGTTCAGGGTTCCGTCATTGGCGATTCCCATGGTAAAGGTGATATCACCGCCGTATCCCTCATGGGAGGTCACCGTGAGCACATATCCCAGGAGCGTCCCGTCCTTATCCAGCGCCCGCAGAACATGGTCGATGGAAACGCCGTCGAAACCTCCTTCCACCCAGAGCGCATCCTGCGCCAGATTCTGTGTCTGCGCGTTTTCCTCCGGCTCAAACGAAAGCGCACAGGGAAATACCTCCGAGTACGCCTCCCTGGCGGCCTTTTCCTCCGCAAGGGCTATGGGCTCCTTTGTGATCTGAAATACAAATCCCAGGATCAGACCGGAGAACAGGGTGATTATCAGAAGGATTGCCGCATCCTTTATCAGATTTTTCATGCTTTCTCTCCTCCCTTCCCAAAGGGTCTGGGCATGGTCGCCTTTTCGATCAGAGGAACCAGCAGATTACCCAGAATGATGGCATAGGAAACGCCCTCCGCGGAAGGCCCGAACAGACGGAAAATTCCCGTCAGAATGCCGAGAATCACGCCGTATACGTACTGTCCCTTTTTCGTCACAGGCCGGGTCACATAATCGGTGGCCATAAAGAAGGCTCCCAGCATCAGTCCGCCTCCGGCCAGATGCGCGCTGAGAAAGACCGGGTCAAACCCGTGTCCCCCAAACAGAATCAGAAAGACTGCGAATGCAACCAGATAACTTCCTGAAATTTTCAGATCGATGATCCCTAAAAGGATCAGGAAGCACGCGCCGATGACGATGGCGATCATGGAGGTCTCGCCGATGGTGCCGCCGGTCTTTCCGATCACCATATTCAGAAGGTTCACGCTCTCCCCCGCCTTAAGGCTGGCAAGAGGAGTCGCTCCCGTGTAAGCGTCGCAGTCAAAATTACACATGATGGAGGTGTAGGAGATCAGGAGAAAACACCTGGCTCCCAGCGCCGGATTCATAAAGTTCTGTCCCAGCCCCCCGAAAAGCATCTTCACCACTAAAATGGCGAAAACGCCGCCGATTACCCCGATCCACCAGGGCGCGGAGGAGGGAAGATTTAAAGCCAGCAGAAGTCCTGTCACCACCGCCGAGAAATCGCCGACGGTCACCTTTTTGTGCATGGCCAGTTCATAGAGATATTCCGTAAGAACGGTGGTCGCCACCGTGATCAGTATCAGAATAAGCGCATCCAGCCCGAAATTATAGATTCCAAAGCCGGCCGCAGGAAGCAGCGCGATCACCACCGCCAGCATGATATTACTGGTGGTGACTCTGGATCTGATATGGGGATTGGATGAGACCTTCATCAAATCGCTCATTATTATGTATTCCTCCTGTATTAAAGTTCCGCGGCACCCCTGCAGCGGCTAAATTATTTCTTTTTCTTCGCAAGCTGCATTTTGCGCATGGATTTGATGACCTGGGTGAGCGGGCGTTTTGCCGGACAGACGAAGCTGCAGCAGCCGCACTCGCAGCATTCCATGCCGTTGTTTTTCAGGAAAGCCTCCTCGTCATAATGCTCCGCATAGTCCGCCAGCTTCCTGGGCACCACTCTCCCCGGACAGGCCTCCACACACTTGCCGCAGTTGATGCAGGGGCCGGGCTCCATGGCGGAGACCTCATCCCTGGTCAGGCACAGAAGGGCCGAGGAGGTTTTGGTGGTGGGCACATCCAGGTCAAAGATCCCGAATCCCATCATGGGGCCTCCTGATACGATCTTCACCGGCGGCTGCTTAAAGCCCCCCGCCTCCTCGATCAGCTCATGATAGTTGGTACCGATCCGCACCCTGAAATTCCGGGGATCCGCAACCGCGTCCCCGGTCACCGTCACGATCCTGTACAGCAGCGGGCGTCCGCAGATCACCGCGTTGTAGATGGCGATCACCGTATCCACATTGTTGACCACGCACCCCGCGTCCGCCGGAAGCATGGCAGAATGGATGGCGCGCCCCGTGGTGGCATAAATGAGCTGCCGCTCCGATCCCTGGGGATATTTGGTCTTAAGAGCCTTGACCGTGATCCTGCTCTCATCCTGAGTGAGCTTTTTCAGCTTCTCGATACAGTCCGGCTTGTTATCCTCCACGGCCAGAATCCCTCTGGCATTTTCGAACAGACTTAAGGAGACCTTAAGTCCGCCGATGAGCTTTTCCGGCTCCTCAAGCATCTTGCGGTAATCGGAGGTGAGATACGGCTCACATTCCGCGCAGTTTACAATCACATATTCTATTTTCTCCGGTTTCCTGGGCGAGAGCTTCACCGCGGTGGGAAAGCCGGCTCCTCCCATTCCCACGATTCCCGCCTCCCTGATCAGAGAAATCTTCTCCTCCCGGGTGAGCGTCTCAAAGGGCGGAACCTTCTTCCATTCCACCTCCTGATAGAGTCCGTCGTTTTCGATGACAATGCTCATCACATTATCACCCGTGACCACTCTTCTCGGCTCTATGGCCTTCACCGTCCCTGAGACAGAAGCATAGATCGGCGCGGACACAAATCCGCCCGCCTCCGCAATCTTCTGTCCCGTCAGCACCTTATCGCCCTTTTTTACAATGGGCTGGGCCGGGGCCCCGATATGCTGGGACAGAGGATAGATCAGATCGCCTTTGGGCAAAACCTCCTTAATCGGCTTGTCTTTGGACAGATCCTTTCCATCATAGGGATGAATCCCTCCCGCAAATGTCAACTTTGCCACTTGATTCCCTTCTTTCCTTACTGTATTTTAACCCGTCCGCCGGGCAGTAAATTTTCTTTTTAACAACGGACAGTTCGCGGAACGTGCTGTCCGTTGTTTAACATAAGGACAGTTCGCGGAGCGTGCTGTCCGTTGTTATGGTCACTGTAATTCCTGTTGCAACACATTCTATGAGCGAAACGGCGTCTTTATTAAATATACTATTTTTTTGTCAGATTTACAACAACACTTTGTCTGTTTTTATCTGTTTTCTTCTTTTCCTGTCATCCGGCTTTTTGCAGAAAATAATCATTTGCTCACTTTTTATGAATATGGTATACTGGTAAGGCAAAGAGATTTGTACCTGCGTACCGGACTTGCAGGTTACGGAAAGACACAGGGATTTTTATGAAACGTCAGCGACATAAGCATAAGGACTCCTTTTCCATCCTTTTCATTTCACATATGGGAAAAAGCAGCAGACAGCTTCATGTTACTACCTTTGCATTCCGTCTGCTTCTTTTTGCGTTATTCCTGTTTTGCAGCGCTGTGATCTGGCTTATTTTACAGGTTCCCTTCGCCGCCCGGCAGAAACAGGCCTTAAATGCCCGGATCTGTGAACAGGAAAATAAGATAGAGCAACTCAGGGCCGAAAAGGAAGCCCTCGAGCAGGAAAAACATACGCTGGAACGGGAAAAGGAATTTTTACAGCTGGCAGGCAGAACCGGAGAAGAACAGGAGGCGTCCGGGTTCGCTCAGCCTTTGCAGGAAGGTCTTTCTTCAGAGGAAGGACAGTATACGCAGGATGAAGCCGGGAGGCAGGATCCCTCCTTCCCGGGTCTCTCCCCTTCTTCACAGATGGGAATGCTTGTATCTCTTTACAGTCAGGAACAGCCTTATCTTTCCATCAACACGCACAGGGAGGATCATCTCATTGCGGCGGGCGACGGCGTTATAACCGCAGTCGGTTCCGACGACATATGGCCTCTCATCATCGAGGTGGAGCATGAAAACGGCTATCAGACACGTTATATGTGCCGGCAGATGGCGGAATTGCAGGTTGAGGAGGCAAAACGGGTGAAAGCCGGAGATATTCTGGCCGTAATCACCTCCGACGACACGCAGTTGGACTATCAGGTCATCCTTGAGGGTGAACCGATTGATCCGCTTAACGTCATAGATGCGAAAGGATAAAAGGAGGAATACTATAATGATAGGAAAAAGTAAAACCACTGTCTCTTCCGTAGAATCACGGACAAAGGTCGGAACGCTGATCGGCGAGGGGGCCGTCTTTGACGGCGACCTGAACGCCCCTGAATCAGTCAGGGTGGACGGAACCGTAAACGGAAACTGCACCTGTGAAAAAGAGCTGATCATCGGTCCCCAGGGCGCAATCCGGGGAAATGTCTCCGCACAGAACATCGTCATCTCCGGTCAGGTGACAGGAGATCTGACGGTTCACGGGAAGTTGGAGCTGCTCTCCACCGGGAAAATCGTAGGCGATATTGTGGCCAGGTCACTCGTAATCGACGAAAATGCATACTTCGACGGTCGCTGTACCATGACCACAGGCTCGGGCGACGCTCCCGTCAGGGAGCCCGTAAACAGGCTTACAGACAAATCCGCAGAGTCTGACGAGAGTTAGAGTAAGAACAGGAGGTACAAATGAAAACAGAAGAGATTATTCTCGGTAATTTTCAGTTGAAATACCCGTTAGAACAACTGGCTCCTCTGGATCAGATCCTCTTTCTGGACATTGAGACCACCGGCTTTCTTTCTTCCGAGTCCGCCATCTATCTGATCGGCAGCGCCTTTTACTCGGGGGGAAACTGGATCATCCGCCAGTGGTTCGCTCAGTCGCCCGACGAGGAACCGGAGCTGATCAGATCCTTTCTGGCCTTTGCCGGAGATTTCAGTTATCTGATCCATTATAATGGAAACAGCTTCGATCTCCCCTTCATCAAACGCAAGGCCAGCCAGTATGGCCTGTCCTGCCGTTTCAATGAAATGGAAGGTCTGGATATTTATCGCCGTATCGCGCCCTACAAAAACTTCCTGAAGCTCTCCGACTGTAAGCTTAAGACGGTGGAAAGCTTTCTGGGAATTAAGCGCGAGGACAGCTTCAGCGGCGGAGAGCTGATACGGGTGTACCGGGAATATATCTTTTCTCACGATTACAATCTGTACCACACGTTGCTTCTGCACAACTCTGACGATATGAAGGGGATGCTGGAGATTCTGCCGGTTCTGGCCTTTTATGACCTGTTCAACAACAGCATCAGGGCCCGTAAGGTTCAGGCCAACTATTACAATGATATACACGGCGTTCCCAGAAAGGAGCTCATGCTGCAGCTCGTTTTCTCCTCCCCGCTTCCGGTTCCCGTCTCCTATATGAGAAAGGGCTGCCATTTCAAGGGGGAAGGACACGAGGGCATCCTGATTGTTCCCATCTACGAGGAAGAGCTTAAATATTTCTATGCCAACTATAAGGATTACTACTATCTTCCCACAGAGGATATGGCCCTTCACAAGGCAATATCTTCCTTTGTTGACAGGGATTACCGGGAACAGGCCACCGCGGCCAACTGCTATACCAGGAAATTTTCCTGCTATCTTCCTCAGTGGAAAATACTTGTAGAACCCTTTTTTAAGAGGGAATACGAGGGAAAAGAACTGTTCTTCGAACTGACAGACGATATCAAAAAAAACCGGCAGCTCTTTTCAGATTATGCCAGCCATGTCCTGTGCTCTATGGCCGCGCAGGAATGATACACGCCGGGGTTTATGCACTTCCCGACGACACAACGGGCAGGGAACATCTCCCTGCCCGGTTATTTTGTGCGTTCATAATAATATGGATTCTTGCGGGTATATCCAATCTCCCTGTAATTGAGGATCTGCTCGGAATTCCCGATAAAGAGCATCCCCCCCCGAACAAGGGACCGGTAAAACTTTCGAAATACCAGATCCTTCGCTTCCTCCGTGAAATAAATCAGCACATTCCTGCACACGATCATGTCATAGTAATCCTTCGGGAAATCATTCCCCAGAAGATTATGCTCTCTGAATTCCACCCTGGATCTGATATCATGGGAAATCTGCCAGGAAAGACCTGTTTTGGTAAAATATTTTTTCTTAAGGTCCGCGGGAACCCCCGCAATGCTCTTCTCGCTGTACAGTCCCGTTTTCGCCTTGGCGATCACCTGCTTATCCAGATCCGTCGCCATAATATGGATCATATACAGAGGAATATATCTGGATAAAGCCATAACAAGGGAGTACGGCTCGTCCCCTGTAGAACAGGCCGCACTCCATATTTTCAGATTCTGACCAAATTTGCCGATCAGCTCCGGTATAACGGTTCTCTCCATAATCTGCCACTGGTCGGTATCTCTGTAAAACTCCGACACGTTGATCGTCAGATAATTTACAAACTCCTCAAAGACAGCCCTGTCCGTCCGCAACACCTGCATGTAATTCTCATAGCCATTAATGCCGTGTTTCGCAATCAGCGCATCAATCCTGCGCTTCATCTGCTGTTCCTTGTAGGCATTTAAATCTATTCTGGTAAGACCCAACACAGCGCTTTTAAACTGTTCGTAACCATAAGCCATCGCTAATCCGCCCTGCTCTTTAATTATGCTTCCTGAGAATCTTCCGCATCCTCGTAAACCGAAACTGCCTCCGCATCCTCCGACGCTGTCCTTACCTCTTCCCTCTCGGCATTGGAAGCCTGCAGAGCCTTGATGCTTAAGCTGATCTTTCGATCCTCGCTCTTGAAGTCAACCACCCTGGCGGTAACCTCCTCGCCGACTCTGAGAATATCCGACGGCTTCTCGATATGATCTCTGGAAATCTGTGAAACATGTAAAAGGGCGTCCACGCCGGGCTCAAGCTCAATAAATGCGCCAAAGTCCGTCATCCTTGCGACCTTTCCTGTAACAACATTGCCGATGGCGTATTTCTCGTCAGCGCCCTTCCAGGGATTGTTCTCTTCGAATTTAAGGCTTAACGCAATCTTGGTGCCGGAAATATCCTTGATGAAGGTGGTAACCTTCTCGCCAACCTTAAATACCTTTTTGGGATTTTCAACACGCCCCCAGGACATCTCGGAAATATGGAGAAGCCCGTCCGCTCCGCCGATATCGATAAAAGCGCCAAAATCGGTCACATTCTTTACGACACCTTCCATCACATCCCCGATCCGGATGCTCTCAAGAAGCTTTCTCTGCATCTCAGCCTTCTCCGCAACCAGAAGCTGCTTGCGGTCGCCGATATATCTTCTCCTTCTGGGATTGTACTCGCTGATCACAAACTGAATCTCCTGTCCGGCATATTTGCCAAGATCCTTCTCGTACACATCCGACACCAGACTTGCAGGGATAAAAATCCTGATCTCGTCTATGATTACACTCAGACCGCCCTCAAGCACTCTTGCCACTTTGGCGGTGAGAACCTCCTTATTGTTAAAGGCCTCCTCAATTCTCTTGTTTCCACGGTCAGCCGCCAGTCTCTTGTAGGTTAAAATAACCTGTCCATCGCCATCATTTACCTTGAGAACCTTCACCTCCATGGTGTCTCCCGGCTTCGCTATGCCCGTAAGATCCACACCGGGCTCATTGGTATACTCGCTTCTGGTCAGGACGCCATCAGACTTATACCCGATGTTAAGAATGATCTCTTCCGGTTTCACATCGATAACCGTACCTTCCACCACATCACCCGTATGTATGGTTTTTAATGATTCTTCCAACATTTGTTCAAAAGTTAATTCTGACATGATTTTGAACCTCCTCAATAATATTGTCAGGGGTGGAAGCCCCCGCGGTAATACCCACCAAAGCAGCAGTTTTAGGCAGTTCTAAATGCAAGTCATCCAGTGTCTGTATAAAACAGGTAGCGGCGCACTTTTCCTTACAGATTTCATACAGCTTCTGCGTGTTGGAACTGTGCCTGCCACCGATCACGATCATCGCATCAACTCCGGCCGCAATTTGCGCGGCTTCTTTTTGCCGAACTTCTGTTGCGTTACAGATAGTATTTACAACAGTAACATTGTAACCTAACTTTTGAAAAATTTCAACCAGTTCTTTAAATTTGTTGTAGTTAAATGTCGTTTGGGAGACCACACACAGGGGAACAGCCCTGTCTCTTGCAAAATTTTCGGCCTCACTGCGGGTCTCCACCACCTCCGCGGGGGTATGGGACCATCCCATGGTCCCCTCCACCTCGGGATGCCCGGCGTTCCCGATGATGACGATCTGCTTTCCCTCCCTGCTCTCCTTCTCCACGATGGTGTGGATTCGTTTTACAAAGGGACAGGTAGCGTCGATACACTCCAGCCCATTTCGCTCGATCAGCTCCTGGATGCGCCTGGGCACGCCATGGGAGCGGATCACCACCGTTCCCTCGTGTATCTGTGAGAGCTCCGTCTCATCCCTGATCACGCAGACCCCCTTTTTTTCCAGATCCCGCACGACCTCCTCGTTGTGTATGATTGATCCATAGGTATAGATCCTTTTTCCGGCGCGGAGCTGTTCATAGACCGTATCCACCGCCCGCTTTACCCCGAAACAAAAGCCCGCGCTCCTGGCAAGTTTCACTTCCATAGTTATTACTGTACTCCTTCTTTACACAGATTCAGAATGGCCTGGACAACCTCCTCGATATCCATATGGGAGGAGTCGATAAGCACCGCGTCCTCTGCCTGCTTTAAGGGGGCGATCTCACGATTCATGTCCTGTCTGTCCCTGATGATGATATCCTCCTCAATCTTCGAAAGGTCGCATTCCTCCCCCTTCGCCCGCAGCTCCTCGCAGCGCCTTGCGGCTCTGACCTTGGCGCTGGCCGTCAGATACACCTTCACATCCGCGTCCGGCAGCACGCAGGTACCGATATCCCGTCCGTCCATCACCACATCGTTTGTGCTGGCCAGCTCCTTCTGCAGGGCAGTGAGACGTTCTCTCACCCTGGGATTGGGGCTGGTGTGGCGGGACGCCATGTTTCCCACCTCCTCTGTGCGGATCAGGCCGTTTACGTTTTCCCCGTTCAGGAGCACTACCTGCTCCCCGTCCTCATAGCGGATGGAGATATCTGCCTCCACGCATTTTTCTTCTATGGCGGCGGTGTCCCCCGGCTTTACGCCCTGATTCAGCAGAAAAAGCGCCATCGCCCGGTACATGGCCCCTGTATCCACATAAATATATCCTCTCTTCTGCGCCACCTTTCTGGCAACAGTGCTCTTACCGGCCCCTGCCGGGCCGTCTATCGCAATCTGGTAACTCACGTTGTTTCCCCTTTCTGAAAAAAATCAATTAACTGGTCAATTAACTGGACTGCTTTGCTCAGCCGACCTTAAGCCCGCCGGCAGTCAGAGCAATTATTCTTCTTTTGCCGCGCTCACTCCGGCCAGATATCCGGTGGACCAGGCGATCTGCAAATTGAAGCCTCCGGTCACGGCGTCCAGGTCCAGAAGCTCCCCCGCGAAATACAGCCCCCGAATCAGTCGGGACTCCATGGTGGAGGGATTTACTTCCTTTACACGGACTCCTCCCTGGGTCACAATGGCCTCCGAAAATCCCCTGGTTCCCGTCACCGTCAGCGTAAGATTTTTCAGAAGCTCCTCCAGTCCTGCGCGCTGTGAGCGGGTGATCCCGTTGACCTTTGTTTCCGGACAGATGCAGGAGAGCGAAACGATCACAGGAATCATTTTGGATGGCAGAAGCTCCTCCAGAGCATTTTTAAACAGACGGTTTTTATTCTTCTCAAAATCCCGCAGAATCCGGGTATCGAGCTGCTCCCTGG
Source organism: uncultured Lachnospiraceae bacterium (assembly GCA_947570615.1). Classification (GTDB taxonomy): domain Bacteria; phylum Bacillota; class Clostridia; order Lachnospirales; family Lachnospiraceae; genus Suilimivivens. Next base: position 25,700 of record CANOVJ010000012.1, read on the forward strand.
AGAGGGCCGGTTTCAGATCAATGTGAAGCTGTGCCTTCTGTCCGTAAAACCTCTTATTATAATAACTGCCGGCGCTTAAAATCAGAGGGCCGCTGACCCCGAAATGGGTAAACAGCATCTCTCCAAAGCCCTGATAAATTTTTTTCTTATCCTTTTCCAGCCGAACAGCCACATTCTTAAGGGAAAGTCCCTGCATCTGAGCGCACCAGCCCTCCTTCACCACAAAGGGGACCAGCGCAGGCCTGGGCTCCGTGAGCGTGTGCCCCATCTCCCTGGCCAGACGATAACCATCCCCGGTGGAGCCTGTGGCCTCATAGGATCTTCCGCCAGTGGCAAGGATCACCGCATCCGCCTTCAGGACCTCCCCGCCCGTCAGCCTCACGCCCGTCACATGCCGGGCCGGAGAATCTTCTCTCAGAACCTGCGTCATCTGCGTATGGAGCCGGATCTTAACCCCCAGCCTGTCCATCTCTCTGTTCAGCGCCGCGATCACATCAGAGGAGTGATCGGACAAAGGAAAAACTCTGCCGCCGCGTTCCTCTTTCAGTCTGCACCCCGCCCGACTGAAAAACTCCATGACAGCCTGATTGTCCAGCCTGTTAAAAGCGCTGTAAAAAAATTTTTCATTGCTTACAATACTTTTAAAAAAATCCTCTCTGTCACAGGAATTGGTCAGGTTACATCTGCCCTTTCCGGTGATATAGATTTTTTTGCCGGTTTTCTCATTTTTTTCCAGCAGAGTAACCCGCGCGCCCTCCCCGGCCGCGCCGATGGCCGCCATCATTCCCGCCGCGCCGCCGCCTGCTACGATCACATGTCTCATACTAACCGCCGTTCTGCCACACAAAGACGCCATATGGCCCTATCCCGCGTTTTCATTCTGGAGGGGATAATGCAGCATGGGCTCCCCGTCTATAAAATTGATCTCGTCGTTGAGATATACCTGGTAGTTATTCCACACATCCTCCAGTGTTTCCAGATTTCTTCTGACCACCTCGGGCTGCTTCATACAAAGCGCGACCACCAGCGCATTGATCACGCTTAAGGGCGCTACCAGCGAATCCACAATGGAAACCATATCGCTTCTGGCCAGAAGATTGCAGGAGGAATACAGATTCATGGGGGAATGGATGGTGTCCGTGATGGTGATCACCCTGGCATTGCGATCATTCGCAAACTCCATGGCCTTAAGGGTGCGCATGGAGTATCTGGGGAAGCTGATCCCGATGACGGCGTCCTCCTCGTCGATACGGATCATCTGCTCGAATATTTCCGTAACACTTGTTGTTTTTACAAGGATGATATTTCCCCTTATCATATTCAGATAAAAATGCAGAAAATCAGCCAGCGGCTCGCAGCTTCTCACGCCCACTATATAGACGTTCCTCGCTTCAAGGATCATATCCACCGCCGCGTCAAAGGCAGCCGCATCCAGATTCACAATGGTATCTCTGAGCTTCTCTATATCCGACTCCAGCACGGAATGAAGGATTTCCGACTGGGTGCTCTTCCCATACCTGGCCCCCATCTTCTGAACCGAATTGAGCTTGTTCCTCACCCACTCCTCCAGCGCCTTCTGAAACTCGGGATATCCCCCATAGCCCAGGGCGGAGGCAAAACGAACCACCGTGGACTCGCTGACTCCCACGGTTTCTCCCAGCCTGGCCGCCGTCATGAATACCGCCTGCTCGTAATGATCAGAAATGTAAGCCGCCACCGCTTTGTGCCCCTTACTCATCTTCATATATCTGTCATTCATTCTGGTAATGATATCATGCTCCTGCTGTTCCATCCCCGCTTCTTCTCCTTACGTAAAAGTGATTCCTTTAAGGCCCGCCCTTAAAGGGTGCCGGTCCTGCCGCACTCTCTACCTGAATGAATGATAACAGTCCCTTAAAAGCTGCATGGTTTCACTGTCCGAGAGATCATAATCCCCGGTAAGAGACATGCAGGCGGCCCCATGGATAAAAATCCACATTCTGGTAAACAGCTCTCCGGCATTACGACTGCCCTGGGCCGTCGCGGACTGGATCTCCCTGCTCACGTTTCCGCTCTCCCCGTTGAGAATATCGTACATGCTCATTCCGCCCCGCTCAGGAGTCAGGAAGATAAACTTAAACAGCTCCTTATGCTCCCCGGCAAATTTGATATAGGCCTGTCCGAGATTCACAAACGGAGTGACCGTCTGTCTCTGGAACTTCCTGTAATAATCCTGAAAAAAGGCGCAGGCCATCCCGCACAGCTCCTGCGTCACTTCCTCCATGCTCTTATAAAACCGGAAAATGGGCTGCGTGGAACAGTTCGCCCTCGCAGCCAGCTTTCTGGCCGTAACCTGTTCGATTCCTTCCTCCTGCAAAAGCGAAAAAGCCGCCTTAAGGATTGCATCCTTCGTAATCGTTTCTTTTCTTGCCATGTGATTAACCCCTTCTTTTGTATAACATCTGTTATTATCCTACAATATATTTCATAAACTGTCAATGGAAAAACAGCGGACAGGAAAAATCTTCTTTCCTGTCCGCCATGTATCCTCCTTATTCAGACGCTGTCCTGCTCCGCCATATATTTGTCCAGATCCTGCTTAAACCGCTCCCATTCCTCCACATGCTCCGTAAAATACAGCGGACACTTCTTCCCGCCCTCGTCGTAATGCCTGCGCATATCCTGCGGCGTCAGCCCGTACTCCTTTAACAGCCATCCGCAGAGCCTGATCAGGGACTGGTAGGTCCTGTCCGTAAAGCTGCCGTCCTCCTGGAGATAACAGCATTCTATGGAAATCGAATCATAGTTCCGCCCCATCACCGCATAGGCAATCTCATCAAGCGGAACACACTGTATGATTTCTCCGTCATATCCAATAATAAAATGGGCGCTGGCCGAGGTCTCTCCGGTGGTCGCCAGATTTTCAAAATAACTCCTGTTCTGTGCGGCGCTTGTCCCGCGGTTGGCTGTATAGTGGACAAAAATATTGTTGACCGCCTCCAGCGCCTCTCCCGGCCTTGAGTATTCATTCACTGTCAGAAAGTCCTCTGTGATAAAGGGCTTTCCGGTATTTTCATCCTCCTTTGACGTCTCGCCTGTCTTCGGCATCTCGCGAAAGGCGTTCACCGTCCTCTGCGGCTCCTCCCTTCCGGTAAACAGCCTGACCAGAAAAAAGAGCGAGAGTCCGATCACTCCCACCAGGCATATCAGAACCGTGAACCTGGCCGCCATCTGCTTTCTGCGCCGTATTCTCTTTCTGCGAAGCCGCTCCTGCCGCGCCCTGACCTGTGCCGCCCGGGAACGTCTGGATGCCGGACGTTCATATGGATCCGGCTCTGCGGCCCTGACAGGCCTGGAACGCCTGGCCGCCGAATTTCTCTGCGGCGCAGGGGCCGGGCGCCGTCCGGACATCTGTCCTCTCTGCGGTGCAGGACGAACCCCCGAAACAGGCCCTCTTCCAGGCGCCGTTACCGGACGTCTCCCGGATGGCATATTGGGCGGCGATACCGACACCCGACGCCGTGCAGAGGGCACATCACGCTGCCCTGCGTGTGTTCCTGCTCCTGTGCCAGAACCCGTATTTACAGTGACCTCAGACCACATCCTTATGTTCTCCCCGGATGCTTTTCTGGCCCTGACGCGCTCCTGCCTTTCCTCTCTGTCCCCTGATAAGTCAATCACATTCAGCTCCATACCACTTCATCCTCTGTATCCCCCAATATGAAAAACAGTATAGCAATAAAGAAAAGAAACTTTTTTAACAGAAAATAAATTTTTTCTTAATCTTTTCTCCAAATTGGCGGTTGAAAAACCTTTTGAGGAGTAGTAAGGTAATATTATTATCACATCAGATAACCAAAGCGGCAGGCATTACGGTGATTCGATTCTGTCTGCCATGGAAGGATGACGAAAAATGAGCGATACATTTCATATAATCAGCGACGGCTCCTGCGATCTGCCGCCCCGGCTGACAGAAGAAAAAAACATAACGGTCGTACCCTTTTATGTATCCTTTGACGGGGAGCATTATCAAAAGGAAATCGTTGAAATCGATATCCGCGACTTTTACCGGAGAATGGCGACACAGACCGGGGTATATCCCAGATCCTCCATGCCCTCCGTGCAGGATTATATTGACGCTTTTCTGCCTGTTGTGGAGCAGAAGATTCCCATCATCTGTATCTGTATCACAACCAAATTCAGCGGTTCCATGCAGTCTGCCCTGAATGCCAGAAACATGATCCTGGACGATTATCCGCACGCCCGTATCACTGTGATCGACGCTACCGTCAACACAGTTTTGCAGGGCCTGTATGTGCTGGAAGCCGTGCGCCTTAAGGAGAGCGGCGCAGACTATGAACAGGCCGTCAGAAGACTGGAGGAGATCCGCTCCTCCGGGCGCATCTTTTTTACGGTGGGCGACATGGAATATCTGCAGCACGGCGGCCGGATCGGTAAGGTGGCCGGTATCGCCGGAAGCGTACTGAAAATCAGACCCATTATCACTCTGAAGGAAGGCGAAATCTTCCCCTCCGGCATCGCCAGAAGCCGGAACAAATCCATGGAAAAGACCATCAGCCTGATCACTGAATATCTGGATCAGCAAAAGGAGCCCGCAGACCGCTTCAGTATCGCTGTGGGTTTCGGCTACGACTATGAGGAGGCTCTCTCCTACCGCGATATGGTTCTGAACGTGCTGCGGGAAAAATACGGAGTGCAGGAGCTTCCGATTTATCAGATCGGGGCGACCATCGGCGTTCATACCGGCCCTTATCCCCTGGGACTTGGAATTATTCACAGGGCGGTGTGAGGGGTTTGGGGGAGGATCTGTATGACAGGCGATATTTCAGGGAAAAGGGTGCTGTTTGTTACCACTAAAAATCTGGATTACATCCGTAACGCGCAGGAGCTTTCCCTGATCCGTAAAATGGCCGTCTGCTGTGATGTAATCGGCTCATATAACAGTCATTATCCCCTGCGCATCCTGATCGTTATATGGGGACTGATCACCAGATCCGCCGGCAGATATGACACCGTGTTCATCGGCTTTGCCCCGCAGCTGGTCCTTCCCCTTTTCCGAAAAAAATTTCTACGTCAAAGGGTGCTTATTGATTTTTTTATTTCTCTCTTCGATACCTTCTGTCTGGATCGAAAGCTTTTTAAACCCGCTGGTATTGTGGGACGTTTTCTCCATCGTCTGGACCGCGTTACCCTTTCTCTGGCGGATCTGGTCATCTGTGACACCCTTGCCCATGGAAGATTTTTTACAGAAGAGTTTCACGTCGCACCTTCCAGGCTCCATCCTCTGTACCTGGAGGCAGACCGCCGCGTCTACCATCCTGTATCTGTTCAAAGACCGGAGCATCTGAAGGATAAACGCATCGTTCTCTATTTCGGCAGCATCCTCCCCCTGCAGGGCGCTGATGTTGTTCTGAAGGCAATATCCCTTGTGCTGAAAAATCAGAGCGGGCGTAAAAATATCTTTTTTTATTTTATCGGCCCCATAAAGGGAAAGGCTTTACGCTCCCTTTGTCCCCATTCTGCGCTCGTACAGTACATTCCATGGCTTTCCCAGAAGGAGCTGGCCCGACTGATCGCATCGTCGGATCTGTGCCTCGCCGGGCATTTCAGCAAAACCATCGCCAAGGCCAGCCGTACCATTCCCGGAAAGGCCTTCATCTATCAGGCGATGGAAAAGCCCATGATCCTGGGCGATAATCCCGCCAATCATGAGCTGTTTGTCTCTGACAGGGATACTGTTTTTGTGGAGATGGGGAATTCCCGTGCGCTGGCGGATGCGATTCTTACCTTTTTTGAATACGACTGAGGATACACTGTGCTCTGTGAAGCAGATAAATCCCTGCCCCCGCTCTTGTTCGTCCCATAAATACCACAGCCTTCAGCCGCCATTCTGTTTTTTTCCATTCTACATTCCAAAACGCTGTGCGATAAGGCTCCATCCTCAGAACAGCTTCGAGCTCCTCTATCCTGGTACGGAGTTTTTGGGGATTACGGGGATGAAAAAAGGTCAGCCTGCAGCAGATACTGAACGATTTGATAATCCTGCAATAGTAAGCCTGTCGAAACTCCTCCCTCTCCTCTCCATCCCAGGCAGTGTCTCCATGACATTTGTCCTGAAAGCTCCCCGTCATATAATCGTTCAGATAAGACCACACCCTGCAATCCTGCGCCACCCGGTCCGGCCTGTAGCTGTTGGTAATGGATGCGGGAACATATCGGTAATGATAGATCTTTTCCTTACAATATACCACCCTCCGGGCTTTTCCAAAGGCGGCCACATTAAAGACCATATCGTCAAGCACCTTAAGCTCCGGCCTGAAGCAGAGCTCCTTTTCCAGCAGGAAATTTCTTCGGTAAAGCTTGTCCCAGGGAGCGGCCAGCGGAACCCCGGTTTTCGGATCGGCTGCCGGAAAGTACAGAACGCCTCTCTGCAGCTTCCGAATCGCTTTCGTTTCTGTCCAGACTGCCTCATGCGGGAAATGCTCCCATGCGCTCTCATGATGACCTGTATTTTTCCACGCGTCAAAAAGGAGAATATCAGCGTCGGTATTCTTCTCAGACCTCTTTAGCAGAATGTCAATTGCCCCTTCCGCCAGCCAGTCGTCCGAATCCACAAAATAAATCCATTCTCCCTTCGCCAGATGAAGGCCAGTATTTCGCGCCGCCGCAACGCCCTCGTTCCTTTTATGGACCACCCGGATGAAAGAGTGCCTGCGGGCGAAGGCATCGGCCAGCTCGCCGGAGCTGTCGGGTGAGCCGTCGTCAATTATGAGGATTTCGATCTGTTCACCGTCCGTCTGGTTCAGGATGCTGGCAAGACACTCCGGCAGGTATTGCTCTACCCGGTAGACAGGGATAATAAGGGATAATTGCGGGGGCATGTTTCCTCCATTGACATCATAAGCCTCTGCTCTTTCAGGCATTTGCACACAACAGGGCTTTTACTTCTGCAACATCCTTCTCGAGATGTTCTACCCTCATCCTTAATCCGGACACCTGCACTTCGAATAAAAGTGATTTATCCTGCACTCTTATTGCCTGGTTAAGCTTATCGACCAAATTAATATGATTCTCTGCCAGCAGCTGAATATTATGATTCGTCTCATTTTCCAGCGTCAGCTCCAGATTGGTTACTTTTTGCTTCACAACCTGCATATCATCCTGCAGTGCATGTACATCGTCCTTCAGCGTATGTACATCTTCCTTCAGTCCATGCACATCTTCCTTCAGCCCATGCACATCGTCATAAATTGCCCGCATATTCTCATAAAGCGCCTGTAATATATCCCTGTCTGTCATTCTCTCTCCTCCTCCTGACTGTTTTGAGTAAATGGCGAAAAGCCCGAACTGCAGATTTTCATACTTTTTTCGTCTGACATGAAAAACAGATACATCAGTGAATCAGAAATAACTGATGTGGCGAATTGCTTTGTGATGGCATTTACTATAACACAATTTACAGGAAGATGCAATACTTTTTATGTTTTTTCGCAAAGATATTGTATACGTTTTCCCCATTTGAAACGCTTAATGGAATGAATCTGTAAACAGCGCCTTCTCCCAATACCCGGCCGCCTTTAATCTTCCATACTCCCTTCTGTACTCCCGACAGCTTTTTCTGTATCCGGTATCGATCACCCAAAGCAGTCTTCCAAAGATTCTGGCCATCTCAAACACCTGTCCCATGCGACGCCGCGTAAGGATCCCCTTTCCATTGGCATCATCGAAGAGAAGAAGCCTTCCGGCCCGGAAAAGAGTAACCGGATGAGCGTTCATGTAGTGGGCCTGCACCTTCCTTTTCGCCGGCAGAAAATATCCGTTAAAGGTAAGGAGCTGAACCAGTAACCGGCAAATGGAATAAGGAGAGGCGTCCTGACGGATTCTGTACTTAAAGCCATCCATGGGCCTGTCCTGCGCGCACATCTCCGTTGACGCTTCCGCCAAAAGGGAGGTCATATCCTGAAAAGAATATCCTCTCTGCTGAATCATCTGATGATATTTCGCGGCATTCACCCGCAAAAGCCAGTGGGGACCCTTGCAGAAATCCGTCACCGCCTGCGCGATCAGATACATATCTTTATAACGGAAACGGAACACCGCAACCAGCAGGGCTGTCAATACCTGCCGCTTCGCCTTTCCTGCAGAATAATGCGGACAGTGCAGGGCATTCACGATTAACATATTCCTCAGATTATAATACTCATTGGCGGAAATTCGTCTGTGCCCGTTGGCTTCATGCCAGATTGCAATTCCGTTCATGGTTATGATCTGCCTGGCATTGCGCAGGCTGTACTCCACATCGTCCTCATGGATAAAAAGCGGTACGGGAAGATTATCCCTTCGCAGGATTTCTGACGGCACACAGCAATACCACCAGGCCGCATAATCTCTCTCATATACTTCCTCATTGAGAACCACATTGGAAAAACTCCGCAGGTCAAGGCCACGCCCATAGAACCGACATTTTCCTTCCCTCCAGAGGGCTCCGTTTTCGTGCTGAATATATTTCTGATCCAGCCGGAGCATGGCTCCCGCAATGAAAGCCCCGTCGTATTTCCGCTTCAACAGGCGGAGCAGGGCGTAAGTGCGGGCAATACTTTCCGGCTCAATCTCCACGTCGTCGTCCATAAAAATTACATGGGTGATGCCCGTTTTCTCCTTTACCTCCATGATCTCCATCAGCCCTCTGGCAAAGCCGCCGGTTCCTCCAAGATTGGGATTATGGACAATACGAATCCCCGGCCGGGACAGCCTGTCAATGTCAAGGGTTCTTCCATTGTCTGTAACGAACACCTCCAGACGTCCATAAAGAGGGGATGGCGGATTACAGAGAAAACTCTGCTCCAGCACCGCCAGATTTCTGAGCAGATATTGTTCTCTCTTAAAGGTACAGATGTTCAGAGCGATCTTCACATCCCTGGCACCGCCTCTTTCCGTTTCATACCGCGCGCTCCTGAAACAGGAACCCTCCTCAAGCGCTTCCAATTTGAAGTAGATCACTCCATTTTTACAGTCCGGAAAATCAATCCTTTCCTCAGCGAAGGCCTCGGACTGTAGTTTCGCTTCCAGAAGAATATCGTCGGTGAGCTCTGCGCCGTCACGCCTGGTATGGATAATCCAAAGCAGAAAGGCTCCTTTAAATGTAATTGTAAGGGAAATCCGGGATAGATCGCAATATTTCTTCCATTTACCCATAGAAAACGCGTTGAAATAAGTATTGGTGGCCAGCCCGGAGCCTTCGGAGAAAAGCAGCCCCTCCGGCGTCTGTGTGATCCGGCCGGTTTGTCTGGTATACAACAGTGCGTTTTCGGTGTACGGGGTCAGGATGGTCTGTAGGGTCATTGGGGCTCCTGTCTATCTGATATGAATCACTGCATTTTCTTTTCTGCAATACGAACCTTTCGTTTCTTCTGCATACCCCAGAGCAACACAAATCCACACAATGTGTTCCCTGGGTACGCCATAGGAATCCAGTCTGCTTCTGATTTTTGTCTCGTCGCTGATATCCTTTAATGGATTCGTCAGCAGCGAGGCGATCCCATAGGAGCCCGCCGCAAGCATCATATTCTGGGCGGCACAGGAAACGTCCTGAATCCCATAAGGATTTCTTCTGTCATTGCTCAAAAGAATCAATGCCCCGGGAGACCGGAATCCGTCAAATTTAATTTCTTTTTCCGCTGTTACTTTCTGTACAATATTTTCCAGCGCTTCTATTTCAGAGCCCCTGCGGATGACCGTAAATTTCCACGTCTGACAGTTATGCCCGCTTGGCGCGTAGATTCCCGCCCGGGCAATCATCTGCAACTCTTCCCGCGGGATGTCCGCATCAGAAAACGCCTCAGGAGTAGAAAGCTCCAAAATATTTTTTATAAAAGGGGTGATTATCTCTGTTTCCGAAACAGGAACCTCTGTTTGCCCCCCCCCGGTTATGCCCGCTGAATATCCTTTCATATCTTTCTCCCCCAGTCACTCAACATAATTTACCACATCCATCTTTTTGGCAAGTACACTCCCCGATTCCACCGGATAGCCCAACGCAATCATCGCCCACACGATATGCTCCCCGGGAATACCATAAGAATTCAGAACCTCTCTGATCTCAGGTTCATCACAGAGCCTCATCAGCGGATTGAGCCATACGGATCCGATCCCGTAAGAATGGGCCGCCAGCATTATGTTCTGGGCCGCGCAGGAGGCGTCCTGTATCCCGTCGGGATTACGCCTGTCATTGCTCACCAGTATCAGACATCTGGGCGACTCGAAGCCGTAAAAATAAACCTTTTTGGACAATGCCGCTTTTCGTGTGACCTCTTTCAGCTCCATTATCCTGTCCCGGCTTTCAATCACTGTAAAACGCCAGGTTTGAAGATTATGTCCACTGGGCGCATAGATCCCGGCCCGGCAGATCATATCCAGGATTTCTGCCGGAACTTCTCTGTCCGTAAACTTTCTGATGCTTCTTCTGGTCAGAATGGTCTGCATAATCGGATTCATCAAATACAGTCTGTCACGATTCTCCCACATGGACAGAAGCTCTTTCCTGTCAATCTTCTGCATCCGGTTGCGCGGGATTGCATCCGTTACGATAAATCTTTTCGGGATCTTGTACCGCTCCAGCTTATCCGAGAGAAACTTTATCAGCCCTTCCTCCGTATAAGTATTTTTTGTCGTCAAAAACAATACCGGTATCTGTCCCAGAATTCCATCCGGGTCCTCCACACCAATGCAGGCGCACTCACGGACAGAGTCATATTGTCCGGCGGTCTCCTCCACCTCAATGGGCGAAATCTTTTCTCCTCCCACATTGATGATGTCATCCGCACGGCCCAGCATATATATGTAATTATCCTCATCAATATACGCCATATCCCCTGTCAGAAGCCATCCGTCAACAAGAGTCTGCGCTGTCAGCTCCGGTCTGTTCCAGTAACCTGCCATCTGCATGTCGCCTTTCAGCGCCATTCTGCCAGGGTGAGCGGCATCGCTCTTTATGGTATTTCCTTCCGCGTCAATAATCTTAACCTGTACCTGCGGAAGCGTTCTGCCGAGCGAACCAATTTTCACAGGATCGTCCGCCACATCGGATACAACACAAAAAATACCCCCCCCGACTCCGAACTCCCCCATGTATTGTGGATCCGTACCTTTGGCAGTAACTCTGTAATCTCTTTTCTCTGGCGGATACTCAGGGAACCGGCGCTGAACTCTATAAAGCGCATCCCGCCCAGCACCCTCACGAACGCATCCTGCATCTGGGATTTCATGACCTCATAGGAGGCCGGCACCGCCGCCAGCGCATTACATCCAAATCCGGTCACATTATTTTCTACTTCCTTCGCAAAGGTGAAACCATTTTGAAGGACTACTGTTGCTCCCTGATAGAGCACGGCCCGCAGAACCCGAAGGGCAAAGGAATGGTTCAGCGGAAGGGGCAGCAGCAGACAGTCGTCCCGGTCAATTCCTATCCCTTCAATCGTATTGGAAAGAATATGAAAGACTGATCTGTAAGTCAGAATAACCCCTTTGGGCTTACCGGTTGTTCCTGTGGTAAAGAGCAGCTCCGCGACATCCTCTGCCGCCGGTTCTATCCGGATTTCCTGCAGAGCGGAATCCTTATCTGTGATAATATCCTGCCTCCAGGTATCCGCCTGTCTGTACATTTCCCGCAGGGACCGTATCCGGCATCGTCCGGCATATTCTTTCATGGGCTTGTCCGTCAACAGCAGCTTCGCCCCGGCATCCTCATAGACGGCTGCAATATTTTCCGGCGTTCCATTCTTGTCAATAAACACCGCGATTGCACCGCAGGCCTGAATCGCCATATAGGCAACTACCATCTCCGGTTTTGACACCGCGGAAAAGCACACCCGATCCCGCGCCGCTATGCCCTCCTCCCTCAAAAGACTGGCCATTCCGGCAATCTTTTCGCACAGCTCCAGGTAGGTTAACTGTTCCTTCTTAAATATCACTGCCTGTTTGTCAGGACAGAGCTGTGAAAGGTCGATCAGACGGTTTAACAGATTTTTCATGGTAAATATCCTCGTTATTTTTTGCCTAATACCAGACAGGCATCGATGGGCAGTTTTTTCTCTGCCGCCTGTTCAGTTGAAACTCCATTTGCAACAATATATTCTTCCTTCACAATCTCAAAACCTGCCTCTGATACCATTTCTTTCACATGGGCTATACTGTGAAAAAGAAAAATATGGGCAGGCGAGGGGGCGTTGATGGGAAAAAGCGCATATACTTTTCCCTCCGGAGTCAGCATGCGGTGAATACTCTTAAGCATCCCCTCCGGATCTTCAATGTGCTCTAAAACTTCCTGAACGACAATAAAGTCATATTTCTCATCCTCAGAAAGACGAGTTGCATCCTGACACCTTAACTGATATTCCCCCCCCGACACCTATAACGGTTCATATAATCCTGTGTCATTGCAATGGATGTCTCGGATACGTCAACGGCGTCATACTGATGAAAATGTTGATGGTTGTATGCCTCCAGAAAATACTTGCCATGTCCGGGACCTATTTCGAGATAACGGTCTCCACTCACATTTTGAATCAATTCTGCATAAAAACGATGGATTTTTAAAACTGTCATCCAGAGATATTCCGCCACCGACAGCCCCAGCATATACAGTTTCATTCGCTCCGGATCTGCATAAATGTAGCGGTCTACTTCCTCAAAGCTATGGCATCTGTAATCCTCGTGCTCCTTAAAATACCTGGTTTCCTCCATTACACTGTTCGTATAAAAAATATATCCCTTTACGATCTCATCCATCGAATACTTTTCTGTAAAATACTGCAGTTCCTGTTCGAACCGCTGTTTCTCCTCATCTGTCCACTCCTTCCTGACCCTTTTCACGGAAAAGACCTGTCCGGGAAGCTCATGCAAAATTTTATCTACAAGTAATTCGGTCAGAGTCTGCTCATTCACCTTATCCCTCCTCGTTCTGTAAATATATTCATCTACTGCGCTGACAAACCTTGCCCCCAGACGCTGATGCAGATTGAGAGAAGCCATATTAGCAGAAGAAATATAACCGCAATATTTCGTATAGCCTCCGTTCTCCGGCAAAGCCATTGCGTTCAGCAGGCCGTTATACAGTGGATATGCCGCCATTTTCCCTTTTATCCCAGGCCGGGTAACGCCAAGCATAATCTGAAAAATACCCACCCCCGAATCCGGGTTTATGATTATGTATCCCAACAGATCATTTTCCTTACGCGCTGTAAAGACTGGCATATTCTGATCTCTGCACCAGTCAATATAGGCCTTCTTTACTTCTGCGGCTCTGTTCTGGTCAAATTGCTGTTCAAGATGAAAACGTCTGTCGGCTTCAAAGGATTCACAGGCCAGCTCGTATAAATCATTCGTATATTCATGGCTGAACCCCAGGAGAATATCCGGCAGAGCATTTTTTATCTGATTACGCGCTTTCGCAGTGGCTTTCAGATTGATCTCAACGAAAATAAAGCGTTCATGGAATCCCGGCCCCGCCTCAGACAACCCGGTAAGTTTTTCCGCCTTATTGGCCTCAATCTGCTGAATGATATATTCCGTATCATCAGGCACGTAAGTCTCCCGCACAGAATATCTCTTCAGTGTGCCTCCATGAAACGACAGAATTTCCATATATTGACCTCTTTATCCCTGTAGTCTCTCAACCATTCTGGCCATTCCTGCGATGGAATTGAAATTCTCTTCGATGATTTCTTCATAAGGAATGATAATCCCAAATTCCATAATCAGAGCCGCAATAATCCCTGTGATCGTCAGCGAATCCAGAATACCATCATCCACCAGCGCATCCGATGCTGAAAAATCAATCTCCGGAAATTCTTCTGATAAAAGTGTTAAAATTTTTTCTTCCATAATTCTGTCTCCTTTGGTAAAATTTAAAATTGCATATACACAAAATTGCTGGCATCATATCCCGGCCCATACATTCCAAAAATGATAATGCTGAAAATGGCCGCATAATAAACTGCCCATCTGAATACGATATTCTTCCTGGCAATACTTTCCCGTATCTGAATCCCTTTCTCCTTCATCAGTGACACACAAAATACAATGAAAATCGAAATCATGGACAGCCAGAAATCCTGTCTGTCCAATCCATATGTATAGAGCGACTGATCAAAAAACACCCACACATTAAACTCTGAAAACATATTTCTGATCATTCCCCACGCAGATGATACGGAGTCTGTCAGAGTAAACACCTTAGGAATAAATGCAGCTAAAATGAATGTCCTCATAACCTGGAAAAGCTGCCACTCCCTCTTCTTTTCCTTAATGCATAATCTCTTCCTCAAATCCACATATCTGTTCTTCAACAGTGTACTGCTGATGATGATTCCTCCATTCCAGATTCCCCAGATCACATGTCCCCATCCGGTTCCATGCCAGACTCCTGTTGCAATCCACACGACAATCAGAGGAACCACAGCAGCAACATTCCTCCCCGCTTTATTTCCATACTTTCCTTTCGCCTTTTTAATCAGATTTGCAACAAATTTTGATGCAAAGACCGGCATATACAGATAGTCCTTAAACCAGTTTCCCAATGATATATGCCATCTTCTCCAATATTCCTCCACGGATCTCGAAAAATATGGTTGCCGGAAATTCATATCCAGTTCAATCCCCAGAATCTGCGACATTCCTCTTGCCATATCGACACATCCCGAAAAATCCGTATAAATCTGGATTGCCGCGAAGAATGTTGCTATTACAATAACAAAACCTGCCTGATTCTCCCAGTCACCATACACAGAATTTACAAACACTGCCAGTCTGTCCGCAACCACCAGCTTTTTGAAATATCCCCACAGCATCAGCTGAATCCCAAAGCATGCACGCTCATAACTGAATCTGTGTCCTTCTGTCAACTGATGCGCCAGTCGGTTATACCGGGCAAACGGCCCCTGAAGAATATGAGGGAAGTACAACACAAACAGCAGATATTTGAAGAAGTTTCTTTCCGCTCTGTATTTCTTCCAGTACACATCGAGTATGTAGCCCACTGTAGAAAATGTGTAGTAGCTTATTCCCAAAGGAATAATGACTGAGATTTCAGATAACTGAACTGTCCGTACTCCCAGACTGGTCATTGCTCTCTGCAGTAAATCAATAATTATATGGGTAAACTTGGTATAGCTTAAGAGCCCCAGGACAATGAGCAGTGTTATAACCAGTATTCTTTTGCAGATTTTTCCACACTTTTCTTTTGCTTCCTTCTCCTGCTCTTCATCCAGTTCGCCGCCGGCTGTCATATCATTGAGTTTGCCGTGTCTTCTGTCGATCAGCAGTGCCGAATAATAAGTAGCAAATGATGTGATCAAAACAAAAGGGATGAATTTTAAACCGGCCATGCAATAGAATATACCACTGGCAATCAGCAGGATAATCCATCTTTTGTTCAGTGGGAAAATGAAGTATAAGGTTATTGTAATAGTTAGAAAAATGATGAATTGGATGGTGGTGAATAACATTATTTTCGTCTCCCACGATTATTTTCTATTATATCTCTCAGCATATATTTAATACTTTTTTAATACCATTTATTTTTTATAAACTCATAGAATTTATTTTTCTTAAGATATGCCCTGAAAAACTCGTACACATTCTCATGCATAAAGACAATATTATAACTAACAAAATATAACTAAAAGGATCTATCTGAATGAATTTTATAATTTTATTGTTATTCAATACAACAATTACGACTGTATGCAAAAAATAAATTGGAAGACTTAATGAACAAAGCCAATGCAATTTCAGACCAACATAATCTAAAACCCATCCAATCCCGTCCAAATAATGAAACAAGAATATTAATAATCCTAAAATAAATATAAATATGAAATCGCCTTCTACTGTAACATCACATAACAGTATATATGTTCCCCCTATAAAGCACAGTATCTGTAATATTAAGGAAATCTTAAGTAGTGGGTTAATTATATACTGCTGGCATATTAACCCTACGATAATTCCGATCCCAGTATCCATAAATCCTCTTATTATCCCAAATGGAATAATTCCTACCATAATTTCCAAAGTGTAATTTAATGAATGTATTTCTGATGCATTGTATAGTGTAGCCCCTAAAAAAACTGTTAACCAAAGGATTACATAATAAACCTCTTTCTTGTTCCATTTAAGTAATGAAATATAAAATACGGAAGCCACCAGCCAAACCGGTATATACCAAACCTGTGCCCATGGTAACCATAGTGAATATTGATCTCCAAATAAATATGGAAAAAAGAGTAACGATTTCATTATATGCCATACGGATATGAATTGCCTATTTTCCCCCCCCCAATAAATAATTCCTCCCAAAATTAATATCAGGTAATATCCATAAACCTTTTTTAATTTTAAAAGAGCAATTCTACACAAAGAATAAGTATAGTACCTTTTTCTATTACAGCAAATCAGGTATCCACTCAAGATAAAAAACATCTCCACACACAAGTAACCCTGTGGTACCAGTTTCCATTCATAATGCAATAAGGCTATTACAATTGCTCCTACAAATTTTAAAACATCAAAAGCATAGTTATGTTTCATATTAATGATATTCCTTATCCTCATTACCTTGCTTCATGATCAATAAGATAATTTTCAAATTCTCTTAAACTTTTTGATATTAATGCTTTATTCCGTTTTGCTATATGCTCTGTACTACATGTATCGAAGCATACACTATCTAATACGAGCCGTTTCCTATTATCGTAAACGACAATGTTCATTCCCCGCTTTCCTACTGAATAATCCTTGTTCCCTATCTTTATCTCCGCCTTTGACCCAAAATAACAGCCAGAACTGGAAACTGAATAAGATACTTGACAATTCCTTATTTCATTCTCGTAAATGATTGTTTCATTAGACAGTCCTTCGTATTTCACTTTTCCATCTTCTATAACTGCCACATATGAATATCTAAATACATCATCAAAGATTGTTTTTAGTCCTAATTTATGAAGCAAAAACTTATCCTCTTCACTTAATCCTGCATACATATCATCCGCCGCCGCGATAAATACTGATATCCCGTTCCCCAATTTTGATATACTCGCTATGTAGGAGCCAAAACTATTCTCTAATTCTAATAATGCTACACTTCGCAATAACATATAAATATTTAAATCTTTGTCCCAATTATCTGACCCTCCTGATGGTAATTGAAATCTATCCGCCAAATATTTTCCTAAACAATTGGTCACTTTTTCTGTTCCTAATAAATTTAAATGAACTCCTCCATCACATGTATCCGTTGACCAATCTATTTCGGCATTTACATCATATTGCATATCAAAAAAATCAATATTATATCTATTACAGATATGCGATGCAATTGAATGTTTTTCTTCTGTCCATGACCCCCAAGTAACACTGGGTAATGCTGATACTGGTATCTTAACCATTACTAACTTAATATTTCTTTCCAGACACAATTCTTTGATTTTAAGTAACCACATCAGAGAATCTGCCGAAATCTGGTTATTGATATATTTTGACGTCTTTGTCCTCTCTATATTATATATACCATTGTTATATTCAGACAATTCAACCTCTGCAAATGCAGTATTATAAAAATCAGCTCTTTCATTACGTTCAGCTTCTGTCGCTCCTCCCCCAACCTGTGCTGTTAACATATAATAACCTTTAGGGAAAAAATTGTTGTTTCTGACTAACGCGGAAAAATCTGCTTTAGATAACTTTTTCCAACGCTCATGATACTTGATTAATGGCACCAACGCATCTCCCAGAGAATGATTATCTTCTGATTGCGAAGCATAAGCTTTGGCAAAATCAATTTTATTTTTACTTATAGGCATTGTATCCAGCATATATCGCCATAACCCATCCGAAACCTTATCATAAAATAACGACGAAATCTCCAGCGTAACTACTTTAGGACTCTGGCTTTTTAATGCCTCCTTTAGAACAAAAAAACTTACTGCAAAAGGTTGCTGATTTGTAGACAGGTTATACCCTTTAATTCCTTGGTTTCTATACATTTCCATCGGCGAGATACCAAAACGACTTGTACTGGCACCTAAACTGATTACATCTAACGTATTCTTTTCCTCTGCATAAAATCCTGTTAGTATTCCCTGCATAGGATCTAGAATACCTGAATTTGTATAATCCCACTTTGGTATAAATATCTGCTGTAAAAGATTAAAGCAAATAAAAAATCCTGATATAAAAAGAAATATTTTTAAGACTCCGGCAAATTTTGTTTTCATGTTTTTCCTTTCACTCAGGGCAGGGACAAGAAACTACACACTTATTTGCAAACTCCAATTAATTATTCTAATCTGAAAAATATTTTGAGATTCTAGCAATTTATAAATTCTTTCAGTGCCTTTCCCATACTACTGTTTAGCATTTTTTTTCGTATTTTACGAGGGATAAATAATATTACAAATCGATTAAGCGATCTCCTGAATCCGGCAAATGAAGCGCTATATCTCAAGTCAAAAACTAATGCTGACCATTTGATAAAAAGCCAATCTCTAAAGGACTCTTTTCCTTCAAAATCATGTCTGGAATAGCATCGCGCCCTTTCCTTTGGAGCCCCCTTGAATGGTTCAAGGTGAAATTTATACGGTAAAATAATAGTTCCGCTCGGTAAAAAAGCATTTCTTTGTTTGTTCCATCTTAAGTTTATATCCCATGTATTAACTAAATACATATATTTTTTTAATGCATTAAAACTATCCTGTTCGGTATTCTTTAACTGCCATCCTTGTTTCACCAGGTAATGCTTAAATAACTCGCTTTCCGGAGAAATAAGATAATTCCGAAAATCTTCCTTACTTTGATTTAATTTCTTCAGCATCCATAATTGGCTATCTGTGTGGGTAAGATCCTGCAAAGGCATACTATAATAATTTTTCAATATTTCTTTCCAACCACAAAGAAACATATCCGATGGATGATAAAATCGATCTGCTCGTGTAAAACAATTTGTAGTCAGGATTCTGATTGAATTGTTTCTTTTGAAGTAGCGGCTATTTATAATTTTATAAAGCCTTTTTGTATTACACCATTGATCATTTCTTATTTTTACTACGAAAATATCTTTAGATTTTATGCACTCCAACCCATTCTTTACCGTATATATTTGTCGGTTTAAATTAAAATAGCCTGGATTAATAACATCCTTATTATATATACACTCTATATTATATATCTCTCTATACCCACTAATCAGAGCTTCGGTTTTCTTTTTATCGCTGATATATGTTGAAATTATTACCTGTTCTATTTTATTTTTTATAGCATTCAGGCTCCTGAAAATTTTTGCATACGCATTACCGGCATAAGGCCCATGTAATAGAACAACTACCTTATTCTGCATATTTTTCCTCCATATTTATCAGGTTTTCTTTATAAAAATAATTTGCCAACATATTTCTTCTGAATTTCTCTTTTTTAATATTTCTCGCATTTACACAGTGACCACATTCGGTATTTCTTTCTGTTTTGTTTCTAAATGGCAAATTATATATTTGGGCCTTAATTCCATAATTAACAACAATATCTGCAAAAGTCATACCTATGGAATCCCGTTCAATATAAATACCTTTTATAAAAAAAGGAACTTCATTCTCGATAATATTAACAAATTCAAATTGTACATTTTTTTCTGCAAAGCAAATTACTGCTCCATCTTCGAATTTATGTAAAATACTTCCTGCAATACTTTGCATCTTATTTATATTTTGAGGACTTGTCTTGAAATTCACTAATATAACATTATTCCTCCGGTCAATTATACTTTCATCAATTAATCCATAATAGTTATTTTCATCCACTATCAAACAATTATAATTATTAGATTCGCATACTACTTTACAACTATTATATATTGCTAACCGTTTATCAACTGTCTCCGAATAATTTGCTTTTTGCAATAAACCATTATATTGGTAATCAAGGATTCTCACCCTCTCATCAGAATCTGATCTGTAAAAATAAAGAAGCTTTTTCAGCAAATCATCTTCTCTAAAAGGATCAAATGTCATTATGTTAACAACTTCTTCCATATAATCTGAAAATCCACAATATTTAGATGTTATTACGGGTACCCCATGGCAGACAGATTCCACCACAGACAGGGAAAGACATTCATATGTAGACGCCAGTATTCCTAAATCACTTATTGCATATATCTTAACTTTTTCCTCATATGTCATAAAATCAAAAAAATGTATATTAAAAATATACTTTTCCGGAATTAAATCATAAATTTCCTCTCTAAAATCAATACCCGTTACTGAATTTACAGCACTATTACCCCCCAAAAACAATATTGCATCTTCTCCAGTAATATCTAAAAATCTAACAAACTGTTTTACAAGTAACTCCTGATTTTTTCTCCCTTCAATTCGGCTAATACAACAAATTATAAATTTATTTCCAAAGCAGCTTATATCATATCTCCGGCTCACATCCTTAACAAGCTCTTCTCTGCTCTTCATCATAATACTAAGTGGATGCAATATAGTTATTACATCATTTAACTTATAATTTTGAATTACATATCCACGCATAAAGCTTGAGGGTGCCACATTCAAATCAGAAAGTTTCATTTGTGACTTTTCTCTGGCAAAGCACTCTCTGATAAATTCCGGAGAGAATCTTACCGGAACTTTATCATTCCATTCATAACATTCTCTGGAAGCGGTATGATGAACTGTGATAAATCGGGTATTACTCAATTCATTTGACGGCGTTTCATATCTGTAAAATAATGCTTCCAATCCTAACGACATATAATCAGTACATTCCACAATATCAGGTTTTATTTCTTTTAAATAATTTAATACTTCATTCCCTATTTCATGCGGTTTTCCCGGCTTTAACAGGTATAGCACAACATGCTTATTTCTTAATAATCTACTTTCTTTATCGCATACAATAGTTAAAATATAGATTTCATAGTCATTAGTCCTTTTTAGAATTTGCGTCACCAATATATTTAAATACTCCGCGACTCCACCATGCCCCCAAAAAAGACCAAACTCATGTGTTACGAAGACAATTCGTTTTTTCATATCATCCTCCGATGTAATTATCAAATCTCCATTTCAATAAAAACTTCTCCAAATCACCCGGAATCCCCAGCCCATACATTCCATTATCTTCACTTCCGATATTATAAAACCCAACCCTTTTCCCATCGCATATCATCTCGTTGTACACTGGCGCGACATAAAACTCCCCGTTAGACCTGATCCCCTTATCGATCATCTGATACGCGTACTTCACAAAATCAGATCCCTTTCTGAAATTATAAATTCCCACCGTCGCCTCGTTGGAAATCACTTCTTTTTCACGGACCAAAGTCACAAGCCCGTCCTTATCAAACTGAATAAAAGACCATTTGGGATCGTCCGCATACATCGTCATAATCAGACCGTCCTTTTCGCCCATCGATACTAAGTATTCATTGATATCAATATCCACATACTGGTCTGAATTGGCAATCATCAGGCTGTCATCGTTATCTATGTATTTTTCCGCCAGAAGAACGGTACAGGCCGCTCCCTCCGTTACCTGATCGACAGAAACTACTGCACATCCGGGAGCAATTTCTTCCAGTCTCTTTTTCAAATCATACTTCTCCAGATGCTCCTGCAGACACAGATAAATAAACCTGTGTTCACATTTCGGAGTAATATTCTGTGTCACTCGTGCAATCATGGGCTCCCCATGAACATCAATCAACGGTTTGGGCATTACATACCCTTCCTTGGCAAAACGGCTCCCTCTGCCTGCCATAGGTATTACAATATTCAGCATTACTTATTCCTCCACCAGATATTTATCATCATTTGCTCCGGGAATTTTAACCACCACATTTACGGAATCCTCAAGGGCTGTAAACGCCGTAGCATCCCCCGGCTCTGCTACCACGATATCTCCACTGTTCCATTCTTTATCAAACATCCGAACCTTACCGCTGATAATCACGGTAATTTCCGTTGCAATTTTGTGAAAATGCGCCTTATCGCTCTCCCCCTTCTGATAACGTTTCACCGCGACCTCCACATCATTGGTCGGGTATAAACTGGGGCTGAAATTCCCCACAAACCACCCTTTCACCATTGTATCAAGCTTTGCACTGTACATGAGCTCCCCCTTCTTTCAGATACCTTTCATAGTCATCCATATCCTGTTGATGATTAAAATTGAAATATTCCATTTTGGAAATACGATATGCGCCTATTCTTTTATATTCCAACACCATTTCATTGAAACAGGGACAGACATAGTACCGGCCATGCACGCTGGCATCCTTCCGAATCATCTCCTGCGCCGCATGAATAAAGTCTCCCGCCTTTTTAAAATAATAAAACCCTGTTGTGGCATTCCTGCTGATCGGTCTCTTTTCCGCCGCCTCAATCACCAGCCCATCCTCATTCAGTTTGACAAAGGACCATCTGGGATGGATATCATTGAATACGACAACTCCGCCGTCATAATCATTGCTCTGAAATTCTGAAACGACATCCTGTGGATTTTTCAGCATCAGCTGATTGCCTCCGGCGATGATCAGCGGCTCTTCTTCGTCAATCACATCCACAGCCAGAAGACAGCTGCATGCCGATCCACAGGTTACGCCATCCGCTATGATAACGTTACAGCCAGGGATCAGTAATTTCACCATATCGTCCAGATGATATTTTCGTGTATCCTCTCTCCTGACAATCACAATAAAATGTGCATCCTCAATCTGACTCAGAGATTCATATACATACTGCAAAACGGTCTTTTTCTGAATCTCATAAAGATTTCTGATATATTGATTGTCATATTTTTCATCTTCACCGCCAACGATCGGCATCAGTATATTCATTGTATTATCCTCTAAATACGATTTTCGCCTGCCATCTCGATATGCTTTTGAATGTTCTCCAGGTTCACATCATATACCGTATTTACTTCCATTACATGGGAGCCCGCGCTTTTTCCCGCCTGAATCCCATTCTTATTATCTTCGACCACCAGACATTCTTCCGGAGACAGCCCAAGCCTGCTAATCGCAATATTATAGATTTCCGGATCCGGCTTCGCCTTTTTCACATCCTGATTACTTAAGAAAAACTCAAGATAGGGAAGCAGATTACTTTTCTCCATCATCAGTTCTACGGTCTTTCTGACAGAATTTGATGCCACGGCGATACGATAGCCCTCCTGCCTGAGTTTAGATAACGCATACTCATGATGGAACATGGGATGGCAGTCTGTAAATATTCTGTCAATAGTATATTGCTGCTTTAGCTCATTGATAAATCTATGGAGTTTTTTGGGCATCCCTTTTTCCATAGAAAGCATTTCCAGTTTCTGAGAGGTGGGCAACCCATCATAAGTAACCAGATGGTCATATCTGCTTATCTCATATCCAAATAGCCCCAGAGCTTTATTCAGGGCCTCATAATGCCACTCTTTCGCATCGATCAGAACTCCATCCATATCAAAAATAATTGCCTTTATCATAAGTGCAACCTCTAAATCACTTCACTGAAAAATTCATTTGCCTCGTCGGGAAAATCTGTACATAAGAAAACTGTATTCCAGTCAGGCCGGAATCCCCGCAGCCTGTCCCAAAATTCCTTAAAGGGTCTCCGGTGCAGATCAGGCGAGACAATACATACCTTCTTGCCATTTCTCTGGTGGTTGAGAATCAATTCCTCTGTAATCCATCTGTCATCCTCAAAAGCATCAATCCATACCCCATCCGCATCCTCATACAATACCGGTTCCTTCTCAAATTCGCTCTGCCTTGTAAAGAATCTGATTCCCGCCTGCCAGTATTCAATCATCTGCGGAACCGACATATCGAATACAAAATAATTATCAATCTCATACCTTTGGAGCTGGCTGATCAGCATTTCCTTCAGACCATCTGCTTTTATGTTTATTGCGAAGCAATATCTGTCCTGACAGGCCTGCATCAGCCGGAATACATCTTCTGCCAATACAGAATCTTTATCTGCCGGATTATGCGATATCACCAGCTTACCGTCAAAATCTCTGATATCGCTTTCCATTCCCCTGCCGCTTTCAAAAGCATCTTTAATCGCTGCCAACGTATTTTTATCAGCTTCCTTCTTCCAGTATCCTCTGTGACATAATATCTTCATTCATCATTCTCCTTATGTATTTTCTCACGGGGTCATCCATGTCTCTCGTCACTCGCTTGACAGAGAAAAGATTTCCGTCATACAATTGATATTCGCCCGGATAGTCCTTCATATTATTCCTGTGCAAGCGCATTTTTCTACCGCTTCTGATTTTTTTAATATCCTGGACACAGATTGCATAGCAAGCCTTCTCCCTGTATTTTTCTACCATTGCCCTGTGTATTTGTTCATATGTGCAATCCGAGATAATCTGTCTGATAACTGGCAAAGTACAGAAGCTGTATAACAGCCTTTCCCGTCTCCATAGTCCACTGTCGTATCTGTGTACTTCCGAAAAGGTCGTAGGATATCCCAGCTTATCTTCTGCCGTCATGCCATAGACAACGGTAGAAAAATAGATTTCCTCACGAGTATATCCTGCCTCCGCCCAGGAATCGTAATCCTCCATATACTTTACCGCTTTATCAAAAACCTCTTTTCTGAAAAAGCATCCTTCTATCTGTGTCCCCACAGGGAATTCGACATGACACTTTTGCATAATCTCTTTCAACTTTTTATCCTTCCAGGAATATTCACAGGGCCACCACATGGATTTGGGATATCGCAAGATCCGCCTCTGAGTCCCTGCGTCATATTTCCGGATATAACGCTCAATCCCCTTTTTTACATACATATCATTTGAAGCATGTATGAGAAAATAATCAAATTCCCCAACGAGTTCTTTAATAAACACAAAATTGGAAATATGCACATGCGCTATATCTCCCCATTTAACAGGATAATGAACCGGATTAATATAAACGTCTTTCATTTCCTGCAGATCCTCAAAATGTCCTTTTTCACTCTTCTGAAAACCTTCCGATACATGGAGAACGATAATCGGATTCTCTATATAGAACTGAATATTTCTGACCTGATCCTTTATTACTTCCTTTTTTTCATGTACCGGAATTGATACAACAATTCTCATTGCTCCATCATCCCGCTTTCAATGCAAACTTCTGATACTCCCCCAGCACCTTCCCCGGCTCCCCAATCTCAACTATTTCCCCTTCATTGATCCACATCACCCGATCGCACAATTCCTCCAGCGTCTCGATGCTGTGCGACACTATGATCACCGTGCGGTCCTTATCCTGAATCAGCGATTCCATTTTAGCCAGGCTCTTCTTCTGAAATCCTTCATCCCCCACGCTGAGCACCTCATCCACCAGAATAATATCCGTCTCCAGATTACAGGTGATGGAAAAAGCCAGCTTGGAATACATACCGCTGGAGTAGGTCTTTACCGGCCTGTCGATAAACTCTCCCAGCTCGGCGAATTCTACGATTTCCTTCTCCTTCTCTCTGATCTGCTTTTCCGAAAATCCGAGTAGCATCCCGGATAGATAAATATTTCTTCTTCCCGTCAGCGTATCCTTAAACCCTACCCCCAGCGAGAGCAGGGAGACTGTATTCCCCTTCAGATCAATGGTTCCCACATTGGGACAGAATACTCCGGCAATAGCCCGCAGAAGAGTGGACTTTCCGCTTCCGTTTTTACCGATGATTCCCAGAATCTCCCCCTTTTCCACCTGAAAGGAAATTCCCCTTACCGCCTCAAATTCCTCTGCCTTTTCCGCGTCCCTGTGAAGAAGATTCTTCTGTATGGAAAAGTTCTTCATCAATTTATATGTAATCTTAACGTCACGGACGTCAATCGCCGTTTCCTTCATCATGACTCCCTGTCGAACTCTGTCCCTCATATCAGATCATTTTTACATAACTGTTTTCATTTTTGTTGATAAGGCAGATCCCCCCTGCCGCAAGCAGGACAGAGATCCCGAACCATACCCCCAACATAATCCCCGATGGCATTTCATTATAGAGAAGCGATTTACGCATACAGAAAATCAGATGCGCCACCGGATTGATCCTCTGGAGCAGATATCCAAAGGGTTCCGGAAAGCTTTTCTGGATATTATAAAAAATCCCCGTCATATAAAACATCAGATTCAGGACAATGGCGATCAGTCTGGAGAGATCGCTTACATATACCCCGAAATGTACAAAATACAGACTGCAGGCGAAGCAAAACACGAAAAAGACGATAAGATTCGGAATCATATAAATCAGATTGATTCCCACCGGCACCTTATAGGCCATCAGCATCACAACGACAATCACCCAGCAGATCAGCATTTTAAATCCCAGAACCAGCATTCTCTGCACCAGCAGGATATACTTGGGAATATACACTCTGGAAATAATATGCTGGTTATTTCTGATCAGATCCACACTGGAGGTGATACATCTGTTAAAATAGTCCCACACCGTAATCCCTATAAAGACAAAGGCCGGAAAATACATTTCATCTGTCCGGAAGACAATCCCGAATATCATCACAAAAATCAGCATGGAACTGAGCGGCTCCAGAATCCACCACAGCCAGTTCAGATAGGAGTTTGCCACTTCCTCCTGCAAATCCGATTTGGCGGCATACACCGCAAACTTCCAGTATTTTTTTATTTCCAGGAAAAATCTCATCTGTCAAATCCTTTTATCAGCACATATTGTAAACCTTACGTCTTTTCTTTTCCTCTCCCGGAACCCCATTTTCCACAACCACACAGGGCTCCCACCCGGTCTCCGGCATATCTCGTCCAGACTGCTTCTCAGAGAGAGAATCATATTCCATTCTCCTGATATGGTACTGGGTATCGGAGAGAATCCTGCGGTTTGCCGCCATCAGATCAGACACCAGCCCAATCATAAAGGTCAGAAATCCCACAACAATCAGAGTACATCCCAGAATCAATGACTGTATATGTCCGTATCCCTCTCCCTTCGCAATCAGATACAGGAAACGACACCCTGTTCCCAGCCCGCTCAGCAACGGAATGCAGGCCAGATAGGTAAAACATTTCAGCGGCTGGTACATCATATAGGCCCGCAGTATGATTACAATGGATTTCTTTACATAAGACCAGATTCCTTCTAACAGTCTCGACGGCCGCAGATCCGGATTGGTATGCACCGGTACGCTGGTAACCGCGATTTTATCCCTCCCGGCCTGCACAATCGTCTCCAGGGTGTAGGTATAGTCATTGATCACATTAATGTGCATGGCCGCTTCCCTGGTCATTGCGCGAAAGCCGCTGGGAGCGTCCGGAATATCCGTATTGGAGGCCTGTCTCACCGCCCAGCTCCCAAAGTGCTGGAGCTTCTTTTTTAAAAAGGAAAAATGCTCTGTCTCATCTATGGGCCTTGCCCCGATCACCATATCCGCATCTCCATCCAGAATCGGCTGAATCAGCCTCTGAATATCCTCCGCGCAATACTGGTTATCTGCATCCGTATTGACGATAATATCTGCTCCGTTGCGCAGACACCCGTCCAGTCCCGCCATAAATCCTCTTGCCAGTCCCTTATTCTGGTTAAAATTCACAATATGATGAACGCCCCAGTTTTCCGCCACCTCCACGGTAGCATCCTTGCTTCCGTCATTGATGATCAGATATTCGATCTCATCGATGCCGTCCAGTCTTCGTGGAAGATCGTTCAGCGCTACCTCCAACGTATTCGCCTCGTTGTAGCAGGGAATCTGAATAATCAGCTTCATACATCATTCCTCATCCGCGTCCAGATCGACCACTTCCATATTGCCTGCATCAGACCTTTCAGCAGCCTTTCTCCCCGGCGCAGAACCAGCCCTTTTCTTCTTCGTCTGCATGGTTGATATAATACCTGTTGCGAAAATACCGACCACCAGAAGCCCAATCACCGTTTTCCATATCTGCGAGCGTTTTTCTTCCCCCCGCAGTCTCTCCACTTCCTCCACAATCATCTCATTCTCGGCCTCCAGAGCGGCCATCTCTGTATCCAGTCCCGCCTCGGTAAGGGTAACCGGTTCCTCCTGCTCAGCTTCCGTCTGCAGCTGCAGATCCGTTACCGCCGCCACAGGGATATATCCGTCCTTCCCCTGATAGGACACCTTATACCATCCGTCCTGCGTCTCCCCGATCACCCACACAGAGGAACCGGCGCTATAGCTCATCACAACCTCCGCGTTCTCGTCCGGCGTCTGCCTGGCCTCACAGTCGCTCTGCACGGTCATGACCTGATTCATCTCCGTGACCACAGCTTCATCCGCCTCCTGTGCCATGACCGGCAGTTCAGTTAAGCCAGAAAAACAGATCATTGACAGAAGGATCGCCAGTATCCTTATCTTTTTCATCGCTCACATCTCCCTTATGATGATAGTACAAAATAAAAGTGCTCGTCTTAATATATCTGTTATAAATCTGTTCCAGAGTCTCCCTCTGCGGGGTATCAGTCCCTGCAATCAGGAAATCTCCCAGACGTTCTTTCTGATTCTTTACGTCGCCTTCTATCACACGAATCGGTATATCCGGCATCTGCATCTGCTGAAAATCAATAAACTCGGGCGCGCCCTCGTCCAGATAAACCACATCCTTATCTCCCTCTTCCTCCTCGAGGATTTTTTCAGCAATTCTCTGATTCTCAAATCCAATTCTGTTCACTCTGTATGTATATTGCGCGCTGGCCTGCATCCCCGTCATCACTTCCATCAGAATCAGACCTCCCAATATCCACGCTCTGTTTTTCTCTCTCAAAGATGGTTCACTGAGTGTTCTGCCTCTTACGCCTCTCACCATAGCGACCTCTACCGCTGTCAGGCTCATCAGAACACATCCCAAAATCCATGCATTTCTTAAAAATACCTCAGGTTCAAATGCCTCCTCATCAATCAACGCACTCAGGCCGACTACAAAATATCCCCTGATCCCTTCCATTTTCTCCGACCTTATGACAGACAGAACAGGAAAAATCATCAGACCTGTCAGAACTCCTGCCAGAAACGTCTTCCGGAATAATCCCCTTCCCTTCAGCATTGCCGGAATCCCAACTGCAATGAGTACAGGCATCAGGAACTCGTTATATCTTCCATAAATAAGGCAATCTATTTTGACAGAGCCGTGCATGTAAACACTGCAAATCAGTACCTCACCGACTACCGTCAACAGCAAAAACAGGGCTGTCCATCGCCGGACATTACAAGCATCCGCCGGTTTTTCTGAATATTCGCCATCCCTTTTTCCCACCGGTTTTCTGTGCAGCAGTTCCCTGATCCTGCCTGCGCACCATCCGACAGCCCAATAGAATATTCCAAACCCTGCAATGCCAAGATAAAATATCTTGGCAATAATCTCCTTACAAAGAATCCGGATCCCCCCCGGCGTCAGAATCTGCCGGATTTTCCAGATCTGGCTGGCATAATCATTCACCGCCAGTGTCTCGCTCTCCGCCCCCGAAAAGACAGATAAAATCACATTTCTTTTAATCACAGCAACCGTCAGACCAGCTATAACCACAGCTCCTGCCGACACCAAAATCTGCTTTCTCAGCGCAGGATGAGCCAGCCCCCACAGAGCCAGCGTGATAAGACACGCGATTGCTACACTGACCGTACGCATATGTACACAGTAAATAAACACAATCAGCAGCGCCAGCGCTATTCCTCTGATCGCTCCGGGCTTTTGAACAAATCTGACAAACAGCCAGAAGATCCCCACAAACAAAAACATGAGAAAAGCTTCCGCCAGTGTCATCTGCATATAAAAAATCCATGCCGGATACAGAACTGCCGCCCCGCTGATCAGAGTGCGAAGCTCTGCATCAATCTCCGGAAAAAGCCTCCCCGTTACGTCCATCAGAAACAGAACGCTCAGACACATCAGTATCATATTCACGGTAAGAGCCGCCCTGTATGCAGCCACACCGCCCTGGAAAATCTTCAGAATCGGCGTAAGTATCATACTGTACCCAAAGGAATAGTAGGACCCCAGGGACGCCACTTCTCTCCAGTCGTATCCCACCGCCTCCCCTGCGCTGGCCCAGTATCCGAACTCATCCGGATACATTGTAAATCCACAGATTTTCCGGATACCATACTGAAAAATACAGGTGATAATCAAAATGATAAAAATACAATACAGATGTTTTCGCTTAAATCCCGGCATAAATCTGATTTCCATGGCCCGGCATAAGGAAAGCAGCCTCTGTAGCTGCCTCCTTATAGCTTTTGGCCAAAATCGATATTTTTCTATCAGGTGTGGACGGCAAAGCCTCTCACTACCGGACGCAGATTCCACAATTAATATCTGATAATTGCGTATGCGCCCGCGCCGCCTGTAGTGTCAAAAGTGATCGTATTGGGATTGTCATCAACATCAGGCAGAATAGAAACAACGCCGCCTGCGCGAACACATACAACCGCATAGGTTGCATCTCCCTTAACAAAGTTTCTGGGAATCCCAACTGCAAGTCTGATCGCAGGACCATCGGAAGGAAGAAGGCTGTACTTTCCAGCCGTCATTTTTCCAAGCTCAATGTTGAGCACAGGGCCTACAGTTGCGCCCTGAGACGCTGCCGCCGCATCAATTGCAGCCTTGGCAAGAGGGCTCTTCCTGGCATCCAGATTGGAAAACTTGCTGTAAGGCTTCTCGCTGCCTGTCAGACCATATCCTTCTGCGATCGTATTAAGGCCGGTCGTAATGGCCGTCCCGTTCACACTGGTTGCAAGATATACTCCTGCTACCGTCGTCTTAACTCCGGCTACGGAGCTGGTTGTGGGTACCTCGGCGACTGTTGAACTTTCGCCGGAAGCGGATGATGTACTGGATTCAACGGCTTCTTCCACAGCAGACGGAGTGTCAGGTGTTACTGTGGTAGCCCCAACGCTCATCACAGGTGCCATCACCAGTGAAACAGCCAGCGCGCCAGTCATCATTTTTTTGATGATACTTGCTTTCATCATTCTCTCCTCCTATATAAATTGTATTTACGGCCCGGTAAACATCCCCTCTGGTCAATTTCCGGAATAACCGCCAGATATAACAATGGATGCCTCTTTTCTCCGGACATCCTTATGCTAAAGCTATTGTGCGCTATCCATGCTATCATATATGGAAGTAACGCTATTATTAATAGCTCTTAAGAAAGTATATGCTATTTACAATATTTTTTCAAGTATTTTTTGTCTTAAAATCTGGAATTATATAATAGCCGAAACTTTTTACATGCATGATGGAGTACCAACAACATGGCTAAAACGACTTTGGAGCAATATCTCAAGGATTTGCGCAAATCCTGCAATTATTCCCAGGAGTTTGTTGCTTCACATCTGAATATCACCAGACAGACCTATTCCCATTACGAAACCGGCAGGATCACCCCACCGGTTAATTCTCTGTACAATCTTTCAAAACTGTATGGCGTTCCTGTGGAAACCTTTCTTGAGCTGGTGGTTACCTACCACATAAATACGGACTTTGCGCACAAGCTGCAGACGGAAGATACGGATATGACGGAAGATATTTCGATTTTTTTAGATTTCATCAATGCTCCTGAGAACAGCAAAAAGTTTAAGTTTCTCAGCAGGAAAGAACGTTTGCTTCTTTTCTATTATCTCCTGCTGGATAACCGCGATCAGGAAGACATCCTGACTTTTATGAAGGTGAAATATCAGAACCGTAAGAATGACGATAAATTGCCAAAAGACTCGGAGGTCGAAAAGAAATCAGGATCACCTTGAACGGGTAATCCTGATTATTTCTTAGTTATCCATACATACTCTTTCAAAACCTTCGTGTTGAATTACCTTTTGTTTCGGCACTGCCTGGATAAGATCACCTCTCCCGCGCCCTCTTCCTGTCACTCTTATCCTGATACACCTCCACTCCTCCAATCCCCTGAACAAACTTGGAGAACTGGCTGTAGCCGAAATCCTTCACATTAAAATTATTATATTTGCTGTACACCCGGTTACTGAGCTCGCTGATGCCGATTCCCCGGCTGCCCGCCTTATGGATAATGTCCTTCACAAAGCTGCGGATTTCCTCCTGGGACTGCTCATTATCCTTCAGAGAAATGGTAATCACATTCTGTTTCTTTTCCAGAAGAAAAAGCCCCGCATCCTCCACAAATCTGGATAACAGGCTGTATCCATAATTTCGCACATCGAAATCCGGATACATATTTACCAGCCGATTTCCCACTGCGGCAAGCTCCACGCTTTTTCCTTTGCTCTCGTTTTCGTTTATGATGTTAGTGATCGCATTGTAGATAACCTCTCTTCCGATAGAGTTATCCTTATCCTTGAGAAGATCCTGCGACTCCTCATCCTGATTTCCCAGATTCTCAAGATTGACAAATCGTGTACAGGCTACCCGGAAGGAACGCGGCGTCTTCTCCTCTCCCATACCGATCACCTCCATGCCAGACTCCCGAAGGCGGCTGGCAAGCCGGGTAAAATCACTGTCGCTGGATACGATACAGAAGCCCTCCACATTTCCTGTGTAGAGTATATCCATGGCATCAATGATCAGTGTGGAGTCCGTAGCGTTCTTCCCCACCGTATTACTGAACTGCTGTACCGGAATAACTGAATTTTCCAGAAGCTCTCCCTTCCATTTCGTAGCCTGGGTACTGGTCCAATCGCCATAAATTCTTTTGTAGGTAGTTATTCCGTAGGTGGAAAGCTCCTCCAAAATATCTCCAATATATCTGGCAGATATATTATCTGCATCTATAAGTAAAGCAAAACGCTTATTTTCCATATCCATCCCCCTGCATACGGCAAGTCTCACCTGCGGTATGCCAAAACAGAGCCTGAAAGTCTGCTTCCAAACTTATCTGTCTCCTGTAAAAATCCCCCTTCTGCCAGACAACAGAAGGTCTGACAAAAGAGGGATTCGTTAGCCTTTAGGTTTGTCAGCAGTTATTATACAGGATAAGCCGCATTCTTCGTATCTGCCTGCGTCATATCCACCTTTTCCTGCTGAGCCTGACGATATTTAAAGAAATCTGTCGCTACCTGAGGGAACAGAGCATAGGACAGAACATCCTCATCCTGCTGTTTCCATTCCTTCATCTCCGCCTCTAACTTATCCATCTCGTTCTCGATCAGGTCGGCAGGACGGCAGGTAATTCTCTTCTCTCCGGGAATAACCTTGTCGATGATCTCCTGATTCATGGGCTTAACGGTCTGGCCATATTCGCCGCGGAGCACCGCCTTGGTCTCCTTGGTTGCCATCTTGTATCTCTCACCCATAAGCACATTGAACACAGCCTGAGTACCCACAATCTGGGAAGAAGGCGTAACAAGAGGCGGCTCGCCGAGGTCTTTTCTAACCTCAGGAATTTCTCTGAGCACGTCATAATACTTGTCTTCCGCATTCTGTTCCTTGAGCTGGCTCACCATATTGGAAAGCATGCCGCCGGGAACCTGGTACAGCAGAGTCTTGATATCCACGCCCATAACCTTGGGATTGAGGAGCCCACTTGCAAGACATTCGTCTCTGTAAGGTCTGAAGTAATCAGCGATCTCTGCCAGAATACTCTGATCATAACCTGTATCGTAAGGCGTCCCCTTGAAGGTTTCCACCATAACCTCCGTGGCAGGCTGGGAGGTTCCCAGTGCAAAAGGAGAGATAGCGCAGTCGATCACATCCACACCGGCCTCAACCGCCTTGAGATATGTCATACTGGCAACGCCTGATGTGTAATGGGTGTGGAGCTGAATCGGAAGCTTTGTAGCGGATTTCATGGCGGAAATCATCTCGGAGGCCTTATAAGGCACCAGAAGTCCTGCCATATCCTTGATACAGATGGAATCAGCACCCATCTCCTCGATCTTTTTGGCCATATCCATCCAGTATTCCATGGTGTAGGCATCTCCCAGAGTGTAGGAAAGAGCTACCTGCGCATGGCCTCTTCCTTCTCTCGCCTTTACCTTATTGGTAGCGCTTACAGCCTCCTGGAGGTTGCGCAGATCGTTTAAGCAGTCGAAAATACGGATGATATCAATACCGTTTGCGATAGACTTTTCAACGAAGCTGTCCACCACATCGTCCGCATAAGGTCTGTAACCAAGAATATTCTGCCCTCTGAAAAGCATCTGCAGTTTGGTGTTCTTAAAGCCGTCTCTTAATTTTCTCAATCTGTCCCAGGGATCCTCCTTCAGGAAACGAAGGGAAGCGTCAAAAGTTGCTCCACCCCAGCACTCTACTGCATGATATCCGACTTTATCCATCTTTTCAACGATCGGAAGCATCATTTCGGTAGGCATTCTCGTCGCGATCAGAGACTGATGCGCATCACGCAGAACGGTTTCCATGATTCCAACCGGTTTTTTAGCCTGTTCTGACATTTTATTTTCCTCCTGTTATCAAATTTATTTAGAATACTCCAAACACCGCCATAAATGTTCCGGCAGCCACCGCCGTTCCGATTACACCTGCCACGTTAGGACCCATGGCATGCATCAGCAGGAAGTTGGTAGGATCCGCTTCCGCACCCACCTTCTGGGAAACACGGGCAGCCATAGGCACTGCGGATACACCGGCTGAACCGATCAGCGGGTTTACCTTTCCCTTGGTGGCGATACACATCAGCTTACCAAAGAGAACGCCTGCCGCCGTACCAAATGCAAAGGCGATCAGCCCAAGCGCTACGATCTTCAGGGTATCCCAGTTCAGGAACGCCTCCGCGCTTGTGGTCGCACCTACAGAAGTGCCAAGCAGGATAACCACGATATACATAAGAGCGTTGGACGCCGTGTCCGTGAGCTGTCTCACCACGCCGGACTCTCTGAACAGGTTACCGAGCATCAGCATACCTACCAGGGGTGCGGTAGTGGGGAGAATCATACAAACCACGATGGTAACGATAATGGGGAACAGAATCTTCTCCAGCTTGGATACCGGACGAAGCTGGCCCATCTTGATCTTTCTTTCCTTTTCGGTGGTCAGGAGCTTCATAATCGGAGGCTGGATAATCGGTACCAGCGACATATAGGAATAAGCCGCCACTGCGATAGGGCCAAGCAGAGCTGTCTGTCCCAGCTTTCCGGCCAGGAAAATAGAGGTCGGGCCATCTGCACCGCCGATGATGGAGATTGCCGCCGCCGCCTTATCGTTAAAGCCCATGGCGATTGCTCCGAAGTACGCTGCAAAAATACCAAACTGGGCTGCGGCGCCGAGCAGGAAACTCTTAGGATTGGCAATCAGAGGACCGAAATCCGTCATGGCTCCCACCCCCATGAAGATCAGGGAGGGAAGGATTGCCCATTCGTCTAAGAGATAAAAATAATACAGTAAGCCGCCGGCTCCGTTCGCTGAGTCCTCAATACTCATCATGATATCCGGATAGATATTAACCAGAAGCATACCGAATGCGATGGGTGTCAAAAGCAATGGTTCAAAGCCCTTGGCAATCGCAAGATAAAGGAATACACAGGCCACAAGGATCATCAGATAGTTGCCGACAGTCAGATTAAAGAAGGCTGTCTGATGAACCAGATTGGACAGTGTAGTTACGATATAATCCATTTCTTTTACCTCCTGTTGTTTTTTGAATAACCGGCATTTTACCCGTGCAGATTAATTGAGGGTTGCCAGTAATGCGCCAGCCTCAACAGCATCGCCGACAGCTACGTCGATGCTTGCCACAGTACCGTCAGAAGGCGCTACAACAGGGATTTCCATCTTCATCGCTTCCACGATCACGACAGGATCGCCGACCTTGAGAGCCTGGCCCACACTTGCCTCGATCTTGTAAACCTTACCGGCTGCCCCGGCTTCTACTCTGATGCTGCCGGCTCCGGCTGCTTTGGGAGCTGCGGCAGGCGCTGCCTTGGGCGCCGCCTTCGGAGCCGCTTTGGGCGCTGCGGGCGCAGGTGCTCCGGTGGAAGCGCCTTCTTCTACTACTACGTCGTATACGTTGCCATTCACGGTAATGGTATAGTTCTTCATTTTGAAATCCTCCTGAATAAATTTGGTCTTATACTTGTTATTTATTTTTATGCTCTTTGCAGTTTTCCACTGCGCTTAATACTTCTCACCACAAAGCCGTCTGTGGAAGACGCTCCCTCGCTTGCCGCAACCGCCGCCGCGATCACAGCAACCAGCTCAAGGTCATCGGTCAGCTCTTCCTCCTCCGGCTGCGAAACAACCGGTCTTACTTCCGGTTTCACCTCTGCCGCCGCAGGCTTTCGTGTAAACTTATCCTGAAGCTTTGGTATGAATACAAAGAGACTGATGAGGAAGGAAATAAGGATCAGCACACAGAACACGGTTCCCATGCCCAGTAACGTATTCAGCGCCGCCTTTTCCATCTTCTCGCCAAAAGTATACTCCACATTGGTGGCAATACTCTTAAGCGCGCCTCTCTCTATTACAATCTCAACGATTGCATCCCGCACAGAGCCCTTTACTCTCACATCGATCACACCGTTCTCTCCGTCGATCTCTGACTCAGTGCTGATAATTTCCACATAATCGCCCATATCCTCAGCGGCGGATTCCCAGCTTGCAATAGCGTCCGCGATCATCTGATTTCCAGCCTGATCCTGTGCCTGCATTACCACATACTGGTTCACATCCTCCACAATCTGCCTGCCGAGCTCCTCAGCTTCGCTCTCCGAAAGGACAGGAGGATCCTCCTCCTTCTGCGCGCCGCACGCGGTCAGGCCAAGCATACAGGTAATCATACCTAATATCACTAACCATTTTTTCATATTAAGTAAGCATCCTTTCTAAACTGTGCCGTGTTTCTTCGCAGGACGGTCTTCCGTTTTGGAAAGCAGCATCTCAAATGCGCCGATCACGTACTTTCTGGTATCTGCCGGTTCAACGATCTGATCAACATAGCCTCTTCTGGCAGCGCTTGCAGCGCTGGTCTGCAGAGCCTCGTATTCAGCCGCGCATGCGTCGATGGCGTCAGAGCCCTGTCCGTCGCAGATAATCTTAGCCGCAAGCTTCGCGTCCATGGTTCCGATTTTCGCATCCGGCCAGGCCATGGTGATGTCCGCGCCGATTGCTTTGGAATTCATGGTCACATAAGCGCTTCCAAACGCCTGTCCGATGATAACATTCACCTTCGCAACGGTAGCATTGGCGAATGCAAAGGTAAGTCTCGCCGCCGCCTTCGCCATTCTCTTCTCCGCGCACTTGTCTGCCTTAAAGCCTTTTACATTGGTGAGGGAGAGAACCGGAATGTTGAACGCATCACAGAAGCTGATAAAATCTGCAGCCTTCTCACAGCCTGCGGGCGTCAGGACGGGGTCAAACTTATCTGTTACCGTACCCTCGTCTCCGTAGACCTCGCTTCGGTTTGCCACACAACCGACAGTCACACCGTTTAAGCGGATAAAGGCGGTCACCATTTCTTTTGCGAAGCCGGCCTTTGTCTCGAATACCACACCGTCGTCCGCAATCTGAGACAGCGCAATGGAGGTATCTCCCACACAGCCTGCAATCTGCTCACAGACACGGTTTAAATCATCTGTGCAGTCCTCAAAATAAGGACCGTCCTCACTGCATGCAGGAAGCATCCCAACCAGCTCTCTGATCTGTGAAAGGACAGAAGCCTCGTCCCCTGTTACATCCACGATCCCTGCCTCCTCACTCTGGAATGCGGCAGCGGACGTATCGCATTTGCCGATTTCATTTCCATCCAGGGTATTGGGCGCGTTGACAAACAGTCGGGCCTTTTTATCCTCCATAAAGGTAAAGTCTGTCAGACCGGGAATCAGCGCAAGACCGCCGCCACAGGAACCGAAAACTGCCGTGATCTGAGGAATTACGCCTGAGCTTAATACCTGCTTTTTGTAGATCTCGCCAAATCCGTTGAGCGCGTCCGTCGCCTCCTGGAGCCTGAGTCCGGCGGACTCAATCAGCCCGATCACAGGCGCCTTGGTCTTAAGCGCCAGATCATAGAGACCGGCAATTTTTCTGGCATGCATTTCACCGACGCTGCCGTTTAAAACGGAAGCATCCTGGCTGTATACATACACAAGACTGCCGCCTATCACTCCATAGCCGGTGATCACGCCGTCAGAAGGAGTTTCTGTCTGTTTCAGATTGAAATCAGTGCTTCTTGCACACACCTGCGCACCAATTTCAACGAAACTGTTTTCATCGAGTAAAGCTGTTATTCTTTGACTCGCCTGTGAATTAGTACTCATGTTTCAGCCCTCCATTTTATATTAAATAAATCTTAACTTTATTCACGGGGACATAGTATCCCCATAATTTGTCTATAGAAGTATACCACAAATGACCGAAGTCGCATAGAGAAAAGTTTTCAAATTTTACAAAATATTTACACTCTTTGGGAGATGCTCGAAATAATAAGTCTCGCTCATCCGCTCTCCCGCCCTGTTTCCATACAGATTATAGAGTAAGAGCAATTTGGAGTAGGCCGCCTCCGGGGAAATATTTTCCATGGGAATCGCCCCTCTTTCCAGCACCCTCCGGGCTGTCTCATAATTCCTGCCCGAAGCATCCTTCACAGAAGCCGTATAAACGGGAATATCCGCCTTTTTACATTTTTCGAGAAGCCAGAGGATGGAACTGCTCTCCCCCTCCACACAGGCTGTGGAGGAATGATAAAGATCCTGAAGGACGGCCGCCGGTTTCCTGCTCAGATCCACGCTCTCATAGTCAAAACCGGGATAAGGCTTCAGAAAGACAATACTTTTTTCAAAGGAGGGACTGTGATCCGCGATTCTGGCACGTTTTTCTCTTACCTGTGAAACGGTTGGATTGACAGCGGCGGGATCATACTGAAATTCTCCCCTGCACATCCGCCCGAAGGGAACCCCGCCAAAGCCACCGAACTGATCCAGATACCCGTCCGCCTCGGTGAGACGGGTTGCAAGATAAACGTTATTCTCTCCTTTTCCATTCTGATACACAGTAAACACACCCTTCAAAAGCCCTGTATGTATCAGCTCCACAGCACTTCGAAAGTTTTTAAGTCCGTTGCTCCCTTTTTCTCCCAGCGGATAGTTTGATGCGGTAAGCACTACCGGAACCTCCACATGGCACAGTAATAGTCCCAGAAGAGCGGATGTGTAAGAGAGAGTATCCGACCCATGGGTCACAATCACCCCCGCATAGTTCTCATAAGGAATCTCCCACATGATCCGGCACAGATGCGTCCAGCTTTTCAGTCCCATATTTTCACTCAGAATAGACATGGGCTGAATGACTTCAAATTCTTCTTTCATTCCTCTCTCAACCTGCCCGTAGCTCCTTTCGTAAAGCTCCATGAGCCGCATGGGAGAACTGTCCGTCACTCTCACACTCTCCCCCTCGACCTGGCTTCCGATGGTTCCTCCTGTTAAAACTACAAGTATTTTTTTCATAACAAAAAACCTTTCTTCTGTATTATGTTCTGACATATTTCTGATTCCGGCTGTTTGGTTTATCCGGAAGAGTCATCCTGATTTTTCCTTTCGACAGCAACGGTTTGAGATATACATTTCCAAAATGCTTGGAATCCGAAAATCCCATATAAGCCATTATTTCCTTTTTACTGCGCGGTTCGGAACAAAATTCAAGCAGCTCCGCACTCTTTTCCTTTATCTCTCTTCTGTTTACTGTATATACCGGGGTTTCCTGAACAAGCATTGGAATCGAATCATAAAAAACATTTTGGGGAGCCTCCTTAAGCATATACCGGGGGTATCTTGGGGGGTATTCCGAACGTCTCCCTTTCCGGTCAGCTCCGGCCCTACCTTCGCAGTAGCCGCTCTCTTAAGTGGAACAATCGTTAGGAATACATCCCCTTCCACAAACTGCGGTTCTGCGCCCGAATAAAGTCTTGCATATTTATAAGTATTTCTCATCCCGGATCCCAGCTCATCTGCCAACCCTATTTCCCGGAATACTTTGGAGATAGACGGATTTTTGGGAAAAGGTTCAAAGGCCGACAAATTCAGATTTCCAAAGCCATGGGAACGATTGCTGTTCTCTGTGTAAATACGTTCCTTCTCTATCACCATCTTCGCAACATACGCATTGGAAAAATCTCTGTGTGCAGGCAGATTTGAAACGATTTCCCGCATTATCTTATCTCTGGCGCTTACGCTGATAATTCC
The DNA here is from genome assembly GCA_947570615.1 of uncultured Lachnospiraceae bacterium. GTDB lineage: Bacteria > Bacillota > Clostridia > Lachnospirales > Lachnospiraceae > Suilimivivens. Next base: position 65,831 of record CANOVJ010000012.1, read on the forward strand.
TTCCATAACAAAGAGATCGTTCAGATGCTTCTCACCGAAACCGATCAGCCGGTCATAGCTGTCCAGAAGGTTGGTCAGAATCACATCCCGGTCGTCATACCGATCCGTATCGTACACTCGAAAAATTGCATCAGTCTTATGGTGTGCCAGTACAGAGTAAATCAGATTATCCGGCCCAAAAAGAAGAATGGCCGCAAGCGTAATCCCTTCCCGGCCTGTACTGCTGTCAGTAAGGATAAGATTGGCACTGCGCAGAAGCTCTTCATCAGACATACTTCTCCAGTAGTGGTTCTGCACTCTTATCTTAGTCATTTCCCTGGCACGGTCGATCAGATCATGGCGCAGATCTGATACGGAAAATACAGGAAATACCTTATTTACATAGTAAGTATCCTGTTTTCTGGCATACAACTGACAGACCAGCCCTTCATTCCTGGTAATGTCCACATCAGAGTCATTGTTCCGATCCAGAATCCGGCCAGTACAGCGGCATACATTCGGGCCGACAGGGACATGGATATAGAGCAGAATTTTCCCATCGTACTCATACGCAACCGGAGTCAGGTAAAGAGGCGGATAGATTTTATTTTCATTATTGACGGCAGTCACGAAATCCTTCCTGATATTTTCAACCCGATCGGGACTGATCCCGGAAATCTGACCGTTATCCTTCACGCCAAGAAAAATATGCCCTCCAAAACGGTTGGAAAAAGAGCAGACAGTATCATAAACATCCTTTGTTATTTCTGATGCAGATTTTTTGAATTCAACCGTTACGCTTTCCCCCTTCCGGATCAGCGACAGTAATTCCTCTGGTAATACCGAATATGGGGAACCGCTCATACCGCACACCTCCCTCTCAACACAAAATCATAATATTATTATCAGTTTACTCAATTTCGATAATATTATCAAGCATATTATCCCATTTATCCCACATAAAATGAAGGGAAGATTTCCTTCCGGATGAAAACCCACATGAATAATACAAAAAAAATCCCATCTTTTATTTTGAGCCTTCTGCTTTCCCTTTTTGTTCTTTTTTCCTTTATGGTTCCCGCGCCGCTTCTCTGCGCCGCCAGTCCTGCGGCATCCGAAACGGATATCCCCATGCTGGAAACCACAGAATCCAGCGCCGTTTCAAATGCTTCCGGCGATTCCGGCTTTCAGCTCTACGCCCAGTCCGCCGTCCTGATGGACGCCGACTCCGGCCGTATCCTGTACGAAAAGGACGGTCAGAAAATCATGCCCATGGCCAGCACCACCAAAATCATGACCTGCATTCTGGCTCTGGAATACGGAAATCCGGATGACTACGCCCAGGCTTCCTCCTACGCCGCCAGTATGCCGAAGGTAAAGCTTGGCGTCTCTTCCAATGAATATTATAAACTGGAAGATTTGCTTTATTCCCTGATGCTGGAATCCCACAATGACGCCGCCGTGGTCATTGCCGAACACATTGCCGGAAGTACGCAGGCTTTTGCGGATATGATGAACCAGAAGGCCCGTGACATCGGATGCTTTGATACTTTTTTTATCACTCCCAACGGGCTTGACGCGACTACGACCGCCGCTGACGGAACGGTAAAGGCGCACTCCACCACAGCCGCTGATCTTGCCAGAATCATGTCCTACTGTATCACCGACTCTCCAAAGAAGGAGGAATTTCTGGCCATCACCCGCACGCCCTCCTGGTCTTTCGGTAACTACAAAGAGAAGGACGGCGCTTTCGTTTCCGGCGGCAGAACCTTTCAGTGCAATAACCACAATGCCTTTCTCTCCATGATGGACGGCGCGCTTTCCGGCAAAACCGGCTTCACAGGATCGGCGGGTTACTGCTATGTGGGAGCGCTGCGCCGGGAAGAGAGAACCTTTGTGGTGGCTCTGCTCGCCTGCGGCTGGCCCAATAATAAGACCTGGAAATGGAGCGATACCAGAGCTCTGATGAATTACGGACTGGAAAATTTTGAATACCACCGTCTCTCGGAAGCCGCTTTCGATGAGAGCCGCTTAAAGCCTGTGAAGGTTTTAAACGGACAGACCGACCGGATCAACGCCACCGCATACACCAGTGTGAAAATAGACAGAGGTGAGGAGACGGAAACGGATAAAGGATTTCTTCTGAAAAAGGGAGAAGAGATACAGGTGGACCTCCAGATGGAAAAACAGCTCGCCGCTCCGGTCAGCGCAGGAAGTCAGATCGGAACGATCCGTTACCTGATCGAGGGCGAGGTCTGCAAAGTAGAATATATTGTCACTGCCGAGAGTATCCCCGCCATTGATTTTTCCTGGTGTATGAAGCAGACCCTGCACAGATACCTGTTGTAAACTAAATATCCAGCTGCAGACTTGCCTCCTGCTCAGCCTGGACCTTGAACTCCTCGATCTGCACCGCGGAAAGCTCCGGCAGCTCCTCCAGGGATTTCACCCCGAAGCTGCGCAGAAATTCCTCGGTGGTTCCAAAAAAGAGCGGGCGGCCCGGCGCGTCCATCCTTCCCACCTCCATGATCAGCCCAAACTCCACCAGCCTGTTTACGGCGTGGTCGCAGCTCACCCCGCGGATCTTCTCAATCTCCGCTTTCGTGACAGGCTGCTTGTAAGCTATTATGGAGAGGGTCTCCAGGAGGGTATCCGTCAGCACGTACTTGCGGGGCGTCTTTGCAATCTTAATCAGATATTCGTACATTTCCGCCTTTGTACACATCTGGAAGGAATCCTCCAGCTCCATCAGCGTGACCCCGCCTTCCCTGCTTTCGTATTCCTCTCTCATCTCCATCAGCAGCTCGCGGGTGATCTGCTGGCTTTCTTCAATTACAGCTGCAAGCCTCTCCACCTCAACAGACTCTCCCATGGTGAAAAGAACGGCCTCCAATATAGCTTTTTCCTTCTGCCTGTCCAATGTTTTCCTCCCGGTATTCTCCGAAAATATGTATATGGGCTTCTTTATCGGCTTCCCTCTCTCAGCCCTGCCCCTGGCTGAGAGCCAGGCTCTCTGCCTGTGGCTCCCTGGCGGTGATGATGATATCGTCAAAGGTATCCTCCTGAACTATGGATATCCTTCCCAGCTTCATCATCTCAAGAATCACCAGGAAGGTGACGATAATCTCCATCTTGCTGCGCTGTTTTTCCAGAAGCTGACGGAAGCTGAATGTCCTGTGAAGCCGGATGAACTGATCCACATAGCCCGCCTTGGCGTCCATATCGATCTCGTCCTTTTCGATCCGTCCAAAATTACTCCTGACCGGGTCGATCTTGTCCTCCTGACGTTTCATCACCATTTTGAAGAGATTCTGAAGCTTTGAAAGATCCGCGTCCCCCAGAAGCTCCTTCATATTGACCGGAGGCCGGTAGTCCTCCACCTCCCTGGGCAGCGTCTTATCCTTAAAAAGCGTCCTGGCCGCGTCCACCTGCCTGTCCTTCAGCTCATAAGACATATACTTGTACATCTTATATTCCAGCAGCTTCTGTACCAGCTCGGCTCTGGGATCGATCTCCTCCCCCTCCTCGTCCACCTCTCTGGGAAGGAGCATCCTGCATTTGATCTCCAGAAGCGTGGCTGCCATCACCAGGAATTCGCTCATCACATTCATATCCTCAGTTTCCATGGCCTTTATATAGTCCAGATACTGGGCGGTGATCTCCACAATCGGGATATCATAGATATCCACCTTATTCTTTTCGATGAGATGTAAAAGCAGGTCAAGAGGTCCCTCAAAGGCCTGCAGCTTTACCGATATTGCCATTTTCCCGCTCCTTTTCTACCTGCAAAGCTCGATCACTACCAGCTCGCCGGGATTAAAGATACGTATGGGAAGGGTATGGGTTCCAAGGCCTCTGCCCAGGATCATGACCGCCTCCCCCTCCCTGAACTCCCCGCCGTCATATCTGGGGAACAGTTTAAGGGACGGGGAGATGGCTCCTCCCAGAAACGGGACGCGCATCAGCCCCCCGTGAATATGTCCGGAGACTGTCAGATCCGCCCCCCATTGGGCATAGGCCTCAAAAAAGTCAGGATTGTGTGCAAGCAGTACGGTTGTCCTTGCCGGATCCGGCTTTCCCAGAAGCTGTGTAAGATAAGCGGGCTCCATCTTTTTCTTATTGAACTTCCCATAATATTCAAAACCGATCTCCGCCCCGCAGATCTCCATATTGAATTCCGGAAGGTACACCCTTTCATTCACCAGGTGTCTGACTCCCAGCCTTTCAATCTCCCCCGCAAAGTCCTGATACATATCCCCGAAATCCTCCGGAGAAAGCCTTGTCTTCTGCTCATGATTTCCATTGGCATAATATACGGGATATCTGCGGGAGAGCGCTGAAATCAGCCCACGGGCCGTCTGCGTATCCCCGTCTCTGGAGGAGGTATACATATCCCCGGCAATCCATATCATATCCGGGTTTACGCGCTCGATCGCACTGAGAAGCTTTTCATTGTCTCTCCCGAAGGATTTCCCGTGCAGGTCGGAAAGAAGGACGACTCTGCCATCCCTCTTAAGCTTCCCGATCCTGCATCGGTAGGTTCTTATCACAAAACGGTTACAGTCCACGGCCATTACCAGCAGAAAAAATAGAGCCAGCGCCGCCAGACATATAAATATTGCCAATACCGTACCTCTTTCTTTGTCCCGCCTTTTTACAGACTGCAGAACAATCTCCACACCTTTATCAGATAATCTCTGTATCCCGCCTTATCTATGGTCACGTCCGAGAGGATGGAAACGCTCCCGATCCGTTGCCCGTTGAGCTTATAAACGGCTTCGCCCACCGCGTCTCCACGCTTTATGGGCGCTGCGATTTCCGGCGGCAGAGAAATCGTCTTCTCCACACTGCTTAAGTCGCTTCCCTCAATGTCCAGATACCGGAAGGGTTTCTGGTAAATCAACGCCGCTTCCTCCTGCACACCGCCCTTTACAGGTAAGGACGGAAGCTTTTCCTCATTGGGATCCTCATAGAGCGCGCTGACACTGTAACCATAATTCAAAAGTGCCATGGCATCCTGGAAACGGGTCTTATTAGCGGGCGAGCCCATCACCACCGCAATCAGGTCAATATTATTCCTGCTGGCCGTGGCAGAAAGACAGTACAGCGCCTTACTGGTCGAACCAGTCTTAAGCCCTGTCGTCCCTTCGCACATTTTCAGAAGCTTGTTGGTGCTTGCCAGAGTAAAATTGCTGCTCCCCTGGCTGGTTATATGGGTGATATCCTCCATCCAGATTTTGGTATAGTCCAGGATCTGGGGATATTTCGTGATCAGCTCACGGGACATCACCGCCACATCCCTGGCAGAGGTATAGTGATTGTCGGACTCGCTCAGACCACAGCAATCCTCAAAATGGGTGTCATTTAACCCCATCTCCTCCGCTCTTTTGTTCATCAGATTTACGAATTCCGCCTCGCTTCCGGCGATAAACTCCGCTGCGGCCACGCTTGCGTCATTCCCGGAGGCCACTGCGATGCACTTGATGATGGTCTCCAGAGTCTGGATCTCTCCCTCCTCCAGAAAAACCTGCGAACCGCCCATGGATTTGGCGTAGGCGCTGGTAACCACCTCGCTGTCCAGCCGTACCCTCCCCGTCCCCAGATGATCGAAGATCACCAGGAGCGTCATGATCTTGGTAATACTGGCAGGGCTTCGTCTCTCCTGCGCATTCTGTTCGCAGATAATCCTCCCCGTAGACGCCTCCATCAGAATATAGGAGGGCGCTTCCAGCGCGGGCGCGGCATATGCCCCCGCAGGAGTCATCAGCACAAAAATAAAACACATCACATAGCACAGGGTTACTTTGAAAAATTTATTCACGTAGTTCCTCTCCCCTTATGTATTCTATTACTATGGATATGTTTTATTTGTTTTTAAAATGCACGTACAATT
>CANOVJ010000013.1 GCA_947570615.1 uncultured Lachnospiraceae bacterium
ATAGAAAAAGCCTAATTCTTTTAACAAAGAATCAGACTTTTTCAGTGCCCTCGATATTACAGTGTTCCTATTAAAACTCATTCATATGGTTGATGATCAACACTAAACGTCTACTTTATACCATAAAGCCCCATCTGCATATATACACATTCGGTTGCTTTTTTTCGCTCCTGTTCCCGCATATAATGGTGAGATTGAATTGCTGTAACGACATCAAAACAATTTTCATATTTAACAGAATCGGACATAGCGCAGACAAATTTCACCGAACGATTTTCCAATTTAAATTTTGCCTGTTCAAGCATTTTTTCTGAAGGGTCAACAAGCACAAAATGAACCGCTGGAAATTTCTGAAATGCTTGTTCTTCTAAAGTACCTGTCCCACACCCTAAGTCCAGCCAATATATTTCGTCAAAACCACATTGCTCTATCACGTCCAATGTTTGGCGATAAAATTCTGAATAGTATGGTATCGTTTGATTGATTTTTACATCATATTCTTTTGCTAACATTGGTGTAGTATTATCGTTTGGCATACAATTAACTCCTTTATCAAATACCGATTTTGTCAACGGTTCGGTAAAATGTGCGCTACATTTCTTACTTGATGCTAAATTCCGCTGTAAAAGCATAATCTGTATAGTCCCTGATTCCCCTAAAATCTGTAACGGTTTTTACAATACGGTATCTGCCCGGCTCCAGCTATCCATAGAGCCATTCAAAATCAATAGTCAATTACTATCACCGTTTCTCCATCCAAAGGGGATAAGACATCTGTGCTGTTTTCCTCTTTACTCCATCTCGCATAAGCCCATTGTCTTTTCGTGTTATCTACTTCATCATCACTTATTCGGGTTCCACATTCTTGATATACATAGAAATCGTTGAGCGTTTCTGTACCTTCATCTTCCTGAATGTAATACTTACTTCCAATTATGTGGGCATACTCTTTTTCTGCATCAGTCAATTCCCCGTCATAAGAATATCCCGCCGGCAATTCCTGCAAGATAACCATATCGGATGCAAAATATTTATACCCATTCAAGACAATTGTTGGCGCTCCAGCATATACTTTCTCAGACTCTGCACTGTTTAAAGCTCCACACCCTGTTGTCAACCAAACAAACGCCATTATCATAATAAATGCTATTCTTTTTCTCATACCGCTCCCTTCAGTTTTTCAAGAAACGCCACATAAAATCATCTATTCCTACAGCTTATGCCTTCACATCAAACATACCGCGTTCCTCAATATAATCCGGCAACTCAGTGAGTCCGCTGTTTCCTTTTACAGAACGGTACTCGCTCCAATAAATAGAATAAAACTGCTTCTTTTTCTCCAATTCTGCGGGTGTCATTTCATAGCTCCAACCGTTTCCTGTGTTCATCAAAACTTTTGCGCCCTGACATTCAATAACAGCACCATATCCGCCAGTGGAGAGGATAGGGCAGGTAAGCGTTCCGCCGCCTGCAAGCGGAAGCTGCCTCTCTGCAAGATTCCCCCTGCCGTCTGCCTGTTCCAAAAAATCCAGTAGGGATAATTCGCCAATCCCCCTGCACTTTGGATTCGTATTGCCGCTCTTTGCTATGGCGTTCTTTGCAGACTGGTACAGGCTCTTTCTGTCGGGGGAAACATCAGACAGATATTCTGCCCTCAACTGTAATAACTGCCTGTCAATGCTGTCCTTATCCGCTTTGTTTGTTGCCGTTGCCGCATTACGGGCAAGTCCTTTTATCTCTGCTATAAATTCAGCCTGTGTTTTTTCCTGTTTTGCGGCGGACGGAATGTAAGACCAGTTCGGCTGTCCTGTTCCTAAAGTTGCGATTGTAACATTTTTTATGCTGTTTACTGCACCATTTAATGATATACCCATAATAACCACCTGTCTGTAAAACTGTTTATCACACACTTACATCTAACGAACTGCCAAATAAAATGTAATAATTATATCTTCATATCCACCGATGACAGCGGGCTTCCTGATTTTTTCAAATTCGCCTCCACGGATTCCCTTGTGATACCGTCTAATGCCCCTGATGAGATTGGCTTTCCGATTTCCCAATTTGGATCAACAGCTTTTGCTGCGGATATAAATGCCTGGCGATACGCCCGTTCATACTGCTCCATAGTATATCCCGCCGCCAGACGGTCATCTTTTTTCGTCTTTCTGTACAGATTGTCATATACATCACTGCGCCTTGTCGTATCGCCATTCAGGACTCCATTTTCATGCAAAAATTCTTCCTTAGTCTGCTCAAACATCTCATCCTTGCTGCTCTCCGGAATAGAGATAATACGCTTTTGACGACCTGCATTTTCATCTGTCAGTACAAGTCCGGCAAGTCCGTTTCTGGGATTGATAAAATCCCCATCCTTGTCATAGCATTTCATTGAATTTTTAATACACTGGATATTCGTGTACATTGCACCGTTTCCATTCTGCATCATTTCTTTTATTGCAGCCTTATACCGGGCGCTGTTCGTGTCAATCCCCGCCGCCCTTAACTGCGACTGTATAGAACTGCTGTTTAACTGGGATAACTGAAAACTGCCCATAGCACTTGTACCCTTCATACCCTTTGCTCCAAACATACTCTGAAATAAAAAACTGTAGTCTGTAATTTTAGACATTGTTATTACCTCCCTGATAAAATTCCATTTTCATTTCTGCACATATACTGCATCGTCGCTTTTACTATCGGAAATCTGAATATAAAACCTTATGCGTTTGTTCCGAGGTACAGATTTTTTTCCCGAAGTACAGATTTTTTATGTTTTTCCTCCAAATCGGTCTAAAAGTCTGTTCCTTTCCCTCTTAATACATCTTTATGTTTTACACTGTTGTGTCTACCTGTTCAGGATCACGTCACTGTAAAATTTCCCATCACCGTTTTTATAGAGGACACTCCCTCCGTATTTCTCCACGCACCGCTGCACTTCGAGACTGCCTGCATTGCGTTTTCCAAGAGGTTCCCAAAGAGCGTTGTCACATCCACCGACTCTATGAACCCAAGTCTTGTGCTTTCTACCTTTACCACGAACCGGATGCCGATGCCCTCCGCTGCCTGCTTCCTGTCTGCAAGAAGAATATTCAGCATGGGATTATCAGAATATTCCTCCGGCACAAGGGGCTTTAAGATACCGCCAATCTGCCTTGTGTACTCCATCGCCTTGTCCGCCATGCCTGCCTGGTACAATTCCTCAATAGAGCGGATGTGTTTGCTGACATCATGGAGGATTTCAATAGACTTCCCGAATTTCTCTCGCTGTCTCTCATAATGTTCAAACTGCATACTCTCCTGCTGCTTCATCATGGCGATCTGAAACTCCATGCTGTTCTTTTCATCCTCCATCTTCAGAGAATAGAACAGGTACAGGTTGGAAAAAATAACACAACATAAATTTACACAGAGCAGGAAATAGTCCGCTCCACTGCTATGGATATATTCATTGAGCCGTTCCTTGAACTGCGCCACCCTTTTTTGTGACAGCGGCACTGACACACCGTTTTTCAATACGACCTCATATCCCTTTGTCTTTGCCACATTTTTCAGGTTTACAAGGATGCCCCGGCAGCTCGTCTCAAAACCGTAGGGCTGCATCCGCCCCTCCAGCCCGCTGATGACATCCGGGTACTCATATACCATATTTTCCGTCACAATCCTGACTTTCTTTTTTGCCTTGATGTATTCAAAGTACAGGATCGTGTCAACGGGAAGCAGCAGGGCGGTTTTTCCGACAGGACGCCGTTTTTCTCATAAGATACATTGCGGAATTCCAGCCGCACCTCTTCCTTTTGGTACTGCCGTAAGAATGCCTGCAACTGTTCCTCTAGCGCCCCCGCCGACACCGGCTTTTCTAGAAATGCAAAAGCGTGTACGGTGTTCACCGCATCCATGCAGTATTGCCCGTAATTGGTGGTATATAAAGTAAAGTTTGTGATATGGTATTCTTCTGTGTATTTGTCTAAAAGCGGTTTCAGGATGCCTGTGAGGTCATCCCTGTCCGCCTGTTCGTCCTCGCAGACTGCGATCTGAAGCATTGCTCCTGCCTCCTTTGCTGATTTATGTTTAAGGGATTGGTATTGCGGTGTGACTACAATACCCTTTTTATTATACATGGTCTGCTATGTCATTCCTATTTTTTCTCTGTAATCCGATAAACACTGCAAGCAGTATAACATTAACTACAAAAACAACAATACTTCCTTCTATTTTACATTCCCCACCAGATAAAAGATTACTTCCTGAAAAGGTCATATTCAGCAAATGCGGATAATCATCTGCCAGCGACACACCGCCTAATACTAACGCACCTATTCCATTCCATATAAAGTGCATGATTGTTGGCGCTATAAGAGAACCGCTATATTCCAGGATAACCGTCATAAGCAGACTCATTGTAAGAACATTTACTACCGGAACCGCGCCCGCCTCAAGTGCGCCTCCATGCAATAATGTAAACAACGCAGTGGTTACTATGGTGGAAATGGCAATATTATATTTTTGTTTCAGCACTTGATAAAGCCAGCCCCTTACAAGCAGCTCCTGCATGATAACATTCAGGAAAGCTGCCAATATCCACACAAAAAATAAAGGAATATCATTCTTTCCGCTAAAATCTATAGCTTTCATCAACTTCATAATAACAACAGGAAATCCTAACCACAAAATTCCCGTTATAATTCCTATCAAAACTCCTTTTATCGGATAATTAAAAAGATGTAATTTTATAGTTTTCTTTTTAATTATCCAAAAAATGAATGTAAAAGCTATAATCGACAGCAGCGGTGTGATTTCTGCCCATAATCTCCATACGGCAGGATTATCCGAATTGGACAACGGCAACACTGCTGACAATATTGCCCACCCCAGGAAAAAACATATACATTCTATAAAAGTGATCACTATCCTTTTCAAAACATTTTCCTCCATTTCGTCATTCATATAGTTTAACTGTAACATAAACTCCGCTAAATATCATTCACTTTATCCCAACGTACAGATTTTTCCCCCGAAAGACAGGTAATAGGGTAGAGGGAGAATAAGTTTCCCGCCCCTCTCATTGAACCGTACGTACGGGACTCGTATACGGCTCTACAACTTATATTTCAACTTTAACTAAGTAAGAGGATAGGGGATTAAGCAGTCCTGCTCCGTCACTTATCCTATTTTCAAGCAAATCTTTACTGATTATGAAATTCACTACGTTCATTCCACATCTTCTGTACCAGCCAAGTCTTGAATTAGCAACCTTGAATATTTCCTCATGGCTAATTCCGTTTTGGTGTTTCCTGTTCAGATAACTTAGGAACTGCAGGAAAATAAGTGATACAGATTGCGCAGGATATTTCTTCGAGGACGTATGTCAAAAAACGTAAGCGCAGCGGGCTATGGCGAGGCTTTTGGGCATGCGTAATCGGAGAAATAGACAAGTCAAAATGTGGCAGTTAATCACGGCATCTCCTCAATGTCAAAGATGCGTCGCCCACATTTCGGGTTCGGGCATTTCACCTTTTCCATTGACCACCGCCTCCCCGCACTGATATGGAACAAGGGAACCAGCCAATCCCTGCCGGTTCTTTTTTATCCTTTATGCTTTATGTAGTAAATCTGTTGCGACTGCGGCTTTCAGGACGGTATCCTCAAAGCTGCCCTTCCCGCTTTCCTTCAAATGGGTACTTTCGGTGTTTCCGGTAGTTGTAATAGGCATTCGGATATATGTCCAATCGGCGCAGCAGCCAGCGGATTCCGAATTCCTCACGATATTGGTCTATGAATCGATAAGCCTCTAATCGATTTCCTTTGCAAAGAATGCCGCCGCTTTTTTTAGGAAGGCTATTTCCTTCTTCAATTCATCGTTTTCCCTTTTTAAGCGGAGATTCTCTTTCATGGAGTCGTATTCTTCTTTGTCTTGGGGGCTTGTCTGGCATTCTTCACATAATTCGCGGCACCATTTGGAGATGCTGGCTTTGGATACACCATATTCTGCGGTGATGCTTTTGTAGGTACGACCTTCTTCCTCATGAAGACGGACAATCTTCTTTTTAAATTCGGGTGTGTAATTTTGCGGCATAATAAGTACCTCTTTCTTAATTATTTTCAGTATATCTTATTAGCCACTCCCGTTACTACTTTATTATAGCAGGTCAGCTATGGTACAAGTTTGTCGTGTTGAAAGAGACAGAAGGGAAGTGCTTCCTGGCGGTGTATGCAGAAGATTTTATTGCGGGATTCCAGCACAAGTCAGACGCAGAGTGCCTCATACCCCATTAGATAGACATGTAGAACGAATGGTATAATCTATCCAACAGAGTCAGGAGGAAAGGTTATGGCACAGACGTATAGTATCGAATTCAAGGAAGAAGCATGTAAGCGTGTTCAGCCGGGAATACCTGCAGCACAGGTCGCAAGGGAACTGGGCATTAATGTAAATACCCTCTGCACATGGATGTCCCGCTTTAAGGAACATCCCACAGAACCCTTTGTCGGCAGTGGTAATCTCCATCAGGAGGATGCCGAACTGCGCGCCCTCAAAAAACGCATTAAAGATCTGGAAGAGGAAAATGAATTCCTAAAAAAAGCAAGCGCCTTCTTTGCCAAGAACCTGAAGTGATCCGTTATCTTTACATGGAACACAACCGTTCCAAATACCGGATCGCAAAGATGGCGCAATGGCTTCAGGTCTCCAAAAGCGGCTATTATGCATGGCGCAGACGAACACCAGGCGCCCGCCAATTGGAGAATCGCTCCCTTCTGGAACAGATACGCCGGATCCATGAAGCGTCCCGCGGGACTTACGGCAGCAAAAAGATCACCCATGAGGTAAACCGGAAGTCAGATGAGCAGTTGAACCACAAACGGATAGAGCGCATCATGCGTGAAAACGGCATCCGGTCAAAAGTCCGTAAAAAATATAAAGCAACAACAAATTCAAGGCACAGCCTTGCGGTAGCAGAAAATATCCTGAACAGGGATTTTAAAGCTGACAGGCCCGGACAGAAGATGGTAAGTGACATCACTTATATCCCGACGGATGAAGGCTGGCTCTGCCTTGCGGGCGTCATGGATCTGTGCGGGAATAAGATCGTCGGCATATCCATGGACGGGCGTATGACAAAAGAACTTGTGATAGCTGCCCTGAAAGATGCTGTGCGGCATACGCGGTCAACTGAGGGTTGTATCCTGCACTCCGACAGGGGAAGCCAGATCAGCAGTATTCGAATATATATGGATATTTTATAACCGTAAGCGTATCCACGAGGCAAACGGCTATCTGACGCCGGAGGACTACTACCGTAGACACCAGACAGATTTGAAAGCGGCATAGCAGCTTTTGAATAAGTCGTCACACAGGCACAGCGGGCAAGAGAAAAATCGTTCCGCTATCCTGTGAAGATGAAAAAACGAGCAAAACTGAGAACCGGATAGAATCCTTTCGTTTAAAGTGTCTATGCTGGCGGGGATGGGTCATTCGAGAAGGGCGGTGCTGCCAATGATCTTCGCAGACGGAAGGGTGTCCTGCGCCTATATTTATCCCTTTAAGGTAAATGGCAGGGAAGGGGAGTTTTATGATTCCTATGCCAATGACCAGGATTGGGGATTGTATTTTTACCTGAAATATTTGTGCTTTTCTTTTGATGCATAAATCATCATTTCTCCTGAATTATGTTATTGGCCCGCTGCTATCCTGATTCAAAATATTATTGATGAAAGCCAGTCTGGCATGATATAATATTTAATCGTCCGATGACTTTCTGACGCGGGCTGTCTGCCCATATTTCCACACCAGACTGGTGCGGAACCGGTGCGGCAATAAAACAGAATTTTTCAGAAACTGCATAAAATCAGGCTTTTTAAGGAGGATATACAGAGAAATGAAACTGGGCATCGTAGGCCTTCCAAACGTAGGCAAAAGCACATTATTTAATTCACTGACAAGGGCGGGAGCGGAATCCGCCAACTATCCGTTCTGTACCATCGACCCCAATGTGGGGATTGCGGTGGTTCCGGACGAGCGGCTGAAGCTTTTGGGGGATATGTACCACTCCAAAAAGGTGACGCCTGCCGTGATCGAGTTTGTGGATATCGCCGGACTGGTGAAGGGAGCCTCCAAAGGAGAGGGACTTGGGAACCAGTTCTTAAGCCATATCCGGGAGGTGGACGCGGTGGTGCATGTGGTGCGCTGCTTCGAGGACTCCAATGTGATCCATGTGGACGGGGATATTAATCCTCTGCGGGATATCGAGACCATCGACCTGGAGCTGATCTTTGCCGACCTTGAGGTGTTAGAGCGCAGAATCTCCAGAGTGGGTAAGGCCGCCAGGATGGACAGGACTCTTGGAAAGGAAGCCGCCCTGCTGGAGGCCTTAAAGGCTCATCTGGAGGAGGGAAAGCCTGCCAGAGGCTATCAGCCCCGGGATGAGGACGAGGAGGCGCTTGTGTCCTCCTTCAATCTGCTCACCGGCAAGCCGGTGATCTTCGCCGCCAATGTGGGGGAGGACGATCTTGCCAGCGACGGTGCGGAGAATAAGGGAGTACAGGCAGTGAGAGAATTTGCCGCGCAAAACGGCAGCGAGGTCTGTGTGATCTGCGCCCAGATCGAGCAGGAGATTGCGGAGCTGGACGAGGAGGAGCGGATGATGTTCCTGGAGGATCTGGGGCTTTCCCAGTCCGGGCTTGAAAAGCTTATCCAGGCCAGCTATCATCTGCTGGGGCTTCACAGCTTCCTGACGGCGGGGGAGGACGAGACGAGAGCCTGGACCATCAAAATCGGCACGAAAGCGCCGCAGGCGGCGGGAAAGATACATACCGATTTTGAGAGAGGCTTTATCAAGGCGGAGGTGGTCAATTACCAGGATCTGCTCAGAGAAGGCTCTCTTGCGGCCGCCAGAGAAAAGGGTCTGGTCGGTATGGAGGGCAAGGACTATGTGGTAAAGGACGGGGATGTGATCCTCTTCCGCTTCAATGTATAAAATAAGGAAGGATATTTATGGATATAATGGATATCTCTTTCCCAAATCTGGGGATTTATCTGAGGAATGTGCCAAAGAGCTTTTCGGTGTTTGGTTTTGAGATCGCTCTCTACGGGGCGATCATCGGGCTCGGTGTGATTGCCGGGATCCTGATGGCGGCCAGGCAGGCCAAAGTGACAGGGCAGGATCCCGATCTGTACTGGGATTTTTCCATATATGCGGTCTTTCTCTCCGTGGTGGGGGCGAGAATCTACTATGTGATTTTCCGGTGGGATCTGTATAAGGACAACCTCCTTAAGATTTTTAACATCCGGGAGGGAGGGCTCGCCATCTATGGCGGCGTGATCGCCGGCTTTACCACCCTGTTTGTGTACGCGGCGCTGAAAAAGCAGAACGCCCTGCGGATGGCGGATACGGCCGTAACCGGGCTGATTCTGGGACAGGCCATCGGAAGATGGGGAAATTTCACCAACCGGGAGGTATTCGGGGAGTACACGGACGGCCTGCTTGCCATGCGGCTTCCGGTGGCCGCGGTGCGGGAGTGGGATATCTCACAGTCGCTCCTGGCGCACATGGAGGAGGGGGCAAACTACATCCAGGTGCATCCCACTTTTCTGTACGAGAGCCTCTGGAATCTGGCTGTGTTGCTGGTGATGCTTCTCTACTGGAAGCACAAAAAATTCGAGGGGGAGATTGCCCTGCTCTATCTTGGCGGCTACGGGCTGGGGAGAGCGTGGATTGAGGGGATACGGACGGATCAGCTCTTCATTCCCGGGACAACAGTGCCGGTTTCCCAGGTGCTGGCCATCGTGCTGTTCGTGGGTGCGTTGGTGTGCGATCTGGTGGTGAGACGACGCAGAAGGGCCGCGGATAAAGGGCCGGAGGCAGAGTGAGAAAGCGGCCGGAGGGTGCGCGCTGAGAGGGCCGGCCGGCTTCGCGATAAGTTTTTTTGAGAGCCAGAATAGCATATCTGGTATGAGAAACCGAAAGAAACACCCACATATTGTACAAATCAGATGATTCGAGGAATCAGGAGCTTCGCAGAAAACCGCGGAGCTCTTTTTTTACTTGCGCGGGGGGAGGAATTGGGTTAAAATGAAACATAAAGTGGTAGAAAGTGGAGGATAGTGTATATCAGGTGGTAGAAAGTGGCGGATCGCTTCCCGATTTTCCAGGCCACTTTGAGAGAAGAGGCAGCCATTGCTTTTTGGAAAAGGGACAGGCATGGCAGGGTGAACGCATATGTTTATGGGAGAATACAACCATACAATAGATGCCAAGGGCAGACTGATTATCCCGTCCAGATTCCGGGAGGCGCTGGGGGATGAATTTGTCGTGACCAGAGGAATGGACGGTTGCCTGTTCGTGTACGACGGTCCCGAGTGGCAGGCCTTTGAGGAGAAATTACGCGGTTTACCCATGATCGATAAAGAGGCAAGACAGTTTACACGTTTTTTCCTGGCCGGAGCGGCCAGCGTTGAGGTGGACAAACAGGGAAGAATCCTGCTCCCGGGGGTTTTGCGCGAGTTTGCGGATATCACGAAGGATGTGGTGCTTGTGGGCGTGGGAAGCAGAGTGGAAATCTGGAGTAAGGACAGATGGGAGGGAACCGTGACCTGCCAGGATATGGAGGAGATCTCCAGACACATGATCGACCTGGGAATCAGTTTTTAAGGAGCGGCAATGGCATTCGAACACACATCCGTGTTGCTTTGGGAGACAATTGAAGGACTTAAGATAAAGCCGCAGGGGATCTACGTGGACGGAACGCTGGGCGGCGGCGGACATTCCCGGGAGATTGCGGCGCGCCTTGGAGAGGGCGGCAGGCTGATCGGAATCGATCAGGATGAGGCTGCCATCCGGGCGGCGGGGGAGAGGCTTTCGCCCTTCGGGGAAAAGGTGAGCATTCTTCGGGGGAATTTTCGGGATACCAGGGAGCTGCTGGTTGCGTGCGGCGTCAGTCAGATCGACGGGATGGTATTAGATCTCGGGGTATCCTCCTACCAGCTTGATACACAGGAGAGAGGCTTTTCCTACCGGTTTGACGCGCCTCTTGACATGCGGATGGATCAGCGTCAGAGCCTGACGGCCAGAGACATTGTAAATACCTGGGAGGAGAGAGAGCTGTTCCGGGTGATCCGGGATTACGGCGAAGATAAATTTGCAAAAAACATAGCCAGACATATTGTGGCAGCCAGACAGAAGAAGCCCATTGAGACCACGGAAGAATTAAACGGGATCATCCGGGCGGCTATCCCGGCCAGAATGCGTTCGGAGAAAGGACATCCTTCCAAAAGAACCTTCCAGGCCATACGGATCGAGTGTAACGGGGAGCTGCAGGCGCTTGAGGATTCCCTGGAGGGACTGATCGATCTGTTAGCTCCCGGGGGAAGAATCTGTATCATCACATTTCATTCTCTGGAGGATCGGATCGTAAAGAACGCCTTCCGAAATGCGGCGAATCCGTGCAGCTGTCCGCCGGAATTTCCGGTATGTATCTGCGGAAAGGTCAGCCGGGGAAGGGTGGTCACATCAAAACCGGTATTGCCGGGAAAAGAGGAGATGGAGGTAAATCCCAGAGCCAAAAGCGCGAAACTGAGGATTTTTGAGAAAGCAGAAAATGATGAAAGGGGCGTGTAGACGTCCGGGCTGTGGGAGAGGGAGCCCGCGGCATATATGACAGGAGATTGCAGACTATGGCAGTAAACACAGGTAACAGAAGACAAAGTGCATACAGAGAGAGCGTTTATGTGCACGGAAATACTGCCAGAAAGCTGGAGCTTGTTCCGGCTTATGAGGAGAGAAGACAGGAACGCAGGAAGGTAAGTCCCAGAACGCGCAAAAACCGGGAGCGGGCGCTGCACATGAACATCGGCTCCGTGCTCTCCCTGGCGATCCCCATGGTGGGGGCGGCGCTGATCCTTACGGCCTATCTGACTCTGCAATCGGATATCACCAACAGCATCAAGAATATCGCGGCACTGGAGAGCACCTTAAATAATCTGAAAATGGATAACGACGAGAACTACAGCAGAATCACCAGCAGCGTGGATCTGGAAGAGGTGAAACGGATTGCCATACAGGAGCTGGGGATGCAGTATGCGCAGGAGGGGCAGATCATCCGCTTTAACGGCGAGGGCAGCGATTATATCAGACAGACCGGAAATATTCCGCAGTGAGTCCGGCAGGATGATAAGCAGGTGGAAATGTGAGAAGAAAGCGAAATAACAGATTTACGATTAAAATGCAGAAAAAGCTGCTGGTATTGTTTCTGATGATCCTGGTAGCGTTTGTGGGACTGTCCTACCGGCTTCTGGCCATCACCAGAGACCGGGGAGAGAAGTACAAGAAACAGGTTCTCTCCCAGCAGCGCTATGACAGCACCACGATTCCCTGTAAGAGGGGATCGATTCTGGACGCCAACGGAAGCATTCTGGCCTCCAGCGAGAAGGTTTACAACGTGATTCTGGACGCCGTGGCCGTCTCGGAAAAGGAGGAGTACCTGGAGCCCACCATGGAGGCGCTGCGCAGTCAGCTTGGAATCGACACAGGCCAGGTGCGCAGCTACATAGAGGCCAATAAGGAAACCTCGCGATATAAGGTGCTGGCAAAACGGCTGGAATACGAACAGATCAGCGGCTTTGTGGAGCTGATGGAGGCGGAGGACTCCAACATAAAGGGAATCTGGTTTGAGGATGAGTACAAGCGGGTATATCCCGGCGGGAGCCTGGCCTGCGATGTAATCGGCTTTACCACCAGCGACAGTGTGGGCTCCTACGGACTGGAGGAACATTATAACGATGTGCTCTCCGGAACCTCCGGCAGAGAATACGGCTATTTAAACGACGACTCCAATCTGGAGCGGACCACCATTCCGGCGGAGGACGGCAACAGCATCGTCACCACCATCGACATCAATATCCAGCGGATCGTGGAGAAATACCTGGCGAAATTCGACGAGGAATTCCGCGATCAGTTCCATGAGGGAAACGGAGCTAACAATGTGGGCGCAATCGTGATGGATGTGGATACCGGGGGCGTGCTCGCCATGGCCAGCTCCCCGGTGTTTGACTTAAACGATACCAGAAATACGGACGCGCTGCTGGGAATGCGCCTTTTGGATAAGGAAGGAAAAAAGACCCAGGAATACATTAACGAGCAGAATGTGCGTACCCTGGAGCAGGATGCGGACGCTCTTTACCAGAATCTGAACGCGCTGTGGAAAAACTTCTGCATCAGCGATACCTACGAGCCCGGATCGGTGGCCAAGCCCTTCACTGTGGCGGCGGGGATCGAGAGTGGAAGTATCACGGGGAATGAAGGCTATACCTGCAATGGGAAGCTGGATATTGGCGGGCATGAAATCAAGTGCCATAACAAATGGGGGGACGGATATCTGACCGTATCGCAGGGAATAGAGTGCTCCTGCAATGTGAACATGATGTATGTGGCCCAGGCCACAGGGATCGAGACCTTTACCGAGTTCCAGCATATCTTCAACATGGGGCTCAAGACCAATATCGACCTGGCGGGGGAATCCCGGACGGCCGACCTGGTGTACAACGACGAGAGCCTGGCGGGTCCCATGGGCCCGACCGAGCTTGCCACCGGCAGCTTTGGCCAGGGCTATAACGTGACCATGATCGAGATGATCGCCGGCTTCTGCGCCCTGATCAACGGCGGGTACTACTATGAGCCCCATGTGGTCAGTAAGATTGTGAGCCCCTCCGGAGCTACCGTGCAGAACATCGAACCCAGGATTTTGAAGCAGGTAATCTCCGAGACCACCTCCGCAAAGGTGCGGGAGATGTGTAATCTGGTGGTGTCCGGAGAAAACGGAACCGGAAAGACCGCCCGTCCTGCCGGCTATATGATCGGTGGGAAGACAGGAACGGCGGAGACCCTGCCAAGAGGCAACAAGGAGTACGTGGTATCCTTCATGGGATACGCTCCGGCGGACGATCCGCAGATCGCCATCTATGTAGTGGTGGACAGGGCCAATATCGTGGGGGATCTCCAGGCGGACGCCAAGTTTGCCACCGGGATCGTGCGCAATGTCCTCACGGAGGTTCTGCCCTATCTGGGGATTTTCATGACGGAGGAGCTCTCCGACAATGAGCGGGAGGAGCTTGAGGCCCTTAAGATCGAGATTATGACTCCTCCTGCGGGAGCGGAGGGAGAATCTCCCGAGGGGGAGGAAGGGACAGGCCCCACAGATCCCGCCCAGGGAGAGGGCGGCGAGGGAGAAGGAGGAGAAGGGACAGGAGAGGAAAATGAACCCAGGCAGGAGCCCTGGAAGGACTTCCCCATCGACCCGGAGACCGGCTATGCCAGGGATCCTGACACCGGAGAATATGTGGATCCGGTGACGGGAGCCGTGATTGGCGGAAGCTTTGATGGCGGCGCAGCTTTGGCAGGCGCCTCTGATCCGTCGGCTTCGCCGGGACAGAGTCCGTCCCCGTCGGTCTCGCCGGAGCCTTCAGGGTCTCCCACACCCACGCCGCAGAGCGGACAGTGAGACAAATAACACAGGATAAAAGAGAATAACCTCATGGAACAGGTAATAAATTGTAGTAATATCTGTTCCGTGAGGTTTTTAGTTGAATAACAAAACCTATCATAGAAAGAAAATCGTTACCATCTTTTTCGGCTCCATGGCGATTATCCTTTTTCTCGCTGTGCGGCTGGGGTATCTGATGGTGTTTGAATCCGACTACTATTCGGAAAAAGCGGATCAGCTTCATGAGCGGGAGAGAAGCATCAAGGCTGCCAGGGGAAGAATTCTGGACGCCAACGGCACGGTGATCGCGGACAACAGAACCGTCTGTACCATCTCGGTGATCCATAACCAGATCAGGGATCCCGACCGGGTGGTGGAGGTCCTCAGTAAGGAGCTGGAGCTTTCCCAGGAGTATGTCAGGAAGCGTGTGGAAAAGTATTCCTCCATAGAGCGGATCAGGAGTAATGTGGGAAAGGAAAAAGGGGATGCCATCAGGTCCTACAACCTGGAGGGCGTGAAGGTAGACGAGGATTACAAGCGTTATTATCCCTATGACGACCTGGCGTCCAAGGTGTTGGGCTTTACCGGGGGAGACAATCAGGGAATCATCGGCCTGGAGGTGAAATACGAGGAATACCTCAGGGGGCAGGAGGGTCTTATACTGACGGTCACCGACGCAAGGGGCGTGGAGATCGACGCGGCGGGAGAAAAACGGGTGGAATCTGTGCCGGGGCATGATCTTTACACCAGCCTGGACATGAATATCCAGAGCTATGCCACCCAGCTCGCCAGACAGGTGATGGAGACCAAGGAGGCGGAGCGGGTTTCCATTCTGGTGATGAATCCTCAGAACGGGGAGATCATGGCCATGGTGGATGTGCCGGAATTTGATCTGAACAATCCCTATACCCTGCCGGAGGGAATCGATGCGGAAAGCCTCACCCAGGAGCAGACCCAGGAACAGCTCAACCGCATGTGGCGTAACGGCTGCATCAACGATACCTATGAACCAGGCTCCACCTTCAAGATCATCACCGCCGCCGCCGGGCTTGAGGAGGGAGTGGTGACGCCCCAGGACCGGTTCAGCTGTCCCGGCTTTATCATGGTGGAGGACCGCAGGATCCGGTGCCACAAGACTGCCGGGCACGGGGCGCAGAATTTCATAGAAGCGACTATGAACAGCTGTAATCCGGTGTTTATCACGGTGGGGCTGCGCCTTGGAGTGGAGAATTACTACCGTTATTTTACTCAGTTCGGACTGAAAGACAGGACGGGTATCGACCTGCCCGGGGAGGCGGGGACGATTATGCATAAGATGGAGGACATGAAGGCGGTGGAGCTGGCCACGGTATCCTTTGGCCAGTCCTTCCAGATCACGCCCATCCAGCTTGCCACCACCGTTTCCTCCATCATAAACGGAGGGAACCGGATCACCCCGCATCTGGCGGTCATGACTGCCGACCGTGAGGGAACGGAGATGAAAAGGTTCTCTTATCCGGTGACGGAGCATATTGTATCAGAGGAAACCTCCGCCACCATGCGGATGATTCTTGAACAGGTGGTGGAGAGCGGTTCCGGAAAAAACGGTTATGTGGAGGGCGCCAGGGTGGGCGGGAAGACCGCCACCAGCCAGACTCTGCCGAGAGGGAGCGGGCGTTATATCGCCTCCTTTCTTGGATTCGCCCCGGCGGACGATCCCCAGGTGCTGGCTCTGGCCATCGTCCACACGCCCCAGGGGAATTATTACGGAAGCCAGGTGGCGGCTCCGGTAGTGCGACAGCTTTTTGAAAATATTCTTCCTTATTTGGAGAAAATGGATTATAATTGAGAGGTGCAGGCTATGACAGGTAGCAGGATAGTAATGCCCATACTGATATCCTTCGGACTGAGCGCGGTTTTGGGACCCGTTGTGATCCCTCTGCTGAGAAGGCTCAAGGCGGGCCAGACCGTCAGGGAGGACGGCCCCAAAGCCCACCTGAAGAAGTCGGGAACGCCCACCATGGGCGGAATTCTGATTTTGCTCAGCGTGAGCGTCACATCGGCGCTCTATGCGAAGCAGTGTCCCAGGATCATGCCCGTCCTGTTTCTGACCCTTGGCTTTGGGATGATCGGCTTTCTGGACGACTATATCAAGGTGGTGCTGCGGCGCTCCATGGGGCTTCGCGCCTGGCAGAAGATGCTTTTACAGATCATCGTGACGGGGGTGTTTGCCCGGTATCTCTATGGGAGCGGAGAAGCGCTTCTGATGCTGCGTATTCCCTTTGTAAAGGGATATTATGTGGATTTTGGCTGGCTGAACCTTCCCCTGTTATTCGGGGCGGTGATCGGTACGGTCAACGGTGTGAATTTTACTGACGGGCTGGACGGACTTGCGGCCAGCGTCACCGTCATGGTCGCCACCTTTTTTACGGTGGCGGCGGTGGGGACCGGGACGGAGATCGTGCCGGTGACCTGTGCCGTGACGGGAGCGCTTCTGGGATTTTTGCTGTTTAATGTATATCCGGCCAGTATTTTTATGGGAGATACAGGCTCCCTTGCGCTGGGAGGTTTTGTGGCGGCCTGCGCTTATATGATGCGGATGCCGTTATTTCTGCCGATCGTGGGCTTCATCTACCTGGCGGAGGTGCTCTCTGTGATCATACAGGTGTTATATTTTAAAATCAGCGGCGGCAGACGGATCTTTAAGATGGCGCCTCTTCACCATCACTTCGAGCTGTGCGGCTGGAAGGAGACGAAGGTGGCGGCCGTATTTTCCATTGTGACGGCCCTTTTGTGCCTGCTGGCCCTTCTGGGACTGTGAATGATGGAATGAACCCCGCAGGACATCCGGATTTATATATCTGCCAAAGCGGACAGATGGGAGTTGGTTAAAATGGACTTACAAAATAAAAGGGTTCTGGTAGTGGGAACCGGAAAGAGCGGAATCGGAGCGGCCCGGCTTCTCGGGGCGGTCGGCGCTGTCCCCGTGCTTTTTGACAGCAACGATAAGCTGGATGTGGAAAAGGTGAGGGAGCGGGCGGGAGAGATCCCGGGCCTTGAAATCCTGACGGTGTCTGTTCCGGAGCAGGAGCAAAAAGCGTTTTCTCTTGTGGTGATCAGCCCCGGCGTTGCCATAGACGCGCCTTTTCTGGAGCAATATAAGAAAAATAACGTCCCCATCTGGGGGGAAATCGAGCTGGCCGGCGCCTTCTCCAGGGGAAGGATTGTGGCCATCACCGGCACCAACGGAAAGACCACCACAACGACGCTGGTGGGAGAGATTCTCTCGGCGGTCTTCCCCTCCGTGTATGTGGTGGGAAACATCGGAAACCCCTACACGGAGATAGCGCTGGAGACAAAGGACGACACGGTGATCGTTGCGGAGATCAGCAGCTTCCAGCTCGAGACCATACACGCTTTCCGACCCGCGGTGTCCGCCATCTTAAACGTCACGCCGGATCATCTCGACCGTCACCATACCATGGCGTGTTATGTGCAGGCCAAGGAGTCCATCGCCCGAAACCAGACGGATGCGGATGTGTGCGTGCTCAACTTCGAGGATCCGTATGCCAGGGATTTTGGGAGCAGATGCCCCGCCCGGCCCGTGTTCTTTTCCTCCGGGAGAGAGCTGGAGGAAG
The DNA here is from genome assembly GCA_947570615.1 of uncultured Lachnospiraceae bacterium. GTDB lineage: Bacteria > Bacillota > Clostridia > Lachnospirales > Lachnospiraceae > Suilimivivens. The sequence goes on from CANOVJ010000013.1 coordinate 18,093, forward strand.
GGATTTTCCTGAGGGGAGAGAGGATCTGTCTCGCCGCGGCGGATGGGCAGAACGGGCGGAAGGTGACGGAGCTGATGGGAACCGGCGACATGAATCTGGTGGGCATGTGCAATGTGGAGAACGTGATGGCGGCCATCGCCATCTGTCTTGCCATGGGGGCGCCCATGGAGATCATACTCAGGACCATCAGGAGCTTTAAGGCGGTGGAGCACAGAATCGAGTTTGTGGCTTCCAGGAACGGGGTGGACTATTACAACGATTCCAAGGGAACCAATCCCGAAGCGGCCATCCAGGGGATCCGGGCCATGACCAGGCCCACGGTGCTCATCGGCGGCGGTTATGATAAGCAGAGCGAGTACGACGCCTGGATCGAGGCCTTTGACGGGAAGGTCAGAGCCCTGGTGCTGATCGGTCAGACACGGGAGAAGATTGCGGCCTGTGCAAGAGCCCACGGGATAGAGAATATTATCCTTGCGGACAGCTTTGAGCAGGCCTTTGCGGTCTGCGTGGAGCAGGCCAGGCCGGGGGATGCGGTTCTTCTCTCGCCGGCCTGCGCAAGCTGGGGGATGTTCCCCAACTATGAGGCCAGAGGAAAGCTGTTCAAAGAGTTGGTTGAAAAGATTGGAGTCAGTTGAGCGTGGCAGGAAAAGAGCGGTACGGAAACAATCAGAGAAGAAGACAGACCCGGCGGCAGGAGACCTTTTTTGACTATACCCTGCTCTTTGTGGTACTGTTTTTGCTGGCTTTCGGGCTGGTGATGCTCTATTCCGCCAGCTCTTACGACGCCAGCTTAAACTACAGGGGGGACAGCGCCTATTTTCTGAGAAAGCAGGCGCTCTCCACAGTGCTGGGGCTGGTTGTCATGATCGTGGTGGCGAATATTCCCTACCATTTCTGGGAGCGGTTTGCCTTTCTGGGATGCGCGGTGTCCATTGTGCTGATTATCCTGGTTCTGACGCCCCTGGGCTATGAGTCCCACGGGGCCAGAAGGTGGCTGATGATTCTGGGCTTCTCCATCCAGCCCGCGGAGATCGCGAAGGTGGCGGTCATTCTCTTTCTGGCCAGCCTGATCTGCAAGATGGGGCGCAAGACCAGATCCTGGAAGGGATTTGCCATGGTGCTGGCGCTTCCGGGCGTGATCTCCCTTCTGGTCTGGCAGATCACTGAGAATATGAGCTCGGCCATCATCATTTTCGGGATCGCGGTTCTGATGCTTTATGTGTCCTCCCCGGACTATAAGCGCTTTGTCCTTCTGGGGATCGCAGGGATCGCGGTGTGCGCCCTGGCAGTCTTCGTGATTGTGAAGATCAACGAGACCCAGAGCACCAGCGCGCTTGGCGTGCGGGGAGCGCGTATCCTGGCCTGGCTGGATCCGGAGGCCTACGCCAGCGGCAAGGGCTTTCAGACGCTGCAATCCCTCTACGCCATCGGCTCCGGCGGGATCCTGGGAAAGGGGCTTGGCCAGAGCAAGCAGAAGCTGGGGTTCATGCCCGAGGCCCAGAACGATATGATTTTCTCCATCATCTGCGAGGAGCTGGGGCTGTTCGGGGCTGTCTCCATTCTCCTCATGTTCCTTCTCCTGATCTGGCGTTTCATGGTCATCGCCAACAATGCGTCGGATCTGTTCGGGGCCCTTTTAGTGGTGGGCGTCATGGGGCATATCGCCATCCAGGTCATTCTGAATGTGGCGGTGGTGACCAACACCATACCCAATACGGGTATTTCCCTTCCCTTTATCAGCTACGGGGGTTCCTCGGTAATGTTCCTTCTGGCGGAGATCGGGCTGGTCTTAAGCGTGGGCAGGGGGATCCATCTGAAGGACTTGTAAGAAGGGAACCATTTTTCTCCGGTTACATATAGTAGAATAGGTCACAATTTGAAACCGGAAGGCAGATGGTGAGAAGTTGGATACTATTCATATACGGGGAGGAAGCGCTCTTTTTGGAGAGACCAGGATACAGGGCTCAAAAAACGCGGTGCTGCCGGTGATGGCCGCCGCCCTTTTGATCAGGGATGTCTCTACCCTGGAAAACTGTCCGCAGATTTCGGATGTCCGGCATATGCTGGCGCTGCTTGAGAGTATCGGGTGCAGGGTCAGGCATAAGGGACATACCCTTACCATTGACGCAAGGAATATATCGGAAGATACCATGTCCGGGGAGAATGTTACGGGGATGCGATCCTCCATCACGCTGCTGGGAGCCATGCTGGGCAGGGTGGGGGAGGTGACAATGGCCTATCCCGGCGGGTGTGTGATCGGAGAGAGACCCATAGACATGCATCTGGACGCCCTGCGCAGGATGGGCGTGGCTGTCTATGAGAAGGAGGGCTGTTTTACCGCCAGGGCCAGATGCCTTGAGGGGACAGTCATAAGTCTGCCCTTTTCCAGCGTGGGAGTTACGGAAAACGTGCTGCTTGCGGCGGTGATGGCCAGAGGGGTCACCGTGCTGCAAAATGCGGCCAGAGAGCCCGAGATCGTCACTCTGTGCGAGTTCCTCCGGGAGGCGGGAGCCGTCATTGAGGGAATCGGAGGGCCTGTCCTGATCATTCAGGGAGGGCATGAACTGCACGGGATCTGCTTCCGCATCCCGGCGGACCGGATTGTGGCGGGCACCTACCTGATGAGCGTGCTCGGAGCGGGGGGAAATATTTTTCTGGAGGATGCGCCTGTCTCTCAGATGCGCGCCGTGCTGCGCACGGCCCAGGAGATCGGGGCGCAGATTCATATTTCACGGGAGGGCCTGAACGTGATTGCAGGCGGGTACAGGGCTCCGGTCCCCTGTCTGAAGACAGAGGTCTATCCTGGATTCCCTACCGATATGCAGTCTCCGCTGATGGCGGTGCTTGCCTGTGTACCGGGAACAAGCATGATCGAGGAGACGATCTTTGAAAACCGGTTCCGCATTGTGGATCAGCTTCGCAGGATGGGCGCATGCATTGAGCTGCGGGGAACGAAACAGGCGGTGATCACGGGGGTGGACTCTCTTCTGGGCGCCCAGGTTACGGCGCAGGAGCTTCGGGGAGGAGCGGCCCTTGTGATCGCCGGATGCATGGCGCCCGGGGAGACCGTGATAACAAACCGTCATTTCATTGAGCGGGGATATGAGGACATTTGCAGAGATTATCAGAATCTGGGGGCAAACATCCGTATCGGGTAAGAGATGGCAAAGAAGAGAACAAAAAAAGCGGGAATGATCAGGAAAGTAAATATTGTACCGGTAAAGCCTGAAAAGCAGACGGCGGGCGGATTTGTGGCTAACCACAAAAGCCAGCTCATCATCGGGATTATGCTGTCCATTCTCGTGGCGGGCCTTGTGAGCGCGTACGCGTATGTGATTACCAATTATACCGTTACCACAGTGTACGTGGAGGGAAATGTCCACTATACCAATGAGGAAGTGATGGGGATGGTGATGAAGGGGTATTATGGAAATAATTCCCTTCTTCTGTCCCTGAAGTACAGGGACAGAAGCGTGGAGGGGATCCCCTTTGTGGAAAAGATGGATGTTTCGGTGCTCGATCCCCATACCATCAGGATCGAGGTCTACGAGAAGGCCCTTGCGGGATATGTGGAATATCTGGAAAAATGCATGTATTTCGACAAGGACGGGATCGTAGTGGAGAGCTCGGACAGGCGCACGCCGGGAGTGCCCATGGTGACGGGCTTTGCCTTTGATCATGTGATCGTACATGAACCCCTTCCGGTGGAGGATGAAACCATATTCAGGTCGGTTCTGAATATCACCCAGCTTGTGAATAAGTACAATCTCTCCGTGGACAGGATCTATTTCGGGAGCGACGATACCCTCACCCTGTATTTCGGGGGAGTGCGGGCGGCCCTCGGGACGGCGGATCATCTGGACGAAAAGATCATGAGTCTGCAGAACATGCTGCCCAGCCTGACGGATCAGAAAGGGGTTCTGCACATGGAAAATTATACCGAGGAGACGGAAAATATTTCATTTGAGCCGGATAAGGCGATTAAAGTAGAAATTCAGGAGTAAAAAACTGAAATTTGTGGTTGCTAATTCAGGAAAAAGATTATATGATAAACTATATGAGTTCAAAGGCTGGCATATGGTATGACAGTTCATTTTGGGAATGATGAAGGAGGAAACACTCTTGCTGGAAATTAAGACTAACGAAGCTGAATCTGCGGCCAGAATCATCGTCATCGGCGTAGGCGGAGCAGGTAATAATGCTGTAAATAGAATGGTTGACGAATGTATCACAGGCGTGGAATTTATCGGGATCAATACGGACAAGCAGGCGCTTCAGCTCTGCCGTGCGCCCAAGCTCTTACAGATCGGTGAAAAGCTCACCAAGGGGCTGGGAGCGGGCGCCAAGCCTGAGATCGGGGAGAAGGCCGCCGAGGAGAGCAGCGAGGAGATTTCCGCGGTGCTTAAAGGGGCGGATATGGTATTCGTCACCTGCGGCATGGGAGGCGGTACCGGCACCGGCGCTGCGCCCATCGTTGCCAAGCTGGCCAAGGATATGGGGATCCTCACCGTAGGCGTGGTGACCAAGCCCTTCCGGTTCGAGGCCCGGGCCCGTATGATCAACGCAATCAACGGTATTGAGAAGATCAAGGACAATGTAGACACCCTCATCGTCATTCCCAATGATAAACTGCTTGAGATCGTGGATCGCCGCACCACCATGCCGGACGCTCTTAAGAAAGCGGACGAGGTGCTTCAGCAGGCGGTTCAGGGTATTACCGATCTGATCAACGTTCCCGCCGTGATCAATCTGGATTTCGCGGATGTACAGACTGTTATGAAGGATAAGGGAATCGCCCACATCGGAATCGGAGAAGGAAAGGGCGACGACAAGGCCAGCGAGGCCGTCAAGATGGCGGTGGAGAGCCCGCTTCTTGAGACGACCATTTCGGGGGCAACCCATGTGATCATCAACGTGTCCGGCGATATCACCCTGGCGGACGCTTCCGATGCCGCAAGCTATGTGCAGGAACTGGCGGGAGACGAGGTCAATATCATCTTCGGCGCCATGTATGACGACACCAAGTGCGACAGCTGCCGCATCACCGTGATCGCCACCGGGCTTGAGGACGCGACCCTTCCCTCCAACAAGACCTTATCCTCCCAGGGCGTTTTTACGGGAAGATATACGAGGCCTGTTCAGCCCAATATTAACTTCCGCACCACCGCTTCCACAGGGGCGGAGACGGGGAATATGCAGGGACATGCTGCGGCGGTAACGCCCACCCAGCACAGGACGGTTCCGGGGATCACTTCGCCGGGCGATATCAGGAGCAATGTGGCGGACAAGCCCCTTAAGATACCGGATTTTCTGCAGAAGAAATAACGTTCATCTGATGCGGGAAGCCGGAAGATTCAGAGAATGTATAAAGACTGGTTTGGTGAAAAGACTGTGATGATGGGATTGCAGTCTTTTTTATGCGCAGGGGCGCACAGGGGAATCTGCTGCCGATGCAGCGTGCGCCCCGCGCGGCGGGCAGAGGGAAAATCGCCTCTGCTCGATCACAGCCGCACAGGGGAATTTGTTGCTGTTGTAGCGTGCGCCCCGTGCGGCGGCCCACACAGAAAGGCAGGAGAGAGAGGATGCAGAAGGAGAATTTAGCGGCGGCGAAAAGCTGTCTCGCGTTCATTGACAGGAGCGTAACCGCATTCCACACAGTAGAAAATGCGGGAAAAATACTGGAGGAGAACGGTTTTGCGCAGCTGAGGGAAAGCGAACCATGGACTGTTGCGCCGGGGAGGGGATATTTTGTGAAGAGAAACGATTCCTCCCTGATCGCGTTCAGGCTTCCGCAGGGGGAAGCGAAGGGATTTCATATTGTGGCCTCCCACAGTGATTCCCCCTGCTTCAAGCTCAAGGCAGGAGCGGAGACCTCTGTGGAAAAAAGCTATGTAAGGCTGAATGTGGAGCCCTACGGGGGAATGCTTTATGCCTCCTGGTTTGACCGAAGTCTTTCTGTGGCGGGACGGATTGTCTGCCGGGAGGATGGGAGGCTGGTCAGCAAAACCGTCAATATCGACGAGGATCTTCTGGTGATCCCCAATGTGGCGGTTCACCTGGATCGTGAAATGAACAAAAAACTGGCTTACAATCCCCAGATCGATCTGCAGCCGCTTTTAAGCGCCGCCCCCACACAGCAGGAGGAGCAGGAAAAGCAGCAGGACGATATTCTCATGAAAAAGATCGCCTCTCAGGCGGGCGTTGAGCGGGAGAATATTCTGGGGAAGGATCTGTATCTGTATGTGCGCGACCAGGGCAGGCTGGCCGGGGCGCAGCAGGAGCTCATGCTCTCTCCCAGACTGGACGATCTGGAGTGCGTCTTTGCCTCCCTGGAGGGCTTCCTGAAAGGGATGCCTCAGAAGTACATTTCAGTCTGCGCAGTTTTCGACAATGAGGAGGTGGGAAGTCTGACGAAGCAGGGCGCGGCCTCCACCTTCCTTAAGGATACGCTGGAGCGGATCGGGGAGGAATCCGGAAAAACGAACAGAGCATATCGGCAGATGCTCACGGAGAGCTTTATGATTTCCGCGGACAACGCCCACGGCCTGCACCCCAATCATCCCGAAAAATCTGAGCCCGCGGCAAGGCCTTATCTCAACAGAGGGATTGTGATCAAGTTCCACGGCGGCCAGAAATACACCACAGACGCCTGGTCGGAGGCTGTGATGCGGGATCTGTGCGAGAGGGCCCAGGTTCCCTGCCAGTCCTACTGTAACCGTTCGGATATCGGAGGCGGTTCCACACTTGGAAACATTTCCGCCGGTCAGGTGTCCATCCCCACGGTGGATATCGGCCTTGCCCAGCTTGCCATGCACTCTGCTGTGGAGACGGCCGGAAGTATGGATATCGCGTATCTGATTCGTGTGCTGGAGGTATTCTACGGAGAGTGAGAACGATGCGCCGGAGCGGTTGACGAGCCGGCTCACTGTCATAAAAGATGCTGTCGCAAAACGGCAGATTCGCACAATATGTTGTGTCAATATTCTGAAATGACATATACATATTGTGGAATTTCCGGCTTTTGCGACAGCCTTTTTTTGTGCGCGGACACACGCAGGGGAATCTGCCCTTTATGCGGCGCGGGAAAGGCTGGGGAGATAGATTTTTCCCCGCCGGATCCTGTCGGTTTTCTGCGATAAATGAACCGGCGGGGGACAATGTTTTGACAAAATGTGAAAGCATTAATGTTTATAATGAACAGGTACATGAGTGCTCCTTCCATTTCCGGGAGCGCTTCGGGAAATGGAGGTGAAAGATTGCAGGGTGCAATTACAGGGTACGGTTTACATTGACAGTGTATTTCTGGTCAATCTGGTGATGGATCTGTACCTGCTCGCGCTCACGGTAAAGATTCTCGGAAAGACTGTCACGTACGCGAGGATTTTTGCGGGAAGCGCAGTGGGTGCGGCGGGATATTGTATCGTCCTGTGCCTGCCGGAGCTGCCAGGTTCACTGAAGGTACTCTTTGGGATGATCCCGGTGGGGGCGTTGATGATAAAGATCACCTGCCGGACGGACGGGATCCGGGAGCTTGTTCGGGGAATGGGATATCTGTACACCTTCTCCTTTGTTCTGGGAGGGTTCATCCTGTTTCTGAAGGGGCGGATCGGAGAGCTTTCGGGAGGCGGAGATTCCATAGCGGTATTATCAGGCGCGGCCTTTACAGGCTATGCTCTGTGCCGGAGGGGGATAATCCTTTTCCAGGAGAGGAAAAGAAATCCAGGGAGAGGAAATCTCTTTTGCAGGGTAAGCCTTCCCGGGGACGAGGGGCCTGTGGAGTTTCAGGCGCTGATCGATACCGGAAACGGACTCACGGAGCCCGTCAGCCAAAAACCGGTTGCAATTCTGGAGGCGCAGGCCTGGGACAGAATGAAAACACGGATGCAGCCGGAAAAGTACAGAGTCATTCCCTATCACAGCATCGGAAAGGAAAACGGTGTGATGGAAGGCTATGAGATTGATACCATGAGGGTGATGAGAAAGGAAAACGAGAAACAGTACGATAAGGTGATAATCGCCATATTTAAGGGGAAGGTATCCGGAAAAGGCAGTTATCAGATGATATTGCCGCCGGAATTATCGGTATAGAATATTGACATAGCGGGAGGAACTGGGAATGATTTTTAAGGTAGCCATACCGGGCAGGCTGCAGTTTAAGATATGCCGCAGGGAGCCGGGTTTTTTACTTACAAGGCAGGGGGACGTACACTACATAGGCGGCTCGGAGGTGCTTCCGCCGCCGTTGGAGATGGAGAAGGAAAACGAGGTCATAGGAGATCTGGGGACGGAGTACGAGGACGAGGCCAAGTCCATCCTGATCGAGCACAATCTGCGCCTGGTAGTCTATATCGCCAAGAAATTTGACAATACCGGGGTAGGGGTGGAGGATCTGATCTCCATAGGTACGATCGGACTGATCAAATCCATCAACACGTTTAATCCGGAAAAAAATATCAAGCTGGCCACTTACGCGTCAAGGTGCATCGAGAATGAAATCCTTATGTATCTGCGCAGGAACAACAAGACCAGAATGGAGGTGTCCATCGACGAGCCGCTCAATGTGGACTGGGACGGGAACGAGCTGCTTCTCTCCGATATCCTTGGGACGGACGAGGATGTGATCTACAGGGATATTGAGAATGAGGTGGAGCGAAAGCTCCTGCTAAAGGCCATCGACAGGCTGAGCGAGAGAGAGAAGACCATCGTCAATCTGCGCTTTGGACTGGGCGTTCCCGACGGCCGGGAGATGACCCAGAAGGAGGTGGCGGAGCTTCTTGGAATCTCCCAGTCCTATATTTCCCGCCTGGAAAAAAAGATCATGAAGCGGCTCAAAAAGGAGCTTCTGCGGGAGAGCTACTGAAGATGTGGGGGACGCGGGGCTGCATCCGCAGCCTGCGCACCCTAACATCTGATATCCACAATGATAATGTCGGGCCCGATCTGCTTGATATCCTTGTATGGGATACAGATATCCGGCTCTGTGCAGAGCAGATTGAAAAATTTATTTCCGCCGGGGATAAACACCTTGCAGATCTGCCCGCTGCACTGGTCGAATTCCAGATCGGAAATTCTGCCAAGCTTTCTGCAATCCCGCATATTGATCACATCTTTGCATTTCAGTTCGGAATAGAGCATGACGTCCGCCTTTCTTTTTCGCCATATAATTTATTTTATGCTCCGTCTGCAAAAGGGTGCGCGGGCATGAATATTTTACGGCCATTTTGTGAATGATTTCTATTACAGATATTGCCTTACGGCATGTCTTGTATAGGAAGCAGGAGGAAAGAGCAATGGCACAGGGAAAGGTTGAGATATGCGGGGTAAATACGGCGAAGCTGCCGCTTCTTAAAGCGGAGGAAAAGGAAAAACTGTTTGCACAGATCGAGTCAGGGGATAAGCAGGCGAGAGAAAAATATATCGAAGGAAATCTCCGCCTTGTGCTGAGTGTGATCAAGCGTTTTTCATCCAGCAACGAGAATGTGGACGACCTTTTTCAGATCGGCTGTATCGGCCTGATCAAAGCCATCGACAATTTTGATTCATCTCTGAACGTAAAATTCAGCACCTATGCCGTACCCATGATTATCGGCGAGATACGCAGATTCCTGCGGGATAACAATACGATCCGTGTGAGCCGGTCACTCAAGGACACGGCGTACAAGGCGATCTACGCAAAGGAAAATCTGCTCAGGCAGAATATGAAGGAGCCGACAATCAATGAGATCTCTGAGGAAATCGGCATTTCCGGGGAGGATATCGTGTACGCCCTGGACGCGATCCAGAATCCCATGAGCCTTTACGAGCCGATCTTCACGGACGGAGGGGATACGCTCTACGTCATGGATCAGATCAGCGATAAGAAAAATAAGGAGGAAAACTGGGTGGAGCACCTTTCTCTGAGCGAGGCCATGAAAAAGCTCGGAGAGCGGGAGCATGAAATCATCAGCCTGCGTTTTTTTGAGGGGAAGACCCAGATGGAGGTGGCGGAGATGATTGGAATCTCCCAGGCTCAGGTATCCAGGCTTGAGAAGAACGCCCTCAGGACCATGAAGAATTATCTGACAGCATGAGATACATTATAGCAAAACCCGGATTCCGGGATCGGATGCAAATCAAATTGACATTTCGGCCATATTTCCCCGCCTTCCTGTGAAATTTCAGTGAAAATTTTGTTGAAAAAAATCCCAGGGCGGAATATAATGGTATTATTATCAGAATATTGTGCAGGTCAGCGCGTTTATGTAAGATTTAACAGGCAGACTACAGGGAGAGGCCATATGAAATGTCCGTTTTGCAGCCATGAAAATACCAGGGTAATCGATTCAAGACCCGCAGACGATAATAATTCCATCCGCCGCCGGCGGGTGTGCGATGAGTGTGGGAAGCGATTTACCACCTATGAGAAGGTGGAGACCATTCCTCTGATTGTGATCAAGAAGGACGATAACCGGGAAACCTTTGATCGGACCAAGATCGAGGCCGGCGTACTGCGCGCCTGCCACAAGAGGCCCATCAGCGCAAACCAGATCAGAGAGCTGGTGGACGAGGTGGAAAACGAGATCTTCGCCATGGAGGAGAAGGAGATCCCCAGCCGCGTGATCGGCGAGATTGTAATGAACAAGCTCAAGAACCTCGAGGCGGTCGCTTATGTCCGTTTTGCTTCAGTATACAGGGAGTTTAAGGATATCGGAACCTTTATGGATGAACTGAAAAAATTTCTGGAATGAAGTGCAGCCGGCGAAATGAAGCCGGCTGTTTTCACAGGCAGGCCCGTATAAATAATACAATCAGGCTGGCAACAAAATAGAACGCTTTATGAGGGAGGAATTTGTATGAACAAAAAAGAAACTATACTGGCCCGCGCTGCTGAAATTATCGCTCAGCGTACCGTGCGTCAGGACAGGGACAGCTTCGGCACACTTATCACCATTGATCCGGACGGTTCCCCTGTGCCTGCGACCATCAGTCCTTCCCGCAGCGAGGGGATACGCTGGATTACATTTTGTACAGGCCGGGGCGCGCCAGGCCCTGTGCGCCTTGGCCAGAACAACAGGGCGGCCGTGTGCCTGAATTCTCCAACCTATCACATTTCCCTCACCGGTACGGCGGAGATCTGCACCGATCCGGAAACCTGCCGGGAGATGTGGTATGATGGCCTGGCAAATCATTTTTCCGGTCCCGATGATCCCAATCTCTGTGTGATTCGCTTTACCACCCGGCGCTATAGCCTGTTTATAGACTGGGAATCGATGAAGGGCGAACTGGACTGATACCATCCCTGCATTTTGGGGACTGCGGAATGTTTTCTCAATGCAGGAGAAAAATCCGTTTCTGGTCCGGTCAGATAAAAAGTTTACATAAAATTATTATGTAAACTACATACTCCAGTATAAGTCTCAGCCGGGGAAAGGTTGTCCGGCTCCAAAAAATTCTTGTCAAACGCCCCGCCTTTCTGTACAATAGAAAAGGCGTTTAACAGTACAGGAAGGATATGCTTATGCTGGAATGTTTTTATCCCGATCTCTATATGAGCTCCACCTACCGGATTGATTTTGGGAGGTACTATGAGAAGGGCTACAGAGGCGTGATTTTTGATATTGATAATACACTGGTTCCCCATGGGGCCCCGGCGGACGAGCGGAGTGTGACGCTCATCGAAAGCCTTAAGGAGATGGGCTTTGGCGTGGTGTTTCTCTCAAACAATAAAGAGCCCAGGGTAAAGCTGTTTAACGATGCAGTGAAGGCACGCTATATCTTCAAAGCGGGCAAGCCCGCAAGGAAGGGATATCTGCGGGCAATGGAAATGCTGGGGACGGATCCGGGGACGACCCTCTTCGTGGGGGACCAGCTTTTTACGGATGTGTGGGGAGCAAGAAATACGGGGATCTTTTCCATTCTGGTCCGTCCCATTGATAAAAAGGAAGAGATCCAGATCGTGCTGAAGCGTTATCTGGAGAAAGTGGTGCTTGCCTTCTACCGGCGCAGATGCCGGAAGGAGGGAAAAATCTATTGTTGTCAGTAAAGGGGAGGGCGCAGGCCCATCCTGTACAGGAGGCGGAGAGATGATCGATGGATATACAAGAGTCTGCGGCGTGATCGGGAATCCGGTGGAGCATACCATGTCCCCTACCATCCATAATACCCTGGCCCGGAAGCTGGGCCACAATCTTGTCTATGTCCCCCTGCGTGTGGAGCGGGAGCAGGCGCAGGAGGCCGTGAGGGGAGCTTACGCCCTGAATCTGCTGGGATTAAACGTGACGGTGCCCTTTAAGCGGGATGTGATTCCCGCGCTCACGCAGATCGACGGGCTGGCGGAGCAGATCGGCGCGGTGAATACCCTGGTACGTGTCAAATCAGGATTTAAGGGCTATAACACAGATATGCCCGGGCTCTACCGGGCCATGTGCAGCGACAAGGTCCGTCTGGAGGGAGAAAAGGTGGTGCTTTTAGGAGCCGGAGGGGTAGCCCGGGCGGTGGCATTTCTGTGCGTCTCCAAAAATGTTTCCCGGGTCTATGTGCTGAACCGTTCCATTGAAAAAGCCAGGGCGCTGGCTCTGGAGGTTGGCGAAAAAACTGGAAAAGACTGCCTGTATCCCATGGCTCTTTCCGATTATGAAAACCTGCCGGAGGAGAAATTTCTGGCGATCCAGGCCACCAGCCTGGGGATGTATCCCAATACGAGAAGCGCTGTGATCGAGGACGAGGCCTTCTACCGAAAGATCCATACGGGCTATGAGCTGATCTTCAATCCTGCCCGCACCCGTTTTATGGAGCTGGTACAGGCGCAGGGGGGCAGAGCCTTTAACGGTCTGAAAATGCTGCTCTATCAGGGAATCATTGCCTATGAGCTGTGGAATCAGATTTCCGTTTCAGAGGAGCTGGCAGGAGAAGTATATGAAGTGATGAAAAATAAATCCTGATTTGAATTATATACAGGAGTATACATATGAAGGATAATCTTATTTTAACCGGCTTTATGGGCAGTGGAAAAACCACCGTGGGGATCCGGCTCTCGTATCAGATGAAGCGGCCCCTGATCGATACGGATAAGTGGATCGAGCAGAAACAGAAAATGTCCGTGTCGGAGATCTTTGCCACCTGTGGGGAGGATGCCTTCCGCAGGATGGAGACACAGTGTCTGAAATATCTGATCGAAACCGTCCGGCATCACATCATTTCCGTGGGAGGAGGGCTTCCCATGCGGCAGGAAAATCAGGGCCTTCTGCGGGAGCTGGGAAAGGTGGTCTATCTGAAGGCCACGCCGCGGGAGATTTATGAACGTCTCAAAGGAGACACATCCAGGCCGCTTTTGCAGGTGACGAATCCGCAGGAGGAGATCGGAAGGCTTCTTGCCCTGCGTTCTCCGGTTTATGAAGCCTGTGCGGATGTGGTTATGGAGGTCTCGGGCAAATCCTTCGACGAGATCGTGGAACAGATCATAAATAGCTGATATTTTTGAAAAAATTTTACGATAATGCGGATGGGAGAAGAGAAGGAGAGGAAAGTTAAATGAAGATTTTGGTACTTAACGGCCCCAACATCAATTTTCTTGGGATCAGGGAACGAGACGTGTACGGGATGCAGAGCTATGACGATCTGCTGGAGCTGATCGGAAAAAAGGGTGAGGAGAGAGGGATTGCCATAGAGGTATTCCAGAGTAATCATGAGGGCGCCATCATTGACCGGATTCAGGACGCTTATTCGGACGGGACGGATGGGATCGTCATCAATCCTGGCGCATATACCCATTACAGCTATGCCATCCACGACGCGCTGGCCAGCGTTTCCATACCCAAGGTGGAGATCCATATTTCCGATATTACCCGGAGGGAGGAATTTCGTAAGATTTCGGTGACGGCCCCCGCCTGTGACCGGCAGATCTATGGGCAGGGACTTGCAGGATATACCCAGGCCATCGATGCTGTGCTGGAGCTTCTTAAGGCGCGGGAGAAATAAGTTCAAAAGTTATTTTCAAGTAAAAATTCGGGAAAAATGGTTGAAATATCTTGTTTTTTATATTAAACTGGTAAGGAATTATATGGTGAAAAATTTAGGAGGAATATTTTATGATTTCTGCAGGTGATTTCAGAAATGGTATTACGATTGAGTTAGATAATAATGTTTACCAGATTATTGAGTTCCAGCATGTGAAGCCCGGAAAAGGCGCGGCATTTGTCAGAACCAAACTGAAAAACATCAAGAGCGGCGGCGTAGTGGAAAAGACTTTCAGGCCTACTGAGAAGTGTCCACAGGCACGTATTGATAGAAAAGATATGCAGTATCTGTATTCAGACGGAGAACTGTATAACTTTATGGACGTTGAAACATATGATCAGATTGCATTAAATGGCGAGACAGTGGGCGATGCGCTCAAATTTGTCAAGGAAAATGAGATGGTCAAGATCTGCTCCCACAACGGCAGCGTATTTTCGGTAGAGCCTCCTCTGTTTGTGGAGCTGGAGATCACCGATACGGAGCCCGGCTTTAAGGGAGATACGGCCACAGGGGCATCCAAGCCCGCCACCGTGGAGACAGGGGCGACAGTCAATGTGCCATTGTTTGTTGAAATGCACGATGTGATCAAGATTGATACCAGAACCGGAGAATATCTTTCCAGAGTGTAAATCCAGTCAGGATTCAGGAGAGAATTTGAACGGTCAGTCCGGTCAGTAAACAGAGCCTAAAGACAATGAAAGGGATTTCATTGTCTTTTTTGCGTGGCCCGCATATGGAAGTCTGCTGCCGGTGCAGCATGCGGGCTGCGGCGGGCAGGGGAAAAAGCCTCACCTGCCCGATTGTGCAGCCTTAAATGATATGTTTGAAAGAACGAGGTATGAATGAACAACACTTCTTTGAGTTTCACATCTTTTACAGAATCAATTCTCACACGACTGCGGGAGGAGCTGGGAGACAGCTATACCGTATTCTCAAAAATTGTCAATAAGAATAATGGCGTCAGACGGACGGGCATTATAATAAGGAAGGAAGGGCAGAATACATTTCCCACCGTTTATATCGACGGATTTTACAGCGGGGATATGACGCGGAAGCAGACAGAGGAAATCGCGCTCTCAATTTTGCAGGAATTCAGAGGGGCGGAGCTGACGGAGGAGGTGGATCTTTCTGATTTTATTGCCTTTGAGAGGGCCGGGGAGAAGCTGGCCTTTAAGCTGGTGAACGCTGAAAAGAACAGAGAGCTGCTACGGAGGGTTCCGCACAGGCTCTTTCACGATCTTGCGGTTTTGTACTATTATACGGTGCAGGAGCCTCCCTTCTATGGAAAAGCGGCTATCCTGGTGGACAATCAGCATATGAGACAGTGGGGAACCACTCCCCGGGAGCTTTACCGGAGGGCGTATGTCAACACACCCGCGCTTTTCCCGGCGGACATTGACAGTATGCAGGAGGTGATGAAGGGAATGCTGGCACAGGAGCTGGCACAGGGGAGGAAGGCTCCGGAGGCCGGTTCGCCCGGCGAAGGTGTGAAGGGAAATCCCCAGGAGGACTGGATGGAGGAGCTGATCGGGCAGATGGCGGCGGAGTTTCTGGTGGAAAAAATTCCCATGTATGTACTTACCAACAGACAGAAGCTGAACGGCGCCGCATGCATGCTCTATCCGGGGGTCCTTGGGCAGTTTGCCGCAAAGGTGGGAAAGGATCTGTATCTTCTTCCGAGTTCCGTCCATGAGATAATCCTTGTACCGGTGGGAGAGCATATCGATCCGGAGGCGCTGCGGGATATTGTGACCGATATCAACCGGACGCAGGTGGCTGCGGACGAGGTTCTCTCGGATTCCATCTACTGCTACAGCAGGGAAAAGGACAGGATTTTAAGGCTCCTGTAACATCTTTTTTCAAATTTTTAATGATTTCATAATTTTTTTATAAATGATGGGCTGGACAATTCCGTAAGCTTATGATATGATATTCAAGGTGATGTAACAAATTTGTAATATTTAATTCATTTGCACCCGTAGTCTAACGGATAGAACGAAGGCCTCCGACGCCTTTAATGCAGGTTCGATTCCTGTCGGGTGCATTTGCATCACCTTGAATATCCGTTGCGGATTCTGCACGGCTATCAGCGGAGCCTGACTTCGCAGACAATAATATGGAAAGGATGATTATGAAGGTTTCAGAACAGGACAAAAAGCATGCACTTAAGGCAGGGGTTGTGTTGGCCGGAGAGTGGATCATGGATCATAACAAGATTGTAATGCCTCTTGTTCTTGTAGTATGTGTATTGATAACGGTGCTGGTTGCGGTGAACGCCAACCAGAGGGAGGTTTCTGAGAGTGAGACTGACCAGAGCGCCATGGCAGTGTCCGAAGGAGAGAGCGACGCTCTGCCGGAGGAGACACCGGCTCCCGTATATGAGCTGGAGGAAAATACACATCCGGAAATTAATAATATAATACGGACCTATTATGATGCGCAGGCGGCAGGGGACATAGAGACGATTGCATCCCTGAACACTTACCTGGATGAAATTGACACGATCCGGGTACAGGAGCTGAGCAAGTACATTGATTCGTATCCGGTGCTCAATGTGTACACCAAGCCCGGTATCAGCGAGAATACCTATGTGGCTTATGTTTATTCCGAGACGCTGTTTGCAGACGTGGAGAAGGCCATGCCCGGTATGCAGACTTATTATATCGGACAGAATGAGGACGGAAGCTTTTTTATCAACGACGGTACCTACGATGTGGCGGTGTGGGATTATATCAGACAGGTTACATTGCAGGACGATGTGGTTGATTTAAATAACAGGGTGGTTGTGCAGTACAATGACATGCTCGCCGAGGACGAGGAGCTGAACGAGTATGTGGCTTATCTGAAGGAAAAGATCAATGAGGATGTAGGAGAGATCCTTGCGCAGGCCGAGAGGCCGGAGGAGGAGGTTCTCACGGTTGCGGACACCGGAGCGGCATCCGCGCAGGGGGAGGACGCCGAAGGCCAGGAGGGAGCTCCTGCCCTGTTAAAGACAGTTCGCGCCACGGATGTGGTGAATATCAGAAGCTCCGACAGCGAGGAAGCGGATAAGCTGGACAAGGCACAGACGGGTCAGGAATTTACCCTGCTGGAGGAAAAAGGAAACGGCTGGAGCAAGATCAGATATAACGACAGAGAGGCGTATATCAAGAGCGACTATCTTGAGGTGGTTGCGGAGCAGGAGGCCGATACACAGCAGGATTCCACCGATGAGGGTTCACAGAATGAAGCGGAACAGGCTTCTTCGGATTCCTCCGGTACATCTTCCCAGGAGGCGGCCGGCGGCACCGTAACTGTAAAGGAAAGTGTGAAGGTGCGTAAGAGCGCCAGCACGGACGCAGAGTCTCTGGGAACAGCGTATGAGGGAGATAAGCTGGAGCTTCTTATGAAGCAGGCCGATGGCTGGACCAGGATAAAGTACAAAGGACAGACAGCGTACGTCAAGTCAGATTATGTAGAATAAGATTGAGCACATCAGGAATAGAACGTCAGAATATGGAAAGAATATGAAATGGGATGGACAGCTTGTTCATCCCATTTTCTGACATTAAGCCAGTTCGCGGAGAGACAGGAGAGTATCAGACGTGAAAAATGATGATGTGAAAATCCTACATGAGGTACAGAAAAATACCAGAATGGCGATGAAAGCCATCGACAGCATTAATGACAGGATCTATGACGATGATCTGGCCGTGCATGTCACCAGGGAATCCATGAAATATGCGGAGCTCTATAACAGGGCCACGGACAGGCTTCTCGAAGGAAGGGCGGCGTCCTTCAGGGAGAGCGGCTTTCAGGACATCATGCTCAGGGGAGGCGTCCGTGCAAACACCATGTTAAATACCAGCACCAGCCATATCGCGGAGCTTATGATCCAGGGCTCCAACCGTGGACTTACCAGTATGTGGAAGACGATCAACCATCATGAAAACGCCGGAAATGTTTCCATGGAGATCGCCAGAGAGCTGATGGACTTCGAAGAGAAGAATATTGAAATGTTAAAACAGTATTTATAAAGCAGAATTTCCGGATAATCCCAACACAGATAATATAATTTTGATTTAACTATGTAATATACAGATTGCCTGAATAAATCCGAAAAATTTTTCCATTCAGAGACACAAAGTATCTTGAGATTTTTGGGAATCCGTTATATAATATCAGAGGAGTAAGGGTATTTTATACTCTGTGTTGTATACAAGAATACTATGCTACAATTATACCAAATTAAAGGAGGACATTTCCGTATGTCATATGTTGATGAAGTATTTCAGATGGTAGTTGACAAGAATCCCGCCCAGCCGGAGTTTCATCAGGCGGTGAAGGAGGTTTTGGAATCCCTCAGAGTTGTGATTGAGGAAAATGAAGAAGCTTACAGGAAGGATGCTCTGCTGGAGCGGCTTGTTACGCCTGAAAGACAGCTTCTCTTCCGTGTGCCCTGGGTGGATGATCAGGGACAGGTTCAGGTGAACAACGCATTCCGCGTACAGTTCAACAGCGCTATCGGTCCTTACAAGGGCGGGCTTCGCCTGCATCCCAGCGTTAATCTTGGAATCATCAAGTTCCTGGGCTTCGAGCAGATTTTCAAGAATTCTCTCACAGGGCTCCCCATCGGCGGCGGAAAGGGCGGTTCTGATTTTGACCCCAAGGGGAAATCCGACAGGGAAGTGATGGCGTTCTGCCAGAGCTTTATGACGGAGCTCAGTAAATACATAGGAGCCGATACGGATGTTCCCGCCGGCGATATCGGTACGGGCGCAAGAGAGATCGGTTATATGTATGGACAGTATAAGCGGATTAAAGGCGTATATGAAGGCGTTCTCACCGGAAAGGGTTTATCCTACGGCGGCTCCCTGGCCAGGACGGAGGCGACCGGATACGGTCTTCTGTATCTCACGGAGGAAATGCTCAGGTGTAACGGGAAGGATATTGCGGGCAAGACCATCGCAGTTTCCGGAGCGGGAAATGTGGCGATCTATGCGATCCAGAAAGCGCAGCAGCTCGGAGCAAAGCCGGTTACCTGTTCCGATTCCACAGGCTGGATCTATGACCCTGAGGGGATTGATGTGGCTCTTCTTAAGGAAGTGAAGGAAGTAAAGCGCGCGAGACTGACGGAGTACGCGGCCGCGAGAAAGAGTGCAGAGTACCATGAAGGAAAGGGCGTCTGGTCAGTAAAGGTGGATATTGCCCTGCCCTGTGCGACACAGAATGAGCTGGGGTTTGAGGATGCCAAAATGCTGGTGTCCAACGGATGCTTTGCCGTGGCGGAGGGCGCGAACATGCCAACCACCATCGAAGCGACCGAATACTTACAGTCCCAGGGAGTGCTTTTTGCACCCGGAAAAGCGTCCAATGCGGGCGGCGTAGCAACCTCCGCTCTGGAGATGAGCCAGAATTCCGAGCGGCTGAGCTGGACCTTTGAGGAAGTGGACAGCAAGCTGAAGGGAATCATGGTGAATATCTTCCACAGCATGGATGCGGCGGCGAAAAAGTACGGGATGGAAGGAAATTATGTGGCGGGAGCCAATATCGCGGGCTTTTTAAAGGTGGCAGAGGCCATGACGGCGCAGGGGATTGTATAAGCTGCCTGCTTAAGAAACAAAATAATAGTTTAATGTAAATTTAACAGATCCCATACCACAGAAGCCGGGCGTATGCCCGGCTTCTGGTTAACATCAGGATGATTCGTGAACTGTGACAGCGTTTGTTACGATAAATCTATCCGTTGATCAGCTGCAAAATCCGTTCCATATCATAGATCAGCTGTCTGGAATAGTTCTCGGCCTCGTTGTAAATCCGTCCGGCCTCCGCGAAATCGCCGCTGTTGATGGCATTGATCACGGCAGCGCCGTAGCGGTGGAATTTCTGATGCTTGGGCCCGAGCCCTTCCCAGATGGGCAGTACACCCGGCATATCCGGCGTCATGGCGTAATAAAAGTGACCGAAACCACACTTGGAGGAATCGAGCTGAATAGGGGAAACGGTCTGGGAATCCACAATTTTTTTCAGATTATTCAGCCAGGAGTGGTGGGAGGAGATAGCGCGGTTCATGTACTGGGCAAATTCCTGATTTTTGAGATGATAAAACGCGTCCTTAGTCATATCGCCCATCTGTCTGACCGTTTCGTCCAGCATCTTCTCGATGTCCACGACCGGAACGGCAGCCTGCTTTAATTCCTCGCCGACCTTTCCCATAAACCGGGTGCTGTCCTTGAGCTGCCTTTCCATCTCTTTCATGGAATTGCTGATCTCCTCGCTGACAGTGGCGATGGAGCTCACAGAGTCGTTTACCCTGGAGACATACTGCTGGCTCTCATTGTTCAGCTCCCAGACATTCTTGATCTTTTCCGTCATCGTTCCCAGCGCTTCGATGGTGCTGGAAGAGCTATGTACGCTCTTGGCTGAAGCGTTTTTCATATTCTCAACAAAGGAACCCATGTCTCTGGTCAGAGCCTGGGTCTGTTCTGCCAGATCCCTGATCTCGTTGGCAACCACTGCGAAGCCCTTGCCGGCTTCCCCGGCCCTTGCAGCCTCCACGGAAGCGTTCAGCGCCAGCAGATTGGTCTGCATGGAAATAGAGTTGATGCCGGAGATCACCGCGCTGATCTGATTGATGATGCCGACCAGTTCGTCCATGTCCTTCTGCATTTCAAGGGAAAAGGCGATGGTCTGGTCGGAGAGATCCCTGATGGTGGTCAGTTCGTTCTGACCGGCCTCGATTTTGCGGTATACCTCGCCGGTTTCCTCGGAAACTCTGACGATGGTGTTTGTCAGTTCCTCCTGTTTGTTGTTTGAACTGCCCATGGCGTTGCCGAAGATGGTCTCCGTGGCGTTGGTCACTCTGCGGGAGATATCCAGTATTTCTTCGGTCTGATGCTGCATCATCAGATCCAGGGAACTGATCTGCATGACGGCATTGATATTTTTCTCAAAGACCTGAGCAAATTGTGTCCTTCCGTCCGACAGTCTCCGGTATATACGGTTAAGCTCCGGCTCCGCGGAATAGTCCGCTTCCTTCAAATCAGAAACCGCCCGCATAAGAACCGCTTTTTTTCTGCTGATTGCCATTTACACATCCTCTTATCTTTCTAAAAAATTAATCTGCATACTTCTATCATACGGAAATTCTGACTTTTTGCAAGCTATTTTTTAACATGTTATTTTTTAACATGCAGAAAGGAGAAATTACTCCGATATATTTACCGGCGGACTTCACGTTTACCGGCCGGCCATATGGGGAGAGCGCATTCGGAAAGAATCTCTCTGGCGACATAGAGCGTGCGGTCGCTTTTTACGGAAAGCGTCCATTTGACAAGGGTTATTTTTCCGCACTCGATCTCCAGAGCTGTGATACAGCGGGGATGGACGCAGCTCCCGCTGTTGATATAATAAGGAGCGTCCGGGGAAAGGCTGGGCCTGTGGGTGTGGCCGGTGATCAGTGTTGTGCGCTCCTTCCTGGCGTAGTCGGAAAGACGCTGCTCCGTTCTGTCCTTGCGGGTATAGTTTTTGGCGGCGCTGGTGGGATCCAGCACGCCGAAATGCTCCAGAGGTCCCCAGAGATAACGGACGAGAAACCTGGTAAGGCGCCAGAAGGTGGAGTTTAAAAGATCAGCCTGATGCCCATGGATCAGACGGAGGCTGAATTCCCCACAGGGATACTGCAAAATCAGACCCTCATAAAAGGTGATATCGGAAAAGAGGGATTGCAGGCATTCCGCCTCTGTGCAGGAACGGCAGGCGCACAGAGCTTTCCCGAAGCCTGCTTTTTTCTTCTCCATGTCATGGTTCCCATAAAGCATATAGAGCCTGCCCTGCTGATGAAACAGGGAGAGGAGCCAGAAGATATTGCTGTGGATTTCGATAATCTGGCTTATTTTTCGGTTTTCCCAGAGCTCATCCCCGTCGCCCAGCTCGATATAGGTGAACCCGCGCTCATAGTAATGGGAGAGAGCCGTGAAGTACAGGTTCTGGTTTTTCAGAAGGTTATCGTTGGCGTTTCCCCGCCCCCTGTGACAGTCGCTGATGATGGCGTATCGGCTTTTGAGCGTCAGGGGAAGAACGGGCGCGCCTTCAAAGGCATGGGCGATTCGGGAATGAAAGCTCATGGGGATTCTCCTTTCTGAAAAGCTGCGGGCGATGGCCCCTCCAGGCCATCGCCCGCAAAAAAGAGCAGTGATAGCTTACGAAGAGTCTCTTATCCTCTTCTGCGCCTTCGGTATCTGCGCGGCGTAATTGTCCTGCGGAAAGCAAAAGGCAGGAGAAAGTACAGATAGAGCAGCCGGTCCAGAGTGGTGGTAAAGGGCCTGGTGATCAGCAGGAAGACCCGACAGAAAAGGCGGTTGGAAAACTGGGAAAGTCTGCGGCTCAGGCGTTCAAAAAAGCCGTATTTTTTCCTCTGAGCGCCGCAGAAGCTGATATGAACCATATTTCCGCAGACGCGTATGTGGTCTTTGGACATACCGGCGTGATGCAGAGCGTTCACAAAGCTGCATCTCATCTCGCAGTCCGGGAAGCGGATGGAGATATTCATGGACAGCTCGCCGGGGTCAGAAAACTGGCCCATACAAAAGGCGGTCAGCCACCAGGTGGTTTTGGCCACGGATGCCAGAGGGCATTTCCCTGCGAGCTCAAAGGAAAGGGGAAGCATCTCCTGATCGTCCGCGGCCTGAAAGAGCGCGATCCGCAGCTCCTCATCCGCAAGCAGCCGGTCCGAATGATAGATCCCCACCTCAGCGCCGGTGTTGATGCCGTACTGGCCCTTCCAGAATTCGATCAGCCAGGTTTTGTCTCTGTAAGGGAAGTAGACCGCAAGGGAGTCGAGCACCATATTGAAATGGGAGGCCGCCCGGTCGAACAGGGCGGTATAGCCCATATTGCGCTGCCATGCGTCAATTCGGGTGGAAATAATATCCTGGCATTCCAGGTAACAATAGCCAAAGGGCGCAAGAAGATCGTCAAGGAGTCTGCATTTCTCCTGACAGGTCATGGAGCACACCTTCTTCATCGCGCTGCGCCGCCTGCCGGTGGCGAACACGAACACAAGAAGCAGTGCGAAAATAACGATAGAAATTGAGAAGTACATGGAAAAAATCCTTTTGTATTTTACTTTATAATATGTAGAAACGCATTTGAAGGTGAAGTTTCGGGCGCAGTTTTCACCATACGGTTTCGCCTGCTTCGCACCGTGAAGCTTTACTCATATGGGAATGTGCTTGAAAAAAGAAACAGATGCAGTATAATAATCAGGAGGGGACGAGAGTCTGCAGCTTTGAAAGGAGCGTGTATATATATGATAATTGAAAAGGTTCTGGAACAGCTGGACGAATTGTTTGCCAGTCACAGGGTGGATCAGGTGGAGCCATTTCTTCTTGAGAAGATCGACGAGGCGGCCGCCCAGGGGGAGGTCGGCCCCATGATTACTCTGTTAAACGAGATCATCGGACATTACCGGGAGATGGGAGAGTTTGAGAAAGCCATCTCCTGCTGTAAGCAGGTACTGCTTCTGGTGGATCAGGCGGGGCTTAAGGGCAGTGTGGTCTATGCCACCACGCTTCTGAACGTGGCGAATGCCTGCAGGGCGACGGGGCTTTTGCAGGAATCCATGCTCTATTATCAGGAGGTTAAGGCGGTATATGAGAAGGAGTTAGAACACGGGGATTTCCGCTATGCCAGTCTTTATAATAACATGAGTCTTCTGTTTCAGGAGATGGGAGACTATGAGAGTGCCTGCGACTGTCTGGAGCGGGCTCTTTCCATTGCCACCATGTATAAGGAGGCCCGGATCGAGGTGGCGGTGACCTACACCAATCTGGCCACATCCCAGCTTAAGCTCGGGTGTTTTCAGGATGCTATCGATAATCTGCAGAGGGCATTTTCCATTTTTGAGGAGGATCAGGATAAGGATTACCACTACAGCGGCGCGCTTTCCGCTATGGGAGAGGCCCAGTATCTGGCGGGGAATCTGGAGGAATCCGCCCGTTACTACCGGCTGGCCCTTGACGAGATCGAGCGAAATGTGGGGAAAAACAAGGCCTACGAGATTACCCTGCAGAATCTGAATACGGTGACAGAGAAGATCCGGGAGCTTCCCGTGAAGAACAGGCAGTTTGGAAGCGGGATGGAGCTGTGCCAGGCCTTCTACGAGGAATATGGAAGGCCCATGATCCGGCAGAAATTCCCACAGTATGAGGAGATGATCGCGGCGGGGCTTGTGGGAGAGGGCTCGGAATGCTTCGGCTTCGACGATCAGGTGTCCAGGGACCACGATTTCGGGCCGGGCTTTTGTCTGTGGCTGACGGATCAGGTGTACGACGAGATCGGAGAGGAATTGCAGAGAGCCTACGAGGAGCTGCCCGCCACCTATATGGGGATCACCCGCTTTACAACCTTGAAGGCCCAGAAACGGGTGGGGGTGTTCCGGATCGGAGATTTCTATGAGTCCCTGATCGGGTTGCGGGATGTGCCCACCACTCAGAACCAGTGGCTCTTTTTAGATGATTACCGGCTGGCCACGGCGGTGAACGGCCGGGTGTTCCGGGATGATCTGGGAGAGTTTTCCCGCATCCGCAGGGGAATCGCGGCCTACTATCCCGAGGAGGTACGGATCAAAAAGATCGCCAGGGAGGCGGCCCTGATGGCTCAGTCCGGCCAGTACAATTATTCCAGAATGTTCGGAAGGGGAGAGCGGGTGACGGCCAATATCGCCCTGTCCGAGTTTATGAAGCATACGATGGCCATGGTCTATCTCTTAAACCGCGCCTATGCGCCTTTTTACAAATGGATGCACAGAGGGATGAAGGGGCTGGCGGTGCTGCCCGGGATCCGGGAGATCTTAAACGCCCTGGTGGACTATCCCTCGGGGGATGAGAGGATCCCCCAGACCATAGAAATGATCGTGGCCATGATCATTGCGGAGATGAAAAAGCAGGGGCTCACCAGCGGAGAGGACAATTATCTGGACAACCACACGGACAGAATCTTAAAGAGCATCCCCCAGAAGCAGGAGAGGGACGATTCTTTCCAAAACGCCCTTGTGGAGGAGCTGGTTTTGCTGGAGTGGAAGGCCTTCGATCAGGTGGAGAACGAAGGGGGAAGGGCGGACTGCCAGGACGACTGGAATACCTTCTCCATCATGCGAAGGAGTCAGTATATGACCTGGACGACGCAGATGCTTAAGAGCTATATCAATGATTTCCGCAGAGCCGGGGAACGCGGCTGGAATCTGATCACGGAGAAGTACGGGCGGATGATGGAGAGCACGGCTCCTGCCAGATTCGCGCAGATTAAGGACTCCTTCCCGGAGCTTCCTCAGATGAAAAAGGAGATCATTGAGGAGATCGTAAAGATCCAGGTGGGGTGGATGGAGGATTTCGCCCGCAGATATCCCAAAGCCGCGGGAAGCGCGCGCAGGATCTACACGGCGGAGGATACCCCCTTTGATACCTCCTATGAAACCTATCTGAGGGGTGAAATCTCCACCTACTCGGATGAGACGCTGGATCTCTATGGCCGTTTTATTGCCGGGCTGTGCAGGGAGGAAAAAAATCTGGCGGAGATGACGATGACAAATACGGCCCGCCTCTATGGATACGAATCGCTTCAGGAGCTTGAGGAAAAACTCTGAGAAGCCGGCGGTTAAGGTCCGCGGCTTTGAAAGGAACACAGGTTGTGAAATGAAAAAGAGAATACGAAGATCCTATGAAATCGATATGTGCAACGGCCCCCTTTTTGGGAAGATCATGCTCTTTACCCTGCCCCTTATGCTTTCCGGTATTTTGCAGCTTCTCTTTAACGCGGCGGACGTGGTGGTGGTAGGCCGCTTTGCGGGAAACGAGGCGCTTGCCGCGGTGGGCTCCACGGGAGCCCTCACCAATCTGCTGGTGAATCTCTTCATCGGCCTGTCCGTTGGGGCGAACGTGCTGGTAGCCAGATATTACGGAGCCAGAGCGGATGAGGACGTAAGAGCGACGGTCCACACATCCATGCTCTTTGCCGTGGCAGGAGGAGTGGTTCTTGCAATTATCGGGATCACGGCGGCTCGTCCGCTTCTGCTTTTGATGGATACGCCGGAAAATGTGATCGGGCATTCGGTTCTGTATATGAGGATCTATTTTGTAGGGATGCCGGTGATGCTGGTTTTCAATTTTGGCAGCGCGATTCTGCGGGCCATCGGGGATACCAGAAGGCCGCTGTTTTATCTGATTATCGCCGGGGTGATCAATGTGGTCCTGAACCTTTTCTTTGTGATCGTACTGCACATGGGGGTAGCCGGAGTGGCGCTGGCCACCGTAATCTCGCAGTGTGTGTCCACCGCTCTGATCGTGATCTGTCTGACCCAGAGCGAAGGGTGCTTTCAGCTGCAGCTTAAGAGGCTGCGCATGGACTGGGATAAATTTAAGAAGATTGCCGCTATCGGGCTTCCCGCGGGAATTCAGGGATCCCTTTTTTCCATCTCAAACGTGCTGATCCAGTCCTCGGTCAATTCCTTTGGCTCCATTGCCATGGCGGGAAATACAGCCGGCTCCAATGTGGAGGGCTTCGTGTACACCTCCATGAATTCCGTCCATCAGACGGCAGTCAGCTTCACCAGCCAGAATCTGGGAGGAAAAAAATATGACAGAATCCGCATGATTTTGCTGGAATGTCTTCTGTCTGTGACAGTGATCGGTCTGGTGATGGGAAACGGCGCGGTTCTGGCCGGAAGGGAAATCCTGGGGTTCTATTCCTCGGATCCGGAGGTGGTTGCATACGGCCTGCAGAGAATGCGGATTATCTGTATGCCTTATTTTCTCTGCGGCGTGATGGATGTGCTGGTGGGGTGTATCCGCGGGCTGGGCTATGCGGTGATGCCCATGATTGTCTCCCTGCTGGGGGCCTGCGTGTTCCGGGTGATCTGGATCTATACCTTTTTCCAGTGGAATCGGACGCTGCGGACGCTTTACATATCCTATCCCATTTCCTGGGGAGTGACGGCGGCAGTGCATTTGATCTGCTTTTTCGTCGTGTACGGTTTGCTGAGAAAAAAAGCCGGGCAGGCGTAAACAGGACAGGCGCGTATTTGCGTCTTAAGGTCTGCTCTGAAAAGAAAAGGAAATCAGAATGAAAAAAAGAAAATATAAGGGTGTGATCTTTGATCTGGACGGCACTCTGCTCAATACGCTGGAGGATCTGATGGACAGCGTAAACTATGGCCTGAAAAAGTACGGGATGCCGGAGCGCTCCCTGGAGGAGATCCGCCGGTTTGTGGGGAACGGGGCGCAGCGGCTTGTCTCCCTGGCGGTTGTGGAGGGAACGCCCACCGCGGAGCAGGAGAAGATTCTGGCGGCATTTCAGGAGCGCTATGCGGTGCATTGCAACGATAAGACCGACCTTTATCCGGGAATCCGGGAGCTCTTAAGAGAATTGAAAAAAAGGGAATTTCCCATGGCCATCGTGTCCAATAAACCCCAGAGGGGAGTGGACGCCCTGCACAGAATCTACTTTCAGGACTGTCTGTCTACGGCCATCGGGGCCAGGGACGGGATCCGCAGAAAGCCTTCGCCGGATATGGTGTATGAGGGATTGCGCTGCCTTGGGCTGAAAAAGGAGGAAGCCGTCTTTGTGGGAGACTCCGAGGTGGATATCGCCACTGCCAGGGCGGCGGAGATGGACTGCATCACAGTGAGCTGGGGATTCCGAACCAGAGAGGAACAGGAAAAGGCCGGAGCCGTCGTGTTTGTGGACAGACCGGAAGAAATTATATCCTTATTATATTTTTAAATGAATACAGTTTGCTGAAAGCAGGGAGTGATTCCCTGCTTTTTTTGCAATATATATATTGACAATAATGTACATATATGTTATATACATTATATAGACATATAAAAGAAATCCCGAAAGAGGTGAAGAATGAATATCATAATCAGCAATTCCGGTGAGCGGCCGATCTATGAGCAGATCACGAATCAGATCAAGGCGCTGGTCATGAGCGGACAGCTTAAGGAGGGGGATGCTCTTCCCTCCATGCGGACGCTGGCCAGGGAGCTTCGCATCAGCGTGATCACCACCAAACGGGCCTACGAGGATCTGGAGCGGGACGGCTTTATCACCACCGTGGTGGGAAAGGGGAGCTTCGTCCGGGCGGCGGATACCCGGCTGGTGAGGGAGGAAAAGCTCAAGCAGATCGAGGAGCTGCTCACACGGGCCATATCCGTTGCCAGAGCCAGTGCGATCGGACGGCAGGAGATCGAGGAAATGATTGAAATTATTTATCAGGAGGAATAGCCGGCGTATGGGCGGCAGAATGAGAGGCGATAATATCTATGCAAAATGCGGTTACAGTAAAAAATCTGACGAAACGCTATGAGGACTTCACGCTCAATGATGTGAGCTTTCAGATACCAACGGGATCTGTGGTTGGCTTTGTGGGGGAGAACGGGGCGGGAAAGAGCACCACGATTCTTGCGCTCCTGGGTATTATCCCGGTGGACGCGGGAGAGATGGAGCTTCTCGGCCATCGAATCAGAAAGAAAAGGAACGCTTCCGGACGGGACGATGTGTCCGCGGATGAATCCTGGAGAGAGCAGATCGGGGTTGTCTTTGACGAATGCAATTTTTCCACAGAGTTAAAACTGAAATTTATTTCCGGAATCATGAAAAATATTTACAGAACATGGGATGAAAACAAATTTCTGGACTATCTTCAGAGATTCGAGCTGCCCCTCAATAAGAAGGTGAAGGAGCTCTCAAAAGGGATGAAAATGAAGCTCTCCATCGCAGTGGCCTTATCCCACGACAGCAGGCTGCTGATCCTGGACGAGGCTACCAGCGGGCTTGATCCGATCATCCGCAGCGAGATACTGGATATTTTCAGAGGCTTCATTGAGGACGGGGAGCATACCGTGTTTCTCTCCTCCCACATCACCTCGGATATAGAGAAGATCGCGGATTATGTGATCCTGATCCACAAAGGGCGTCTTCTTTTCATGGAGAGTAAGGATGAGCTTCTCTACCGGTACGGGATCGTGAGATGCGCCAGGGAGCAGGCGGAGCTGATTCCCAGGGAGATTATTGTCGGCCGGGAGGTGAACGGGTTTGGGGTCAGCGTACTGATAAAGGATAAAGACGCTCTTATGGCCGGTGGTTTTATGGATAAGGCCAGGGGGGTGAGCGAAAGTCCGTTCGCCCTGGATCGGGTCAGCATCGAGGATGTGCTGCTCTATTTTGTGAAGGCCGCGGATGAAACGCAGGGGAAATAATTTTCTCCCCGCAGGTCTGTTAGTAAATCATGATTATATATCTGGTTTCGTCTGTAAGGCGATATATGGAATGTGAGAAAGGAAATAAGAAAATGAAAGGTCTGGTTTTGAAGGATTTATATTATCTCAGAGGATTTGCAAGGCAGTATCTGCTGGTCTTTGCGTTCATGGCACTGTGGTCCGTGCTGATAAAAAACGCATCCTTCGCGGTAACTTATCTTCTGGTGATGGGAAATTCACTGGTGTTGAGCACTCTGTCCATGGATGATGCGGTCTCCTTCAACAGATTTGCGCTGACCATGCCTGTGAATATGAAAATGCTGGTGAAGGCAAAATATGTTGTGATGGTTCTTCTGGAGGGCGGTATGCTCCTGACAGGTCTGTTGACGGGATTTCTGGTGGAGGTCATGCCCCGCAGAATAAACGGCGGCTCACGCTGGATTTACACGAGCTTTGAATGGGAGGGAACAGTCGTACTGTTTATGCTTTTTATGACTGTAGGCAGCGTTTCCCTTCCCATGGTATATAAGCTGGGAGTGGAAAAGGCGAGGAATATTCATATGATGATCTTGCTGGGACTGGCCGTTCTGGTTTTCGGGGGACTTAAGCTTGCCCAGATGGCAGGGCTTTCCATGGAAAATCTGAACGAAATACTGGAAGCCATTCCGGAAGGAATGTGGGCAGCGATTCCGGTGGGCGTCTGTATGGCGGCCCTGATGATTTCCTACGGAGCTTCTCTGAGGATCGTCAGGAATAAGGAGTGGTGAGAGAATAATACAGGATACGCAGGATAACACAGGATTGTCAAATTTCCCATTGGCAGATGCGTAAAAAGTTGTTATAGTAATAGGGAATCAGTGAATACCCCGATGCTCTGACAAAAGCAGATGTTAAATGGAGATTTGACAATGAAAAACAAATATTCTGTGAAGAAAATTGAGAATGTAAAGCCGCTGACAGTGGAGGTCCCGGGGTCAAAGAGTATTACCAACCGGGCTCTGCTTCTGGCGGCTCTTTCGAATTGCAGGTGCAGGCTTAAGGGGGTTCTTTTCAGCGACGACTCCAGAGCTTTTCTGGAGTGTCTGGTTAAATTGGGATTTGAGGTGATGCAAAATGAGGAAGTTAAGGAAGTAGTGATACAGGGAACGGGGGGCAGGATTCCCCAAAGGCGGGCCTGCCTGAATGTGAGAAGCGCAGGGACGGCGGCCCGCTTTCTGACGGTTATGCTGGCCTTTGCTGGAGGGGAGTATGAGCTGGAGGCTTCCCCGCAGATGTGCAGACGCCCCATGCAGCCGCTTCTGGATATTTTGCAGGAGGCGGGGGCTGAGTTTGTGTTTAAGGGGCAGGAGGGACACTTTCCCTTCTCCATGAGGTCCGGGACGCTTTCCCCTGTGGAGGTTTCGGCGGATACCGGCGTCAGCAGCCAGTTTGCCAGCGCTCTCCTCATGGCCGGGGTGATGCTCCGGGACGGGCTTAAGATAAAACTGGAAGGACGCAGGGCCCAGGGCTCCTATATTAAGATGACCATCGCCATGATGAGGCAGTTCGGCATTGAGGTAAAACATGAAGAAGGACGCTGGGCCGTTCCCCACAGAGAGGATTTCGGATGCGGGGAATATCAGGTGGAGCCGGATGTATCCGGGGCCTGCTATTTTTATGCTCTTGCACCGCTGATCGGAACGGAGATAACGGTTAAAAATGTACATGAAAATTCGCTGCAGGGCGATATTCGCTTTTTAGAGGTATTACGGCAGATGGGATGTGTGATGGAGGATCGTGCGGAGGGAATCTGCCTCTCGGGGAGAACCCTGGAGGGAGGGCTTTGCGCTTATCCCGGCATGGAGCTTTCCATGAAGGATTTTTCAGACCAGACCATGACCATGGCGGCTCTGGCCCCCTTTGCCCAGGGACCGACCCTGATCCGTGAGATTGGACATATCCGTTTTCAGGAGACCGACAGAATTGCGGCCATCCTGACGGAGCTTGCCAGGCTTGGAATCCGGTGCGAGGAAGTACCGGAGGCGGACGGGATCCGGATTTATCCGGGTGAGGTGAGGGCGGCGGAGGTGGAGACCTATGAGGATCACAGAATGGCCATGGCCTTTACGCTGATCGGGCTCAAAACCGGGAAGGTGACTATCCTGAATCCGCTGTGCTGTCGGAAGACCTTCGAGAATTATTTTGATCTCATCGAAGAATTATACGGTTAAAGGAAGGAAAAGGGTAAATATATATGGAAAAAAACAGAATAATGGAGGCCCCCCGGGAAAAGGTTCTGCTGGTGGGTGTGGACGATGAAAGTCCGGGAGAGGACTTTGAGTATGCCATGGAGGAGATGGCCAACCTGGCAAAGGCCTGCCGGATGGAGCCGGTGGGCGTAATTACCCAGAAAATGGAGAGTGTGAACACCGGGCTCTATATCGGAACAGGAAAGGTGCAGGAGGTGAAGGAGGCGGCCAGGGCGCTTGATGCGGAGCTTGTGATTTTCGATAACACCTTAAGTCCGTCCCAGCTGCGCAATCTGCAAAAGGAGCTGGGGATGCCCGTGATGGACAGGACGGCGCTGATTCTGGATATTTTTGAGACCCGGGCCAGGACCAGGGAGGCAAGGCTCCAGGTGGAGTCCGCAAGACTAAAATATCTGCTTCCCAGACTGGTGGGGATGCACGATGCGCTGACAAGACAGGGCGGAACCAGCGGCAGCATGAGCAGCAGAGGCGCCGGTGAAAAGAAGCTGGAGCTGGACCGCAGAAGGATCGAAAAGCGGATTTCGGAGCTGAACCGGGATCTGGAGGATATCGCCAGAGAGAGGCAGGTGCAGCGGAAGAAGCGCCAGCAGAATGGAATCCCTCTGGTGGCCCTGGTGGGATACACCAACGCCGGTAAATCCACCATCATGAACGCCATGATCGACGCTTATATGAAGGAGGAGGACAAAAAGGTCCTGGAGCAGGATATGCTCTTTGCCACCCTGGACACCACAGTGAGAAGGATCAACACGGGAAACAACCGGGATTTTCTTCTCTCGGACACCGTAGGCTTTATCCATAAGCTGCCTCACGGACTGGTGAAAGCCTTCCGTTCCACTCTTTCCGAGGCGTTAAATGCTGATTTACTTCTTCAGGTGGTGGATTATGCGGATCCTCATTTCAGGGAACAGATGGAAACCACCGCGGAAACGCTGACAGAGCTGGGTGCAGGGGACATTCCCATGATCACGGTTTTTAACAAGCTGGATAAATGTGATGTGGAGATTTCCTGGCCGCAGGTGGTGGGGAAGGATAAGATTTATCTCTGTGCAAAACAGGATACCTCTCTGGAAATGCTTGTGGAACTGATATTAAATCGTGTTTATGTGGACTATCAGGAGGCGGAATTTCTGGTTCCCTATGAAAAAGGCAATATTTTGTCCTATTTTATGGAAAACTCCCATATCCGGGACAGAGCGTATGAGGAGAAGGGAACCCGGATCAGTGTGCGGTGCCACCGGGCGGATAAGGAGAAATACGCGGAGCTTCTGGTGTGAGATTCTATAAGGATTAACAACGGATATCTGGCGGAGCCTGACATCCGTTGTTAAAAAGGGCCGGGCGTCTGCCGGGCCCTTTAAACGGGAATTAATCGGACAGGAAGGGAGAAGCTATGGAGAAGGAACGTCTGAATAAGTACCTGGCTGCCTGTGGCCTGTGCTCCCGCAGGGATGCGGACAGGCTGATCGCACAGGGCCGGGTGGAGGTAGACGGAAAGAAAGCCGAGACCGGAATGCAGGTGAGCGGCAGGGAACATATCACCGTGAACGGGAAGCCTCTTCACGGGAAGGAGGAAAAGGTGGTTCTGGCCTACTATAAGCCGGTGGGGGTCACCTGTACGGAGAAGGACAGATTTGCGGATAAGAAGATTACGGACATGGTTAAGTTCCCTGTCCGTGTGACCTACGCCGGGAGACTGGATAAGGATTCGGAGGGGCTGATGCTGCTCACCAACGACGGCGATCTGATCGATGCCATGATGCGGGGGAGCGCAGGACACGAGAAGGAGTATCTGGTGAAGGTGAACCGGGAGATCACCCAGGGGTTTCTGGAGAAAATGCGCGCAGGAGTGTACCTTTCAGAACTGGATATCGTCACACGTCCCTGTCAGGTGGAAAAAAACGGGAAATTTCAGTTCAAAATCATATTAACCCAGGGAGTCAACAGGCAGATAAAACGGATGACAGGGGAGCTGGGATACCGCGTCATCGCCATAAAACGGATCAGAATCCTGAATATATGCCTGAAAGGCTTGAAAACAGGGGAGTTTCGCAGACTCAGCCAGGAAGAGGCACGAGTGTTATATAATTCCTGCCTCGAAAAACAGAAGAAAAACAAGTTTTATTTAAACGAGTTTTGAATGGGATTTCTGAATCTGTGAAGGAAAACTTGCAGGAAAGAGAGGGAAAATATGGTGGATTACAGGAAAAGATGCGAGGAACTGGTCAGAAAACTGAATGAGTCATCGGAAATTTACTATAATGGAGGGGAGGAGATCGTCTCCAACTATGAATGGGACGCCATGTTTGACGAGCTCTCCACCCTGGAGGCCGAGACCGGCTATATCCTTCCCGACAGCCCTACCCAGAATACCGGATATGAGGAAAACAATGGAGAGAAGGAGCCGCATGAGTTTCCGGCCCTCTCTCTGGCAAAGACAAAGCAGGTGTCCGAGCTGGTGAAATGGGCGGAGGACAAAGATGTATGGCTCTCCTGGAAGCTGGACGGCCTTACGCTGGTTCTCACCTATGATAAAGGAAAGCTGTCTAAAATCCTTACCAGAGGGAACGGGGCCGTGGGCACCAACATTACTTATCTGAAAAAGTCCATCCAGGGGTTTCCTCTGAAAATAAAGTACCAGGGACATATGGTGGTGCGGGGGGAGGCTGTGATCTCCTATACGGACTTTGCCCAGATCAACGATACGGTGGAGGACGACGATGAGAAATACGCCAACCCGCGTAATCTGGCTTCCGGCACACTGAGTCTGGATGATCCGGAAAAGGTACGGGAGAGACGGGTGTGTTTTCATGCATTTACACTGGTCTATCTGGAGGAGCCCTTAAGCGCCTGGGGGGAGCGGATGGATTTCCTGGCGGGGGAGGGCTTCACGGTAGTGGAGCGGGAGAGAGCGGATGCACAGAGTCTTCCGGAGGTCATTGAAAGATGGAGTAAAAGGGTGGAGAGCGGGGAGATGGATCTGCCGGTAGACGGTCTCGTGATCTGCTACGACGATACGCAGTACGCCGCTTCCGGCAGCGTTACGGGCCACCATGCCACCAAAGCGGGCTATGCCTTCAAATGGCAGGACGTGTCCGCCCTCACCCGGCTTCTGTACGTGGAATGGTCCTGCGCCGCCTCCACCATTTCCCCCGTAGCGGTGTTCGAGCCCGTACAGCTCGAGGGAACCACCGTTTCCCGGGCGTCTCTGTGTAACTTAAGCGAGATGGAGAGGCTTGGGATCGGGAGGGAGTCCACCCTGGAGATTATCAAGGCCAACAAGATCATCCCCAAATGCATCGCTGTGAGGGAGGCCTCGGGGGAGATCGAGATTCCCTCCCGCTGCCCCGTGTGCGGCGCGCAGACGCAGATTCACACCAGCGAAAAGAGTAAGACCAGAACCCTCCACTGCACCAACCCGGAGTGCAGCGCAAAGCACGTGAAGAAATTTACCCGGTTTGTGAGCAAGACAGGGATGGATATCGACGGACTCTCCGTCCAGACCATTCTCCGTTTTATGAACGAAGGGTTTATCAGCGATTTTGCAGATATCTACCGGCTCTCCCGGTATGCCGAAACCATCCGTCAGATGGAGGGCTTCGGGGAAAAATCCTGTGAGAATCTGATGCAGGCCATCGAAAAGAGCAGGAGGGTACATCCCGTCAACTTTATATTCGCCCTGTGTATCCCCATGATGGGAATCGACGCCGGAAAAAAGATTGTGGGCCAGTGCGGCTTTGAGGGATTTCTGGAGCGGCTGGAGAAAGGGGAGGGCTTTGAGGATGTGGATGGCATCGGGCCGGAAAAGTCGGGCTCTGTTACGGCGTGGTATGAGAATGACAAAAACAGGTCCTCCTTGAAAGAACTGCTGAAAGAGGTTACAATAGAAAAGGTGGATCAGAAGCCGGACCGGGAGGGAAAATGTGCGGGGCTGACCTTTGTGATCACAGGGGATGTCCATCATTATAAGAACCGGGATGAATTTAAGGCCTACGTGGAGGAGAGCGGGGGAAAGGTGACGGGAAGCGTCACCTCCAAAACCAGCTTTCTGGTGAACAATGACGCCACCTCCGCCTCTGCCAAGAACCGGAAGGCAAAGGAGCTTGGGATTCCCATCCTCACCGAGGATGAATTTGTCAGCCGGTTTGGAGGCAATGCGGATTCTGACCATATTGTCGAAAATTAATTCCTGTTTTAATTAACATAAAGAAATGGAGCAAAAAATATGCCGATCAAAGTACAGAGCGATTTGCCTGCGAAGGAGATACTGGAAAATGAAAATATTTTTGTGATGGATGAATACCGGGCCATGCACCAGGATATCCGTCCCCTGCAAATCTGTATCCTGAACCTGATGCCGGTGAAGCAGGACACGGAGCTGCAGCTTGCCAGAGTGCTTTCCAACACCCCCCTGCAAATCGACGTCTCCTTTATGAAGATGAACAGTCATTTTTCCCTGAATACGCCGATTCAGCATCTGAACCGATTTTATAATACCTTCGATGAATTGAAGAACAGGAAATTTGACGGTCTGATCATCACCGGCGCTCCGGTGGAGCAGATTCCCTTTGAGGAGGTGGATTACTGGCCGGAGCTGTGCGAGATCATGGCGTGGACCAAAAAGAGCGTGACCTCCACCCTGCACATCTGCTGGGGAGCCCAGGCGGGACTTTATTATCATTTCGGGATTGAGAAGATATTGCTGAAGGAAAAGCTCTTCGGAGTCTACCGGCACAGGGTGATGAACCGGAAGATTCCGCTGGTGAGAGGGTTTGACGATTATTTTATGATTCCCCACAGCAGACACACGGCGGTGAGCTCTCAGGATATCCACAATTGCGGGGAGCTCACGGTGCTGGCCGAGTCGGAAAAGGCGGGCGTGCTTCTGTGTATGACGGAAGGCGGCCGGCAGATTTTCGTGACTGGTCATCCCGAGTATGACAGATATACCCTGCACAATGAATATGTCCGGGATAAGAAGAAAGGTCTTCCCATCAGCCTTCCGGAAAATTACTATCCGGATGACGACGAGACGGGAAGACCGGAGCTGCAATGGCGCTCACACAGCAACAATCTCTATTCCAACTGGCTCAACTATTACGTGTATCAGGTGACGCCTTATGATAATTAAATCAAAATTAAACAAAGCGAATTAATCCGACAGCTCTTCCCATCGCTCATACTGCTTTAAGAGCTCCTGGTTTAGTTCCTCCTGCCGGGCGGCCAGCTCCTGAAGCTTTGGCGCGTCGGTGGCATTCTCCGGCGCGGCCATGGTTTGTTCGATTTCGGCAAGGCGCTCTTCCAGCTTTTCGATGGTCTCCTCACATTTTTTCCGGGCATTTTCCTTTTTGCGTTCCTGTGCCTGCTGTTCCTTTCTGGCCTGCCAGTCCAGCCTGCTCTCGGAGACGGTGTCCGCTCTGCGCGGGGAGGATACGTCGGCCGGGGCGCTGCCAGACTGCCGGGCCAGCTTTTTTTCCAGATAATAGTCATAATTGCCCAGATAGCCGGTGAGCTTTTTGCCGGACAGCTCCAGAATCCGGTCGGCAGTGCGGTTGATGAAATACCTGTCGTGGGAAACATAGAGCAGCGTCCCCTCATAGGCGTTTATGGCGTCCTCCAGAATTTCTTTGGAGGTGATATCCAGATGGTTGGTGGGCTCATCCAGGATCAGAAAGTTGGACTCGGAGAGCATGAGCTTGGCCAGGGAAAGACGCCCGCGCTCCCCGCCGCTTAAATCGCCCACCCGTTTGTACACATCGTCCCCTGTAAAGAGGAAGGCGGCGAGGGTATTCCGGATCTGTGTGTTGTTCAGACCGGGATAAGAATCCGAAATCTCCTCAAAGAGCGTCTTTTCCATATGGAGCACGTGGTGCTCCTGGTCGTAATAGCCGATGTGGACATTGACGCCCAGGGTGATGGTTCCGCGCTCGGCCCTGACGAGATCGTTGATAATTTTCAGGATCGTGGTCTTGCCGGTACCGTTGTCGCCGATGATAGCCACATGCTCCCCGCGTTTTAAGTCCATGGAAAGATCCGTAAAGAGCGTTTCGTCTCCAAAAGTCTTGGAGAGCCCTTCAATGTGCATCACATCGTTGCCGCTGGTGCATCTGGGAATGAGCGTCATGTGAATATCCGTGGAGGCCTCGGTGGGTTTTTCCAGCACATCCATTTTGGCAAGCATCTTCTCCCTGCTCTGGGCTCTCTTAAAGAACTTTTCCCTGTTGTAGGAGCGCAGGCGGGCGATCACGGCCTCCTGATGTCTGATTTCGGTCTGCTGTTTTAAGTATGCGTTCATGGCGATGGCCCGGAGCTGTTCTTTTTTGACCGCATAATCGGAGTAGTTCCCCGAAAAAACACTCGCCCTGGTCTGGTCGAGCTCCACGATCTTCCCGGTGATTTTGTCGAGGAAGTACCGGTCGTGGGAGACGATCAGCACGGCGCCCTTATAATTCAGAAGATAGGTCTCCAGCCATGCGATGGAATTCAGATCCAGATGGTTGGTAGGCTCATCCAGAATAATTAAATCAGGCCTTAATAACAGAAGCCGTCCCAGGGCCACCCGGGTTTTCTGGCCGCCGGAGAGGATGGAGATCTTTTTGGAAAAATCCTCTTCCTCAAACCCGAGTCCCTTCAGGACGCCCACGAGCTCGCTCCTGTAGGAGAAGCCGCCGGAGATCTCAAAGGTATGAGTCAGGCGGGAATAGGCCTCCATCAGGCTTTCAAGCTGCGCCCCCTGCGCCTGTTTCATGGAGAGCTCCATCTGACGGATTTTGCTTTCCATCAAAATTAAATCCTCTTTTGCGGAAAGAAGCTCGTCGTAGATGGTGTTTTCACTGTCCACATCCTGATTCTGGGCCAGATAGCCGAAGGTTTTCCCTTTGGAGAGCGAGACCACGCCATTATCCGGCGAAAGCTCTCCGATGAGGATGCGCAGAAGCGTTGTCTTTCCGGCCCCGTTGATTCCCACGATGGCCGCCTTTTCATAATCCTCCAGATGAAAGGAGACGTTGCACAATATGGGAACCTCGTTAAATGATTTCGATATATTCTGACATGACAAAATCATAAGCTTTTCCATCCTTTGAACCAGTTTATTAAAACAATACCAGTTTACAGTCCGCAAAAGGGAATGTCAATGAATTGACATTATTTTAACAGTGTTATATATTTATTACAATAAGCTGGCCCGCAGGGCGCGAGAGCGTTTGTTGTAATAAGCTGATGCGCAAAGCACGGCGGCGTTTGTTCATAAAGATTATTGTGGGAGGCAGACCAGTGGATAACAGGGAAATTTCACAGGCCGTGATCGGACGCCTGCCAAGGTATTTCAGGTATCTGGGGGAGCTTAAGGATGAGGGGATCGAGAGGATATCCTCCCAGGAGCTCAGCGATATTATGAAGGTGACGGCTTCCCAGATACGTCAGGATTTTAATAATTTCGGCGGATTTGGCCAGCAGGGCTATGGATATAAGGTTGAATATCTCTATGAGGAGATCGGCAGGATCCTCGGACTTAACAAATCCCATCATCTCATCATCATCGGCGCAGGCAATCTGGGGCAGGCCCTGGCAAACTACATGAACTTTGAGAGACGGGGCTTTCTGTTCAAGGGGATTTTCGACAAAAATCCGGCTCTCTACGGAACCAGGATCAGAAATATGCGGATCCGCCCTATGGATGAGATGGAGACCTTTGTGAGGGAGAGCGGGATCGATATCGCGGTTCTGACCATCCCCAAGACGGAGGCTGTGGCGGTGGCGGAGAGGCTGGTGGAGGCCGGAATCCGTGGAATATGGAATTTCGCCCATGTGGACCTGAACGTACCGGAGGAAATCCAGGTGGAAAATGTCCACCTTTCGGACAGTCTTATGAAGCTCACCTATAATATCAGCAGGTTCGAGAACGGCGAAGGCTGACCGGCAAAATTCTGTATAAATGTTGCGTTTACGGCCCCGGCGGGGCGGTGCGCGGAAAGGTTGGTTTTGGATATGTCAAGAGCAGATGAAGTGTTTCGGCCTGCACTGGCCGGCAGAAAGATTCCGATCCTCACGCTGGACAGCAAATGGCACCGGCTTTTTTCCCAGACCAGGCCGGATAAGCGTTTAAAGCGCCTGGAAGAAAAATTAAATGATCTTTTAAAAAAGCAGGGAAAAGCCAACACAGACATGAAGGATATCAAAAGGCTTAAAAAGAAGCTGATGCAGG
Source organism: uncultured Lachnospiraceae bacterium (assembly GCA_947570615.1). Classification (GTDB taxonomy): domain Bacteria; phylum Bacillota; class Clostridia; order Lachnospirales; family Lachnospiraceae; genus Suilimivivens. The sequence continues at coordinate 57,779 of CANOVJ010000013.1, forward strand.
AGATTCTGGACAATGCCCAGGACGCCTGCGAGGGGAACGACGAGAGAGCCTGGCGTAAGGCGGAGGAAAATAAGCGTCTGATTACCGAATGCAACGAGAAGCTCAGGGACTGTGAGGATGAGCTGCATGAGATTCCCCGGGAAATCGATCAGGTTAACACGGAGCTTATGCTTGCCACCATGGATATCTGTTACAGCAGACTGAAGGAAAACGAGAAGGAAATCGAGGAGATCGCCGTGTGGGTGGCGCAGGTGCGGGAGGAGCTTAAGGAGAGACTGGTGCGCAAGCAGGAGATGGAGCAGACCAATCAGGAGCTCTACTCCTATATGCATGATATATTCGGCGCCAATGTGATTGATATTTTTGATATGAAATATCAGCAGAAGGGCGCGGGGGAAGAAAAGAAAAAATGACAGTAGGAGAGGAAACTGCGTCATGGCCGGAAAGGGTGTGGCGCAGTTTTATGCGCAGTACGGAACGCGCGGCGGGCGGAGAAAATACCCTTATGCCCGACTGCGAAGGCGCAGGAAAGTGAGGAAAGGATGAGATATGTATTAAAAGCGGCGGAAATGAAAGCGTACGATCACAATACCAGCGACCGGATCGGAATCCCCTCCCTGGTTCTGATGGAGCGGGCGGCTCTGGCGGCGGTGCAGGCCATGGATGAGCAGGGCGTCACCCCCAGGCGTGCGCTGGTGGCGGCCGGAACGGGGAACAATGGAGCGGACGGGCTGGCTGTGGGCAGGCTTCTCGCCCAGAGAGGAGCGGAGGTCACCTTTTATATGGAAGGTAATCCACAGCAGGCAACGCCGCTGCTGCGCCTCCAGCGCCAGATTCTGAGAAATCTGGGGTTATTCGTCCCGCGCAAATCCGCAGCAGACACATATAATATAGAAGAAAGCGCGCCGGATAGCGAGGACGCAGACTGTAGCGGGAGCCTTTCTGAGATATACGGCACGCAGGGGGCGCTGATACTCCCGCAGGCCGCCGGGGATTATGATATTGTCATAGACGCCCTGTTTGGGATCGGGCTCTCCCGGGAGCTGACCGGGAGCTTCAGGGAACGTGTGGAGATGATCAATTCCCTGAAAGGGAAGGGCGCTCAGGTGTGGAGTCTGGATATCCCCTCCGGGGTCTGTGCGGATACGGGAAGGATTATGGGATGCGCCGTAGAGGCGGACGTGACGGTGAGCTTTGCATTTGCCAAAAGGGGGCATCTTTTCTATCCCGGGAGGGGCTGCACAGGAAAGCTGATCGTGAAGGATATCGGCATTCCGAAAAACGCCTTCGCAGATCAGCCCCCTCTTGCATTCTGCTACGAAAAAGCGGATCTGGCGGCCCTGATGCCGAAACGGCAGCCGGGAGGAAACAAGAGCACCTTCGGGAAGGTGCTTCTCATTGCCGGAAGCCGGGATATGAGCGGGGCCTGCGTTCTGTGCGGGAGCGCGATCCTTCGGACAGGGGCCGGGATGGTGAAGATCATTACTCCCGCGTGTAACCGGGAGATCGTACAGCAGTTCCTTCCCGAGGCGATGCTGCTTTCTTATAAGGAAATTTCCTTTGAGGAAATATTCTCAGAGAAAGCTCCTTCCTGGGTCATGTCCGTGGAATCGTTCCTGAAATCCGTCAGGGATGCCCTGGACTGGGCGGACGTTGTGGTGGCGGGTCCGGGAATGGGGACGGATGAGGCGGCATATCTTCTGCTGAAGTGCGCGCTGGAGTACAGGAGAAACGGAGATAAAGGATCCCCCCGGGGGCTTCCCATGGTGATCGACGCGGATGCGCTGAACCTGATCGCGGCCCATGGGGAGCTTCGCAGGCTTACTGCAGAGCGGAGTGTATGCTCCGCGGAGACAATCCTGACCCCTCATCCGGGGGAGCTTGTACGGCTCGCCCGACAGGACATGGAGACGTATCAGAAGGATCGGGAGAAAATGGTCCGGGCGTTGGCGCGGGAGCTTTCCTGTACCGTGGCGGCCAAGGATGCCGCAACGCTGGTGGCGGGGGCGGAAAAAAGAGAGATCTGTCTGAATACCTCCGGAAATGACGGTATGGCCACGGCGGGAAGCGGAGATGTGCTTGCCGGGATCGTGGGAGGTCTTCTCGCCCAGAAGATGGGCGGGTTTGAAGCGGCCAGTCTTGGCGTGTTCCTGCACGGGCTGGCCGGAGAGCAGGCCGCCAGGGAAAACGGCAGATACGGAATGCTGGCGGGCGATATCATAAAGGGCCTTAATAAAGTGATAATAAGCATGAACCAGATTGACTGATTCGGTCTGCGAGACCGATCTGGTCAATAGAGCAAAAAAACGCAGACCGGGAAGCGGTAAGGAGTGAAAATGAAAGAGGAAAGCAGAAGCACGGGGGATCTGTTTACAGATTATCCGAGAGTATATGCGCAGATTGACCTGGATGCAATCAGACGCAATGTGGAAAATATGAAAGCGCTTATTGCGCCGGATACAAAGATGATCGCCGTGATCAAGACGGATGGTTACGGACACGGGGCGGCCGCCATCGCCGGGGAGCTGGAAAGCCTTCCTTATATATGCGGGTTTGCCCTGGCCACGGAGGGGGAGGCTTTCGCGCTGAAAAAAGCCGGGATTTCCGGCCCGCTTCTGGTTCTGGGTTATGCCTTTCCCGTTCATTATGAAAGGATGATCCGGGAGAAAATCCGTATCACGGTGTTTCGCAGGGACACCTTAAGGGAGCTCTCCGGGGCGGTCCGGGCGCTTAAGGAAAAGGGGACAGAGCGAAAGGCCATTGTACATATTAAAGTGGATACGGGAATGAACCGGATCGGCATAAAGCCCGATGCAGAGGGGCTGTCCTTTGTGGAGGAGGCCTTTGGGACGGAAGAAATTGAGGTGGAGGGGATCTTTACCCATTTTGCCAGAGCGGACGAGGAGGATAAGACCGACGCGCAGGGGCAGATTGCCGCCTTTTCCCGATTCCTTGAGCAAATCCGTGAGAGGGGCTTTCACATTCCCTTAAAGCACTGCTCGAACAGCGCCGGGATTCTGGAGCTGCCAAAAGCCAATATGGACGCGGTGAGAGCGGGAGTCACCATGTACGGCCTGTGGCCCTCCCGGGAGGTGAGAAGAGACCGCATCGAGCTGACCCCCGCCCTTTCCCTGCACAGTCAGATCGTATATATCAAGGAGATTGAAGCCGGGGAGGCGGTGAGCTACGGAGGAACCTTTGTGGCCGGAGAAAAAATGCGTATCGCCACCATCCCCGTGGGATACGGGGACGGTTATTCAAGAGCGCTCTCGGGAAGGGGGGATGTGCTCATCCGCGGAAGGAGAGCGCCCATTCTGGGCAGAATCTGTATGGATCAGTTCATGGTGGATGTGACGGGCATACCGCAGGCCAGGGAGTCGGATCCGGTGACGCTGATCGGCAGGGACGGCTCCCAGGAGATCACCATGGAGGAGCTCGGGGAGCGCTCCGGCAGATTTAACTATGAATTCGCCTGCTGCATCGGCAAACGTGTCCCCAGACTCTTTTGCCGGAATGGCAGGATTATCTCTGTGGGGGAGCCGGAACAGGATTTTTGAGCTTTGCCGGCCTGCGGCTGAATACCTTCTGACAATGCGGTTATAATATTACTGACTAAAAATTGGAAGGAAGGCGTATAAATTGAGAAGAGGGGATATTTACTATGCGGATTTAAGGCCGGTGGTTGGCTCGGAGCAGGGCGGCATCCGTCCGGTGCTGATTATACAGAACGATGTGGGGAACAGACACAGTCCTACGGTGATCTGCGCGGCGATCACATCCAAAATGAACAAGGCAAAGCTTCCCACCCATATCGAGCTCTCCGCGGGAAGATATGATATGGTAAAGGATTCCGTGATTTTGTTGGAGCAGCTTCGCACCATTGACAAGAAACGGCTTAAGGATAAGGTTACCCATCTGGATGAATGCATTATGAGGCAGGTGAACCGGGGGCTGATGATCAGTCTGGAGCTGGATACATAGCCTTGACGGCGCCAGCGGGAAATGATATAGTATACATTGATATTTTATGCAAAAAGGAGATGAATAAATTAATGGACGACGGCGGACCTACGGCCAGTTATCTGATTTTCTTTGTCCTTCTGCTGATCGATATGCTTTTTTATGGATTCGGCGAGGCTGTGAAGGAGCTAAGCTCCAAGGAACTGTCCGAACAGTTTGAGGAAACCGGAAGCAAAAAGACAGGAAGGCTGTATGAGATTACAGTCAATCCGACACATTATATCAACACCGTCCAGCTGGTGGTCACCCTGATCAATCTCGTGATGGGGGGATTCTTTCTGAGGGTATTTGGCCGGGTGGCGGGAAGACTCCTTCAGAAGGGAGTGGGAGAGCAGCTTGAGGCGGCGGGAATTTCTCCGCAGGTGATCTCCGTAACGGCTCTGATCCTTGCAGGAGCGGGGCTGCTTTACATATTGCTTACCTTTGGGGTGCTGATCCCCAAACGGCTTGGCATCAGATACGCCTCCAGATGGGCTTATGCCTGTATCAATCCCATCTATCACATCACCAGATTTTTCAGCCCGGTGACAGGGCTCGTGTCCTTCACCGCCAGAGGCGTTTTGCGGGTGTTCGGGATCCATCAGGACAAGGATACGGATGATGTGACTGAGGAGGAGATCATATCCATGGTCAACGAGGGACATGAGCAGGGGGTGCTTATGGCCTCAGAGGCGGAGATGATCACCAAGATTTTTGAGCTGGGCGACAAGGAAGCGCAGGATATCATGACCCACCGGTCGAATATCATTGCCATCGAAAAAAGTATTACCCTTGAGCAGGCCATCGACTATATGCTGGCGGAGAGCAAAAGCCGTTTCCCCGTTTTTGAGGAAAACATTGACAATATCATCGGGATCCTTCATTTCAGGGACGCCATGCGCGTCCACCGGGAGAACGAAGCGTCCCACGCCAATTTATCCCTTCCGGTGGGAGAGATCGAGGGCCTTCTGCGCGACGCCATGTTCGTGCATGAGACCAAGAACGTTGACGGGCTCTTTGAGACCATGCAGCACACCAAGACCCAGATGGTGATCGTGGTTGACGAGTACGGGCAGACCAGCGGCCTGATCGCCATGGAGGATATCCTGGAGGAGATCGTAGGGAATATCCTGGATGAGTACGACGAGGAGGAAGCCCATATTAAGGAAAAGGAAGATACGGGGGAATATATTGTGGAAGGTATTACCCCCATCGAGGAGCTGGAGGATCGTTTCAATATTTCCTTCCATGAGGAGGAATTTGAGACGCTGAACGGCTTTCTGATCTCCAAAATGGATAAGATCCCTGAGGAGGACGAGGATTTCTCCATCAGAGTGGACGATTATGAATTCAGGATTTTAGAGGTTGAGAACAGAATGATAAAGAGCGTCCTGGCCGTAAGGCTTCCCGGGGACGGGGAGACGCAGCAGAACGCCCAGGGGGCGTAGCGGACGCAAAGAAAGCGGGAATTATTTTGAAAACGCCGGGCAGGGCGTACCAATGAGGAGGAGAACAATGTCAGGACATTCAAAATTCGCGAATATCAAGCATAAAAAAGAAAAGAACGATGCGGCTAAGGGAAAGATTTTTACAATTCTCGGAAGGGAAATCGCGGTGGCGGTGAAGGAGGGCGGCCCGGACCCGGCCAACAACTCAAGACTGGCCCAGGTGATCGCGAAGGCCAAATCCAACAACATGCCCAACGATACCATCGACAGGGGGATCAAGAAGGCCGCCGGCGATACCAACAGCGTGAATTATAAATACATCACCTATGAGGGGTACGGGCCCAACGGGATCGCCATCATCGTGGACGCCCTTACGGACAACCAGAACAGGACGGCGGCCAACGTGAGAAACGCCTTTACCAAGGGCAACGGCAACGTGGGGACGCCGGGCTGCGTCTCCTTCATGTTTGACAAAAAGGGACAGATGATTGTGGATAAGGAGGAATTTGAAGGAGATTCCGACGAGCTGATGATGCTGGCCCTGGACGCCGGAGCGGAGGATTTCTCCGAGGAGGAGGACAGCTTCGAGGTGATCACCGCGCCGGAGGATTTTGACAGTGTGCTGAAGGCTCTCCAGGATGAGGGGATCCCTCTGGTCTCCGCGGAGGTGACCATGATTCCGCAGAATTATGTGGAGCTGAGCGAGGAGTCGGCTGTGAAGAGTCTGCAGAAGATACTGGATCTTTTAGATGAGGATGATGATGTACAGGCGGTATACCACAACTGGGACGAATAAGGAAACAGGCTTACGGTTAAAGGTGTTTTTCTGGCTGTTCTGGATCTGTGCGGCGGCCGGAAGCAGAATCGTATACTTCTTTTCAGCCGGCTATCCGGCAGGGAAGGGGACGATTGCCGATACATATGGATATTTTGCCTGCGCCATGGTCAGGTCAGAGAGTGGGGAGCCGGCGCTGGACTCAGGACTGGCCTACGCCTACACGAAGAATCTCCAGGCGCTTCTGCGCTTTACGGGAAACCGGATCGAAGCGGTGGGCGTTTACCAGATGATTCTTCAGATTCTGTGGCTGATCCTGCTTGCTGTAGGGCTTATCCTGCTTGCCGGATGGCTCTGCGGCGTGATATGCGGGGGGATTTTGCTGGTTTCTCCTGCGGTCCTGGATACCATGCTGACGGTGTCCGCCGGAAATTATTATCTTCTGCATGTGAGTATTGTCCTGGTGATTCTGGGGTGTATCTGCCGGCGGATCACAGCTGTGGGCGGGCTTAAGGGGGACAGGGGCAGGCTCTGTCTGATCGCCGCCGGTTTTTATGTGGGGGTAATCTGCATCTGGAACTGCCTGGGACTGTTTCTGTTGCCGGTGGCGGCGTATGTGCTGGCGAAGGGGTATCTCTCCGGGAGAGAAAAGCAACGGACGGCACGCTCCGCGGAGCAGAATGTGGACGGTGAGGATGCAACGGAGCGGAGTGCGGACAGGCCGGAAAAGGCCACGCGGAGTATCAGGACAGGCGCGCAGGCCCTGGCGATCTGCGAGGGGATTTTTTTCGGGATCTTTGTCACCCTGATGCGCTATACGGGGGTGACCGGTCAGGCCATCCTGGAGCAGCTTGGCTGGTGGCTTTTAAAGCTCCGGGATCCTCTTGGACAGCTTCAGGACATACAGCTTCCCATGATTGTGTGGCTTGTGGGCGGGGCGGGAGCCGGGATCGGCTCTCAGCTTGTGTGCAACCGTCTGAAAAAGAGCCGCCAGGGGCGGCAGACCGATCCTGACGCGGGCACGGATAAAATCCCCTTCGGGGCAGCTTCCCGCGGGGAGAATCAGATGCTGCCGGTGGGAGCGCAGGAGGAAACGGAGATGGAGGAGCAGGGCAATTATGTGACCACGCAGGACGGCAGGAGAATCAGGCTGCTGGATAATCCCCTTCCCGGGCCCAAAAAGCATGTCAGAAGGGAGATGGAATTTGACATAACGGACGCGGCGGATGAGGAAAGCCGAAGAGATGATTTTGATATTCAGATTCCGGAAAACGATGATTTTGATATCTGAGAAAGCGGATATCGGTGAAAAACGTATAAAAATCAAAAACCGGTAACATACTGAAAAGGACTGCTTAAGCGGTTCTTTTTTTTAATGCGCAGGCGCGCATATGGAAACCTGCTGCTGACGCAGCATGCGCCCCGCGCGGCGGGCAGAGGGAAATTCTGCCCGATTATAAGGGCAGTCCGCGAAGATGCAGAGCGTCTATATTACAGGAAAGTGGAAGAGGTGTTTGATTATGTCGGGAAAGAAGATTGAGGAAGAAAAACACAGAAGCGAGAAGATCGAGGAGACAGGGCAGGTCACTCTTGATAAGAACGAAAAGGCCCACAGCATTCACCTGATCTCCGTGATCGGAGAGGTGGAAGGTCACGATAATCTGAGCAACAATTCCAAAACCACCAAGTACGAACATATCCTTCCGGAGCTGGCGGCCATCGAGGACAGTAAGGAGATCGACGGCGTCCTGATTCTGCTCAACACCATGGGCGGGGACGTGGAGGCCGGGCTGGCCATCGCGGAGATGATCGCCTCCCTGAGCAAGCCCACCGTGTCGCTGGTGCTGGGAGGAAGCCACTCCATCGGGGTTCCCATTGCGGTCAGTACGGATTACTCCTTCATTGTTCCCACAGGGACCATGGTGATCCATCCGGTGCGGATGAACGGAATGGTGATCGGGGTTCCCCAGACCTTTGACTATTTCCGGCAGATCCAGAACAGGATCACCGGCTTTGTGTGCGGACACTGCAAGATTAACAAGGGCAGGTTCGAGGAGCTGATGATGGAGACGGGCGTGCTGACCAAGGACGTGGGTACCATTCTGGTGGGAGAGGAAGCGGTTGCCGAGGGGATCATCAATGAAACCGGCGGAATCAGGCAGGCCATGGAAAAGCTGCACACCCTGATCGACAAAAAGAAGAAGCCTGCAAAGACGAAGTAAAATATTTTTATAACTGAAAATCTGTTTGTGGGTGACAAGCTTTCCGTAAGATGCTATACTATATAGGATTTTTGTGGAAAACGTATGGATGTACGGAAAGGATTTTGGCATGGCACAGACCAGAAAAAGCAGCGCAGGGCGGAAACCATCTTCCACGCGCAGGAAGAGCTCTTCCGGAAGGACTGCGGGAGGGAGAAAGAGCGCTTCCTCGAAAAGCAGGCCAATGGATGTGGCGATCAGAAACGAAATTTTTCTTATATTGCTGTTTGCTCTGGCAGTATTTTTATTTTTGTGCAATTTTGGCATCGCCGGCGTGGTGGGCGGCGCCATCAGCGATATCATGTTCGGGATTTTCGGACTGACCGCCTATGTGATGCCGCTGGTCTTTTTTGTGATGACCGCCTTCGGCATGGTGAACAGCGGGAGCTTTATCGCCTTTCGTAAGCTCCTGTCCGGCATTTTGCTGTTTCTGATAGCGGGGATTGTCTGCGACCTTTTCACGGGAGAGCCCCAGGCCATGGAACGCTATGATCTGAAGGAAATCTATATACGATGCAGTCAGGGCCATGGGGGCGGCGGCGTGATCGGCGGTTCTGCGGCCTTTGTGTGCTGTCTTTTTCTGGGAATGACGGGCACTGTCCTGGTGCTTCTTGTGGCCGCCATCATATCCCTGGTGATCCTGACCGAGAAGTCCTTTGTCTCCGGGGTGAAATCCGGCGGGCGCAGGATGTACGAGCGCTCCCTGGAGGACCGGGAATACCGCAGAGAGCGGGCCAGCCAGAGAAGGATGGAGCAGGAGGAGCTCCGGAAGCGGAGGCAGGAGGAACGCAGACTCCGGGAGGAGGAGAAGGAGAACGAAAAAATCCTGCGCATGGACAAAAAGGTATCCGGCGTGATGCTGGACACTGCCTTAACGGCCCCGGACCAGGAGCATGGCAGGATCAGGGACGATCTGCATGAGATCAATCTGGATGATTTCGAGGAGCATGTGGAGGAAAAGCTCCCGGTTTTGCCGCAGGAGCAGGCTGCGGAGGATGCGTTTGACTTTGATAAGATCCGCATTACCGGAGCCGGAGAAGGGGACGGGGACGATGCGCAGGAGTCGGACGAGCTGATGGAGATTACACGGCTGATTTCCGGAGCGGAGGAGCCGGACTTTGGAGCCCGCACAGGTGTCCGGCAGGAACCGCTCCCTGAAATATCCCAGGATCCGGAGACGCCGCAGGACGCTTCACAGGCGGAATCGGAGGATAAGGGCGGGAAGGCTGTGGAGGATTCCGGGCCGGAGAAGGGAGCGCGGTCAACCGGAGGAAAGGCCCGGACGGCCCTGCCGGAGCTTTCGGCGGGTGTGCCTGCGCCTCAGGAAAAGATCCCCCGAAAATACATATTTCCTCCCATCAGCAAGCTGACGAAGGGATCCGGGAAGAGCGGAGGGGATTCCTCAAGGGAGCTGAAGGAGACCGCACGAAAGCTCCAGCAGACGCTGCAGACCTTCGGGGTGCGGGTGACCATCACCGACATCAGTCAGGGCCCTTCCGTAACCCGTTTTGAGATGCAGCCCGATCAGGGAGTCAAGGTCAGTAAGATCGTGGGACTGACCGACGATATCAAGCTCAACCTGGCCGCAACGGATATCCGTATCGAGGCCCCCATTCCGGGCAAGGCCGCGGTGGGTATCGAGGTGCCCAATAAGGAAAACATGACGGTGGCCCTGCGGGATCTGTTAGAGAGCAGAGAATTTAAGGAATTCCCCTCCAGGCTGGCCTTTGCGGTGGGGAAGGATATCGGGGGAAAGGTGGTGGTGGCGGACATCGCCAAAATGCCCCACATGCTCATCGCGGGAGCCACCGGTTCCGGAAAATCGGTGTGTATCAATACCCTGATCATGAGTATCCTCTACAAGGCCCACCCGGATGAGGTTAAGCTGATCATGGTGGATCCCAAGGTTGTGGAGCTGAGCGTTTACAACGGGATTCCCCATCTTCTGATCCCGGTGGTGACCGACCCCAAAAAGGCGTCGGCGGCCCTGCAGTGGGGTGTGGCGGAGATGACAGACCGCTATCAGAAATTTGCGGATTTTAACGTGAGGGATTTAAAGGGCTACAATAAAAAGGTGCAGGCCATGAAGGATAAGGGGGAGGAGAACGCCCCGGCCCTGATGCCTCAGATCGTGATCATCGTGGACGAGCTGGCCGACCTGATGATGGTGGCCCCGGGAGAGGTGGAGGAAGCTATCTGCCGTCTGGCCCAGCTGGCCAGGGCGGCGGGGATCCATCTGATCATAGCCACCCAGCGTCCTTCTGTGGACGTGATCACGGGTCTGATCAAGGCGAATATGCCAAGCCGGGTGGCGTTCAGCGTTTCCAGCGGCACGGACTCCCGCACCATTCTGGACATGGTGGGGGCGGAAAAGCTTCTGGGAAAGGGGGATATGCTCTTTTATCCTCAGGGCTACAGCAAGCCTGCCAGAGTGCAGGGGGCCTTCGTATCCGACAAAGAGGTGTCGGATGTGGTGGAGTTTCTCAAAAACCAGGCTCTCGGCAATATCTACGACAGGGATATTCAGGAGAAGATCACCACCATTGGATCCTCCCCCGCCGGCGTATCCGCCGGGGAGGGGACGGAGCGGGATCCCTACTTTGTGGAGGCGGCCCGATTTATCATCGAGAAGGATAAGGCGTCCATCGGGATGCTCCAGCGGATGTTCAAGGTGGGCTTTAACCGTGCGGCCAGGATCATGGATCAGCTCTGCGAGGCCGGCGTGGTGGGCGAGGAGGAAGGAACCAAACCCCGTAAGATCCTGATGAGTCAGGAGCAGTTCGAACAGTACATGGAAGAAGCAGGAGGGTGAGTATGAAGACAGATATTCAGATCGCGCAGGAGGCGAAGCTTGAACCGATTGTTAAGGTGGCGCAGGGACTTGGGATTTCGGAGGATGAGCTGGAGCTTTACGGGAAATACAAGGCCAAGCTCTCGGAAGAATATCTCGAAAAGATCTCCCGCAATCCCCAGGGAAAGCTGATACTGGTCACGGCCATCAACCCGACCCCGGCCGGGGAAGGGAAGACCACCACCAGCGTGGGACTCGGCCAGGCTTTCGGCAGGCTCGGCAAAAAAGCGCTGATTGTTCTGCGGGAGCCCTCTCTGGGCCCCTGTTTCGGGATCAAGGGAGGCGCCGCAGGGGGCGGCTATGCTCAGCTTGTTCCAATGGAGGAGTTAAATCTGCATTTTACGGGAGATTTTCACGCCGTCACCTCCGCCAATAACCTTCTGGCGGCCCTTCTGGACAACCATATCCAGCAGGGGAACGAGCTTGGCATCGACACCCGGCAGGTGGTATGGAAGCGGTGCCTGGACATGAACGACCGGGCGTTGCGCAATACAGTGATCGGCCTTGGGGCTAAAACCGACGGCGTGGTGCGGGAGGATCACTTCGTGATCACCGTGGCTTCCGAGATCATGGCGGTTCTGTGTCTTGCCAGGGACATGAAGGACTTAAAGGAGCGGCTTGGAAAAATGGTGGTGGCCTACAATTTCCAGGGGGAGCCAGTCACCGCCGCGGATCTGAACGCGGTGGGAGCCATGGCGGCCCTTCTTAAGG
>CANOVJ010000014.1 GCA_947570615.1 uncultured Lachnospiraceae bacterium
ACTTCAAGGACCTGCAGTCCGCTGTCGTCCTGAAGCTCACGGCGGAACTGAAAGTATCTTTCCCCGCATACCGAAAGGTGTTCAGTAAGGTCACCACCCAGACTTCTTTAAAACTTCTGGATGCGCATCCCCTTGCACAGGAGCTTCTCGCCGCACCAAAGGAGACGGTGGTGGAAATGATCCGTTCCACAGCACGCTTTGGGGAAAAGTACGCCCTGGCAAAATATGACGCCCTGCATGCCGCCGCAGAGGATGCAGCTGTTTTCGGGCGTGCCCTTCACAGCAACGCCCTCCGGATCCGGCTGTATATAAAACTCTACCGGGAATATCAGGAGCATCTGGACAGCATGCTCGAAGAACTGCATAAAGCTGTCGAAAGGCTGGAAGGAACGCCGGTCCGTGACCGTATCTCCCTTCTCCAGACCCTGCCGGGTGTCAGTTTCCTGAGTGCGGTCGTCCTGATCGCGGAAATGGGCTCCTTTGACCTGTTTTCCTCACCCAAAAAACTTTATGCTTACTTTGGGATGGATCCCGGTGTAAATGATTCCGGCAAGTTCCATGGGGACAGGATCCATATGTCCAAGCGGGGCTCTAGCCTTGCCAGGCGTATCCTGCATATGGCCGCCATCAACAACCTAAAAGTAGATAAAGCAGCAAATACGCCCGTGAACCCGGTCATTTACGATTATTACATCCGTAAATGTGCCGGCAAGAAAAAGATCGTTGCTGTCGGTGCTGTCATGCACAAGATCTGTAACACTATCTTCGCCATGCTCCGGGATAATAAGCCCTTTGAGTTCATCACACCGGAAGAACACTGTCAGCGTTATGCAGCAATGCACCCAGGATCTGTGGATACCGCTGCCTGATGGGGATCGGGACCCAATTTTAAAAATCCCATAATAATAGGTTTATTAAGGTTACCCTTTTTTACATTAGCTGCTTGAAAAAAAATTTTTAAACATTTTTTATTTTACCTATTGACATTTCTTAGCTGGACTTTCTCCGGGATGATCCTCACCTGTGTGTTTTTGTGGAACAGGAAAACCTTCCGGGGCTTTAAGGAAAACCTCACCGTCCCGCCCTGCGGATCCACATTGCTTTCCGTGCCGACAATCGCCCGGACAGCAGGGTTTGCAGATGCCGGATGGGCGCAGACCACGCTGATATCCCGGCCCATCACCTCCACACCGCGAAGCTCACAGACCAGGGGGCCGTCCTCCTGGAGCGCAAAGCCCTCCGGCCTTATCCCCACATACACCTCCTGATCGCATACGCCGGGCGCATCCAGCACGGCATCCTTCCCCAGATACAGTCTGCCCTCCCGGATAACTCCCTCAAACACATTGATGGGGGGCGTTCCCAGAAATCTGGCCACAAACAGATTCACTGGTTCGTCATAAACCTCCTGGGGCCTGCCGATCTGCTGTACAATTCCATCCTTCATCACCACGATGCTGTCGGAAATGCTCATGGCCTCCTCCTGATCGTGCGTCACAAAAATGGTGGTGATCCCTGTCTGTCTCTGAATCCTCCTGATCTCCTCCCTGGTCTGCAGACGCAGCCGGGCGTCCAGATTTGAGAGCGGCTCGTCCAGCAAAAGCACCCGGGGCATCTTCACCAGCGCCCTGGCGATGGCCACCCTCTGCTGCTGGCCGCCGGAGAGCTCGCCGGGCCTGCGGTCCATCAGTTCGTCGATCTGAACCAGCCTGGCGGCCTCCCCGGCCTTCTCCAGCATCTCCTCCTTTGAGAGCCTGTCCTTTCCCTTCAGATTCTGGAGGGGAAAGAGAATATTCTGCAAAACCGTCAGATGGGGATACAATGCATAGTTCTGAAACACCAGCCCGATCCCCCTGTTCTCCGGGGGCAGGTCGGTCACATCGTCCCCGCCAAAAAAGATCCGGCCGCTGGTGGGCTTTAACAGACCGCTGATCAGATTCAGAGTCGTACTCTTTCCACATCCGGAGGGGCCTAACAGGCCGATCAGCTTCCCGTCCGGGATCTCAAAGGAAAAATCGTTGACTGCGATCACATCCTCGCGGTTCTTTCTTCCTCTGCCCGGGAATTTCTTCGTCAGATTCTGTAAAACAACCTTCATCTCTAAACCATACCCCCTTCAAAGCTTTTCACACATTATACTTTAAAAAACAGGGGATGTCCATAATCGGGCCGGGAAGATTTTTCCTGTGTTTTTTGCTGAAAAGCATGAAAAAGCCGCCCGCGGGCGGCTCCTTCACGCAAACATTTTTTTGATTTCCTCATAGCTTCGCGCCGTCATCAGCGCCGTCTCGTCCGTGTCCTTAAACCGCACCACCCAGGTCCATCTTCCGTAGGGCTCGATCCGGACAATCTTCGACACATTGATGATATAGGACTTGTGGCAGCGCATAAATTCCCCGCCGCCAAGCTTCTCCTCGATATCGGTCAGGGAGATGGAGGTTTTATACCGCTCCGATCCTGTGACGATGCTGGTATACCCCTCCATTCTCTCCACCAGGATGATCTCCTGCGTATCCAGCAGGCAGATCTGTTCCTTTCCTCTGATGAAAAGCTTGTTTTTATAATGCTGCGGTCTGCTCACTTTGTCCGGGAGGCTCTCCGGCGCGCCGTCCGCTTTCACACTGCTTCTGATGCGGTCCAGGGTCCTCACCACCCGTTCCATGTTGAAGGGTTTCACCAGATAGTCGAACGCGTAGATTTCAAAGGCTCCCGCCATGAATTCGCTGTGGGCCGTGGCAAAGATCACCTTCAGGTCAGGATTCAGCTCCGTGAGGACGCGGGCGCACTCCAGGCCGCTTTCCCCCTTTAAGTCGATATCCATGAACACCACATCGGGCCTGTATTTCGTGAAATCCACCACCGCGCCGGAGAAGTCCCCGCTCTGCGAAACCACCTGATAATCCGGCTGCTTTTCCACCATCCTCTCAAGAAGCCTTCTGATCTCCGGCTCGTCGTCAATCAGCATCACCTTTATCATTGCATCCCTCCATACCGCTCCCCTGGCCGGATGCGGCGATCAGCCCTCCGTCCTGTTACGGGCCCAGGCGTCGGCCCCTGTTCCAATGCTCTTTTTCATCTCCGTGTCCGCCAGCACATTCTGCAGCCTGTAATAATCCGCCACCCCGATATGTCCTTCCCGGAGCGCCTGCGCCATAGCCCTTGGGATCTCGGCTTCGGCCTGCACCACCGCGGCCCGCATTTCCTGTTCGAGAGCCACCGCCATCGCCCGGCGCTCCTCGGCCCTGGCCTGTGCGATCTTGTTATCCGCCTCGGCCTGCAGGCTCTGTAAGTTGGCTCCCACGTTTCTTCCTATATCAATATCCGCAATATCTATGGAAATAATCTCATAGGCCGTGCCGGAATCCAGTCCCTTTTCCAGAATCAGCTTTGAAATCTCATCAGGGTTTTCCAGAACCTCGTCGTGGCTTTTGGAGGATCCCACCGTAGTTACGATACCCTCTCCAATCCTGGCGAGCACCGTGGCCTCCCCCGCCCCGCCGATGAGACGTTCAATATTGGTCCTCACCGTGACTCTGGCCTTCACCAGCAGCTCGATACCGTCCTTGGACACCGCCGAGATCAGGGGCGTCTCCACCACCTTGGGGGTGACGCTCATCTTCACCGCCTCAAATACATTGCGCCCTGCAAGATCGATGGCGGAGGCCTTCTCAAAGGATAAATCCATCCCTGCCCGCTGAGCCGCGATCAGGGCGTTGACCACTCTGTCCACATCGCCACCCGCCAGTAGATGCGCCTCCAGCTGGTTTACCTTTACATCCAGTCCCGCCTTGGTCGCCTTGATCAGCGGGAAAATAATCTTTGCAGGGGCTACTCTTCGGAGCCGCATCCCCACCAGGTTGAAGATCCCCACCTTTACGTTGGCCGCAATCGCCGAAATCCACAGACCCACGGGTACAAACGCGAAAAACAGCACCACCAGAAGGCCTACCACACATAATAAAACAATCTGTCCTACCATATTCTCCCTCATTTCTGCGCGGCTGATCCCTAAGGGCGCTGCATCTGCCGCGCTGACGCGGCGCCGCTTTCTGTCTCTCTATCTTTCCCTGACCATCAGTCTGTTCTCATTGATCCGGCTGATAACGATCCGGCTTCCCTTCTTAATATATGGCCCCTCCGAAAAAATATCCAGCTCAATCCCCTCGAAGTCGCCCTTCCCCGCAGGCCTTAAATCGGTGGACGCGGTTCCTTCCTTTTTCAGCAGATATTCCAGATCCGAAGCGCTGATGGGCGATCCCTCCTTTAAGTCCTCGTCCAGCACAATGGGCGATCTGAATTTTTTTCGGGAGAGAAGCCCGAGCATGACTGCCATCAGGATTCCCAGTGCCACAATGACCACCACCGTGATGAAAATCCCCGCCTCTATCGTATCCGCCGTCAGGAAGATCCCCGCCACCAGACAGATAATTCCCGAAATTCCCGGCGCGCCGAAGCCCGGAACCACCATCTCAATCCCCACCAGCACAAAGCCCGTCACCAGCAATACGATACCAATCACCATAATCCAGTCCAACTATCCCTTCACCTCCTTTGCAAAACGGACGGTAAATACCGTCTCCTCCTCGTCGGAATCCACCTGGATTGTGCCGCCGTTTTCCTTCAGGATCTCCGACACAATGTAAAGCCCCATACCGTGTCCTTCCTCCCTTTTCGTGGTAAAACCCTGTCTGAATATGATCCCCCTCCTCTCCGGGGGGATCCGCGGCCCGTTGTTGGAGATCGAAAACAGATAGCAGTCCCTCTCCTCGTTTATCTCCAGCGTCATCCTCCGGTTTTCCTCTTTCTCCTGCAGCGCCGTCACCGCGTTGTCGATCAGATTCGAGAGCACCTTGCACAGCTCCCAGGGCTCCACCTTAAGCTCCTTCAGATTGGATTTGACCTCCACATAAAAATCTGTATCCTGGGCGCTGGCCGTTCCCATCTTCGCCATCAGCAACGCGTTCACCGCCGGGATGGAGGTGCGGATCGCCCTACCGACCTTCATCATATCCCGGTAGACAGGCTCCAGATAATCGTGAAGCTCCTCGTATTCCCCCAGCTCCATCATGCCGTACACGATCTGGAGATGGTTCAGATAGTCGTGTCTCTGCTCCCGCAGCCGGGTATTGAGCTCCTGCACCCGGTAAAAGCTCTCCGCCAGCGCTTCATAATGTCTCTTGAGCTTCTCATACAGCATCAGAACCCATATAAGACACAGCATCAGCACCACTCCCACCACAAGGCAGAAGATCAGGCCGCTGTTCATGGACATCGCCTCCTTTGGCTTTACTTGCTTTTACTATATCAGAAATTCCGGTTCAGGGAACAGGAATTCTCCCAAATATACATTTTCCCCGTCAAAATGACAACGAGCCCCTCTTTTCCATATTGACGGCTCCGGGAGTTTTTATTACAATAGGCATTACTACTTTGGGAAGGGGCCCGCGCACTGTCCGGGCCGGGAGGATTTTATGTGGAAAACGTTTAAGAAGAAGTTTATCGGAGACAGGAGCTTTTACCGTTATGTGATATTCCTGGCGCTGCCCATGATCATCCAGAACGCCATCACCAGCTTTGTGAGCTTTCTGGACAATATCATGGTGGGACAGGTGGGAACGGAGCAGATGTCCGGGGTGGCCATCGTCAACCAGCTTATGTTTGTCTTTAATATCTGTGTTTTCGGAGGCGCGTCCGGAGCCGGTATTTTTGGCACCCAGTTTTTTGGAAAAGGGGACTATGAGGGACAGAAGTATACCTTCCGGTTCAAGATCTTTATCAGCGCTCTGATCGCAGGCGCAGCCCTTGCGCTCTTTTGCCTTTGCGGCGACAAGCTGATCTCTCTGTATCTGAGCGACAGCGGAGAGGTGGGGGATATCGCCCTGGCCCTGAAATATGGAAGGGAATACCTGGCAATCATGACCATCGGCCTCATCCCCTTCGCCCTGGGACAGTCCTATATCAGCACCATACGCGAAACCGGACAGACCTTCGTGCCCATGCTGGCCGGCGTGGCCGCGGTGCTCACCAACCTGGTGCTGGATTACATACTGATCTTTGGCGCATTCGGAATTCCCGCTCTGGGCGTGCGCGGAGCCGCCATCGCAACGGTGATCGCCCGCTTTATCGAAGTTTTCATCGTGGTGATCTGGACCCACTGCCATAAAGCGAAAAATCCCTATATCGTGGGAGCGTACGCCGGATTTAAGATTCCCCGTTCTGTTCTGAAGGGAATCCTGATCAAGGGCTCCCCCCTGATGGTCAACGAGATGCTCTGGGCCTGCGGCATGGCCGTGATCTCCCAGTGCTACGCGGCCCGGGGTCTGGAGGTGGTGGCCGCACAGAATATCTCCTCCACCATCAGCAATCTGTTCAACATCGTTTATATCCAGCTGGGCGGCTGTATCTCCATCGTGGTGGGACAGCTCCTGGGGGCCGGTAAGACCGGGGAGGCCAGGGACGCCGACAACAAGATGATCTTTTTCAGCGTTTTCTGCTGCACCTGCATTTCCGCCCTTATGATTGTGGTGGGACGGTTCTTTCCCTCCATATATAATACGCAGGAGAGCATCAGGGAGCTGGCCCGCACCTTCATCCTGATCGCCGCCCTTGTGATGCCCCTGTGCGCCTACTCTCACTGTGCGTACTTTACCCTGCGCTCAGGCGGCAAGACCGTCGTCACCTTCATCTTTGACAGCGTTTACACCTGGGTCCTGGTGATCCCCTTCGCCTGGGTTCTGGCCAACCGGACAGCCCTTCCCGTATCCATGGTCTTTTTCCTGGTACAGTTTACGGAGATCTTCAAGGTGGCCCTTGGACACTTCATGGTAAAGAGCGGCGTCTGGATACAGAATATCGTGGAGGACAAACAATAAAGCATTCGCGCGCTCATCCGTTCTCCTCTGCCTCCAGAGCTTTCCTCCGCTCCTTTTCCTGCCTGTTGCGCACACGCAGATCCTTAAAAAAATCGGTCAGGAGCTGAGCGCATTCTTCCTCCAGAATGCCTCTCACGGCCCTGACCTGATGGTTAAACGCGCTCACCTCCAGAAGGTTTAAGACAGAGCCGCAGCATCCCGCCTTGGGATTCATGGCTCCCATCACCACCTGGTCGATACGGGCCTGCACGATGGCTCCGGCGCACATCTGGCAGGGCTCCAGCGTCACATAAAGGGTACATCCCTCCAGCCGCCAGTCCCCCATCTTCTTACTGGCCCGGTTGATGGCGGTTATCTCCGCATGGGCCAGCGTATTCTTGTCCGTATTCCTGCGGTTATACCCCCGTCCGATGATCCTCCCCTCATACACGATCACACAGCCGATGGGCACCTCCCCGAGGGCCGCCGCTTTCCTGGCCTGCCTGATGGCCTCCTTCATGTACTTCTCCTGCTCTGTCATCTTCTCCTCCGTGCTTTTCGCTCTTGACAAAGATCCGAAATATCATTATACTGACAATAGTTTTATTTTGAGGGAAGCCGTCATGGCCGCCCTGTGTCGGTGGTGTCTGACGATTGGGTCCTGCGCAATGGGTGTCCGTGAACCGTGTCAGGTTGGGAACAAAGCAGCACTAAACGGAATTTCCCATGTGCCGCAGGGGCGCCTGGTCCGAGCTTACCATGCAGGTAACGCGTGGCGGTTTCCCTGAGAATAAAGCCTCTGAAAGCAAACGGCGGCTTTGTCCCGCCGCTGGCCTCTATATCTCCACTCTCCGCATATAATATCCGAATTTTCCGTTTTCCACAGGGCCGCTGCACTCGAAGCCCTCAAATCCAAACATCACCGCTACCATCTTTTCTCTCTCAAAGTAGGTACCCGGCACTCCCAGATAAAAACAGATCTCGCCTCCGGTTCCGATCTCCTCGTCAGGTCCAAGGAGCAGATGCCTGTAGTTGTAAAACCCGTGGAGCAGAAAGCTGTTATTGACCAGTCGCTGATAAGGCCCCTGTAAAATTCCAAAATCCCTGGGTTCTATGGACAGATACATCCTCTCGTCCCCGAAAGGGTGTATGCCCTTATAATTCCGGCAAAGCTGCTCCCACTTCGCGCCCATCGCTCCCCCAAAAGGATTTTTCCGGATATCGTTCGCGGAAGGCCCCGGAAGATATCCGCCCGGCCTGTGGGATTCATCCTCCCTCTCCCGCGATTGCACGACGGGTTCTCTCTCCTGCGCCTGCGCCGCAAAAACAGCGGCAGTTTCCTTTGTTCCGGCCTGCACGGCGCAGGCCGGACGCGTTTCCTCTCCCTGCCCGCGTCGCACAGAGGAAACGGCAGGCGTATCCCCGGTTCGAGTCTGCGCGCAGGGCGCTTCTCTCTCCAGCGCACGGATTCTGTCCGGCTCCTGCCAGTAACCGGCTATCCACCGGTCTGTGCCTGGGCGGATCACAATCCCACACAGCTCCTGGCCGTCAAATTCCTTTCCCCCCAGGCGCGCCCTTCCTCCGGAAAAAGGAATACTTCTTCCGGCCCCTCCGCTCCCGCCTTTCAGCGCAACGCTTCCCCAGGGCAGCTCTCTGTTTTTCAGGACGAGAAACAGAGCGGCTTCGCCGTCCGCCAATCCCTCCGCACCCTTTATATGTATGTCCAGCCTGCAGGCATCCCGATCCCGGGAAATCCTGACAAATCCCGCGGACGCCAGCTTTACGCCATCCCCGAACAAGGACAGATAAACGATTTTCTTTTCAAATAAAAACAACCTTATCCCTCCCAACAATCATGTATTATTGTATTCGGCAATAAGGTTGTTCATTCCATCAGAAGATATTTTACGAAGATCAGTGGGAATCCAGATATCGCATATAGTTATAAACCATCATGGCAATCTTGAAGGTGAGCGCATCGTCGAATGTGCGCACGTCGAGCCCTGTGGTCTTCTGGAGCTTTTCCACCCGGTACACAAGGGTGTTTCTGTGGATAAAAAGCTGTCTGGAGGTCTCCGACACATTCAGATTATTGTCGAAGAACTTGTTAACCGTGGAGACGATCTCCTCGTCGAACTCTCCCGGGTCGTTGTCACCGAAGATCTCGTCGATAAAGATCCGGCAAAGATTGGCGGGAAGCTGATAGATCAGTCTTCCAATCCCCAGGCTGCCATAGGAGTTCACTTTCTTTTCCACGTAGAAAATCTTCCCTACATCCAGCGCCATCATGGCTTCCTTGTAGGACTTGGACACATCCTTAAGCTCCTGAACCACCGTTCCGTAGGCCACTCTCACATTCATCATGGCCTCAGAGCTCATCATGTCAACGATCGTCTGAGCCGTCTGCTCGATCTCCTCCTGTCCCTCTGCAGAAGAAAGCGCCTTGATCAGAATCACGCTGCTCTCATCCACCGCCGTGATAAAATCCCCCGACTGTGAGGAGAACATCCCCCGCAGGAATTCCGCCGCAGTGCTGTCCTTCTCCGTCCTGGTTTCCACAATGTATACCACTCTGGGAACCATTACATCAATATGGAGCTTCTTGGCCCGGTTGTACACATCCACCAGAAGAAGGTTGTCCATGAGAAGATTCTGGAAAAAGTTGTTGCGGTCGAAACGTTCCTTGTACGCCGTGATAAGCTGCTGCATCTGGCTCACCGCGATCTTGCCGATCAGGTACGCGTCATCGTTCCCCCTGGCCATCAGCACGTAGACAAGCTCATTCTCATCCATGATTTTCAGCAGATGATCTCTGCCTATCACCTGGCTGTCCGCAGGGGATTCTGCAAAGCCTGTGATAAGCTCTCGCGAAATATCGTCACTGTCAAAAGTAGAAACCACCACGCTGCCATCCAGTCCAAAGACTGCCAGATTCACCTTCGTAATATTGCGAAGTTCTTCAATACAGCCTGCTATTACCTGTGTGGAAATCATCAATTCACATCCTTTCTGAATATGTGTAACAGCCCAGATCCCTGAACTGCTCCGAATATGGACACTTTCCATAAGTATATCAGAACCCCTCGCAGTTTTGCAACAAAAAATCGAGCAGGGAAGGCTTTTTCCCTGCTCGCCGCGCGGCCCGCATGCTGCATCGGCAGCAAACCTCCATATGCGGGCCTGCGCAAAAAAGGGATGCCGAAGCATCCCTTTCAGATTCTTTATCAGTTGGTGATAACCTGCTCGGTCTCCTTATCGAATACGTGAATCTTCTCAACGTCAAACGCGAACTTAACAGTATCGCCAGGTCTTGCGTTTGTACGGGAGTCAACTCTTGCAGTGATCGGGAACTCATCCAGATCAAAGTATAAGTACACCTCTGCGCCAAGCAACTCATAAACCTTGATGGTGGATTCAAATACACATTTCGCAGACTGAACGAATGCCTCTGAATCATATACATCCTCGGGACGGATACCGAAGGTAACCTTCTTGCCTGCATAGCCGCCGCTGATCAGCTTCTTGGACTTGGCAGCCGGAAGAGGAATGCTCTTGCCTGCGATCTTAAGGCTTGCAACATCTCCGCTCACCTCAACGGTAGCCTCAAGGAAGTTCATCTGAGGAGATCCCATGAATCCTGCTACGAACAGGTTCGCGGGCTTCTGATACAGGTTCTGAGGGCTGTCTACCTGCTGGATAACGCCATCCTTCATAACTACGATCCTGTCGCCGAGAGTCATGGCCTCTGTCTGGTCATGTGTTACGTAGATGATGGTGGTTCCCAGTCTCTGATGCAGCTTGGAAATCTCAACACGCATCTGTACACGAAGCTTGGCATCCAGGTTGGAAAGAGGCTCATCCATCAGGAATACCTTAGGGCTACGAACGATAGCACGACCCATGGCAACACGCTGTCTCTGACCACCGGAAAGAGCCTTGGGCTTACGGTCAAGAAGAGGAGTCAGGTCGAGGATCTTCGCCGCTTCCTTAACCATCTTATCAATTTCATCCTTCGGAACCTTTCTGAGCTTAAGTCCGAAAGCCATATTGTCATAAACTGACATATGAGGATACAGAGCGTAGTTCTGGAATACCATGGCGATATCCCTGTCCTTGGGCTCCACATCGTTTACTACTCTGTCACCAATCTTGAGTTCGCCGGAAGAAATGTCTTCCAGACCGGCGATCATACGAAGCGTGGTGGACTTTCCGCATCCTGAAGGACCTACGAAGATGATGAACTCCTTGTCAGCGATCTCAAGGTTGAAGTTCTTTACTGCTTCGAATCCGTTAGGATACACTTTACAGATATTTTTTAAAGATAAACCTGCCATTTTGATTAGCCTCCTTAAATTATTTGGTCACAACTAAGTCTTGTTTCAGTATACCTGACTTTCGTTTTTCTGACTATACCACTATTCCACAAAGATTTAACCCACTGTTGGTGAAAATGCTTATACGGTCTGCTGCTTTTGGGATGGCACGACAACCTGACTAAAGAATCAAACTTCGGCGTGGTCAAGTTGTACAATTTTCCGATATTATTCCTCCTGTGCAGCCTCCTGGGAGTCCTCATTATTCATCGCGTTTTCATCGCCATCCGGCGCGGCCGACGGCTCCGGGACCGTGGTCTGCTCCTGCTCATCTTCCTCGTCCTCCTCCTCGCCCTCCAGAGGCGCAAGCGTCCACTCATCGTCGCCCGCAATCTCCTCATCGGGCTCGAAACGCTTAAAGGTCTTGTTGTAGAGCATGGCGCACAGATAGGCCGGCGCCGAGATTCCCAGCATAAACACAACGGGGGTCGCCTGTATGACAAACGCGGCGATCACGAGGGGAGCCGCCCAGCACACCAGCATAAGGACGGTCTTGGGAAGTGTGAGAATTCCCATAAAGAAGGAATTCTTAAATGTATTTTTGATGGTATTGTCAAATCTGGAAAGCACCGGGAACAGATGCATGGTGGCGAGAAGCACAATGACTGTAACCGTGATCAGCCCCACCCTGATCCAGTTTGAAAACTGAATGGTGGAAAAGCGCAGAATAAACGCATCCCCCAGAAGAACCGCAAAAATCAGCAGCATAATCAGCCAGATAACGGTGGCCTGCCTGAAATTCTGCTTAAAGGACTTAAAGTATGATCTCACAATGTAGCTGTCCTCATTCCTGACCATCTTAAGAACCACATAGTGAAGGGCTGTCAGCGACGCCCCCACTGTCACGATGGGGATACAGCAGATCATCACAAGTATGTTTAAAATGATCAGATCTGCCACCTTGCTCAGAAAACTGAATAACGGACTGTCCAAACTAAATAATCTTCCCATTTTTACCTCTTCCTTCTTTTGCGCAGCGCTTTAGTATTATTATTGTTCCTTAAGCTTGCCGGAAACTCTCAGGTACTGCTGGTTCAGCCTCCGGTATGTGGCCAGTATTTCCTCCACGTTCGTTTTCACCCTCTGCATGATCTCGTCATAGTGGTCAAAAAATGTCTTCACCAGATTCTTATTGTATTTTCCTGCCGCCGTCTCCTTTTTGATAATATAAAGCATCTCGTCCTCATCGAATGCCGGACGGTAGGATCTCTTATCCAGCAGAGCCGTAATGGCGTCCGCCAGCTGCAGAATCTGCTGTTTCGTGCTCAGCTGCACCTCACGCAGCCCCCTGGGGTATCCGCTCCCGTCGCAGCGCTCATGGTGGGCCGCCACAATCTCCACTACCTCGCCGGCCATACGGTTATGTAAGAGTCTCTCCCCCAGATGCACATGCATCTTTACTTTTTTGTATTCCTCCGCCGTGAGCATTCTCGGCGCGTTGACAATCTCTCTGGGCACCGCCACCATCCCCAGGTCATGAAGCATGGAGCCGTAATAAATCTGCTCGCTCTCCAGGGCGTTGAGCCCTTCGCTCTGGCCGAGGGTGCGGGCGATGCACATACACGTCACCGCGTTCACCACCGCCGACTCACTCCAGAAGCCCTGGCAGTACATGAGCATTTCCATATATCTCTTTTTGTTCTCGTTGGTGAAGATCATGTAGCCGATGATGTCGTCCAGCTCCTGCCTGTACTCTCCCTTCCTCACCTTTTCGATCACATCATACCGGGTCATGGCCTGCTCGAACAGCTCCAGCGCCTGCGGGCTGATCACCGTCCCCGCCTGCCTGCGGAACATGTCAAGATTGAATTTATCTCCCAGCGCCCCGGAATAGATATCGATCTTCTCCGCCAGGTTCAGACAGGCGGCGATATCCCTGTGTTCAAAATTGATGGATTTGAGCTGGGAATAGTCCATATGATGGTAGAGTATCACCATGGCCAGCTCGCTTAAAGGGGAAAGATGCTTAAAGACAAGATATCCATATGTGGCATGGGCCATGGGCTTTCTCAGGTCATACTTTACGATGTCCCTGGGATCGTCGGTCTTATACACGCCGATATCATGAAGCGATGCCATAAACACAAAGTCCGCCAGCTCAAATTTCTCATAGCCCCCTTTGCACTCCAGCATCTTGTACAGATAATAGGCAACCCTCGAGCCATGATCCATCGCCCTGCGGTTCATCAGCTTCAGGGTATCCCGCATCAGCAGGAAAATATCCTTACTGTGAATATATTCCATATACTCTAACCCCCTTACCAGATATATTCCATCGGAGTAAATATGATTCCGTTCTGCCGCCTTTCGGATTCCAGATCCCGGAAGCCGATCCGGTGATAGAATGCGGTCCCGTAAGGCGACGCATTCACCGTAAGCCGGCGGCAGCCGGAAGTTCTTCTGACATAGTCGGCCATCCTGGCAATCAGCGCTCTGCCGATCCCCTTTCTGTGGCAGCTTTTCTCCACAAAAAGAAGTGAAATATGCGTCTTATCCCGCAGAGTGATCATCCCCACCAGCCTTCCTCCGTGGCGGGCCACCAGCATCCGGTATTCCCCCAGAAGAAACATCCGCCGCAGCCTGGAGTCCGTGACAAAATCCTCAAAGCTTCTCACCCCTTCCGGGGTATAGTCTCCGGCCTCAAACTCCAGGAAGGTTTTCCAGGCCAGCCCCATGGCCTCCTCCCATTCATCCTCCTGCGCAAAACGTATCTCAAAAGGCTCCTCTTCCCTCATGACCGCTCCCATTTGCGTATTCTGACGCTGACAAGATTCGGGATTTCCTCCCTCACTTAACGTATTTTATCATTATAGCAAATTGCGTCCCATTTTACAATCTGCTAAAATTTTCCTCCACAAATTTCACTGCGCCATCTCTTTTCCCACCTGATTGGCCAGCGGAAGTCCGTTCTCAAGTGCATAGGCGTTTTCCAGGGTTGTCCGGGCAATGGCCTGCATGGCCTCGCGGGTAAAAAATCCCATATGGGATGTGATCAGTACGTTGGGAAACGTCATGAGCCTGGCCAGATTGTCGTCGGCAATAATATCCCCGGAGCGGTCCTCATAGAAGACCCCTTCCTCCTCCTCGTACACATCCAGACCTACGCCCCCGAATCTTCCCTCCAGCATCCCGCCGATCAGCGCGTCCGTGTCGATCAGACTTCCCCGGGAGGTATTCACAAGGTAAACGCCCCTCTTCATGGCCGCGATGGAGGTCTCATTGACAATATGCCGGGTCTCCGAGTTCAGGGGACAGTGCAGGGAGATCACATCCGATCTCTTAAAAAGCTCCTCAAGAGGCACATACTCTGCCTCAAGCCCCTGAACCGGGAACGGATCATAGCAGATCACCTCCATCTGGAAGCCGTTCAGAATCCGTATCATGGCCTGTCCGATCTTCCCGGTTCCGATGACCCCCGCGGTTTTCTCGTGCAGATCCATCCCCATCAGCCCGTTCAGGCTCATGTTGAAATCCCTTGTCCTGTTGTAAGCCTTATGAGTCTGTCTTGCCACTGTGAGCAGCATCGCCATGGAGAATTCCGCCACCGCCTCGGGAGAGTAGCTGGGCACCCGGAGCACCACGATTTTCTCCTCCGCCGCGCGCACATCCACATTGTTAAAGCCCGCGCTGCGAAGCAAAATGGCCCTGACGTTCATTTCATAGAGCGCGTCTATCATTTCGGCATTTACATAGTCGTTGACAAAAACGCAGATGGCGTCATACCCCTTTGCCATAAACACCGTTTCCTGATTGCAGGCCGCATCGATAAAATGAATATCAAAGCCATATTCCTTTCCCATGGGCTCAAACCAGATCTTATCATAGGGTTTGGTCCCGTAAAACGCAATTTTCATATCACACCTCCTGTTTTTACAGGACATAGTCTGACAGAAGAAGCGATATTTTATTCCAGGACGCTCAAAACAGATTGCTGAAAAAATTCTGAACCGACTTTTTCAGATTCCCGAAGAAGCTGTTCACCGCGTTGGACGCCGCGTTCTTAACCGCGCCCGTCACCACCTCGTCCACATGATCCACGAAGTCAGCCCCGTACTCCTCATACAGGCTCTCTGTCTTATCCACCATATATTCCGCCGAAAAACCCATATCCTCCAGCTTCTCCATGGCTTCCACCAGTTTTCTGGCATCCTCTCTGCTGACCTCTACGCCAAATTTATCCTTTCCCTCCTGAATAATGCCGGAAAGTCCTTCCTCCGTACCGTAATCCGCTTCCCTGAGCTTTTCCTTCAGAAAGGAAAAGACCTCCTGCGCCGTCTCCTGATCCAGGTTCTCAAAGGCGGCCGAAAGCTGCTGCTTTACCTGACTGATGATATCCGCCGTGTCGCTCTCGGAAAAGTCCCCGGCCGCCCTGACAGATACCGGCACAAACAGAAACGCCACTGCCAGAACCGCTAAAAATATCGATAATTTCTTTTTCATTTACTGACCTCCTGATACTCCTTCACCCGCTCCATGATCCACGGATAAAGATCCTCATACACCTGCTGCCTGTTCCTTTCGTTGAGCAGCTCATGCCTTCCCCCCGGATAGAGCTTTATGGAGACCCGCTCCATGCCGGCCTTTACAAAATCCTCATAAGCCTTTCTGACTCCCTCCCCGTAATTGCCCACCGGATCCATATCCCCGGCAATAAAATGCACCGGAAGATCGTCCGGCATGGCCCAGAGGTTTTCCTCCTGGTTCAGACGATCGAGAAGCGTGAACAGCGTCTTAAATCCGTTCACGGTAAAGGTAAAGCCGCACAGCTCATCCGCCATGTACGCGTCCACCACCCGGGGATCGCTGCACAGCCAGTCGAAAGGCGTTCTGGCATCCGGGATCCTTCTGTTGTAGGAGCCGAAGGCCATTTTATCGATTAATTTCGCCGTATGCTTCTGTCCCAGCAGCGCCCCCTGCAGGGTTGCAAGGGCCTTACTGACCTTCACCAGCCTCCCCGGCTGGGAGCCGGTGCCGCAGATGACGGCCCCCTGGATTCCTGTCCCGTACCTGAAAAGATAATTGCGCAGGATAAAGGAGCCCATGCTGTGTCCCAGGATCACATATGGCACGCCCGGGTATTCCTCCTGGGTGAGCTTCTTAAGGCGGTGGACGTCTCTGACCACCACCGTGGCGGGGTCCTGATCGCAGAAATACCCATAGCAGCCGCCATTTGCCACACTCTTTCCATGCCCCAAATGATCGTCCCCCGTCACCAGGATCCCCTTTTCTCCCAGATATTGTGCCAGCGGCTCATAGCGCTCCACATATTCGGCCATGCCGTGAACGATCTGGAGGATACAGACCACCTTTCCCGATGGCGCCCATCTGAGCGCGTGGAGCTTTGTACTCCCGTCTCTGGAATCAAATGTAAATTCTTCTTTTTTGACCATTGTAACCTCCCAGGGGATTTCGTCCCTTTTATCCCGATACCCCTTCCTTCTCTCAGCAGATTTCCGCCCCCGACGGCATCTCCCTCTCCGGAACGAGAAGCGAAAGCTTCCCTTCCTTATCCTCCGCACACAGAAGCATCCCCTCCGAGACCACTCCCGCCAGCGTCGCCGGCTTTAAGTTCACCAGCACCATAACCTTTTTCCCCACCATTTCTTCCGCGCTGTAATGCTGCTTAATACCGGAAACAATCTGCTTTACCCGGGAACCGATACGCACCTGCGAGCACAGGAGCTTTTTGGATTTGGGCACCTCCTTACAGGAAATGATCTCTCCCACCTGGAACTGTAACTGATCAAACTGATCGTAGGTAATCTCCGCCTTTGGCTCGAGATCGATGCCTGCTTCCTCCTGCGCCGAAGCTGCGCCGTCGCCGGCCTGGTCCTGCCCGGCGGAGCCGGACGCCGCCCTCTGCTCGAACATGGCCTGCGCCTTTTCCACCACCTCTTTTGCGTCCAGTCTGGCAAAGAGGATCTCCGGCTTTGACACCACCTGATTACCGCAGGGGCACAGGCCGAAGGAGCCAAGCTCCCCGAAGGTTCTGAGCTCCATGTTGAGCTGCTGCGCAATCTTCACCGCGGTGGACGGCATAAAGGGCTCCAAAAGCGACGCCCCCATGATGATCCCCTCCGTCAGGTTGTACAGAACCGTGGAGAGCCGGTCCCTTTTCTCCTGGCTCTTTGCCAGAGCCCAGGGTTCTGTCTCGTCAATATATTTATTACAGCGCTTAAATAGAACAAAAATTTCCGTGAGAGCGTCCGCTACCCGAAGCTCCTCCATCCTGGCGGCCACCTTCCCGTAAGCTGCCGTGGCCACGGCCTTTAATTCCCCGTCCACCGGCTCTGCGCAGCCCTTATCGGCCACCACGCCGCCAAAATATTTGTTGCTCATGGAGATGGTTCTGTTCACAAGATTCCCCAGCGTGTTGGCCAGGTCCGAGTTGATCCGCTCCACCAGAAGCTCCCAGGAGATGGTCCCGTCGTTCTCAAAGGGCATCTCGTGGAGCACAAAGTAACGCACCGCGTCCACGCCGAAGAAATCCACAAGATCGTCGGCGTAGATCACGTTGCCTTTGGATTTGCTCATCTTGCCGTCCCCCTGCAAAAGCCAGGGATGTCCGAAAATCTGCCTGGGCAGCGGCTCTCCCAGGGCCATCAGGAAGATGGGCCAGTAAATGGTGTGGAACCGGATGATATCCTTTCCGATCAGATGCAGATCCGCAGGCCAGAGCTTATGGTACTGCTGCGAGCTCTCTCCTGCACAGTCATAACCGATCCCCGTGATATAGTTGGTCAGGGCGTCCAGCCACACATAAACCACATGCTTATCATCAAAGTCCACCGGCACCCCCCACTTAAAGGAGGTTCTCGAAACGCACAGATCCTGCAGGCCCGGCAGAAGGAAATTGTTCATCATTTCATTCTTACGGGAGACGGGCTGTATAAATTCCGGATGGCTGTTGATGTGCTCGATCAGACGGTCCGCATACTTACTCATTCTGAAAAAGTATGCCTCCTCCCTGGCCGGCTTCACCTCCCTGCCGCAGTCGGGGCATTTGCCGTCCACAAGCTGGGACTCCGTCCAGAAGGACTCGCAGGGCGTACAGTACATCCCCTCATAGGAGCCCTTGTAGATATCCCCCTGCTCATAGAGCTTTTTGAAGATTTTCTGCACCTGTCTCTCGTGGGCCTCGTCCGTGGTGCGGACAAACCGGTCGTAGGAGGTATCCATCAGGTCCCAGAGCCTTCTGATGGTTCCCGCCACCTGATCCACAAACTCTTTGGGGGTGAGGCCCTCCTGCGCCGCTTTGAGCTCGATCTTCTGCCCGTGCTCGTCGGTCCCCGTCTGGAAGTAGACGTCGTAGCCGTCCTTTCTCTTAAACCTGGCAATACTGTCCGCCAGCACGATCTCATAGCTGTTGCCGATATGGGGTTTTCCAGAGGTATACGCGATGGCCGTCGTAATATAATATTTTCCTTTACTCATTTTTCATACCTGCCTTTTTTCATGTTAAGAAAAGCCATCTTCTATCTGCGCTGCGGACGACAGAAGACAGCTTATGGTGTCGTGATTTCATTTTTCCTGGTTTTTTCTGTTAGACTATCACAAACATTTTCGGTTGTCAATTACCCGGCCTGCTTTTTCGCGCATGGGCCCGCCGTCTGCTCCTGCACAGGGCTGTAACGGATCCGGACCTTTATCCCCTGGCTGTAATTGCCAAAGCCGCTTCCGAACAGGGTAAGGCCGCCCACATGATCCGCGCCCTCCCTCACCTCCATGCGAAAACGGATGACACTCCTGTAGTCCAGCCGGAACCGGCCTATGGTGACGTCCGATATTTTCCGTCCGTCCACGAAGGTTCCCTCCCTGTTGACAGCCAGAAGCTTTAAGAGGCCGTACTGATTCCAGTTGGGAAACCACCAGTCCGGCGTGAAGGTTCCCCGCACATCCCCGAAATCCCCCGGAGACGTCCACATACCGATGGACTCGCCGTTGAGGAAAAAGGAGATATCCGAGGGCCAGTCGTTGTTGACCCCCGGCGCCTCGCTGGCCAGCTCCATGGAGAGGGTGATCTCGTCTATCTTCTGCATGGGCGGAAGCAGGCTGGGAATGAGATATTCCACAAAGCCTCTGGAAAACCACAGGATCCCCGCATGGATCCTGTCAGGATGGGCGAAGTACCGGGGATCGTCCACCTCCCCGATCAGGGATTTGGTGGTGGAAATCCCGCAGGTGGGCAGCACGCTGTAGTCTGTATACTGCCCCACCGGGACCTCCGCCTCATAGACTCCCGATCTGCCGTCCGTCTCCTGGGGCTCTATATCCACCAGGATCCTGCGCTGCCTGATCCTGCATATCTTCTGATTGCCGTGGCCTGTAAAATCGGGCGTCACCTCGATCAGCCCCACATCCTCCATCTTCCGGATATGGCTGGTCAGCGCTCCGTTGGTGATATTCAGCCGTCCGGCGATCTCGTTCATGTTCATTTCTCTGTTTTCCAGAAGAAGGCGGATAATGCCCACCCTCACCTCGGAGCCGAGCACCTTGAAAAGCTCCACCCCTTCCTCCGGGCTCTTGATATAGATCATGTCGCATTCTCCCCTTCTCTTTCCATGAATGGTCTGTGCGCGGCGGTCTCAGAAAGAAAAAACGGGACGCTGATGACTGTCCCACTCCACCTTCATCAGCATGGTGTGGCGGTTGGGATTGTAAAGGGGATCCCCCGTGATCTCCTTCTGCGTGCGGGCATGGTAGACCAGAATGTCGTTCCCCTCCCCGTCGGTGGTAAAGGAATTGTGTCCCGGTCCGTAGATTCCCTTCTCCTCACAGCTCGCCAGCACCGGATAACGCTCCTTTTTCCAGGAGGCGGGATCCAGCAGGTCCGCATCCTCGTCCGCCGTGAGCATTCCCATGCAGTAGGCCGCGCCGGTCTCGCTGGCGGAGTAGGTGAGATAAATCCTGCCGCCTCTTTTTATCACCGCCGGCCCTTCGTTCACCCAGAAGCCCACTCTCTCCCAGTCATAGTCCGGACCGGTCAGAAGCACCTGAACGGTTTTAAGACTCCAGGGCGTGTCCATCTGCGCAATATAGAGGTTGGAGATCTGTTTTCCCACGCCGACCTTCTCCGCCCACACATAGTAGCGCTGTCCTTTATTTTCAAACACCGTGGCGTCCAGGGAAAAGGACTCGAAGGAGAAGGGATCCTGAGGAGCCCTGCGCATTTTGCCTTTTTCTGTCCATTTCCCGGAGAGGGGATCGGCACCCTCGCAGGCCAGCACCCAGGGACGGATTTTCCAGATATCCTCCTTCTCCCCTGCGGCGAAATAAATGTACCAGCATCCGTCCAGGAAATGCAGCTCGGGCGCCCAGATGTGCTCGCTCATGGGGCCGTTTTCGTGCTTCTCCCAGATCCTCACCTCCGGCGCCTGCGCCAGCGCGGCCAGCGTATCCGCGCGGCGCAGTACAATGCCGTCGTAGGCCGGAACCGACGCCGTGAAATAATAAGCACCGTCCGTGTGCCGGTAAATATAAGGGTCCGCCCGCTGCAAAATCCAGGGCTCGTTCCATTTTAAAGTTTTTTCGCTCATACCGTTTTCCTCCCGCTTTTTGCCTGCCGCCCCGTGTGTATAAAGAGGATATGCGGGCCGCCTGTGCAAACCCGCATAAACTCGTCCTACCATTTTCTGTAAGGGCAATGGCTCTTTTTTACTGCCGCCCGCAGCTCCACATAACAGCCGCAGGCCTGACAGGTTCCGGCCTCCAGGTAATCGCACTCCTTACACCTGGAGAGTCTGTCCTGATAGATTTCCCGGGCGGTTTTAACGTCCGCGTCCAGCATTTCAATGTAACGGTGGAGCTGTCTCATATAAGCCTCCTCGTCCATCTCCCGCAGAAGGCATCTGTAACAGCGCCGCCGGCTCTCTGTCTGTTCCCTCATGGCCGCCTCAGCTGATCTCCAGGCTCACCACACTGCATGCGGGAATGGTAAAGGACACTCCCGTCTCCGTCACGCTCACGTCCTGGAAGGGAACCCCCTTCACTGTCTCCGGCTCCTCGAAGGTGTTGTAGGCGTTCATCTGTCCGGTCAGGATCGCCGCCTTCACCTGCCGGGGCCTTAACTCCGCAAAGGCGATCTCCACCGGGTAGCTCTCCGAAACGGAAAGGTTCGCCAGCGTCGCCAGAATGGTTCCGTCCTCCTTAAGGGATACGGATTCCTGCAGGGCCGGTACCGGGGTTTCCTCCGTTCCGGTCATCAGCTCCTCCCCAAAGAAGCTCTCGAGCGCCTCCGCTCCCTGATGCCCCTTATACATATGGAACACGTGCCAGGTGGGGGTGAGCAGCATCTTATCCCCCTCGGTGAGGATCACGGACTGTAACACATTCACCATCTGGGCGATACATGCCATCTTCACCCGGTCGCAGTGTCTGTTAAAGATATTCAGGGTGACGGCCGCCACCAGCGCATCCCGCATGGTGCTCTGCTGGTAGAGGAAGCCCGGATTCGTCCCCGGCTCCACGTCAAACCAGGTTCCCCACTCGTCCACAATCAGGCCGATTGCCTTCTCCGGATCAAACTGATCCATGATGGCACTGTGCATACGGATCAGCTCCTCCATATAAAGCGCCTTTTCAAGGGTCAGATACCAGGTCTTCTCGTCAAATTCCGTGGCGCTTCCCTTGCTGTCCCATCCGCCCGGATGCACGTAATAGTGAAGGGAGAGACCGTCCATAAATCCATGGAAGCCCTTTCCTCCCGCCGGCTTTGCATAGCAGGTCTCCAGCACCTTTTCCGTCCAGTTCACATCGTCCACATTGGGGCCGCCGCAGATCTTCTTAATGGGGGCCGCCGAATCATAGTGGCGCACATAGGTCTGGTATCTGCGGTAGAGATTGGCGTAATACTCCGGCGTCATATTGCCGCCGCAGCCCCAGTTCTCGTTGCCCACTCCAAAGTAATCCACCCTCCAGGGCTTCTCATGGCCGTTGGCCCTGCGCAGGTCCGCCATGGGAGATACGCCGTCAAAGGTCATATACTCCACCCACTCGCTCATCTCCTGCACGGTGCCGCTACCCACGTTTCCGTTGATGTAGGTCTTACAGCCGAGCTGCTCACACAGCTCAAAAAACTCATGGGTTCCGAAGCTGTTGTCCTCCAGAACGCCGCCCCAGTGGGTGTTAATCATCTTTTTGCGGCTCTGCTTCGGGCCGATCCCGTCCTTCCAGTGATACTCGTCCGCAAAGCAGCCCCCCGGCCAGCGCAGCACGGGAACCCGGATCTCCTTAAGAGCGTTCACCACGTCGGAGCGCATACCGTTTTTGTTGGGAATGCCGGAATCCTCCTTCACATAAAGGCCCTCATAGATACATCTTCCCAGATGCTCCGAAAAATGACCGTAGATTTCCGGATTGATATGCCCCTTTTTCTTTTTTTCGTTGATATATAATTTTGCCACCAGATTTTCCTCCTGATTGTCTCCCTGAATCCTGTTTCCTGCGCCCGGCTTCTATCTGGACAGAAACTCCTTCACCTTCCGAAATACGCCGTCCCCGTCGAGCCCGTACTTCACCAGCAGCGCCCCCGCGGAGCCGGACTCCCCGAACACGTCGTTGATCCCGATTCTGCAAACGGGAACCGGGTAATTCTCCGAGAGAGCCTCGCACACCGCGCCGCCCAGCCCGCCGATGATGCTGTGCTCTTCCGCCGTCACCACTTTTCCCGTCTTTCTGGCGCTGTCGATGATCAGCTCCTTATCCAGAGGCTTGATGGTGTGGATGTTGATCACCTCGGCGCTGAACCCCTCCTGTTGCAGCTTCTGCGCCGCTTCAAGGGATGCCGCCACCAGGATCCCGGTGGCCACGATGGTCACGTCGCTCCCCTGCCTGAGCACAACGCCCTTTCCAAGCTCAAAATGGTAATCCTCCCTGTCGTTGATCACCGGAACCGCCGCGCGGCCGAAACGCATATAAACGGGCCCCTCAAAGTCCAGCGCCGCCTTCACGCAGGCCCTGGCCTCCACCGCGTCGGAGGGATTGACCACCGTCATCCCGGGAATGGTGCGCATCAGGGCGATATCCTCGTTACACTGATGGGAAGCGCCGTCCTCCCCCACTGTGATCCCTGCGTGGGTCGCTCCGATCTTAACGTTCAGATGAGGGTATCCGATGGAATTTCTCACCTGCTCAAAGGCGCGGCCCGAGGCGAACATGGCGAAGGTGCTGGCTACGGGAATCTTCCCTGTCAGGGAAAGCCCTGCCGCAATGCCCATCATATTTGCCTCCGCGATCCCGCAGTCCACATGTCTGTCGGGAAATTTCTTCTTAAAGACGTCCGTCTTGGTGGCCGCCGCCAGGTCGGCGTCGAGCACAACCATATCCGGATAACTCTCCCCGAACTCCGCCAGGGCTTTTCCATAGGCTTCTCTGGTTGCGATTTTCTTTACTTCTGACATAATGCTTCACCAATCCTTTCCAGATCCGCCATCGCGATCTGATACTCTTCGTCGTTGGGGGCCTTTCCGTGCCAGCCCACCTGGCCCTCCATAAAGGATACCCCCTTGCCCTTTAAGGTGTGGGCGATGATTGCCGTGGGCATTCCCTGGGTCCTTCGCGCCTCCTGGAAGGCCGCCCGGATCTGCTCCATGTCGTTTCCGTCCTCCAGATTGATCACATGGAAGTTAAAGGCTTCGAATTTTTTGTCAATGGGGTAGGGGGAGCATACCTCGTCGATTCTGCCGTCGATCTGCATCCCGTTGTTGTCCACAATCACCACAAGGTTGTCCAGCCTGCGAAAGCCCGCGAACATGGCGGCCTCCCAGACCTGTCCTTCCTCGATCTCCCCGTCCCCGAGAAGGGTATAGACCCGGAAATCCTTCCCCGAGAGCTTCGCCCCCAGCGCCATCCCGGCCGCCGCGGAAATCCCCTGCCCCAGGGAGCCGGAGGACATGTCCACGCCGGGGACATGCTGCAGACAGGGATGTCCCTGCAGATAGGAGCCCAGATGACGGAGCGTGGGCAGATCCTCCACCGGAAAATAGCCTCTGTTTGCCAGAGCGGAATAAAGCCCGGGAGCCGTATGTCCCTTGGAGAGCACAAAACGATCCCTGTCCTCCTTCTTCGGGTCCTTCGGGTCGATATTCATCTCCTCAAAATAGAGATATGTAAAAATGTCCGCCGCCGACAGAGAGCCGCCGGGATGGCCGGCCTTCGCGCCGTGTACTGCGGTGACGATCCCCCTGCGAACCTCATTCGCATGTTTTTTCAGTTCTAAAGTGTCCATGTTCCCTCTCATTTCCGCCGCCCCAGCGGCTAAACATCGGATGCCAGGCCCGCCGGCTATCCTTATGTCAATAAAAATCACTGTCCTCTGATTTTTATGGTAGGGGATTCCTCCCCTTTTGTCAATCATATTTTAGAGATTTGTATATTATTTTAATTTTGTATAAACTCTTCCTGCCGACGGCTCCGAAGGGACACGATATGCAGCTCGTACTCCCCGTCTTTTTCCCGCACCTTCTTTTCATAAAAGAAGCCCAGCCTGGCGAGTAATCGCTTTGAGACCAGATTTTCCTCCCTGACCAGCGCCTGCACTCTGTCAAAGCCAAGCTCCCGACGGGCATAGTCCAGAATCGCGCTGCAGACCTCGAAGGCCAGCCCCTTCCTCTGCCAGCAGGTTTCGATCACAAACCCCAGCTCTGCAATGTCATAGCCCTCCCGGACACTCAGCCCGGCCCGGCCGATCACCTGCCCGCTTTCCTTTAGCAGCACGCTCCACATGCCGTATCCGTAAAATCCGTAGATCTGATCGATGTAGGCCTTCATGTACGCCTGCTCCGCCTCCTTCTCCGGGAACAGATTTTCCATGTATCGGGTGATGGACGGATCCTGATAGATCCGGTAAAAGTCCTCCACATCCGAGAGGGTGCTCTCCCGCACCTTAAGCCGCTCTGTCTCCAGGATCTCCCAGGGCAGGCAGGCCAGTCTTCTGTACACCTCCTCGAAGGCGCTTCTCTCCAGTGCAAAGAGATCCTCTATGCCATATCTCACGGCAGGAAACGGCTCCTGCCGGTTTCCGTCGTGGTAGAGAACCGCCACATACCACCCCGCCTCACGATAATATCCGGCCGCATGCGCGCAATCCGTGATCAGCAGCGTACTTTGAGGATCCGCCTCCGGAAGGGCGGTGCTTTCCTCCTGTGCCGCGAAACTGCCTGCGGGTATTTTCTTTATCAGGATTTCCGGTCCGGTGGCCTGTCCGCGGATATTTTCTTCGAGCTCGTCCCTTCTTTTCCTGACAATCTCAGAATAATAACCGGACAGGACAAACAGAATATATTTTAGCATTGTAATGTCCTTCCATTTCAGATAAAATAGGATCCATAGTTATTATAATACAACAGCATGCGTCTGGAAAATGCTTTCCGGCGCGTCTGAATCTGAAAAAGGAAAGGACACTGACACTATGGCTCAAAATCCTATCGTTACCTTTACAATGGAAAACGGAGATGTGATCAGGGCGGAGCTCTATCCGGACATTGCCCCCATCTCTGTGAATAATTTTATCAGCCTGATCAACAAAAATTTCTACGACGGACTGATCTTCCACCGCGTGATCAGCGGCTTTATGATCCAGGGCGGCGATCCTGAGGGAACAGGTATGGGAGGCCCCGGATACAGCATCAAAGGGGAATTTGCTTCCAACGGCGTACCGAATGATTTAAAGCATACGGAAGGGGTTCTCTCCATGGCAAGAAGCATGGCCCCGGATTCCGCAGGCTCCCAGTTCTTTATCATGCATAAGACCAGCCCGCATCTGGATGGCCAGTATGCCGCCTTCGGCAAAGTGATCGAGGGAATGGATGTGGTGAATAAGATTGCCGGAACCGCTACCGACTATTCCGACAGACCGCTTGAAAATCAGGTGATGAAGAGCGTCACCGTGGACTGCTTCGGGGCAGAGTATCCCGAACCTGAGAAACTCTAAGGAGTTTCTCAGGAAAGCACATCCGGGATACAATACCGATTCTGCCCGGATTGATCAAAATCAGTGCTCATAACAGACAGTATTATCTCCCAATCCCTGTATCGTGTAAGCCTCTAAAATGTTGCCATCCACAGCATTGACCACGCAAACATAATTGAGCCAATTCTCTGTCTCCATCCCCTCTTTCACATTGTTAAAACCAACGGAATATGCTAACGCTACCTTATCTTTTTCCTTTATTTCGCTCCAATCCGCAACACGCAAATCCGAGCTCCATCCATAAGTATTGATACATAATTTTAATTCCTTTGCTTTTTCACCAAGGTCTGTTTCCATTGCTTTCTGTGCAATCTCTACCGCTTTCTCCTCGCTGATGCCGCCTGCCGCCTTCACTTTTGCCTCAAGCTCAGCTCTTTTAGCACGATCCTCTGCCTCATATTCTGCCTGTGTCTTTTGATTCGTGTTGAGAGAGATCCGGAAATTACAGTCAATAATCTCCAAAAGTTCCTCGTCGGTAAGCTCCCTGTCCGGCAGATAATATTCTCCGGCAGATACGATATAACAGAGCGTCCCTTCCGTCACATCATCCGCGCTGTCCACCTCCTGAATCATCTTTTCAGGCTTTGCGGTTTCGTTCTGACAGGACTGCTGCAGCTCTGCCATACGCTCTCTTTCTTTGTCAGAGTATGCCCTCATTATACCGCCTGTTCCCATACCCTGCTCATCAGTCTGTATCCGGGCAGTATCCACATCCGTTTGGACTGACGCGTCAGTCTGTGCTGACGTTATCTCCTGTTCTGTTTCTGAAATTTCAAACTGTACTTCCTGATTTGTCTGTAAACCGGTATTCTCCGTTTTCCCACATCCGGTCAGAGAAAAAACATTTGCCAACGTTAAAACCGCAACCAAAGCAGCTACTAATTTTGGAGACTTTTTCTTCATTCCTACTCCCCTCTGTCTGCTTCAGCAGACGCTCAATTCAATAGTTGAAAGTGTTTTTTCTTTCAACATTTTATCCTCTCGTTTCTCATTTATTTCCGCGAGCAACGAGCCAGGCGGACATGCTGGCATGTCCATTTGGCGACTGCCGCAAGGGTCTTTGACTTATGTCATTCCCCGCCGCAAAGCCGGAAAAAGCGCTGGTGCTTTTCCGGCTCTGCCACTTAATCTTTTTCTGATTTTATTTGTATGTGTACAGAATACTTCCATCCACAGCATCAATGATGTATCCATAAGTAACATGGGTATCCGGATTACCAAAACCTACGTCATATATCACGCCCGCCCTGCTCTCACTCTCAAACGCTGCTTCCGGATAATCCAATGCGTCCAACAGGCTTGCGCCATTTCCAGAGCGGTCTGTCATTAATTCCAGTTCCTCTGCTTTATCGCCAAGGTCACTCATTAACTGTTTCTTTGCGATTTCTACAGCTTCTTCCCTGCTGATCCCATTTGCGTCCCGGACAGCTTTTTCAAGCCGTGCCGTTTTTTCCCTCTCCTGCGCCGCGGCTGCCTGCGCCTGCGGACCGTGCGCAACGGCATAGCTCATTTTATGCTGGAAATCAATAATCTGAAGCATCTCCTCGTCCGTCATTTCCTGCGTGGGGAGATTGAAAACACCCGTAGCCCTGATATAGCAGAGTGTCCCCTCCGGTGCATTCTCCGCACTGTCTGCCTGTGCAATGACCTTTTCGGGGAATGTCCCGTTTTTATATGCCTGCCAGAGTGCTTTACTGCGTTCCTTTTCACTGTCGGAATACGCCCTTGAGAAGCCGTCCACCAACACATCCTGCTGTGACTGCACCATATCGTTAAGACCTTTCATTTCGTCTTCGGGAACACGCTCCATTCTCTCCTGTACCAGACTTGACACCACTACCCGCACCGGAAAGCTGACTGCGCCCGCCGCCAGTATGAACGCTGCCGCAGCCGTCGCCATCCTTCTAAAGCGCCATACGCCCGTATTCTTATTTCCATGTTCCATCCGTTTTTCAATATTCATAATGACCTCTTCCTGCATTTCCGATGAAATATGCACCTGATCCATGACTTTCTTTACCTCATATCCGTCCATTATATGCCTCCTTCCATGCTGAGCGCGTCCCGCATCTGTTTCCTTCCGCGCAGCACAGCCGCCGCCATGCTCCGAAGCCTTTTATTTTCTGCCGTTGCCTCCTCCGGCTCCTGTGTTTTTCCAGTGAATAAGACCAGTCCTCCCCCGCTCCCGGCAGGAGGCAGCCTCATTTCCGTATATATCCCGTCCTGTCAGTTTTCCACATGGTCATCCCTGACAAACGTGCAGATATCCTCAATCCTTGTGTCAAGGATATTGCAGAGCTTATTGATGGTGTGCAGAGATACAAGCTCATTGTGTCTGAGTTTATGGATCGTCTGCCTGCTGAACCCATAATATGTATAGAGCCTGTACTCGCTGATTCCCTTTTCTTTCATTGTATCCCACAGATTGTCGTATTTTATCATTTTCCCTGGAACTTAAAATCTCATTCTGTCGTTTTGCTTATTGCTACCATTTCATTATAAATGTATAATATTTTCGTCAACAGTCTTGTAAATACAAGACTATAAAAAGCCTGAATAAGAGGAATATACTATGACTATGAAAGAAATCCGTGAAAGATGGGAAGAAAGTACCCCTTATGACAAATCACTTTATATTGAATATCTGAGTCTGTGTAATCATGCCAGCGATGAAGATTTTTATTACTTTCTCCACCCGAAGGAATCCACGCAGGCCCAGTTTCTCTCCGTTCTGGATCTTCTCTACGACCAGGACTGCTATGCCCTGCTTTTCAGATTTTTAAGAGATAACAGAGACCGGCTCATCTTTCCCGAATTCAGCCTGATTGAGGGAATGGAGATCCGGGAGGATATTGAAAAAAGATTTAATATGTATCGGTTCTGAAAAAGAAAGGAGACGCAAAATGATTTTTGAAAACATGGACAGAATCGTGTTCGCGGGAGACTCGGTCACGGACATGGACAGCGCCCAGCCCGTGGGGGAGGGGTTATTTGACAATCTGGGAATCGGCTATGTGCGGATCGTCGACAACATGCTTGCCGCGTATTATCCCGAGCTCAATATCCGGGTCACCAATTCGGGGGTTTCCGGCAATACCAGCCGGGATCTGCTGGAAAGGTTCGGGCGCGATGTGACATCCCTGAACCCCGACTGGGTTTCCATCTGCATCGG
The DNA here is from genome assembly GCA_947570615.1 of uncultured Lachnospiraceae bacterium. GTDB lineage: Bacteria > Bacillota > Clostridia > Lachnospirales > Lachnospiraceae > Suilimivivens. The sequence goes on from CANOVJ010000014.1 coordinate 29,365, forward strand.
TATCAACGATGTATGGCGGCAGTTCGACTCTCCGGCCATGCCTGACTGTCAGGTTCTGCCGCAGGAGTACGAACAGAACCTGGAGAAGATGATCCTGGAGGTGAAGGGGAAGGTAAAGGGGATCTTTCTGCTCTCTCCCTACTATATGGAACCAAACCGCGAGGATAAAATGCGCCGCCGCATGGACGAGTACGTGGCCATCTGTGCAGGGCTTGCCGGAAAGCACGGCTGTATGTATGTGGATTTCCAGAAAATGTATGAGGATTACTGCAATATCCGCCACTCTGCCTTTATCGCCTGGGACAGGGTTCATCCCAACCGGGTGGGAGCCACGCTGATGGCCAGAGCCTTTCTGGAGCGGTGCGGCTTTGATTACGGGCACAGGGCCTCCGCCTCATAGCGCTGCGCCCGTCAGCCTGTCATCCATAATCCTCATTCATATATTGTTCATATATATTTTAAAATAACTTAATCCCCATAACATTCTTTGGACATTTCTGTGTCCTATACTGTCATTATAAGATACAGCAGAGGAACACAGTCAGAGCATAAGAGAGAAAACGCTGTTCTTAACTTAACAAAACCGCAAGCCTCAAAGTAACTGATTTATTAATAACTTTTTCATAATAATTGCCAGATGGGCGTAAGCCTGTCTGGCATCCTCCCTTTTATGGGGTAAGGAGGCATTCCGGCATATTCACATTCTGTTCATATATATTTTAAAATAACTTAATTTCCACAACATTCTTTAGACATTTCTGTGGCCTATACTACTATCATAAGATACAGCAGGGCGCACAACAGAGCCGGATACAGAAAACGCTGTTCTTAACTTAACAAAACTGCAAGCCTCAAAGTAACTGATTTATTAATAACTTTTTCATAATAATTGCCAGACGGGCGTAAGCCTGTCTGGCATCCTCCCTTTTATGGGATCTTTTTCCTTCCCCGACGCCCCAACCTGGTCAGGCAGCGGAAATTTTCCCCGTTCGCCGCGCGGCCCGCATGCTGTACCGGCAGCAAACTTCCATATGCGGGCGCGCAAACCAGAAAACAGCCCGCCACATCCATGGCAGGCCGCTTTCAAATCATATTCATATTTCACGTCAGGATCGCGTTTCTTCTCAGGCCTTGCCCTCGGAGCCGAGCACTGTGGTGATCTTATGGGCAACCACTTCCTTCACATAAGCGCGTGCGTCGGTGAGATACTGTCTGGGATCAAAATGCTCGGGATGAGCAGCCATATGCTCTCTGATACCGGCTGTAAGGCCAAGACGCAGGTCAGAGTCAATGTTGATCTTACATACGGCAGACTTGGCAGCCTGGCGCAGCATATCCTCGGGGATACCGATGGCGTCGTCCAGCTTACCGCCGTTGGCGTTGATGATATCTACGTACTTGGGAAGTACGGAGGACGCCCCGTGGAGAACGATGGGGAATCCGGGAAGCCTTCTGGTTACTTCCTCGAGAATATCAAAACGAAGCTGAGGCTTCTGACCCGGTTTGAACTTGTAAGCGCCATGGCTTGTTCCGATTGCGATAGCAAGGGAGTCAACGCCTGTCCTGTTTACGAAGTCCTCAACCTGATCAGGCTGGGTGTAGGATTCGGAACCGTGCTCAACCTTGACGTCGTCCTCAACGCCTGCAAGGGTTCCAAGCTCTGCCTCCACCACTACGCCTCTCTCGTGGGCATACTCGGCAACTTTTTTGGAAACCGCGATATTATCCTCATAGGAAAGGGAGGAGCCGTCGATCATAACGGAGGTGAAGCCGCCGTCGATACACTGTTTGCAGATCTCAAAATCTGCGCCGTGATCCAGATGCAGGGCGATAGGGATATTGGTCTCTTCCAGAGCCGCCTTTACAAGGTGTACAAGGTAAGCGTGCTTCGCATACTTTCTTGCGCCGGAGGAGCACTGAAGGATAATGGGAGACTTCAGCTCGTCAGCAGCCTCCGTGATAGCCTGCACGATCTCCATGTTGTTTACATTGAAGGCTCCGATCGCGTAGCCGCCCTCATATGCCTTTTTGAACATTTCTGTGGTTGTTACTAATGGCATTTTTAATCATCCTTTCTTTATTTTATTTGAATTGTAAAACAAAAATTCCCATGAAGTCATTATAACAGATTCTGGATAAATTGCAAAGGTCTGCTTTATCTGTTTTGTCCTATTCCGGGATTTTTATGCAAAGCGCCTGCTTTTGGTTGCAGATTTCCACCACTGTGTGCTCTCCTCCAAACTCCCCGTCCAGCGTCCAGGCCACCGGCTCGTCAGAACGGATACGCAGGGAGGATGTTTTGAAGCAATACATACAGTCCGTGTTGATATTCCGGTTGATGAGCGCGGCCATGATCAGATTCAGCTCCATGGGGCTGGCCGGTCTTCTGATCAGCGTGACCTCAAATTCCCCGTCGTCCAGCTCCACATACTTCCCGGTTATCCTTTTAAACCCTCCCACAGAGGTAGAATTTGTGACCATCCCGAAGAGGAACTCCCCCTGCGTGGTGAGCTCTCTGCTCTCCACCTCCATCCTGTAGGATCTGACGGAGGAGAGCCTGCGCATTCCCTCCAGAATATACGCCATATGTCCCAGAAGATTCTTCACATCCTGGGAGGTCTCATAGGACACCTCCGTAAAGATCCCAAAAGCCGCGATATACACGAAGATATCGTCGTTAAAGGTTCCCACGTCGCACCCGAAATCCCTTCCGTTCACGATCCCGTAAGCCGCGTCGATCATATTCCTGGGAATATGAAGGCTGTTGGCAAAATCATTGGTGCTGCCGGCGGGAACATAGCCGACAGGGATCCTTCTCTCGCACTGCATCATCCCGGTGACCACCTCGTCCAGCGTGCCGTCTCCTCCGCTGCAGACGACCAGGTCATAATACCCCATTTTCCGCTCCATCACCGCTTTTTTTCCATCCCCCTTCGACTGGGTGGGATAGGCGGTGACCTCATAGTCAGCCTTCGTGAAGATATCAATAATATCAAGAAGATTACTCCGGATCCTGGCCTTCCCGGCTTTCGGATTATATATAAAAAGTATTTTTTTCTTTTCCATCAGAGTACCTCCCGAACAAAGAAGGGGCAAAGCACTTTCCGCTCCCGTGCCCTGCCCCCGTCATATTCTGTCTGATCAATGCTTTCCGCCGCTTAAATATTCCTCGATAGACTGTATTGCTTCCTGCTCATCCTTGCCGTCCGCCGACACCGTCACAGACTCTCCGCTGCCAAGGGCAAGGCTCATCATTCCCATAATACTTTTGGCGTTTACCTTTCTGCCGCCGGATTTGATGTAAACCGAACTCTCGTGCTGACTGGCCACCTGCACCAGCATCGCCACAGGTCTTGCCTCAAGTCCGCCGTTTAACTGGATTTTGATAGATTTTTCGATCATAATATAACTCCTCCCTTATCCCTTAATCCTTTCAGCGATCTCGCTGAGCTTTCGTAATCTATGATTTACGCCGGATTTCCCTACCGGCGGATCAAGGTACTTTCCCAATTCCTGCAGTGAACTGTCAGGATGCTCCAGGCGAATCTGCGCCATCTGTCTGAGATTGTCCGGCAGATTAGACATACCGTAATGCTTCTGCAAAAGCCGGATATCCTCGATCTGTTTGCTGGCCGCTCTGACCATCTTGGTGATGTTGGCCGCCTCGCAGTTGACCTGTCTGTTTACGGAGTTGCGAACCTCCTTCTCAACACGGAGGTTTTCAAGCAGCATCAGCGATCTGTGCGCCCCCATCACATTCAGAAGATCGACGATCCCCGCCCCTTCCTTCAAATACACTACATGATATTTCTTTCGTCTGACAATCCTGGCTTCGATCTCAAAGCCGCAGACTGCCTGCCGTATCTGCTGTGCCTGAGCCTCGTTCTCGCACACGAACTCCAGATGATAGCCCTTTCTCGGGTCGCTCATGGAGCCTGCACACAAAAAAGCTCCCCGCAGGAAAGCCCTTCTGCAGCAACTATTTCTGATAAGCAACGGGCTGATCTGCTCCGAAAGCAGATGCATATTCCCGCCCTCGTCCAGAATCTTGACTGCCTGCAGTATCTTATCAGTACCGACATTACCATTAATAATAAAGGTTTTTTTTAATAATGTAAAGTATTTTCTGGTGACGAATGAATTTTCGGACAATAAGGCGATTTTCTTCTGTCCGCTTTCCTCCTGCTCAATCCTGCATCCGAAATGGATGATCGCCGAAAGCTCTGCGAGCTGGCAATGTCTGGAGTCAGGAACCACCTTCTCCAGTTCTTCCTTTACTTCTGATGAAAACGACATACCCACCCCGCCCTTTGTTTTTTGTCCGCATGCGCTATACGCCTTGTCCCACATCCCGGTGGATAATCTTGATTCCGTATCCGCCCTTGTTTTTCATTCGTTCATACAGTCTGTTGGCCAGCGTCACGCTCCTGTGCTTTCCCCCTGTGCAGCCAATGCCGATCACAAGCTGATATTTCCCCTCCCTGATGTAATTGGGGATGAGAAACTCCGCCATATCCGCCAGCTTTTCTATAAAAACATGCGCCTCCGGAAAGCTCATCACATAGTCCTGAACCTCCGCGTCATTTCCGGTCTGGTGCTTTAACTCATCGATATAAAAAGGATTGGGCAGAAACCGCACGTCAAAAACCAGATCCGCGTCCGCCGGAATCCCGTACTTGAAGCCAAAGGACAGGATCGTCACCATCAGATTATTATATTCCTCATTCTGGAGAAAAATGCGCTCCAGCTCCTCCTTCAGCTCCCTGGTCAGGAGGTTTGAGGTATCGATCACGTACTCCGACTTCCTTCGGATATCGCTCAATATCTCCCGTTCCCTGGCAATCCCGTCCTCGATCCTGCCGCCGGGAGAGAGCGGATGGATCCGTCTCGTCTCCTTATAGCGTTTTAACAGCGTCCTGTCATTGGCCTCCATGAAAAGGATTTCAAAATCATATCCGTTCTCCCTCAGCTTTTCCAGAACCTTCTGCGCGCCTGCAAACGCCTGGTCCGCCCGCACGTCCAGCCCCAGCGCCACCTTCGTCACTTCCCCGCCGGGGGCGGCGATCAGCTCCACAAACTTTTCAATCAGGGATACCGGAAGGTTATCCACACAATAAAACCCGGCGTCCTCCAGCATTCGCAGCGCCGTACTCTTTCCTCCGCCGCTCATCCCCGTCACAACTACAAACCGCATGTTTCCTCCTCAAAAGTCCCCTAAGAGAACCACCTCCGTCTCCAGAGAAATTCCCGTATTTTCCTTCACTCTTTTCTGTACCTCCCGGATCACCGCCAGCACATCCGCCGAACTGGCCCCGCCCGTGTTCACCACAAAACCGCAGTGCTTTTCGGACACCCGGGCTCCGCCCACGCTGTACCCGGAAAGCCCTGCCTCCATGATCAGCTTTCCCGCAAAAAAACCCTCCGGCCTTTTAAAGGTACTGCCGGCGCTGGGATACTCCAGAGGCTGCTTCTGCATTCTCTTTGCAGCCAGCTCCTCCATCTGCTTAAGAATCGCCTCTTTATCCCCAGAAGAAAGCCCGATCACCGCCTCCAGCACGGTGAGAGGACGTTTTTTGACGATGCTGGTGCGATAGCCGAATTCCATGGCTTCGTTTTCCAGCACGGAAATTGTCCCCTCCCCGTCCATGACAGTGACCTGCCTTATCACCTGTTTCATCTCACCCCCGTAGGCCCCCGCATTCATGACGATGGCGCCGCCCAGCGCGCCGGGAATCCCCGAGGCGAACTCAAAGCCTGTAAGTCCATTCTCCTGAGCGCATTTCGCAATCCGGGAGAGCAGAGCGCCCGCCTGCGCCCTGATGCAGCTTCCCTCCACGGTCAGGGCGCTCATCCGGCTTCCGATCTGGAGCATGACGCCGGGATATCCCTTATCCCCCACCAGCAGATTGCTCCCGTTCCCCAGAATAAAGAAGGGAACCTGTCTTTTACGCAGGCCGGGAAGAAGCGCACAAAGCTGCTGCGGGGCGCTGACCCGGAGAAGGCATCCGGCATTTCCTCCCGTACGGAAAGTGGTGTGCTTCCACATCGGCTCATCCGGCCAGATGTCTTCTTCGGGTACGTATGCTCTCACAAAATCCAAAACTGATGAACTGATTTTTCCCATTCTGACCCCTGTTTAACCGCATTGCGTTTTTACGAATATCCGCTCAGCCGGCGACGTCCAGCACCAGTCTGGCCGCCCCGTAAATACCGGCGTCGTTTCCCAGTGTCGCAAGTACAAATCTTGCGTCCCTGCTGCCGTGGAAAACATTCTTCTGATAATGAGGCTTCACATAATCGATCAGCACTTCTCCGGCTTTGGAGACGCCGCCGCCCAGCACGATGGTGTCCGGATTGACCACTCCCGCAATCACGGAAAGGCCGTCTCCCAGATACTTTCCGAATTCCTCCGCCACCTCCATGGCAAGGGCGTCCCCGCGTTTCACCGCGTCAAAAACCGTTTTGGCGGAAACCTCTCCCTGCCGCAGAAGACTTTCGCTGCTGCTTTCGGCAAGCTTTCTCGTGGCAAGTCTTGTGATCCCCGTGGCGGAGGCGTACTGCTCCAGGCACCCCTTATTACCGCAGTTGCAGCTCTCCTCTTCGCTGTCGTTTACGTGGATATGGCCGATCTCGCCGCCCGCGCCGCCCGCGCCCGTGAGCACCCTTCCATTGGTAATAATGCCGCCGCCTACGCCGGTTCCCAGCGTAACCATCACCAGATCCTTACTCCCCTGGCCGCCCCCCTTCCACATTTCTCCAAGGGCCGCCACATTGGCGTCGTTTCCGGCCATCACCGGCAGGTTCACAAGCTCCTCAAGTGTCTTCCTGATGCTGAAAACGTCCCAGCCAAGGTTGACCGCCTTATGGACCACGCCCTCGCTGTCGATGGGACCGGGCGCGCCGGCTCCCACTCCTGCCACATCCTCCCTGGCGATCTGCTTTTCGCTGATCTTCTCCTCGATGCTCCTGGCAATGTCCGGGAGGATGAGAGAACCGTTCTCCTGCGTCCGGGTGGGAATCTCCCACTTCTCCAGAAGCTCTCCCTCCACGTTAAAGAGCCCCAGCTTTACCGTCGTACCCCCGATGTCAACTCCAAATACATACCTGCTCATACATTTACCCTCTCTTTATCTTTATTTCTGTTCTGTAATTTTATGCGTTTTTATCCTGTTAATTTTGTGCGCTTCTTCGCCGCCCCCTACAGGTCGTCCTCATCCTCGTCCCGTTTTCTGGCAAGGGATTCCTGTACCCTCCGGTAAAGCTCCTGGGCCGCGTTGTAGCCCATCTTCTTCTGGCGGTGATTGATGGCCGCGGATTCGCAGATAATTGCCAGATTCCGCCCCGGACGGATGGGAATATTGTGGCAGACCACTTTATTTCCCAGATACTCCGTATACTCCTCCTCCAGCCCCAGCCTGTCGTACTCCTTCTCCTTATCCCAGTCCTCAAGCCGGATCACCAGGTCGATATTCTGGGTGTTTTTTACGTTGGAGACACCGAACAGGGTCTTTACATCCACAATGCCGATTCCCCGGAGCTCGATAAAATGCTTGGTGATATCCGGCGCAGAGCCCACCAGCGTATCGTCGCTGACCTTGCGGATCTCCACCGCATCGTCCGCCACCAGCCGGTGCCCCCTCTGGATCAGCTCCAGCGCCGCCTCCGACTTGCCGATCCCGCTCTCTCCTGTGATCAGAACGCCCTCGCCGTAAATATCCACCAGCACCCCGTGAACGGAAATACAGGGAGCCAGCATCACATTCAGCCATCGGATGATCTCCGCCATAAAGGCGGAGGTGGCTTTCTTGGTCATCAGAATGGGAATCCTGTTTTTCAGGGCGATCTCCATAAAAAGATCGTTGGGCCGAAGCTCCCTGCAAAAAACGAACGCCGGGATCTCACAGGAGAGGAGCCTCTCGTAGATCTCTCTCTGTCTCTCCTCGGGCAGCGCTCCCATATAGGTATACTCCACGAAGCCGATGATCTGCAGCCTGGTCGCCTCAAAGTGTTCGAAATACCCCGCAAGCTGAAGAGCCGGTCTGTTGATATCCGGCTGCCGGATCTTGATCCTGGAAAGATCCAGCTCCGGCGTCAGATTGATCAGTTTCATTTTTTCAATAATCTGTTCCAGTTTTATACTCGCCATACTCTGACCTTCTTCCTTCTCTCTTTCTCTCAGTCTAACACAAAATCTCCCTGATCTCAATAGTCTCCGCCCTGCGAAGGGGGAGACTCCGGAGAGGGATGATCTTTATGGAAATCGTCCCTGCGGAAAAAGTCATAGATTCCCCTGGCCACCGAAACAGGAATCTCATCCACCCCTGCCAGCGTGTCCACGTCCGCGTTCATAACCTCCTCAATGGATTTAAACCGGCGCATCAGCGCCTTTCTCCTCGAGGGTCCTACCCCCGGGATCTCGTCCAGGACGGATTTCACCTGGGCTTTGGAGCGCAGAGAGCGGTGATATTCGATGGCAAAGCGGTGGGCCTCGTCCTGTACCCTGGTGATCAGCTTAAAGCCCTCGCTGCTTCTGTCGATCTGGATTTCCCGGTTATTGTAATACAGGCCTCTGGTATTGTGATTGTCGTCCTTCACCATTCCGCACACGGGAATTTCCAGATGAAGCTCCTTAAGGACCTGGAGCGCAATGTTCACCTGTCCCCTGCCGCCGTCCATGAGCAGAAGATCCGGGAACTTCGTAAAGCTGCCAAACTGTGCCTCAAGCTCCTTTTCCTCCAGCTCCTTCTGCTCCTCCATGCCGTGGAGAAACCTTCTGGTGAGTACCTCCCTCATGCAGGCATAGTCGTCCGGCCCCGAGACTGTCTTAATACGAAACTTCCGGTAATCGCTGCGTTTGGGCCTGCCCTTTTCATAGACGATCATGGAGCCCACATTGGCAAAGCCGCTGATATTGGAGATATCGAAGGCCTCCATTCTGGTCACGTCCTCAAGCCCCAACAGGGCCGCGATCTCCTTCACCGCTCCTATGGTTCTGCCCTCCTCCCTTCGGATGCGCTCCCGGTCCTGGCTGAGCACCAGCATGGCGTTTCTGGCCGCCAGCTCCACCAGCTTTTCCTTATAACCGATCCTGGGTACCCTGATATACACTCTGGCTCCCTTGCGCCGGGTGAGCCACTGCTCGATGACCTCCCTGTCCTCGATGGCCTCCTGCAGCATCAGCTCCCTGGGGATAAAGGGCGTTCCCGCATAAAACTGCTTCACAAAATCCAGCAGGATCTGTTCCCCGGGCGTTTCCGACACGTGCGTCATATAGAAATGCTCTCTCCCGATCAGCTTGCCGTCCCGCACAAAGAACACCTGAACCACCGCGTCCCGCCCGTCCGTGGCAAGCGCGATGACGTCCTTATCCTCCCCGTCGCTGTCGGTGATCTTCTGCTTCGAGGCGATCTGCTTCACACTGTTATACAGATCCCTGTATCGGATGGCCTCCTCAAACTCCAGATTCTCCGAGGCCTTCTGCATGTTCTGCTCCAGCTCCTTCAGCGTCCCCTGAAAGCTTCCGTTTAAAAAATCGAGAGCCTTCTTCACCCGCGCCTGATACTCCTGACTGGAAATATTTCCCTGACAGGGGGCCAGGCACTGCTTTATGTGGTAATTCAGACACGCCCGGTCATTCCCGCACTCCTTCGGGAGATTTCTGCTGCAGGTCCGAAGCTGATAGAGCTTGTTAATCAGATCAATGGTGTCCTTCACCGCCGCCGCGCTGGAATAGGGGCCAAAGTACCGGGAGCGGTCCTTTTTCATCTGTCTGGAAAAGAGCACCCGGGGGTACTCCTCCCCCATGGTCACCTTAATATAGGGGTAAGTCTTATCATCCTTTAGCAGCGTGTTATATCTGGGGCTGTGTTCCTTGATCAGGTTATTCTCCAGCACCAGCGCCTCCAGCTCAGAATCGGTGACAATGTACTCGAAGCGGCTGATCAGGGACACCATCTTATCGATCTGCGGCCCTCTGCCAATATTTTTCCGAAAATAGGAACGAACCCGGCTGTGAAGATTGACCGCCTTTCCCACGTAAATAATATTGTCCATCTCATCATGCATTATATACACTCCCGGACAGCCCGGGAGCTTTTTCAACTCTTCCTGAATATCAAACATGGCGGCTCCTTTTTGCTCTGATTACGGTCTCTGCGCGAAAATACGGACATCACTGTCCGAAACCTTCGTTCCGCTAATGATGTCCGTTCTGGTGGTAAACGGGTTATTCAGGGAAATCCGACACTGCGCCCGAGAATCGTCCTCCGGTCCCGCTCTGTGGCTTTTCCGGCTCTGGCGCGCGCTCCTGCGCGGAGGGCGACTGCGTCAGGGGTTCCGGCTCCTCCGGCACAGACTCCGGCTCCTTCGACGAAGGCTCCGGCCCGGCGTCCAAAAGGCTTTCCGTGCCGGCCTGATCCGAATCCGGCTGCTTCTCCTGCTGCTTCGAAAACCTGTTCTTTTCCTTATCCTCTTCCTCCGGCGCGGGCTCCGGGATTCCCTTCTCCTGCCGGTAAATCTTCATAAATTCTTTGCCGCTGATGGTCTCCTTCTCAATCAGATGGGCCGCCAGCTTATCCATTATCTCCCGGTTGCCGTCAAGCATCCGCTTCGCTTCCTCATAGCACTGCTGCAGCGTCTCCATCACTTCCGTATCCACATCCGCCGCCGTCCTGTCGCTGCAGGTCAGCCTGGCTCCGCCGCCCAGATATTCGCTCTCCACGGTTGCCAGCCCCATCAGCCCGAAGCGTTTGCTCATTCCGAAGCGGGTTACCATGTTGGTGGCGATATTGGTGGCCTGCTCGATATCGTTGGCTGCTCCCGTGGTCACGTTGCCAAATATAAGTTCCTCCGCCGCCCGGCCTCCCAAAAGGCTTACCAGTCTGTCGTGAAGCTCCGCCTGCGTCTGGAGATACTTCTCCTCCTCCGGCACATGCATGACATACCCCAGGGCGCCCATGGTTCTGGGCACGATGGTAATTTTCTGCACCGGCTCCGAATTCTTCTGGAGCGCGCTGATCAGCGCATGCCCCACCTCGTGATAGGAGACGATCCTGCGCTCCTCCTTACTCATGATGCGGTCTTTCTTTTCTTTTCCCACAAGAACCTGCTCCACCGCGTCGAACAGATCCTTCTGGGTCACATATTCCCTGCCGTGCTGCACCGCGTTGATGGCGGCCTCATTGATCATATTGGCAAGATCAGCGCCCACAGCGCCGCTGGTTGCAAGGGCGATGGCGTCCAGATCCACGCTCTCGTCCAGATGAACATCCTTGGCATGTACCTTCAGGATCTCTATCCTTCCCTTTAAATCAGGCTTATCTACAATAATCCTGCGGTCGAACCGCCCCGGACGAAGAAGCGCCTTATCCAGAATCTCCGGCCGGTTGGTAGCTCCCAGTACCAGGATTCCCTTGGAGGTGTCGAAGCCGTCCATCTCGGAGAGAAGCTGGTTCAGCGTCTGCTCCCGCTCCTCGTTGCCGCCGCCATACTTATTGTCACGGCTGCGCCCGATGGCGTCGATCTCGTCGATAAAAATGATGCAGGGCGCGTTTTTGGTGGCGTCCTTAAACAGATCCCTCACACGGGAGGCGCCCACGCCCACATACAGCTCAATGAAGTCGGAACCGGAAAGGGAAAAGAAGGGGACCTTCGCCTCGCCGGCCACGGCTTTGGCCAGCAGCGTCTTACCGGTTCCGGGAGGCCCCACAAGCAGAGCTCCCTTGGGAAGCCTGGCTCCGATCTTCGAATACTTCCCAGGATTGTGCAGGAAATCCACCACTTCCTGCAAAGACTCCTTGGCCTCGTCCTCCCCGGCCACATCCTTAAAGGTGACGCCCGTCTCCCGCTGGACATAGACCTTGGCGTTGCTCTTGCCCACGCCCATGGGGCCGCCTCCCCTGGACATTTTCCGGAACAGGAGGCTCAAAAGACCCCACATCAGCAGAAACGGGAACACGTAGGACAGAAGAAAGCTGATGATCGTGCTGGTTCCGTCCGCCACCTGCCCCCTGGCCTCCACGTTGTTGGCCAGAAGCCGCTCCGTCAGGGTGTCGTCGTCCTCTATCTTACCCGTATAGTAGCTCACCGCCGGGTTGATCCCGTACAGATACAGAATAGGGGACTGATCCGCAGGCTCCGCGTGGGGCTGGATGTAAACCCTGTCCGCACCGATGACTACGGATTCGATCTTCCCCTCCTCGAGCATCTTCACAAACTCATTGTAGGAGATCTCCTGCTCCGAACCCCCTGTGATCAGCCTCACAAAGGAGCTCACTAAAAGAAGCGACAGAAGCGCCGCTATAATAAACATGATAATATTCTGTCTTCTCGGATCCCGTCCGCCCCCTCCCGGGCCGCCGGAACCATTGCCGCCATTTCCGCCGGGACCCGTACCGCCGCCCGGGCCGCTGTCATATTGATTTAAGTTATTCTCACTCATAATATCGCTCCGTATGCTTTCTGTAACGCTCCAGCCATCCTGAACTGTTACGATTTTCTTTCATTATAGTGACTGGTAATCCATAAATCAATAATAAGATTGTGAATTTATCTGTGATTGTCTAAAACTTTTCTAAAATATTTACGCCTTTTTGGCTTTTAGAGTAGATTTTTCTCCCGTTTCCATTGTATAATGGAAACGATTTGTTTCACAATTTGGAGGGTGTATTATGGCAGTAAAATACGTATTTGTAACAGGCGGCGTGGTTTCCGGCCTGGGCAAGGGAATCACGGCAGCTTCCCTGGGAAGACTGTTGAAAGCCAGGGGGTATAAAGTCACCATGCAGAAATTTGACCCCTATATCAATATTGATCCGGGAACCATGAATCCCATTCAGCACGGCGAGGTTTTCGTCACGGAGGATGGAACGGAGACCGATCTGGATCTGGGACATTATGAGCGTTTTATCGACGAAAACCTGGACAAGAATTCCAACGTGACCACAGGCAAGATCTACTGGTCCGTGCTCCAGAAGGAACGCCGGGGAGATTACGGCGGCGGGACGGTTCAGGTGATCCCTCATATCACCAATGAGATCAAAAGCCGTTTTTACCGCAACTTTACCGACGAGGAGACCCGAATCGCCATCATCGAGGTGGGCGGCACCGTGGGCGACATCGAAAGCCAGCCCTTCCTGGAATCCATCCGGCAGTTCCAGCACGAGGTGGGGCATGATAACGCCATCCTGATCCATGTTACCCTGATTCCCTATCTGAAGGCATCCCAGGAGATGAAGACCAAGCCTACCCAGGCCAGCGTCAAGGAGCTGCAGGGTATGGGTATCCAGCCTGATATTATCGTCTGCCGCAGCGAGCATCCCCTGAATCAGAGCATCAAGGATAAGATCGCTCTCTTCTGTAATGTGCCCAACAATCATGTTCTCCAGAATCTGGATGTAGAATATTTATACGAGGCGCCCCTGGCCATGGAAAACGAGCATCTGGCCCAGGTGGCCTGCGAGTGTCTGAAGCTGAACTGTCCGGAGCCCGATCTCACCGACTGGCGGGCCATGGTGGAGTCCCTGCGGACCCCCGCAGGGGAGGTGAACATCGCCATCGTGGGCAAATATGTCCAGCTTCACGACGCCTATATCAGCGTTGTGGAGGCGCTCAAGCACGGGGGCATTTCCAACCTTGTCACCGTCAATATTAAGTGGATCAACTCCGAAAATGTGACGGACGAAACCGCCGACGCGCTTCTTAAGGGTGTGGACGGCATTCTCGTACCCGGAGGCTTCGGCCCCAGGGGAATCGAGGGGAAGATCTGCGCCATCTCCTATGCCAGAACCCACAGGATCCCGTTCCTTGGACTCTGCCTGGGAATGCAGCTCTCCATCGTGGAGTTCGCCCGCAATGTGGTGGGCTATAACGACGCCCACAGCATTGAGCTCGATCCCTCCACCACGCATCCCGTCATCGCCCTCATGCCTGACCAGAACGGTGTGGAGGATATCGGCGGGACCCTGCGGCTGGGATCATATCCCTGCGTACTGGACAGGTCCTCCAGGGCCTATGCCCTTTATGGGGAGGAAACCATCCACGAGCGCCACAGACACCGCTACGAGGTCAACAACGACTTCCGCACCGCCCTGACCGAGCACGGCATGAAGCTCTCCGGCCTCTCCCCCGACGGAAGGATCGTTGAGATGTGCGAGCTGCCGGAGCATCCCTTTTTCCTGGCCACTCAGGGCCACCCGGAATTGAAGTCAAGGCCCAACAGGCCCCATCCTCTCTTCAGAGGCTTTGTGGCTGCCGCCGTGGAACACCAGGGCAGAGGATAAGGCCGGTGTCAGTCGAGCCGGCCGGTTTATTGAATGAAGACGGATAAAGAGGGCCGCATCCGGTGATTCCCATCACAGATGCGGCCCTTTTTCTGTCTGTCATATCTGTCCCGCGGACGCCTGCGTCTTTCTTCAGAAATCAGCGGGCATGGAGCGGCTTATCAGTGGAACAGTCTTGTAACCAGCGACTCCTGGTCCATCTGCTTTCTCAGCATCAGGTTCCTGTACTGGCCAAGAAGCTCCTCTTTCTTTTTCTCCGAGATCGCCTTCGGCATATCCAGATCCTCCAGACGGCTTCTGGAGCTTAACTGCTCCAGAGATGCGGACGTATTATAGGTGTAAGCATACTCCAGACGGTTGGTGGACGCGCCAATACTGCTTCTCTGGCTGGCCACCTTATCCATCGCCCGGTCAATGGCATCCAGGCTGAAATTTCCGCTGGTCACATCCAGATCCGCTATCCCCAGGGATTCCAGAGTGGCGTTTGCCATCTTAATTTCCATACCGCTTCCGTCGGGATTGATGGCCAGATTCATATCCGCCATGCTTCCGTCCAGGAGCTTCTGTTCATTCAGCGTGGTGTTTTTCGCCTGCTGCTGAATGCCTTCCTTGAGCTGGTCGATCTCCGCCTGATAGGTCTCTCTGTCAGAAGCAGAGTTTAACCCGTTCATGGATTTCAACCCCAGCTCGCGGATCCTCTGCAGATAATCCATGATGCCATCCAGCGCGCCGTCGGCCACATTCATGGCTCCGATCCCGTCGCTGGCATTCCCCGCAGCCACACTCAGCCCGTTCTCCTGCCTTTTAAGCTTCTGGCCAATGGCAAGACCCGCCGCGTCGTCCGCCGCCGTGTTGATCCTTTTCCCACTTGCTATGTGAGAATAAGACCGGTAAAGCCCGCTGCCTATTGTCATAGAGCTCATCTCCATACCTCCTTTCTTACAGAATACAGTCTCTTCCCTCTCATTATAAATCCTGTTCCGAAATCCGGCAAGAGCATCCTTCTCTTATTGATGGATCACGTCCCTGAATCCCTCCTCCAGGGTCTGTCCTCTGAAAATGTCCTCCGCCTTCACCGGCGACGCGGGAAAATCCGCATAGCCCGTGCGATCCCCCTGGGCGGGATAATAAAAGGTATAACCGTGCAGATCATAGGAAATGGTCTCAAAGCTTTCATAATCCTTCTGACGGATCAGATAATCCGCGCTCATCCCCCTGCCCGTCTCCGCGCCGAAGACGCTCAGCTTGTACACGGCCGCCGCCGTCAGTATAATATAATATAATCTGAACCGGTCAAGGTGCGGACTGATCACCAGATACAGGTTCCCCCAGACGAGCGCCGGGACCAGCCAGAGAAACACACATCCGTACCGTACCAGCGGGGCGCTGAGCAGCCAGAAGAGAAAACAGACCGCCACGACCCCCTCCACAAACAGAAAATCCGCCATCTCCCGCTTTTTTCTGAGCACGGCATAAAGGATGAGAAGCCCCAGAACCAGCAGCCCGCCCAGCGCCAGCGCCAGAAACGCCTGATCCGTACCGTCCAGCGAGCGGGCCCACTCAGGCAGCCAGCTCCCCACGGGCTCCGCATATCTTTCCACATCGCTGTAGCCCCTGCCCCACACCTGGATTTCCCGGGCGTCATAGTCCGCCACGTTTTTGGGGATTTTAAAGTCGCAGGAGAACAGATCAATGGAGGTGAAGGGATAGATCAGCCAGCCGGAGAGAATCACATTTCTCACAAAAAAGGGGAGCGCCGCCACAAACCCAAGCCCCAGAAAAAGCGCCGTCTGCCTTCTGCGCTTTTCCTTTATCATCATCGCCGCAGGCTTCAGCACCAGAAGCAGAATCAGCGCGCCCGAGAGCTTCACCGTGAGCACCACCACCGCCAGCACACACAGCAGGGCATAGGGATGATAATCCCGCTCCGCCCTCTCGGCCAGCTCCAGCCAGCGGATCACGATGAAAAAAACCAGAAGCACCATAAAATAATCGGAGGCCGGTGATACCATCTCGTCAAAGATATTGAGCAGATAATAGATTCCCATGATCCTTGCAAAATCGGAGAGCAGCGGCCTTCTGACTCTCGCCCTGCTCACCGCCTCCCCGCAGACCAGCGCCAGAAGAAAGCAAAGAAAGCCCGCGCAGACATGATAAGACTGCCCGCCCAGAAACGCCATGCCATACAGGGCGGTGAGCGCAAAGGCCGCGCTGTTATAGGCCAGCCTGCTGTGCAGATTACCAAGGCCGGGCACCACCCCGAACTCCTCGATCCAGCGGATGCTCTGGGCGTGATAAAGCCCTGTGTCATAATGAATCAGCCCCCCGGCGCTTCCGTACGCAAACAGCGCCAGGAGCGCCAGGATCCCCGCCGCTCTCCAGGGAGTGACCGTGAGCCTGAAGGTGTGGAGATTTCCCGCCATCTCCCGTCCAAAGCGCAGGATCCCGAGCAGGCACAGAAGCAGAAGAAGCGCGTTGGCCCACAGCCCCACCTTCCCGAAAATACTGAAAAACTGTGCGTAAACCGTCGCAAACCCAAGCCCCGCCCAGAGACAGTCGATCTCCTTCATGCAGGAAGGGATTTTCCCGCCGGAAATCATCCGGATCAGGGAAAATCCCACAATATAACAGGTAAAAATCATATACATCCAGATCAACAAAACTGAAAGCATCGCTTCACCCTCACCTGGTTTTTACAAAGACGGCGAAAGCTGCGCCTCCCCTCACCAGACAGCCCCGCCGCTCCTTTTTTAGTTTTCTCTGCTCTGTGCGTATTCCTTACAGCTCATACCCGCTATTTCCTTCAGATCGGCGTCCATCATCATGGTCACCAGCCCTCTGAAATCAACTTTTCGTTTCCAGCCCAGCGCCTTTTCCGCCTTAGCCGGATTGCCCCAGAGAAATTCTACCTCTGCGGGACGGTAATATTCGGGATTGACATCCACCAGAAGCTTTCCGGTCTGTGCGTCATATCCCTTCTCATCGATACCGATTCCTTCCCATCTCACTGTGATGCCCAGCTCCTTAAAGGCCGCCTCCACAAATTCCCGCACCGTGTGGGTCTCGTTGGTGGCCAGCACATAGTCGTCCGGCTTATCCTGCTGGAGCATTCTCCACATCCCCTCCACATAGTCTCCGGCAAAGCCCCAGTCCCGCCTGGCGTTCATGTTCCCCAGGGAGAGCTTCTCCTGCTTCCCCGCAATGATATTCGCGATGGCCAGAGTGATCTTACGGGTCACAAAGTTTTCTCCCCGCCTGGGGGATTCATGGTTAAAGAGAATCCCGTTGCAGGCGAATATGTTGTAGGATTCCCGGTAGTTGACCGTGATCCAGTAGGAGTAGAGCTTGGCCGCCCCGTAAGGGCTCTTGGGATAAAAGGGGGTGGACTCGCTCTGGGGCGCCGTCTCCGGAAGCCCGCCAAAGAGCTCCGATGTGGACGCCTGGTAGTATCTGCTGTTTCCGCCGTTTACCCGGATGGCCTCGAGAAGCTTGATGGTGCTCACCCCTGTGGCCTCCGCAGTGTACTCCGGTACCTCGAAGGATACGCCCACGTGAGACTGGGCCGCCAGATTATAAACCTCCGTGGGACGGATCTCCGCAATCAGACGCATCAGATTGCTGGAATCCGTCGTGTCCGCAAAATGAAGAAAAAATTTGATTTTGTTATAGTTTGATCTGAGAATATGATCGATCCGTGAGGTATTGCTGATACTGTGCCTCCTGATCAGGCCGTGTACCTCATACCCTCTGCCCAGCAGAAACTCCGCCAGATAGGAACCGTCCTGTCCCGTAATTCCTGTGATTAACGCTATCTTCTGCATAAAAAATCCTGCCTTTCCCTTATTTGTGTACGGCTGTCGGACGCCTTAAATGTTTCCCACCATCAGCGCGATCAGGGCTCCCAGGATCGCCCCCATCAGAACCTGCAACGGGGTATGTCCCACAAATTCCTTCAGCTTTTCCTCCGCGCTGATCTGGTTGCCCATATTGATGAAAATCTCCAGCATTTCATTTAAAACGCGTCCCTGTTTTCCGGTTTCTCTGCGCACCCCCATGGCGTCATACATGACAATGATGGCCAGCATCACCGATATGGCGAACTCAAAGCTTCCGCCGCCATATTTTATCCCCGAGGATGTGGCCAGCGCACAGACCGTGGCCGAATGAGAGCTGGGCATCCCGCCGCTTCCCACCATTCGCTCCGCCACAAAGCGCTTTGAGATGATCATATGGATCAGGGTCTTGAGCACCTGCGCTACAAACCATCCCAAAATTGCCGCAATAAAAATCTGATTGTGAAGTAACTCCCTGATAAAATCCATATCCTCTCCCGCCCCGTGTTTTCATATCGTACTTATTTTACCCTCTCTTTCCAATTTAAACAAGTCATTTCCGCACAGATAGCAATGTTCCCCCTTTCCGTAATAATTTCTTAATATTTTTGTATAACATTTTACATATTTTTCTAGTGACTGCCGATTTTTGATATGCTATAATAAATACCGTGTGATTTTCTACCAGTCCACTGTAAACGATATTTACAATAAATAACGAATTTGAAAGCGAGGAAAAAGGATGAAAAGATTACAGGTTTTTCTTCTTGCAGCCTTATCTTCATCCCTCTTGTTATCCGGCTGTGGCAAGGAGACCGAGGAGGTCATCCAGCCTGTTGTTGAACCCATTGTTGAGGCTCAGCCTACGGCGCAGCCGGAAGAGAGCACGGATGAAGGGGAAGCGGAAACAGAGGATCCCGATGCGCCCCCTGAGGAGGGCATGGTTCGAAGCAGGATCACCAACGAATGGGTGAGCGAACAGACCGATAAAACGCGCCCCATCGCAGTCATGATTCCCAACACCAAAACCGCCAGTCATTATGGGCTTTCGCAGGCTTCTGTCCTCTATGAATGCAATGTAGAGTCCAGCATTACCAGACTGATGGCCGTCTTTGACGACTGGAGCAGCTTTGAAAAGCTGGGAAACATCCGAAGCAGCCGTGATTATTACATCTACTGGGCTTTTGAATGGGACGCCCTCTATATTCACTTTGGCGGCCCCTTCTACATAGACGATCTTGTGGGCAGGACCGATACCCAGAATGTAAACTGTATCAATTACGCCAATGCCTCCTACAGGGACACCGCCAAAGACTCCACGGACAACGCCTTCACCAGCACCGCTCATCTGAAGGACGCCATCAGCCATTACGGTTATCCCCTTGAGTACAGGGACGGATACGCGGATGAGCAGCATTATCTCTTCGCCCCGGACAGCAGCCCCAACACGCTGGAGCAGTATGATAATGCGATTACAGCGGGAACCATTGATATGTCACCCGCCTACCCTGTCACGAATTCTTATTTCAAGTATAATGAGGAAACCGGCTTATACGACAGATACCAGCACCTGTCCGGCACCAGCGACGGTCCGCACATCGACCTGGCGAACAACGAGCAGCTTTCCTTTAAGAATCTGCTGATCCAGAATACCTATTATGAGGTGAGGGATCAGAAGGGATATCTCTCCTTCCAGTGTCATGATACCACCAGAGACGGATGGTTTTTCACCAACGGAAAGGGAATCCACGTTACCTGGGAGAAAACGTCGGATTACGGCGCTACCAGATATTTCGACGACAACGGAAGCGAAATCAAGCTGAACACCGGCAAGACCATGGTCTGTATCGTGGAGGACGGCGACACCTTCATGGTAGACGGACAGGCAATCGGAAAGTAAGCGCACTGAGAATCAGGATAAAATATGGGATGGCTCTTTTAGGAGCCATCCCATATTTTATTCGCCCAATCCGTTTTCGATCGCTCTGATCAACGTCTCCAGCGCCTTCGCCTCATCTTCCCCGTCGCAGATAATCTCGATCTCATCACCGCTTTTTACACAGGCGCCCAAAACGCTCAGCACACTCTTGGCATTTGCAGTATTCCCTCTGAACGTAAAGGTGATCAGCGATTTAAACTGCATTGCTTCTTTACACAGGATACCGGCCGGCCTTAAATGAAGGCCCGTTGGGTTCTTGATAACCACTTTCTGGCTTACCATTCCATATCCCTCCTATCCTTATCCGCCAGGCTGGCGTATATTTTTAAAGCATTATATTCTGGATCAGCTCTGCCAGCTTTCTTGCGTCGTTTTCTATCATCTGCTGGTCCTTCCCTTCGATCATCACACGCACAAGGGGCTCCGTACCGGAGGGACGGATGAGCACTCTCCCCTCTCCCGCAAATTTGTCGGTGAGCCTGCGGATCGCCTCCTCGATCTCAGGATATTCCATGTATTTTTCTTTTTTGTGGTTGGGAACCCTGGCATTCACCAGCGCCTGAGGCAGCACTTCCATGATGGAGGCCAGCTCGGAAAGCTTCTTTCCGGTTTCCGCCATCACCTGCAGAAGATGCAGCGCGCTGAGCAGCCCGTCCCCGGTGGTGTTTTCCTTCAGAAAAATAATATGTCCTGACTGCTCTCCTCCGAGACTTGCCCCGATTTCCTTCATCCGCTCGAGAACATAGCGATCCCCCACCTTCGTCTGTTCCATGTGGATCCCGTTCTCTTTTCCCATCAGGAAAAACCCCAGATTACTCATGACGGTCGCTACAATGGTATTATCCGTGAGCTCCCCTTTTTCCTTCATATGGTTTCCGATGATCGCCATGATCTGGTCGCCGTCGACCACCTTGCCCTTCTCGTCAACCGCCATCAGCCTGTCGGCGTCGCCGTCAAAGGCAAGACCGATATCGGCATTTTCGTATACCACTCTGGCCTTCAGCTCCTCCATATGGGTGGAGCCACAGTTGGCGTTGATGTTGGTGCCGTCAGGCATATTGTGGATCGCCACCACATTTCCGCCCAGCTCTCTTAAGGCTTCCACGGAGGTATAGAAGGACGCCCCCTCCGCACAGTCCACCACAATTTTCAGTTTCGACAGATCCACATTTACAGAGCGGATGGAATGATTGATATATTCCTCTCTGGCATCCGTGCGGTACTTGATTTTCCCCACGTTGGGACCAATGGGAAACCGGATTCCGCTCATGCCGTTATTAATGAACGCCTCGATCTCATCCTCCAGCGCGTCCGGCAACTTATAGCCCTCCCCGTCGAAAAATTTGATCCCGTTAAACTCTACCGGATTGTGAGAGGCCGAAATAACCACCCCCGCATCCACCTTATATTTCCTGGTGAGGTAGGCCACCGCAGGGGTGGGAATCACTCCCACGTAGACCGCGTTGGCTCCCACGGAACAGATTCCCGCCATAAGGGCGTTGGCAAGCATATCTCCCGAAATTCTCGTGTCACACCCCACCATAATTGTGGGCCTGTGCATGTTTTCCCTGGTAAGTACATAAGCGCCCGCCTGCCCTAACTGCATGGCAAGCAAAGGCGTCAGCTCATCATTCGCCACTCCTCTTACGCCGTCTGTCCCGAATAATCTACTCATTTTCTTCCTCCTCCAGATCTGATATATGCAAAGTTACAGTAACTGCCCGAAGCAGCTCCACCTCCTCAGGCAGATTGAACTCAACCTCCACGGTATAGAATCCCGGCTCAGGAGTGTTCATCCCCTGCTGCTGCATCCAGCTGGCAATGTCCACCGTCCCGGTGATATTTGCCGCCTGCAGTGTCGCCACGTCTCTGGAAAGCCCGCCTACCTCTACGGAAACCGTCTCGTCCAGACCTGATATGCTCGCGTTGCAGCCCTCCGGCAGATTGGTGATACGAACCCTCTCCTCCCCGATATTCAGCGTTCTTGTGATCTCCTGTTCAATGACAACAGTGACTGTCCTGTATGCTTCCGCCGAATTGGCCAGCGACACATTGTCCGGCAGATACTGGCGAAGATCCACCTCCGAGACAAGGCTCTCTGTCCTGTCCGTGATATCAAGGGGAATCTCGATGGATGAGACATTCCTGATCACATTGGCCTTGCCCGATATGGTTACGACGCCCGCATTCCCCTCAATCTCTCCGGTGGCTCTGTAGCCCGACGCCGGCGTACCGGTCACATTAAAATTCACCGGAACGGACGAAAGCTGTCCGATCCCCACTCTCACATCCACTGTCCTGATATTCTGCGTGATATTGCGGGTATCTACCACATTATCCTCCGCATCGTAAAGCTTAATCTCCGCGTTTGTCACAATATCGCTGGTCATTCCCGTTACGTCGACATCCACCGAGGCCTTCACGATCTGATCCACCACTGACTGAGGGCCCGAAAGCCTTACAAGATTCTGTCCGGTCGTGATATCCCCTATCATGTATCCATCTTCCACTTCCCCGGACACCGTCGCCTTAAGGGAAAGAGCCTTGCTCTTTTTGTTCTCAATGTTCAGACGCACCGTATCCATGTTGCCGGTGATGCTGACAATATCTCTGGCCGCCATATTGGTGCTGAGCCTGATGGAAATGGTGTCAAGACTGCTCAGCTCACTGACGTCAGCGGTGGCTATGATATTTTCCGCTTTCAGCTCGCTGATCACGGAGCGGGGTGCTCTCACCGTCACCCTGCCGATCAGATCCGTCCCCTCCAGAACCTCATACACCTGGTTGGAGTCCGTGATCAGCTCCGTATTCAGGAGCTTTACGGGTATATTGTAGTAGTTCTCAGAAACCGTCGGATTATTGGCGCTGTTCACCACCAGCCATATGACCACCGCGAAGAATACCGAGGCCAGCTTGAGCCCGACGTTATTTGTCAATCTGTTTTTCACCTTTAGACCGCCCCTTCCACAGAATTCTCTTCCGGCTTTCCTCCTCCGGCTTATCCTGTATGATTCTCAGCTTCTCCTTAAGGGCGTCGCCGCTTAAGCTGCGCTCTAATTTTCCTTCATAGGCGACACTGATCTTTCCGGTTTCCTCAGATACGATCACCGTGAGGGAATCCGTCACCTCCGAGATCCCTACTCCCGCCCTGTGCCTGGTCCCCAGATCCTTGCTCAGCTGCATATTGTCTGAGAGCGGAAGATAACAGGTTGCGGAAGTGATCCTGTTCCCCCGCACGATCACCGCTCCGTCGTGAAGCGGCGTATTATGTTCAAAGATATTGATAAGCAGCTGACTGGTCACGATGCCGTCCACATCGATCCCGGTCCTCTCATATTCCGCCAGACTCTGGTTCTGCTCCACCACGATCAGAGCGCCGGTCTTCACCTTCCCCATCTCCACACAGGCCCTGGCGATCTCGTTGATGGTCTTGTCGGAGAATCTCCCCTCGGCTATGGTTTTCCCCAGCTCAAAGGGGACGATGGAGCTGATGATATTTTTCCTGCCCAGCTCCTCGATGGCCTTGCGCAGCTCCGGCTGCAGAATTACGATCACAGCCGTCACCGCCACACTGAACATATTGCTCACGATCCAGATGATGGTGTTCATCTCGAAATAGGCCGCAATCAGTATAAACACCGCAATCACGAGAATCCCTTTTAACAATGACCATGCTTTTGTAGTCTTAATCCATACCAGAATATGGTATATCAAAAAGGAGATAATGATAATCTCCACAATATCCGCCCATCGGATACCCGACACCCGCGACAGATAGGTCTCCACAATTTCCAATGCATGTAACATTCCGTTATTCCCCGTTGCCAAAAAATCCATTGATATGCCTTCTTATCTTCTGGTCTGTGCGCCAGATGATTTTTTCCTGGGAGTGTTGATCTGCTTCACCGTCCTGGAGGGCGTCGCAACCGTGATCTTTGGTATGGCTTTCACATAGTAATAGTATTCATCGTCCTCAAACTGCACCTTCTCCGCCCTGTGGTAATCCACGTGGAAGGCAAAAAACTCCACCACCTTGGCAATCAGTACGGAAAATATCGTTCCCACAATCATCCCCACGATGGATACGTTCGTGTCAAACATCAGATCTCCCACCAGAAGGATGATCACGTCCGTCACCGCTCCTGCGAGAATGGCGATCGTCCATGCGTAATTGACCGACATTCTTCTGATGAGATAGACAATGATGATGGTGACGGCAAAAGCCGCAATCGTCAGCACCATGTCTCTGTTTCCCAGAAAGCCGTCGATGATAAATCTCACCCTGGCAACCATATCCTCCGAATCCATTCCCGAGAGCGCAGCCGCGTTTTCGGCCACATAGCTGATCAGATAGCTGATGGTGACGCCGCAGCCCACGGAAACCGCGCTTGCAGGGGTTCCCAGAAGCCCCATGGCCAGAGGGATGACATAGGGAATTTTCAGGATAAAACACATGGGGGTCAGCAGGACCACCAGGGTGTCTTTGGGTGAAAACCTGAAGTAGAGCAGGAACAGCACCATGAACAGCACCAGCACGATCGCCGCGCATTCCAGGGACAGCGCATAGAGATGAAGCACCGTGAACGCCGCCGCCACAAAAATGATAAAATTCATGGGCATAAAGGAACACATCAGAGCGATGATCAGCACAATGGAGATATCGTCCAGCCTTCTCATGTAACCGATCTGCCCGTTTACCATCATCAGCGCCGCCAGGGCTACTGCCAGCTTCATCAGAGGCTTTAAATATACTTCGTATTTTCCTACAAAATTTCTAATGTACTGTTTTGCAACAAGTAAGGTTGTCATATGGTCTTCCTCATTATTTGTCATACATACCGGCTAATTTTCTGAGATTACCGTAGTAGTTTTTCAGATTTTTTCTTGCCCTTGCATATCGGGTTGCATACAAAACGTAGGATATGGCTCCATATCCCCCCACAAAGCATAAATACAGTACGACAACGCTCTTTCCAAACTCCAGCAGATCCATCCTGTAGACATCCTGCATCAGTTGCTCAAAGTTGTAAAAGAGGTAAACCGCAAACAGGGCAAAGAAAGAAATGGTGGCGGCAATCACTGACTTCAGAACCTGAAACCCAATGTAATCTCCCCGAAAGTAATGAACGGCTGCCATATCCTTTTTTCCTTCATTTCCTTCGTAGGAAGCCAGCCTTGTCATAAGAATGACTTTTTCTTCATTTATCATATTCTGTACCTTCCAACTGCCGTGCGAAAGAAGCCTCCCGCCCTTATTTCAGGAAGCGCATCTTATCGCCGCTGCTTCTGGCCGGTTTTTTCTCCGGCTCCTTCGGCTTATCCTGTCCCACAGAGTGCTTGAATCCGTTGGCCAGCTCCACCTTGCATTTATCGCAGAAGCGCCCGGACTGAATCATGGCGCCGCATCCCTCGCAGGGGATTCTGATGGGCGAATCGTCGGCGAACTGCAGACGCTCCTCTCTGATCCACTGCCGGATCTGCTTTACCTCCACCTCGCAGGCCTCCGCCACTTCCGTGATGTCCGCCCCGTGGTTTTCCTGCACGAACTTCTTAACCTCCTGGAACTTGGCCTCCTGCCCCTCTTTACATCTCGGACAGATTACCGGACCTACGACATAATTAAATATCTTTCCACATTTTTTGCAATTACGTACGTTCATGCGTGTACCTCCTGCTTTTTTGATTATTCCGGCTCCCGGCTGCCCAAAAAGGCGTCCCCGGGGCTGACCGGGCGGCTGGTCTCTGACCGGTGCCTGCGGCTTTCTTCAGCCTCCTCTGGCCACCTTCGGCATATTCTCAGGGAGCGTATTCTTTCTTACATTCCTCTTCCCACTGTCAGCGCCATGAAATAGACCTCTCCGACGCCGCTCTCCTTTAGAGCCCGCGCCATCGCGTCAACTGTAGCGCCCGTGGTATATATATCGTCAATAATAACAATCGTATTTAATTTTACATCATTTGCAGTGATTTTAAAAGCCCTTTTCAAATTATTTTGCCTTTCGGCATGGCTTAAGCTTTTCAGCGGCCGGGTCTTTCTGACCCTGCGCACATAAGAGGTTTTCAGCGCAATTCCACTGTGCCTGGACAGCTCTCTGGCGATCAGCTCCGCCTGGTTGTACCCCCTCGCTCGTTTTCGGGAGGGGTGGACGGGCACAGGGATCAGCGCGTCCGCATGGATGGCGCGCAGCCACTGCTTCTTTTTTTCATACAGATCCCTCCCGTAAAACGCCGCGTATTCCATCCTGCCCTTATATTTAAACCGGAATATGGAATCCGCCATGCTCCCATAGTCGTACAGAGCCGTTCCCTGCCTGTAAAAGTGAGGCATTCTCCGGCAGTCCTCACAGTATTCCCGTTCCGCCTGCCTGAGCTGCTTGCCGCACTTCAGACAGCAGGGCTCTCTGACATAAAGTATTTTGTCCCGGCAGGCCTCACAGACCGCCTCCCCCTGTCGTCCCACAATACCGTCGCACACCACGCAGCGGGCGGGAAACAGCAGATCCAGTATCCTTCTCCCCGGTCCTGTCCTCATTCGCCCTCCCTCTGCGGCATACACTCCCTTATTCTGTCGCACAGGCCTGTATAACGCCTGTTCTGTCTCTCATTGCGGATCATTTCCGCCACGCTCTGACTGCTCCCCAGAATCGTGACGCACTTTCTCGCCCTGGTCACCGCCGTGTAGAGAAGATTCCTGTTCATCAGCATCTGAGGACCGGATAAAAGCGGAAGTATCACCGCAGGATACTCGCTTCCCTGGGACTTGTGGATGGTGACCGCATAGGCCAGCTCCAGCTCATCCAGCCCCGACCAGGGATACTCCACCCTCTTATGTTCATCATATTCCACTGTCAGGATCTGAGATACTTCATCAATCTCTTTCACGATCCCCATATCTCCGTTAAAGACCCCCATCCCCTTATCCACCGCAATCCCGTAGCTGCTCACAATCTCCCAGGAGATCTGGTAATTGTTTTTGACCTGCATCACCTTATCCCCCACCCGGAAGAGACGCTCTCCCACAGCGTGCTCTTTTTTGTCCGGGGCTGGCGGGTTTAAGTACCTCTGCAGGATCCCGTTCAGGACCTCCACCCCCAGATTCCCCTTGCGCATGGGCGTGAGCACCTGAATATCGTAAGGCCGGGCTTCCACATAGGGCGGCAGCTTTTCCCGGATGAGCTGGATCATATGCTTATAGATCACATTCACGTCCTTCCGCTCCAGGAAAAAGAAATCCCTGCTTTTGTTGTTCAGGTCAATCTCCTCTCCGCGGTTGATTTTGTGGGCGTTGACCACGATATCGCTCTCCCCTGCCTGTCGGAAAATATGTTTCAGGATGATCACGGGAAACGCGCCGCTCTGTGTCAGATCCTGTAAAACCTGGCCCGGCCCCACGCTGGGCAGCTGATCCACGTCCCCTACCATGATCAGTCGTGTTCCCACGCTGACCGCGCAGAGCAGCGCTCTGAAAAGGTGGATATCCACCATGGACATCTCGTCAATGATGACCACATCGGCCTCCAGGGGGTTCTCCTCGTTGCGCTCGAAACGGGCCTTTTTGCTCTCCCCGTCCGCGGACGGCCCATCCTCCACCGCGCCGTTGATCTCCAGCAGGCGATGGATGGTGCGCGCCTCATAGCCGGTGGCCTCGGTCATCCGCTTTGCCGCCCTGCCCGTGGGGGCCGCCAGAAGTATATCCATCCCCTCCGCCTCAAAATAACGGATGATGGTATTGATGGTGGTTGTCTTCCCCGTTCCGGGGCCGCCGGATAAGATCATCAGCCCGCTGCGCACGCTCTCAAGCACCGCTTTTTTCTGTAATTCGTCCAGCCAAATCCCCTCTTCCCGTTCCACAGCCTGCAAAAGACTGACTGCCTTCTGCTCCTGAGCCATGCGCAGGGATCCGCCCTCCCCGGGCTCTGTGGTGACGTTCAGATCGTGAAGCATTCTTGCGCAGGCGAGCTCCGCATAATAATAGGCAGCCGCATATACCCTTGTGTCCTCACCGCTTACTCTGATCACCAGCTTTTTATCCATAGCGAGATTGGAGAGTTGCACACCAACGCACTCCTCCTCCAGCGAAAGAAGCGCCGCGGTCCTGCTTTTCAGCACCTCCACAGGCAGATATGTGTGTCCCTGGGCCGTGGCCAGCTGCAGCATATACATGATCCCGCTGCGGATCCTGAAATCCGAATCGGTGTGAATGCCCATTCTGGCAGCGATCTCGTCCGCCTTTTTAAAGCCGATCCCATCGATATCCTCCGCAAGGCGATACGGGTTTTCCTTCATGATCCCGTACAGCTCCATACCGTACCGGTTGAAAATTTTTACCGCCATGGTATTGGAAATCCCGTATTTTTGCAGAAACACATAGGCTTCTCTCATATCCTTCTTTTCCAGCATCTGCTGTGCGATTTCCCGGGCCTTTCTCTCGCTGACGCCCTTTACCTCAACCAGCCGCTCCGGTTCCTGCTCAATAATACGAAAGGTATCGGCGCCAAATTTCTTTACGATCCTGGCGGCAAGGGCTTCCCCCACCCCTTTGATCGCTCCGCTGCCAAGATACCGGGCCATGCCGTCCTGGTCGTCCGGCTGCACGATCTCCACGCTCTCCACCTTAAGCTGACAGCCGTACAGGGGATGCTCCACAAAGTTTCCCTCCAGCTTCAGCGTCGCACCCGTCTCCACATAGCGGAAACTGCCCACGCAGACCAGCTCCTCCCCCTCGCTCACCAGCGCGATCACCGCATAGCCGTTCTCCTTATTCTGATAAATAATATGATCCACATACCCCGTAACCGTCTCCACGAAATCTCCTCCTGTACAGCCCCGTGAATCCTTCCGCTCTGTACACTCTGTCCCGTCAGATAAAAGGGCTGCCAAAGAAAACGGCATCACCGTCTCTTTCAGCAGCCCTCCTGTATTTTAAATGTCAACTCGTTTATGTACCGTGCTCCTACAGATTGTAATTGCGCTTCATCTGTTCATACATCATCTGTGCCAGTCCCAGCCCCTGGGTTTCCGTCGAAGTGTTGGCCAGACTCTGAATGGCGGAATCCTTGAAAAAATCCACCAGATTATTGTTCGGGTTAACGCTCTGATCGTCCTTAAAGCAGTCAACCGTCTTCTGCATCTCCTTGAACACCTGCTCCAGGAAATACGACTCAAATTTCTTACAGACATCCAGAAGCTCCTCGTCCGAGGCCTTTGAATAATCCGCGCCGTCCACCGCTTCCTTAAGCTTCGTCCCCGCCGTATTCTGCGTCTCCAGAAAGCCTGTATATAAGGAAGACATTCCTCCCAAATCAACCATATTCTATCTGTTCTCCTTCCGAATGCTCATCAGCGTTTCAGATTGTTGGCCGTCTGCATCATCTCGTCCGTGGTCGTGATCGCCTTGGAATTCATCTCATAGGCTCTCTGCGCCACAATCAGATTTACCATCTCGTCCGCCACCTGCACGTTGGAGCCCTCCAGATAATTCTGAACCATTCTGCTGGGTACCACGTTCCTGTTGGTGGCCTCATTGAGCGCCTCGCCGCTGGCCGGGGAAACCTCCCACAGCGTATCGCCCTTTCTCACAAGTCCGCCGGGATTGTTGAACTGATACATTCCGATGGTCATGTTCAGAGACTGCGGATTGTTATTGGCGTCAGGATAACAGATCGTTCCGTCTCCGGTGACCGTGATCCTGTTGGTAACATAATTGCCGTTGAGGGTAATGGTCCGCCCTGTAGAGCTCAGCACCGGCAGTCCGTCCTGGTTGGTCAGGATCAGTCCCCTGTTTCCATTGGTCGCCCAGGTAAAATCACCGTTACGGGTGTAATATGTCTCGCCGTCGCTTCCCTGAATGGCAAAATAGCCCTCTCCCTCAATGGCGAAGGAGGTGCTGCTGTTAGATGATAACAGGCTTCCCTGTGTAAAGATCGAGTTGATAGAGGAATTTCTTACTCCAAGGCCGACCTGCGAACTGGTCGGCTTGGGATCTCCATTGGCCGTGGTGGTAGCCGTCTGCAGCGTCTGATAGAGCAGCGACTTAAACTGCGCCACCTGCGCTTTGTATCCCACCGTATTCACGTTCGCCAGATTGTTGGCTAT
Source organism: uncultured Lachnospiraceae bacterium (assembly GCA_947570615.1). GTDB lineage: Bacteria > Bacillota > Clostridia > Lachnospirales > Lachnospiraceae > Suilimivivens. Next base: position 59,511 of record CANOVJ010000014.1, read on the forward strand.
TGTATCCACATTTGTCTGCTGCGCATTCATACCTGTCGCAGCCGTCCATAAACTCCTGACCATATGCCGCCTCCTTAAATCTTAGTTGCTCAGCCGTCCTGAACCGTTATGTTAAATCTTTCCGATCTGATTCGCCGCAATCTCCAGCGTACCGTCGATCGTGGTGATCATCTTCTGATTGCTCTCATACGCGCGGGAAACGGTTATCATATTCACCATCTCCGTCACCACCGATATATTGGAGGTTTCAAGACTTCCGGAATAAACCTGCGCCGCCGCCTCCTTCTCCTGGGCCCCCTCTATGGGCTGGAAAAGATTCTCTCCGTAACGCTCCAGATAATCATAATCCTCAAAATCAGTCACCTGCAGGGTGGCTGCCACTCTGCCGTCCTGAATAATCTGTCCGCTGGTATTGATCTGAGTGGGCAGAAGGGGATCAATCTCAATGGGCGAACCGTCCTCATCCAGAACCGGATCTCCGTCCCTGGTCACCAGCCGCCCGTCCTGGGTCAGAGTAAAATTACCATCTCTGGTATACTTCACCGAAGTTTCCCCTGCCTTGTTGGTATATTCAACAGCAAAAAATCCCGAATCCGTCAACGCCAGATCGTAGGTATTGCCCGTGGTCTTAAGAGGCCCCTGGGAAAAATCCGTATATCCTTCTCCGATTTTCACCCCCGGATGGTTTTTCCCCAGTCTTCTGGACAGATGATTCCCCTCTGAGGCATCTTTGATCTTGTAGGCGAGCACGGCATCGAAGGCCTGGCTTGTAGCGCCCTCCTTCTTAAAGCCGTTGGTCCCTGCGTTGGCCAGATTATTGGTGAGTACATCCATTCTTTTCTGCTCATTGATCATGCCTGTATAGGCAGTGTACAGTCCTTTAACCATAAAAATCACCTTTTCCGTTTATTCCGTTTATATTAAGTGTTCTTATTCATCCCTGTATCCGGCGAGAAACTCTACGAACTTACCGGTGCCAACCGCAACCGCCGTCATGGGATCCTCCGCCGTCATGGTATTGATGCCTGTCTTTTCGGAAATCAGATTTTCCAGACCGCGAAGCAGGCTTCCGCCTCCCGTAAGCACAATACCCCTGTCCGCAATATCCGCTGCCAGCTCCGGAGGGGTTTTCTCCAGTACGCTGTGAATTGTCTCGATAATCTGCGCCGTGGCCTCACGCAGGGCTTCCTCCGTCTCCTCCGAGGAAACCTTTACCGTTTTGGGCAGCCCGGTCACCAGGTTACGCCCTCTCACATCCATGTAATCCACTTCCGGACGTTTAAACGCAGAGCCGATCCTGATCTTGATATCCTCCGCCGTCCTCTCGCCGATGAGCAGATTGTGCTTTTTGCGCATATATCTCACGAGCGCCTCGTCAAAGTCGTCCCCCGCAATCTTAATTGAAGCGCTGACCACGGTTCCCCCCAGAGAAATTACCGCGATATCGGAGGTGCCTCCCCCAATATCGACAATCATGTTTCCACAGGGCTTGGAGATATCAATGCCCGCCCCGATTGCCGCCGCAATGGGCTCCTCTATAATAGAAACCTCCCTGGCTCCCGACTGGAGCGTTGCATCCTCCACCGCCTTCTTCTCCACCTCGGTTACGCCGCTGGGCACACATACGGCAATCCGGGGCTTTCGGAAGGTTTTCTTACCGAGCGCCTTCTGGATAAAATACTTCATCATCTGCTCCGTCACCTTATAGTCAGAGATAACGCCCTGACGCAGGGGGCGGACCGCTACAATATTTCCGGGGGTTCTTCCCAGCATCAGCCTGGCATCCTCCCCGATCGCCTTAATCTTGTTGGTATCTCTATCAAAAGCCACAACCGAGGGCTCTTTGAGGACAACGCCTCTCCCTCTGATGTAAACCAGTATACTGGCGGTTCCCAAATCAATTCCGATGTCTGTGTACTGCATCTGCTTCCTGCCCCTTTCTCAACAAACCACTGATTGTATTCTCTATATTAGATTAATAACTTTCCCAATGAGACGCATATAGAATTATTATAACCCATAGGAATACATTTTCAAAGGGGTTTAACAAAAAATTTATAAAAATGGACGCAACATGCAAAACGGTTCCTTCCGCTTCCGATGCTGCATCCATGCTATTTATTTTTATCGGTACTTTCTGATGTTTTCTTTATACTTTTTCAGCATTTTTTTCACATACTGTCCCGTATAGGAGGCCGGGTTCTCCGAAACCTCCTCCGGCGTTCCGACAGCGACGATCTCGCCTCCCCGGTCGCCGCCCTCCGGTCCCAGATCAATAATATAGTCGGCCGTCTTGATCACATCCAGATTATGCTCGATCACAACTACCGTATTGCCGCCGTCGGCGAGTCTGTGAAGAATCTCTACCAGCTTGTGTACATCCGCAAAGTGAAGTCCGGTGGTGGGTTCATCCAGAATGTAGATGGTATTGCCCGTACTGCGCCTGCTCAGCTCCGTCGCCAGCTTGATCCGCTGGGCCTCCCCTCCGGAGAGGGTGGTGGAGGGCTGGCCGAGCTTTACATAGGAAAGCCCCACGTCATTCAGGGTCTCGATCTTGCGGCGGATGGAGGGGACATTTTCAAAAAACTCCACCGCTTCTTCCACCGTCATATCCAGCACGTCATAGATATTCTTTCCTTTGTATTTCACGTCCAGGGTTTCCCGGTTGTAGCGCTTCCCGCCGCAGACCTCACAGGGCACATAGACATCCGGAAGGAAGTGCATCTCGATCTTGAGGATTCCGTCGCCCCCGCACGCTTCGCACCGGCCGCCCTTTACATTGAAGCTGAACCTTCCTTTTTTGTATCCTCTGGCCTTTGCGTCCACGGTTCCCGCAAAGAGATCCCGGATCATATCGAACACGCCCGTGTAGGTGGCCGGATTGGAGCGGGGCGTCCTGCCGATGGGAGACTGGTCGATGGCGATCACCTTGTCCAGCTTTTTGATCCCGGTAATATTTTTGTGCTTACCGGGGATGGTCCTGGCGCGGTTCAAATCCCGGGCCAGCCGTTTGTACAGGATCTCGTTCACCAGAGAGCTTTTCCCCGATCCGGAAACCCCCGTGACGCAGGTGATGACTCCCGTGGGAACGTTCACCGTGATATTCCTGAGATTGTTCTCCCTGGCCCCCGTTATGTTAAGCCATCCCCGGGGCTCGCGCCGCTTTTCCGGTACCGGAATCTGTTTCCTGCCGCTTAAATACTGGCCCGTGACAGACTCCTCCATCTCCATGATCTCCTGAGCCGTCCCCTGGGCTACCACCTGTCCGCCGTGGGAACCGGCTCCCGGACCGATGTCCACCACGTGATCCGCCTCCAGCATGGTGTCCTCGTCGTGCTCCACCACGATCAGGGTATTCCCAAGGTCACGCAGACTTTTCAGGGTATTCAGAAGCTTGTCGTTATCCTTCTGATGAAGTCCGATACTGGGCTCGTCCAGAATATAGCACACGCCCACAAGACCGGATCCGATCTGGGTCGCCAGACGGATCCGCTGGGCCTCCCCGCCGGAAAGGGTGGCCGTCGCTCTTGACAGAGACAGATACTCCAGCCCCACGTCGATCAGGAAGCCCACTCTGGCATTGATCTCCTTCAGAACCTGCTCCCCGATCATCTGCTGCTGACTGGTGAGCTTCATCTCTTTAATAAAGCTGTAGAGATCCCGGATGGAGTACGCGGTGATCTCAAAAATGTTCTTATCGCAGACCGTCACCGCCAGGGATTCCTTTTTGAGCCTCATGCCGCCGCACTCCTTACAGGGGGTGATTCGCATAAAGGTCTCGTATTCCTGTTTGATCACCTCCGAGGCGGTCTCCCGGTATTTTCGCTCCATATTCCGGATCAGCCCCTCAAAGGCTACCGGATAGACTCCCTCGCCTCTCTGCCCCTTGTAGTGAACGCTGACCTCCCGTCCGTCCGTGCCATGGATCAGGATCCGGAAAATCTCCTCCGGCAGATCCTGGATGGGCGTATCCAGGCTGAAATGATATTCCTTCGCAAGTGCCTGCAGAATCGCGTTGGTGAAGCTGCCCGGCTCATTGCAGGACTGCCATCCCATCACCTGGATCGCTCCGTCGTTGATACTCTGGCTCCGGTCCGGAATCATGAGCTCCGGATCAAACTCCATCTTATATCCCAGGCCATAGCATACGGGACAGGCTCCAAAGGGGTTATTGAAGGAAAAGCTCCTGGGCTCGATCTCGCTGATGCTCACACCGCAGTCCGGGCAGGCAAAGCTCTGACTGAAATTGAGACTCTCTCCGTCGATCACATCCACCATGAGAAGTCCGTCCGCCAGCGCCAGCACACTCTCCACAGAGTCTGTCAGTCTTCTCTCTATTCCGGGCTTTACCACCAGCCTGTCCACCACCACCTCGATGTTATGCTTGATATTTTTATCCAGCCTGATCTCCTCCGTCAGCTCGTAGAGATTGCCATCCACCCGGACACGGACATAACCGCTTCTTCTGGCGCGGTCAAGCACCTTCACATGCTCTCCCTTCCGTCCTCTGACCACCGGGGCCAGAAGCTGGATCCGCGTTCCCTCCGCCAGCTCCATAAGCTGATCCACCATCTGATCCACGCTCTGCTTTTTGATTTCCCTTCCGCACTCCGGGCAATGAGGTATACCGATTCTGGCATAGAGGAGCCTGAAATAATCGTAAATCTCCGTCACGGTTCCCACGGTTGAGCGGGGATTGCGGTTGGTGGACTTCTGATCGATGGAGATCGCCGGCGAAAGCCCTTCTATCTTGTATACATTGGGCTTCTCCATCTGTCCCAAGAACTGCCTCGCATAGGAGGAAAGGGATTCCATATATCTTCGCTGGCCCTCCGCATAGATGGTGTCAAAAGCCAGAGAGGATTTCCCGGAACCGGAAAGCCCCGTCAGCACCACCAGCTCGTTCCGGGGAATATCCACATCCAGGCTTTTTAAGTTGTGCTCGTTGGCTCCCCGGATCTTAATATACTCCTTCTGCCCATGGTCTCTCGGAAGCATTCTGGGCGTCTGCGTCTGCATATCTGATACTTTCATGAGATCGATCAACCTTTCGTATTACTTTTCTTTGAGTTTTTCATCATCCAGCTCTTTTAGTTTTACCTTGAGCTCTACCATTTTATCCCGAAGCTCCGCTGCCGCCTCGAAGTTCAGATCCGCCGCCGCTTTCTTCATCTGCTTTTCCACTCCTGCGATCAGCTTCTCCAGCTCTTTCCGGTCCATGGATTCGGGATCCTTGTCGAATCTGAGCTCCTCCTTCGCAATCACCCTGGAAATACTGATCAGATCACGGACCGCCTTCTTAATGGACTGAGGGGTAATGTGGTGCTCTTCATTATACTGCTCCTGGATCCTGCGGCGCCTGTTGGTCTCGTCGATGGCGGCCTGCATGGAATCCGTAATCTGATCCGCATACATAATCACATGCCCCTCCACGTTTCGGGCCGCCCGACCGATGGTCTGGATCAGGGAGGTCTCCGAACGCAGAAACCCCTCCTTATCCGCATCCAGGATGGCAATCAGAGAGATCTCCGGTATATCGAGTCCCTCCCGCAGAAGGTTGATTCCCACCAGCACATCAAAGACATCCAGCCGCATATCCCTGATAATCTCCGCCCGTTCCAGGGTATCGATATCCGAGTGGAGGTACTTGACCCGGATTCCCACGTCATTCATGTAAGCAGTGAGATCCTCCGCCATTCTTTTCGTGAGCGTAGTCACCAGAACCTTACTGTGCTTTTCGGTCTCCTTATTAATCTCCGAGACCAGATCGTCTATCTGCCCTTCCACAGGCCGCACAAAAATCTCCGGATCCAGAAGTCCGGTGGGACGGATGATCTGTTCCGTCCGCAGAAGCTCATGCTCCTGCTCATAGGTTGACGGGGTAGCAGAGACAAACATCATCTGGTCGATATGCTGCTCGAACTCCTCGAAACGCAACGGCCGGTTATCCAGCGCGGAGGGCAGGCGGAACCCGTAGTCCACCAGCGTGGTCTTACGGGAGCGGTCTCCATTATACATCGCCCCGATCTGCGGGATCGTCATATGGGATTCATCCACTATAATCAGGAAATCGTCCCCGAAGAAGTCCATCAGCGTATACGGCATGGCTCCCTCCTGCAGCCCCGCCAGATGTCTGGAATAATTCTCTATGCCGGAACAGAACCCGGTCTCCCGGAGCATTTCAATATCAAAATTGGTTCTCTCGGAGATTCTCTGGGCCTCAAGCAGCTTGTCCTCCCCCTTAAAATAGCGGACCCTGTCCTCCAGCTCCGCCTCGATATCCTTACAGGCTTCGTTGATCTTTTCCTGCTGAACAACATAGTGGGAAGCCGGATAGATCATAATATGCTCAAGCAGGGCATGTACCTGACCCGACAGAGGCTCCGTCTGCGCGATTCTGTCAATTTCATCTCCAAAAAACTCCACCCTGATCAGATAATCGCCGCCCTGAGCAGGATATACCTCCACCACATCCCCTCTGACCCGGAAGCATCCTCTGCCAAGGTCCATATCATTTCTCTCATACTGGATCTCGATCAGCTCCCGGATCACCTGATCCCGGTCCTTGGTCATCCCCGGCCGCAGCGACACGCTCATTCCCTGAAATTCCTCCGGGCTGCCTAGACCGTAGATACAGGATACGCTGGCGACTACGATCACGTCGCGCCGCTCCGACAAAGAAGCCGTGGCTGACAGGCGAAGCTTGTCAATCTCGTCGTTCACCGAGGAGTCCTTGGCAATATACGTATCGGAGGAGGGAACGTAGGCCTCCGGCTGATAATAATCGTAATAGGACACAAAATACTCCACCGCATTCTCAGGGAAGAACTCCTTGAACTCCCCGTACAATTGTCCGGCCAGGGTCTTATTGTGCGCTATGACCAAAGTGGGCTTGTTCAGGGCGGCGATCACGTTGGCCATGGTGAAGGTCTTGCCGGAACCTGTAACCCCCAGTAAAGTCTGGAATTGGTTGCCTTCTTTAAACCCTTTGACCAGGGCTTCTATGGCTGCGGGCTGGTCGCCGGTGGGCTTGAATTCGCTGTGGAGTTTGAATATATTTTGTGCAGTTTGCACAATCGTCACCTCCGAAATTCATATTAAAAAAGTTCGACTATTAGGCAGAAATTCGTGTAAGCACATTCTCCGTTTTCCGAAAAATGGCCTTTACACGAATTTTGTTCACCAAATCGCATTTTTGCAAATCGAATAAACGTAATAAACCTGACGTGGATTTGCTAACACCAAATAAACATATAAGCAGCAGATCAGGGTATTTGTCTACTGGTGTGAAAGCAGTTTTGATTATAGCATACCAGATTAAATTTGTACAGTATTTTTCAGAAC
>CANOVJ010000015.1 GCA_947570615.1 uncultured Lachnospiraceae bacterium
TTTCTTCATATTTTCAGGGATATTGTATGTTGTAGACACACGGTAGACAGTGTGCATTCCTCCTTGATTTTATAGGCTTTTGGGAACCGAATAAAGTCCGATTCCCGTCAGCAGCTTTGTTTGAAAGAGCGGAAAATCTGTGAAAATCAGGGTTTCCGCTCTTTTTACGTATCTGCAATTTTGCAGGCCTTATTGATGTATCTGCCGTTATGGTTCCGTTTCAGAACGCCCTTTTTCACATTCTGTACAGGATTGTTCAGGATCCGCCTTTTCACCCGCGGGATTCTCAGCGCACAGAGCCTGTCATCATCGATAATCAAAATCCTGTTCATCGCATATACTTCCCCAGCAGCCGCGTCACCTCCCGGATATCCACCGGCTTTGCCAGATGGGCGTTCATCCCGCACTCCAGACAGTTCTTTACGTCCTCCGCGAAAGCGTCCGCGGTCATGGCCAGGATCGGAATGGTGCGCGCATCCTCCCTGCCAAGAGAGCGGATGGCCCTTGTGGCTTCGTAGCCGTTCATCACCGGCATGCGCACATCCATCAGAATGGCGTCATAAAAGCCCACCTCGGAGCGGCTGAACTGATCCAGGCAGATCTTTCCGTTCTCCGCCCGTTCCAGCTCCATTCCCAGGCTGGAGAGCAGCTCCCTGGCGATCTCCCAATTTAAGTCGTTATCCTCGGCCAGCAGTATGTGTCTGCCGGTAAAGTCAGTCTCCGGCTCCGCGCTCTCCACCCTGATCTCCTCCGCGTCCTGCTGTGCCCCTGTCTCATCCAGGACAAAGGGCTTAAGGCCGTAAAACAGCGTGGACTTAAACAGGGGCTTGGAGAGATAACCGCTCACCCCCGCCGCTCTGGCCTCCTGTCTGATCTCGCTCCACTCATAGGCCGAGATGAGAAGAACCGGAATTTCCTCCCCGAGGCTTCGGCGGATTTCTTTTGTAAGGGCAATCCCATCCATGCCCGGCAGTCTCCAGTCGGTGAGAACAAGCTGATAACCCTCCCCTCTGTCATCCTGCTGTCTGATCCTGCGAAGAGCGCTCTCGCCGTCCATCTCCCAGTCCGCACAAAGGCCCATGGCCTTAAGGAATGATGCGGTGCTCTCGCAGATATGCGGATCGTCGTCCACCACCAGCACCTTTCTCTGCGGAAGGATCATATCCACCTCCTGTACCCTGGCCTTTTCCAGATCCAGAATCACATGAAAGCAGCTCCCCTTATTCAGCTGGCTCTCCACCGTGATGGTCCCTCCCATGGCGTCCACAATATATTTGGTGATGGCCATGCCAAGTCCGCTTCCCTCCGTCTTCTGTACCCGCTTCACATCCTCCCTGGCAAAGGCTTCAAAAATCTTTTCCATAAATTCAGGGGTCATGCCGATGCCGTTATCCTCCACCATCAGATGGAGACGGACACAGCTCTCCCCTTTCGGGGAAGCCTCCTCATATACGGTCAGCAGAATACTGCCGCCCTCCGGCGTAAACTTCACGGCATTGCCCAGCAGATTCAGAAGCACCTGATTAAGACGCACACTGTCGCAGCACACGTCCTCCGTGGTGATATCCCGGATCAGCACATCGAATTTCTGTTTTCTGATGTTGACCTGCGGCTGGATAATGCTCACAATACCGTCCATCACCTCCCGCAGGGAAATCTGGTCCATGGAAAGTGAAAGTCGGCCGCTCTCGATCCTGGACATGTCCAGCACGTCGTTGATCAGTCCCAGAAGATGTCTGCTGGACATGGAAATCTTTTTCAGGCAGCTTCGCACCTGCTCCTTATCATCGATGTTGGCCGTGGCGATAGCAGTCATCCCCACCACCGCGTTCATGGGCGTACGGATGTCGTGGCTCATGTTGGAGAGGAATTCGCTCTTGGCTCTGCTGGCATCCACCGCCTCCTGTCTGACCTTATCGAGCTGCTCCATCTGACAGCGCAGCTCTCTGAAATAGGAACGGAAAGCCCACAGAAGCGCCGCCAGCACAACGGCAAAGCCCGCGAAGGATATGAAAAGAAGCCCTCTGCCCAGCCCGGAGATCTCCAGATCCAGGGAGCCATATGGCATGACCACGATCAGAAACCACTCCGTATTGCTTAATTTTGTGCAGTGAAGATGGCGGCGTTCCCCATCCACCATCAGGACTCTGGAGAAATGCAGGGTCGCCTCCATATCCCTTTTCAGCTCCTCCACATACTGATCCCCGTTATCGGAAATTTCTCTCCGAAGCCGGTCGAAATAATTCTCCTGCTCTGCATCCCCGCTCTGAATCACGGAGTTGCCCTCCCCGTCTATAATATAGAAAGTAACCAGGGTGTCAGAGGTATTTAAGGACAGCGTTTCACTGAGCTCCTCCTCCCGGATCCCGCCCACCAGCGCGATGTAATTCCCGTCCAGCTCCTTCAGAACCTTCCCCGGTCTGCCCACCAGCACCATCTTCTCCCCTGAGCTTCCCGTCCCCAGGGTGAGCGTCCATTCCCCCTTCTCCAGATCGCCAAGAAAGCGCTCCGGATCCTGGGCGGTCGCCCCGCTGCCGTAGAGAACCCGCTCCTCCCCCCTGGCAGAACACAGCGCCAGATAATCAAAATCCCGCAGCCGCATATCCTCTGCCAGCTCCTCCTCAAGCCTGTTCCGGTCATAGCGCCCCTCCTCGATGTCCTCCATAACCGCCTCAAGCTGTCTCAGATACAGATTGACAGTGGTCGCCACGTGAAAGGCGATCTCCTCGCTCATACTGTGCATATAAATATCGCCCACAGCCTCTATTGTCCTGGCACTTCTTCTGTTGGCAAGAAAGGCTGAAATGCCAAAAATACCGGCGCACAGTACCAGTATCATCAGAAGCCTCAGAATCAGCTTTCGGGTTATTCTGCTCTTTTCATGTTCATGCATATTTCTACCCCCGCCTATTATCATAAACCATTTCAGAGTCGGATTCAAGCTAAATGGGAAACCGGAAACGGCGGTGAAAAAAATTGCGGCGTCCCGGCCTGTATGATAAGATACAGAGTGGATTGATTTGCGCCTGCGACCCGGATGTCGCAGGCAGCGAGAAAGGCATGGTTGGTTTTTGAAAAAGAAGAAGCTGCTGTTAATCATATTTCTATTTCTTTTACTGATTTTTTCCGCCGGGCTGGGGATTTTTTTCGGAAGCGTTCCGTTAGGGCCGGGGGAGGTGGTGCGGGCGTTTGCAGACAGGGAAGGGAACCCCACGGCCTTCACGCTGCTCACGGCGGTGCGTCTTCCCAGAGTGATGGGCGGGATTTTTGCGGGGATCGGCCTTTCCTGTGCCGGGGTGATTTTACAGGGAGTGATGAATAATTCCCTGGCCAGCCCCAATACCATCGGGGTGAATTCCGGCTCGGGCTTCGCCGTCATGATCGCCCTGATGCTCGCCCCCGGAAAGGTGTGGGCGGTTCCGCTTTTTGCCTTTTTGGGCGCCTTTCTCACCACTCTGACTGTTTTTGGTCTTGCGTTTCTGGCGGACAGCTCCCGCACCACCATCGTGCTGGCGGGGGTGACCATCTCCAGCTTTCTGAATGCGGGAATCAATACCGTCAAGCTCCTGGACGCGGAGATCTATATGAATCTGTCCTCCTTTATGGCGGGTTCCCTCTCCGGGCTGACCGTGAGAAAGCTGACTCTGCCCTGCGCCCTTATTCTGGCCGCATTCCTGGCCTGTCTGTGTCTGGGCAGAGCCCTGAATGTGCTGGGGCTGGGGGACGACGTGGCCCGTTCTCTGGGGATGCGGGTTTCCTTAACCCGGCTGGTCTTCCTGATCCTCTCCAGCGTCATGGCCGGCTGCGTGGTGAGCTATGCGGGACTTCTGGGCTTTGTGGGACTGATCGTCCCCCACATCTGTCGTCAGCTCTTCGGCAACGACGCGCGCCTTCTCCTTCCCTGCTCCGCTCTGCTGGGGGGAAGCTTTGTGCTGGTCTGCGATCTTCTGGGGCGGGTACTCTTCGCCCCATACGAGCTGCCTGCAGGGATCCTGATGGCCTTTATCGGAGGGCCCTTTTTCCTGTATCTTCTGCTGAAAAAGAAAGGAGGCCGCCGTGTCAGTGCCTGAATACCGCCGGGTGTCCGTCTCCTGCCAGCGCACGCCCATTCTCAGGGATATTTCCTTAACCTTTCCCGACGGAAAGATCACAGCCCTCCTGGGGCCCAACGGCTGCGGAAAGACCACGCTTCTGCAATGTCTGAACGGAGTATCCCGGGTTACGAAGGGCCAGATTCTCCTGGACGGGGAGGACTTCCTTAGCCTGCCTCCCAGGGAGCGGGCCAGACGTCTCTCCTTCCTGCCCCAGGTCCGCACCGTCATTCCCTCCCTTCCCGTCCGGACGCTGGTGGAGCACGGCCGCTTTCCCTGGCTCGGGTTTGCCCGGAAAAAGACACAGAAAGATCTCCGTATCGTGAAGAACGCCATGGAGTTCGCCCAGGTGATCGAATATGCCGACCAGTCCGTGGACACCCTCTCCGGCGGTGTGCGCCAGCGGGTGTTTCTGGCCATGGTGCTGGCCCAGGACTGCCCTGTGCTGATCCTGGACGAGCCCACCACCTATCTGGATTTTCAGGGCCAGAGGCAGTTCTGCGCCCTGCTGCGAAAGCTGAAGGACCAGGGCAAAACCATCATCCTGACTCTCCACGACTTAAATCAGGCCCTGCGGCTGGCGGATCATATCGTAGTGATGAGATGGCTTTCTCCGGCGGAACCGGAGCCTGTCCCCAGACTCCATTCCCACGGATCCTTCCTCCCAAAAGGGGAGATCGCCGCCTGCGGCTCTGCGTCCGAAATCCTCAGTTCCCATATTCTGGAGGAGGTTTTCAACGCCAGGCTAAAACGCTTCGAGGACAAAGACGGCGTCTGCTATTTCTTTGAATAGCAGACGCCTGCGCTTTGTCTGTGTGTCCGTCAGCGTTGTTTTTTCTTAAGCAGCGGCATGAACAGCCCGCCCTGGACCGTCCGGTTCTGGAACCCGATCTGCTTTGCGCTGACCGTGTCGTACCAGTCTGAAAAAGGTACTCTGTCCGGGCTCTCCTCCAGGAATTTCAGGATCCTCTCCGCCATGGCCTCCACTGTCTTGCCGCCGTCCTGGGTCTCTTCTGCCATGGCGGCGCACCACATCAGCCAGTCGCTCTTGGTGTAGGTGTTGCGGGAATCCAGAGGCGCTCCGTAGTCGTTGCTCTTTTCCTCATAGTAAGCCAGCTCCCGGTCATAGAACTCACGGGGCCAGAGCCCGGATCCCAGGAGCAGATCCCAGACTGCGTTGTATTTCAGGCTCCAGCTCTCCTTCGGCCCGTCAAAGGTCAGTCCGGTGTGATCCTCCCGCCTGGCTCTCCCGTACACATCCGCGGCCATATCCACCGCCTTCTGATGATACTCCCTGGCCTCGGCTTCTCTTCCCGCCGCATCCAGCAGGACAGAGTAGGACTCCACGCCCATGATGGCCTTGATGGCCAGGTTCACATTGTGGGCCAGATGCCCGGCAAAGTCGTCGGTGCAGAGCTGCTCTCCCGGATCGCTCCCGTATTCCAGCAGATACTTCACCCACTTTTCATAGAGATCCATGCTCTCCAGAGTGACGTCCTTTCCTTTTTCGGGCTCCAGCTTAACCAGCTCCGCCGCAAGGATGAGCATGTTTCCGCTCTCCTCCACCGGCATCTGATTCCGCTCTGTGTACGGCTCAGTCTCCCGGGGCATCAGATAAAACATGGGATATACGGTACCCTGTTCCGACCCCAGATCTCTGAAAGCCGGCCTGACACCCTCGAGGCCATAGACCTGGCCGGAAGCGTACGGATAACGGCCCACATCGTGGGGAGCGAAATCATACTTCCACACAGGCATCCGGGCAAACTTGAGAACCGGACGCATCATCCCCCTCACCAGCTCCGGCTGGTAGCAGAAATACAGAGGCGTGGAGGGGTAAGTCACATCCACCGTGCCGATACAGCCATTGGAAAAGCATTCCTTGGACAGGAACACCGCCCTGCCCTCCTCATCCGCAATCAGCTTGTGGGCGGCGATGGACTGACGGTAAGCGGCATTGCAGATCCTTGCATAGGAGGGCCCGAAGCTCTCCGCCCTGGCCTGCAGCTCCCGGTCGAAATCACAGCATCTCTTCCACAGCTCCTCCCGGCCCTTTACAGCCTCTGAGATGGCGGTGAGGATGGTCTTTCCGTTTCTGGCCCAGTACCCCGGCATGATCCTGCCAAAGTAAAAGATGGACGCCACATCGTCGTAAGCAACTGCCAGCTCCGCCCTGCCTTCCTTTCCCTCCTCCACAGAAAAGGTAAACTCTGCCGTGAGAGCGGGGCTCTCCTGCCGATAAGCCACGGCTGCCTGCCCGTTATTTCTGACTGCAAGGTACAGATACCCCCAGTCCATTGTGACGCTGTCCCCGCTGTGTCCCAGGGGCGTCTGCTTCTTCTGTCCCATCCAGGCGATGCATCTGTCTTCATGAGGATAGCTGCCGCCTGTCATGGGTCTGGGTTCCTTTCCATCGAAGCAGAACCCGCCGTCGAAAAGCCAGTGTACCTGTATCTGGTGGGCTTTCCCGTCCAGGGATACAACCTCCACGTCCACATAGGAGCAGGGCCTGGAGACAAGCTCCGGATCCTCCAGAAGCAACGGCGTCCAGAAGTTCGCCTTCAGCCCAATCCCCGCCCCCTCAAAGGTATAGCAGGTTCTGGTGGCCGATACCGCGAGATCTGTCTGCAAAAGCGCCTCCTGGGGGCCGGCTCCCGCGAAGCGATACTCCTTTCCGTCTATTTTCACGGTTCCCGACATCCTTTTGACGGCTCCCGCCCAGTGCATGGTGTCCGTATCATACAGGCAGTCGCTCCCCGACCAGAGACTGAAATAAGGGTCGCAGGTGATCAGAGGAACGGCGGGAAGCCGCTCCATTTTATGCATATCGCTCATTTTTAACTTTCTCCTCCTTTCCGGTTTTGCAGTGTTCCTCAGTCCTCAATGGCCGCTTTCCGTCCATTGATTTTCTGAAAGATTTCCATATCGAATTTGGGCTTCCGCTCATAGGTGTAAAGGCCGTTTGTCTCCTGCTCCACGTCGTAGAGCTGTGTGTAGCAGAACCCGAACATGTGGGGGTTGTCCAGCAGGGCGTCCGTAAGCCCCTTGTATCTCTCGATAAAGGCCGCCTCCGTCTCCGGTCCCTGTCCGTAGCCCCAGCTCTGCTCGTTGGCGCCCTCCACATCCCACTTGATGCCGCCATACTCGCTGATGAATACTGGAACACCCTTCACGGGGGTCTGTCTGTGGGGATGGGTGTCCCGAAGCTCCCCGCCGTCTGCAAAGCTTTGGTAGTGGGAGGCAAACGCCTCCGGCTCCTGCTCATAGTCGTGGAGGTCGTAGATATCCGTCCTCACATGGAAGTTTCCGCTGGTATCGATGCAGGGCCTGGTGGTATCGTAGAGCTTTGTCATCCGGTAGACGATCTCCAGCAGATCATCGTCCTGCTTGCGGCCATCGTAATCCCAGGTCTCATTGAACGGGCACCAGCCCACAATGGCGGGATGATTGAAATCCCGCTCCACCGCCTCCATCCACTCCGGCAGGAAATTCTTAAGCGCGTCCGGCGCGCTGGGATCCAGCCCCCAGTTGGCCTGCTCGCCCCACACCAGATAACCCAGCTTATCGCAGTGGTAGAGGAATCTGGGCTCAAACACCTTTTCATGGAGCCGCGCGCCGTTGAATCCCGCGGCCATGGAGAGCTCGATATCCCGTATAAGCGCCTCCTCGCAGGGTGCGGTGTAGATGCCGTCCGGATAAAAGCCCTGATCCAGCACCAGCCTCTGGAAAACGGACTTCCCGTTGATCAGTACCTTTTCCCCCTCAATGTCAATCTCCCTCATGCCGAAATAGCTCTTTACCCGGTCCTCCCCGAAGGTAAGCGCAAGGTCGTAGATCCTCCCCGCTCCGGCCTCCCAGAGATGCAGCTCGGACAGGGAGAGAACCAGCATGGCCACTCCGGCACTCACTCCGGCCGATGCGCAGGCGCACTCTCTTCCCTCGTAAAAGGCTCTGGCCGTCAGCTCGCCCCGGCCCCTGACCTGCGCCTTTATTGTCAGCGTCTTCTGGGCAATGTTGGGATAATACTGTACCTTCTCGATATGGCACAGGGGCACAAACTCCAGCCACACGCTCTGCCAGATGCCGGTGGTGCGGGTGTAATCACAGCCGTGGGAATAATACAGCCCGCTCTGCTTTCCCTTTGGCTGTCTGCCGCTTCTGGTCTCGTCCCCGGCATAGACGCTGAGATGATTCTCCCCCTCCCGCGCCAGTTCGGTGATATCGAAGACGAAGGAGGTGTAGCCGCCCTTATGACTCCCGGCCTCCCTGCCGTTCACCCACAGGCGGCACTCATAATCCACCGCGCCGAAATGCAGAAGAACCCTGCCCTTTAACTGCTCCCCGGTAAGCGTCACGCTCCGGTGATACCACACCGCCCTCATAAAGTCCTTATGGCCGATTCCGCTTAAGTCGCTCTCCGGGCAGAACGGTACCGTGATCTTCTGATCCAGCTCTGTCCTGTCATAAAATTTCCGGTCGATTCCGCTGTTTCCAAAGTCGAACGCAAAGTCCCATTCTCCGTTCAGATTCATCCAGCTCTCCCGCTCCATCTGGGGCTGGGGATGCTCCGGTCTTGGAATTGTTCCCATTATGTAACCCTCCTGTCAAAAAATCCGCAGATGCGCCCTTGCCCGCCGCGGACAGCTCCGCCGGCAGACACATCCGCTGTATCTGGTTTTCTGTTTACATTATAGTATCACATTTGCGGAAATACCATGGAAATTATGCTTGTAAATGTATAAAATAGTGCTATACTTGTGTGTATGAAAAGAAGGCCTTTTTATCAGAACATGTGCAGACTTATGCTGTGTATATGGCTCCTTTGGCTGGCGGGCTGCGCTGGCCCGGCCAGCGATGAAGGAGCGAAGCTGACATTTACCAGAGAGGAATTTCTTGCGGATTATGATTACATGTGGGAGGTTCTGGAGGAAAACTATTACTATTTTCCCATATTGGAACGCCGGGGAATCGACATCGAAGCGTTGAAGGAATCTGTCCGGCGGCAGCTGGAAGAGCGGATCACCACCGTAGACGGGTTTTATTTTCTGCTGAATTATCTCTTTGGACGGATGGAGTATTTCGCCCATCTTGGCATACTTGATCCCTCTGGCTATGCCATTTACCAGAAATACTATAATGTGGAAAACACAGGCTGCGGCGTCTGGCAGAAATCCCTGCAAAATCCCCAGACACAGGCGATCTATGCGTATCTGGAAAACTCCTCCGTCCTGCAGGCCGGGACCGGACAGGGAAAGAGCGATCCCCGTGAGATCGACGCCGTATACGATTCCCGGCGCCGGGCCGTCGTCTTCCGCATTTCCACCTTTGACGACCAGGTCTGCGAGCGGGATAAGAACTTTATAAGCGAATTTCTCTCTTCCCTGGCAGATCCGGAAACAGACCATATTATTTTTGATCTCTCCGGCAATACCGGCGGGAATGACCGCTACTGGATGGACAACATCGTCGCGCCCTTTGGTGGAAACCACGAGTGGATCACCTGGTGGTATCTGCGCGACACGGAGCTGATCAGAAGCTATTTCTTCCAGGATTTCGATCCGGAGCCGGTCGCCGGCTCAGATTGCCCTCTTCCGGCTCTGGCCCGGGAGCTGGGTCTGACCCATTCTGTCAGGATCAGCCGGCAGCTTTCCTCCGATGCCGTCCTTCCGGAAAAAATACTCTGCGCCAGACGATGGGTGATCGTGGATGACCGGGTCTATTCCTCCGCCGACAATTTCAGCGCCTTTTGCAGGGCTTCCGGATGGGCCACCCTGGTGGGACAGCCTACACGGGGGGACGGCGGGCCCACTCCCATTCTGGTATCGCTGCCTCACACAGGGCTCCTGGTGAGATTCAGCGGCGTTGCCGTAAAAACCCAGGACGACACTCTGAGCGCAGTCACCGGGACGATTCCGGATATCCCGGCAGACCCTTCCCTGGAAAACCCGCTCGATCTGATCAGCCGGCTGATCGATGAAGAAAACTGCGCCCCCACAGACAGGAGATACACACCATGACAGAGACATCCGCTTCTTATCCCGCTTTATCCCGGCAGTTTCCCCCGGAGGAGTTCGCCCTCTACACAGGACCCTCCACTCCCCGCTTTTGCCCGGTTCTCTCCGGCATCACCTGGCCGGATCCCTCCTACGAGATCCGGCGCAGCCAGGGGGACTGCTATGTTTTTGAATATGTGCTGGAGGGCAGAGGAATCGTCCATCATGGGGAGGAATCCTTTTGTGTGGAAAAGGGGGACGCCTACATCCTTCACGAGGAAGAAAATCATCACTATTATTCCGACAGACAGGATCCCTTCAAAAAAATATGGTTCAATGTAAGCGGAAGCCTGGTGCGCCATCTGCTCTCCGACTACGGGCTGGGCGCCTGTGTCAGGATTCCGTCCTACGGCGACTGCCGTCATCTGGACGCCATATATCACACCATGAAAAAAGAACCGGTTCACTGCGCGGAGGAACTGGCTCTTTTGCTGCATCAGTATATTCAGGCCCTTTCCCGCTTCGTGGGATTTAAGGAGGCTGTCCCTTCCCAGGCGCTGGCCATCAGAAATTACATTGAGCGGAATCTGACTCTTCCCCTCTCCATCGAAAGCATGGCCGGACACGTACACTTATCCCGCTCCCGGGCCATCCATCTCTTTAAGGAAACCTACGGCGTCACGCCCTATCACTACTATCTGAATCAGAAGGCGGAGCTGGCCCGGACGCTGCTCAAATGCACCACCCTGTCCGTCCAGGAGATCTCCGAGCGGCTGGGGTTTTCCGATTACCATCACTTTTCGGGATTTTTCAGGAAATGGTGCGGGACTGCGCCGTCCAGGTATCGGTGAAAGACTGACCGGTTTTTTCGATTACTGTTCCCCCGAGCTTCTTTCCCGCGCTCTTATATAATCCTCCATGGTGATATCCAGTAATTCGCAGGCCTTCTCCACAGAGCCCAGCTTGGCCGCCGCCGCTTCCACAGAACGGGTCAGCCTTCTGGCATCCCCCTTTTCCAGCCCCTCCTCCAGACCTTTCTCCAGACCTCTCTCCAGACCCTCCTCCAGACCTCTTTCCAGACCTCTTTCCAGACCTTCCTCCAGAATACTCTGTCCAAGTCCACTCATACCTGACACCTCCTGTCGCAATTCATCATTATCCTTAAAGTCAATGAATTTCGTGATCCGCGTCATAAAATCCTTCCTGTGGGGATAAAACAATATATTTAAGAAGTCAAGAAGCTCGTTGTCACTCTTACATTCTTCGTCTCCAAGTCTTATAACTACAAGACTGGTCAGATCGTAGTCCTCCTTCTTCGGGGATACTGATCCAATATTGGCAGTGTTCGCCATCTCATAAAAGGAGATACTGTACTGCTCCCTGCGGGGGATATTGTCCCGGCAGATCCAGATGCTGTAGCATTTCTCAATGTCCGAATAATCCGTACTCTCCAACGCCACCGAAAGCTGAGAGGATATGCTCCTTGCAAGATAATAAATCCCTCTCTTTTCAATGGGATAACCGGGTCTGTATTCCTTCTGCGGCTCTATATCCACATGAAGATTTACCATCACATCCCCTGACAGTATGGGATTTTTCGTTCTGAAACAGATATCAAAATTGGAGGTCTTTTCGTTCAGGGTCTGAAACTCTGTATGCTCGCCTGTTATGACAGAATTTGTTCTGCCCGGGGATACCTCCTTCGAGGTAATGGAATCCGACTCGATAAACTCCATGATTTCTTCTTTTGTATACTTTTCATATTCCCTGACAACACCCTTTAAAATGTTGGCCAGCACCTCTTTGTGCCGCAGCAGCGCCTTACTCTGGTCGTCAAGACCCTGCATATCCTCAGTAAGCTGCAAAGAGCTTAATATTTCAGCGCTTCCTTTTATTTTCTCCATTGCACTCCTTATCTTCCGTTTTCCTGATTCTATTATATTCAATTTCAGGACATATTGCAAGATTTCTGTCATATCGTATCCGGGATGCCGGGGAATCGCTGCTTTCCAATGACGCCCATTTTCCGGCCTCACATGGACTCCAGCAGGCCGGAAAGCCCCTGCTCCTTAAAAATCTCCTTATAATATCCGATCTCATCCCGGATGATCCCGTCGATGACCCGCATGCCCAGAAGCTCCACCGGCGCTTTATCGTCGGTGAGGATGTGGTCTCCCTTCTCACAGCTCTCCAGATTCTGCCCCACCCGCTCCATCATGGCTTTCAGCTGCGGGTCGGCAATCTCCTTCGTATTTTCCGCCAGAATCTCCTCAATCCGGCTGCTCTGCGAGGCGAACAGCTCCCGGTTGGTGGAGCCCGCCACATCCACCGTGAAGACCGTGTCGAACACGCTGGCGATGGTATCCGTCAGATACTGGTTGATGCTACCCTCCTCCCCGGACTGCATGTTCATGTTCACCACCATCACGCCGTCCTGCTTAAGGTGCTCCCGCACCATGGAAAAAAACTCTGTCGACGACATCTGAAAGGGGATGGTGATATCCTGATAGGCGTCCACCATAATCACGTCATATTTCTGATCCACTGCCTGGAGAAAGGCCCGGCCATCGTAGGTGGTCACCTTTACCTCCTGTGGGAGTTCAAAATAGCGGTGGGCCAGATCCGTGATCTTCGCGTCGATCTCCACGCCCTCCACCGAAATCCCGTCAAAGTAGTTCCTGCACTGCCTGGCATAGGTTCCCGTGCCCATTCCAAGGATGAGAACCTCCTTCTCCCGCTCCTGCCCCTGCGTCATCAGCGGCGCGGCCAGCGCGTAGTCATAATACATTCCCGTCAGGGAATCGTCCTTTTTCAGGATGGACTGCACGCCAAAGAGCACGTTGGTAGACAAAATGACACTGTTATCGTTTTCCTTCACCTGTAAATAGTTATAGATGGATTCCCCCTCATAGGCCAGATCCTTTTCCCAGAAGGCGAAGCTGTCCGAATGGCCGAACAGACTGCAAAGCACAGACATAACTACAGCCGCGGCCGCTTTCGCCCGGTTTTTCCTCCGGTTCACAAAATAAACCAGCGCCAGCGCCAGCAGCACCGCGGAAAAAATCAGGAAGGTCACCGAGGTCCCCACCTGCGGAATGGTCACAAAGGTGGGAAGAAAGGTACCGAGAATGCTGCCGATGGTGTTAAAGGCCCCCAGGGTTCCCACGATCTTGCCGCTCTCGTCAAGGCTCCCCACCGTGTACTTTGCCAGGGAGGGCGTTACGGTTCCCAGCAGAAACAGGGGAAACACAAAGATCACCATACAGGCGATAAACGCGGCCAGCACCAGAAAATTGTTGCTCACCGTCAGGATCAGCAGTCCCGACACGCCCAGAATCACATATTTTCCCACCACCGGAATGGCGGCGATCCACACCGCCGCGATCAGGATCCTGCCATAGAGCCGATCCGGGTTGGGATCTTTGTCCGCGCTGCGGCCGCCCCACACGTTCCCGAGAGCCATGGCGATCATGATGGTGCCGATCACAATGGTGTACACGATCTGGGAGGAGCTGAAATAGGGGGCGAGAAGCCTGCTGGCCCCCATCTCCACCGCCATCACGCTCATCCCAGCAAAAAACTCCGTCAGATACAGATAAAATTTATTTTTCAGAATACTGTTTTCCATCCTGCAATACCTCGATTTGATTTCTCCGCAAATGCTTTTCGCCACATCCCCTACTCTTCAGGATAAAGAATATCCGCAAGCTGTTCATAAGCCTCTCCCCACCGGGCGTTGGGCTTTAAAAAGAAAAGATTCCTGTCCAGGAAATAATACCTCTCATTCTGAACCGCCGAGAGGCTCTTCCAGGCGGGATTGGACAGGAGCTGCTCCTGTACGCATGCGCGGGCCGCATCCTCCTTTCCCTGGGCGGTGATAAAAATATATTCCGGATCAGCGGTAATGATCGCTTCCATACTCAGATCCTCTAAAAGACTCTCATCCTGATCCGCCAGGTTGACGCACCCCAGGTCTGCAAGGATCTCTCCGCCGACGCTGTCTGCGCTTCCCTTTGCCTTTATATTGGTTGAGGAAGCCCGCAGAAACAGCGTCACCGGCTCGCTTCCATCCGCCCGGCTTACGGCGCTCCTGATCTGCTCCTGCACCGCCAGGCCGTTGCTTTCATACAGTTCCTGCCGCCCGGTGAGCCGGGTACAGATCTTTAGCATGTGTAGGTACTGCTCAAAGCTCGACACATCAAAATAAGCCACCGGGATTCCCGCCTGAGTCAGCGCATCCTCCAGGGCGAGATGAGCGTCCATGTTGGCGCTTGCCAGCACCAGATCCGGCGCTGAGGCGATGAGCTGTTCCACATCCGGCTCCAGAATGCTCCCCAGATTTACCGTGTCCTCACTCAGTCCAAGATCAAGGCTCTCCCAGGCGTCGCCCACCGCCGCGCCCACTTCCCCGCCTGCAAGCTGCCACACGTCGGCAAAGCTGCCGATCAGAGCCGCCGCTTTTTCCACATTTCCCAGCGTAATTTCCCTTCCTCTGTCGTCCGAAAAGGTAACCGCTCCCTGCGCATTCTCCGCCGCCTTATTTCCACATCCGCTTAACAGAAGAAGCAGGGATACCGCCCCTGCCATCCACGCGCCGACAACTTTCTTACTCTTACGCATCCTTGTCCTCCTGGAAACATATTTAAAAAATTCTGTTACAAATCATAACCTCCCCGCGGCGAAATGTCAAACATTCCCCACACGTCAGATCCGGTCAGAAAGCCTCCCCGATCAGCAGAAGCGTCCCCCTTCTCACCGAAACGCGGCTCTCCCTGCCGCAGAATTCATTGCTCACTCCCACCGGATACTCCTTCGTGAGCACCGCGTCCGAAAGCGCATACTTAAGTCCCTGCTCGTATACCCCCTCCGCCCGGTCCCCGAGACAGAACACGGAAAGAAAGCCTCTCTCGGCGGCGGAGAAGGTGATTTCCTCATCGCGGATTACCCGGTACCAGGAACCCTTTCCCACCATAATCCCATGGCCGCCCCGGGCCGCAAGATCAGCCAGAAGCTGGACATTGGCGATGGTGTGGGAGATCCTTCCGCCGCTTCCCCCGTAGATCACAAAATCCCTGTATCCCCTTCTCCAGCCCTCCTGCACCGCCCAGCCGGTGTCTGTGTCATCCTTTTCCGGTTTAAGCCTGCTCACCTGCGGATGCTCCGGCAGATATCCCAGGGAATCGAAATCCCCGGCCACCAGATCCATCCTTATTCCTCTCTCCATGCAATGGGCATACCCACCGTCACAGGCGATCACCAGATCCTCCTCACGGGGGCAGAGCGTCCCGTCGCCAAAATCCCCGGCCCCCACAATGTAACACGTTTTCATCTCTCTGACCTTACTCCTTTAAAGCCCTTTTATACTGTCCACATCCCGGCATATATCCATACAGATCCTCTCCCGCATGGTTTCTTCGTCGAGCCCCAGGCCGCCCCGGCCGCCAAACCGGTAAACGGCGTAGCAGATGATCCTTGAAAGAACCGTCAGAATCAGATAGTCTGTGTCCTTCCCGTTCAGCTCTTTTACGGGTTTCACCTCGTCCTCGATCAGGCGGCGCATCAGTTCCATCACCGGCGCCTCCTCCTCGCCTCTGTCCTTCCAGAGCTCCCTGAGCCTGCCGCTCACGGTGGAATTGTCCATCATCACAGGCAGAGCACGGATAAAAAAGCTGATCTCCGTCCTCTCCTTGTCCATATTCAGAAGGATTTTATTCATCCTGTCGTAGAGACTTTTTTCCCGGGCAAGCTGCGCATAAACATTTTCACAGCACTCCTTCATCTGGTAAAAAAGAGCTCCCGCGATCATCTGCTCCTTGTTCTTGAAATACTCATAGACCGTTCCCTTTCCGATTCCCGCTTTCCCTGCAATCTCCGCAACGGTCAGGCTGTTTAAGTCCGCGCCCTCCACAAACAGCGCGATCACCGCCCGATAGACCGCCTTCACCTTGGGCGGCATCTTTGCGCATTCCATCATTGTTATAACCATACCCCTTTCATAGTCCGGATTGAAAGTTTTAATTTTCAATCTTCCTCCCCCTGCCCGGTCTGTATCCCGTCCGCCTGAATTTCTCCGGAACGTTTTTCCCTGGTAAATATATCGTAAATACAGGGGATCACGATCAGGGTAAGCAGTGTGCCGTAGGTCAGTCCGCCGATGGTGACGATGGCCATGGGGCGTCCCATCTCGGAGCCCATATCATGGCTGAACACCATGGTACACAGGGCCAGAATCGTAGTCAGGGCAGTCATAAGCACCGGCCGCATTCTGGTCTTTCCCGCGGTGAGAAGAGCCTGTCTCTTCCCCATCCCTTCGCTGCGGAGCTGATTGGTGTAATCCACCAGCACAATACCATTGTTGACAATAATTCCCGAAAGCATAACAAAACCGATCAGCGCGATGACGCTGAGCTCGCTCCCGCTCACCACCAGTCCCAGAAAGCCTCCGGTAAAGGCAAGAGGGATGGTGAACATGATGATAAAGGGCGATAACAGCGACTGGAACTGGGCCACCATGATCAGGTACATGAAGATCAGCGCCAGAATCAGCATCAGGTAAAGCTGTTCCATTGCATCGGTGATCATCTCGTTTTCGCCGCTCATCACAAGGCTGTAGCCTGTGGGCGTCCGGTAGCCCTTCAGCTCCCGCTCCAGCGCATCGGACACCAGCCCCACGTTGTAGCCGTCCGCAATCTCCGCCGACACCGCAATGTAGCGGTTCTGATCCACCCGGTTCACGGAGTTGGGGGAAATGGTGTTCTCAAAATCCGCCACCTGGTTCAGAGGGATCTTTTCCTTTGTTCCGTCCTGCCTGGTCCTCTCCAGAACCACATCCTTCACCAGCTCCCTGGTAAGGGCGATGTCCGTGCCGTGCTTTACAAAAACCCCGAACTCGTTGTCCGCCGTCTCCAGGGTGGTGGCGCTGGCGCTCTCCGCCAGCTTTTCGGAAACCTGCGCGAAGATCTCCGCCACCGTCATACCGTGCTCGATGGCTTTGTCCCTGTCCACCACCACCCGCAGCTCTCCGGTGGATTCCTCCAAGCCGTCCGAGACGTTCTCGGTCCCCTCCACGCTCTCCACGATGGCGGCCACATCCAGAGCGATCTCCTGCATCCGGTCGAGATCCCGTCCCCTGACCTGCACGGTGATGCCGCTTCCTCCCATGGCGCTCATGTCCATGGAGGAGGTATCGATGACTATCTCCGCCTGATTTTCCTCGCAGATATCCGCAAGGTTCTCCATGATCTC
This sequence comes from uncultured Lachnospiraceae bacterium, assembly GCA_947570615.1. Lineage (GTDB taxonomy): Bacteria > Bacillota > Clostridia > Lachnospirales > Lachnospiraceae > Suilimivivens. The sequence goes on from CANOVJ010000015.1 coordinate 17,330, forward strand.
ATCGGCGATCGCTTCGTTGGATTTCTCCTTATCCTCCCGCATGGCCAGATAAAGGGTGGTGGCGTTGGTGGCCGTATTTCCGCCGCCCGTGAGCATGGACATGGAGGAGGAAGTGGTCATGGCTCCCACATCGGAGACATCCTCTCTGGCCATAAGCCGCTCCACCACCTGATCCGTGACCTGCGCAGTCTTCTGCAGAGGCGTGTCCTTCGGCAGAGTGATGGACATATTAAACTGGGTGCTGTCCATATCCGGCATGAAGGCCGTCCCTTTGGAATAGGAAGCCCAGGCGCTGAGCCCTAAAAGCGCCACCACCAGAAGAAGTACCAGCGGCTTCCACTTAAGGGCCAGCTCCAGTCCCTTAGCGTAAATTCCCGTGAGCTTTGTAAAAAATCTGCTCTCGGAGCTCTCCCTGGTCTTCACCAGCGCTCCGGCGGCCATGGCCGGAACCACGGTAAGGGCGATCACCAGGCTGGCCAGCAGAGAATAGGCGATGGTCAGCCCCATATCCACAAAGAGCTGTCTGGTGATCCCCTCCGTAAACACGATGGGCAGAAATACGCACACTGTGGTGAGGGTGGAGGCCATGATGGCTCCCGCCACCTCCCCGGCTCCATGGATGGCCGCCTCTCTGGCCGTGTATCCTTCCTTGCGGAGCCGGTAGATATTCTCGATCACCACAATGGAGTTGTCAACCAGCATCCCGATTCCCAGCGCCAGGCCGGATAAGGAGATCACGTTCAGAGTCACTCCCGAGAAATACATGCACACGATGGCCGTCACAAGGCTGATGGGGATGGAAAAGGCGATCACAGCCGTGGGGCGCAGATCCTTCAGGAAGACGATCAGGATAAGGATCGCCAGCACCGCCCCGAACAGGATGTTATTCAGAATGGAATCCATCACCAGGTCGATGTAGATTCCCTGATCCATCAGGGTGATCAGCATCAGATCCTCGTTTTCCTCCCGAAGCTCGTCGAATTTTTCCAGGATCCGGTCCGACACATCCCCGGTGGAATACCCGGTCTGCTTCTGCAGCGTCACCATGATACCGGGGGCGCCGTTTACGTTGGCGTAGATATCCGCGGAGTTGTCGGTCATGAACACGTCCGCCACATCCCCCAGGGTGATCACATCCACGCCGTCCATCTCCAGATTCATCAGAGGCATTTTCTTCAGCTCCTCGATGCTCTCCGGCTTATCCCCCACGCGGATCAGGTATGAGATGCCGTTCTCCGTCACATAGCCCGCGGGCATGGAAAAATTCTGGGCCATCAGAAGCTTTTCCACCGTCTCCACGGTGAGGATGCTGTGCATGTCCGCCTTGTCGTAGGCGTCCAGGCGGCTCTCCTCGAGCTGCTCCTCCCCGTCCATAATCTGCTGGAGGGCGTCCGCGAGCTGCTCCGCCGTCTCGTTCAACTGCTTTTCGCCGTCTTTAATCTGATCCTCCCCGGCGTCAAGCTGCTCCGCTCCGGTTCTGAGCTGCTCCTCGGCGGCCTCGAGCTGCTCCTTGGCCGCGTCCAGCTGAGACCTGCCCGCGTCGATCTGAGTCTCCGCAAGATTGAGCTGCAGCTCTCCCAGGCTGACGGTGGTCTGGGCGTTGGAAAGCTCCGTGGCCGCCGTGATATTGCCCTGGTAGAGCTGGTTTAAGCCCTCGTCCAGCTGGGAAATCTGGCCGTCCAGCTCGGAGAGCCTGCTCTCCATCTGGGCGATGGAGGCTTTGTACTGGGCGATGGTGGGCTGGAGGGCGGCAATGAGTTGCTGTTGCTGTTGCAGCAGAGCCTCCAGTCTCTCCTGCTGCTGCCTGTCATACTCTTCTTTTTCCTGAGCCAGCCTGTCTCTTTCTGTCTGGATACTTCTTTTGACCGTATCCCGTGTAGCATCTGCATCTGGTGTACTCCCAAGAAATGCGATGACTCTCCCCTGGAGTTCGGCCTCCCAGTTCCGAAACTCCAGAGCAGAATCCAGTGAATCCAATTCCGTAATCAAAGCATTTGCTTCGTCAAGTCTTTCCTGCTGGGGATATTCCGGAATCGATAGATTTCCCCCCAATCCGCCCTCCAGCTGCTTCTCCGCCTCGCTGAGCATCATCTTCATCTGCTCGATCTCCAGCGTGATATGTATCTTTGCCGCCTCCGCGTCCGCCTTGGCGGTCAGAAGCTTTGTCTCCGTCTCCGCCAGCGTTCTGGTCGCCTCGTCCCTTTTGCTGGCGAGCTCGCTTTTCCCCTCCTCCAGCTTCGCCTTATTCTCGGCGATCTGTGCCTGCTTATCGTCCAGCTCCTTTTTGCCGTCCTCGATCTCCTTCTTTCCGTCCTCAATCTCTACCCTGGAATCCTCCAGCTCCTGCCGCTTCTCGGCCAGCTCTTTTTTGGAGTCCTCCAGCTCCTTTCGGGCGTCGTTTATCTCCGCCTGCCCGTCGTAGACCTCCTCTCTGCTCTCGTCCAACTCCTCCCGGGCCTCGTCGATCTCCACATCGATGGAACCGAAAACCTGTTTATTGATCAGATCCACCTTTTCCTGCCGGATGATCACATTGACGCTCTCCTCCAGAAGACCGGTGGCGCTGGCGCTGGCCACGCCCTCGATGCTCTCCAGCTCCGGGATGATGGTGTTTTCCGTCATGAGGGTGATCTGGGAGGAGTCCATATTATTGCCGCCCACCGCCGCAATCATGACCGGGAGCATGTCGGGATTCAGCTTCATGATGATGGGATTGCTTATGGAATCGTCCCAGTAGCTCTTAATCTGATCCAGATTTTCCCGGATCTCCAGAGACACCGCGTTCATGTCCGCGGACTGGGAAAACTCCAGCACCACCATGGAATAGTTTTCGCTGGAAACAGAGCTGATGCTCTCGATGTTGCTCACCGTCGCCATGGAGGCTTCCACCGGCTTGGTAACCACCGCCTCCACCGTCTCCGGGCTGGCCCCAGGATACCCGGTCATGACGATCACATAGGGCAGACTGATGCCGGGCAGAAGGTCTGTGGTCATTTTCATAAAGGAGACCACCCCCAGCACAATCACAAGCACCACCGCCACCAGCACGGTATATGGCTTCTTCACGCTGAATTTTGATAACATATGTATTTACATCCTCTCTTTTTGTGATTTTCCATCCGTCGTTTCCGGCCGACCAGTCGGTCGGCCAGGGTCAAAAAAAGTATATTGACAATCTTACAGCCTGTCAATATACTCCAAAAATATTTAACTTTATTTTTATACTTTTTTCAAATTTCAACTCTGTCCGGGAATCGCCCGTTTCAGCTTGGCCTTGATTCGCTGCAGGGCGTTGTCGGTGGACTTGTCGTCCCTCCCCAGCACCCTGGCGATCTGGCTGTAGGTCATTCCCGTGAGATGAAGGTCCAGCACCTGCTTCTCAAAGCTGCTCAGCTCCCTCTCGATCACCTTCTCCAGAAGCTCCACGTTTTCCCGGTCGATGAGAAGCTCCTCGGGATTTTTTTCAAACTGAGAGGCCACGCTGTCAATCAGCTCCCATTCCTCCCCCCGGTCACTGCCGTCGTTCTCCGCGCTCCCCGCATAAAGCGATATATACGTGTTCAGGGGGGCGTGCTTCTGCCGGCCCGCCGCCTGAACCGCCGTGTACATCTGCCTTGAGACGCACAGATCCGCAAAGGTAAAAAAGCTGGCGTCCCGTCCCGTATCATAATCCCGGATCGCCTTAAAAAGTCCGATCATCCCCTCCTGGATCAGATCCTCCCGGTCGGCCCCCAGGATATACATGCTCCTGGCCTTGCTGCGCACCAGATTTTTGTACTTCTCCATAATATAATCCGTGATGGCGCTCTCCCCGTCCCGCAGGCGGACAATCAGCTCCTCGTCATCGTATCTCTCATAGTCCCTGCTCATAAACCATACCTTTCTCTCAGCCTGCAAGCTTTGGGCCAACGCTGAAAGCGTCCCGGCACAATATTTGCAAAACGAACAGGTTCGTTTGTGAAAAATAAATTTTTCACAGTATCCCCCCTGCTTTTTCCGGTAAAGCGTTATTCCCTGCCCACAGTTGCACCCGATCTCCTTCTGTGCTATATTATTTCTATAGAAAGGAGTATGATAATCATGCGTATCAGAAGAGCACTTATGGCAGGATGTATGGGCCTGATGTTATCAGGTCTTATGGTCGTTCCGGTTTCCGCCCACGGCCATCACCGTCAGAGCACGCGCCAGGTGACGCAGGAGGATACCTACTATCCTGTCTGCACAGTGGAGGACTGCGAGGAGACAGGATGCCATCTTCATGACGGCGAGTATTACTGCGGTTATGATCACGACGGCGGTTACTGCGACGGCACATGCAGACCCGCTGCCCGTTCCGCCTCCAGAGGCGGCCACCACGGCAGAATACGTGGATGCCATTAAGTCACAGCATCGGAAAGGTTCCGATGACCGGGGCCGGGCGGGGAATACCCGCCCGGCTCTGTTTGCAGCAGGCCCGTCAGGCATGGCAGTTTGTTCCCCTCTTTTCCAGACGCTCTCTACATTTCCGCTTCTTCCTGCGTCCTTCCCTGCCCTTCATACATGCGGATCAGCTCCGCCGCGAAATGCTCTGCCAGCAGGGTATAACCCTCGGCGTTACAGTGTACCCCGTCGGGCATATAATTGTAGATCACGGCGGCGTCATGGGTATCCAGCAGATTGGAATTATAAAGATCGATCACCGGAATCCCGTACTCCGCTGCCAGCTCCTTCATGGCGTTTACAAGGACGCTCTGCGGCAGGAGGTAATCTCTTTCCTTCTTTAAAATATCATGGAGCACGTTGGGAAGGGGCGTGACAAGCACCGTCTGCGCCTGCGGATAATTTTCCGACAGCCCCCGCAGCAGCTCGTCCAGATCGCCGATAAAGGTGCGGGGCTTTCGCTCCTGCATGGAGCCCAGCTCCTCCTGATTCATACAGAACCCGTCGTTGGTGCCGCCCATCACAAGAATCAGATCCGTATCCTGCGGGATTTCCCTGTATCTGTCCACAAAGGCCTGATCCCAGTAACGCCCGATGGAGGAGCCGCCGATCCCCAGATTGGTGACCTTTTCCGCCCCCAGAAGCTCTCCCAGCCTGGCAGGGTAGGAATACTGTCTGTAGTTTTCAAGGCTGCTCAGATTCGCCGCTTCCGTGATACTGTCCCCCAGACAGGCGATAGACAGATCCGAAAAATCCACCTTGCTTTCGGCTATCACCGCCCGGTCAAGCCGGTTCTGCCTTTGGGTCTCCATATAGGAGCCCCGGATTCTACGCCGCTCTGAGAGGGTCAGCCCGATTTCATTGTCGGAGACGCTATCCTGCGCCATCCCCTGCGTGGCGTTTCCGGAAGGCGCGTAAAGGCCATTTCCGGAGACGATCTGAAATCCTCCTTCCGGGAATTCCTCAATCTGATCCGCCGGCATCCACACGCCCCCCGGATAGTTCTCCCGGCCGTTGCCAGGCGTCCAGCTTCCATCCGGGAAAAACCACACGCCCCCCGGGAGCCTGACCTCATTGCCGGAGACCTGCGCCTGCTGCCTTTGGTCAGATTCCGCAGAGTTCCCGGAGACCTCCCCCCAGGCATTTCCGGAGACGTCACTCCACACATTTCCGGAGACGTCACTCCACACATTCCCGGAGACGTCACTCCACACATTCCCGGAGACGTCACTCCACACATTCCCGGACACATCCTTCCACACATTTTCCCCGACGTCCCACCAGTATCCGCCGCCGGAAAGACCGTTTCCGGAAATATCTGCTGCGCCGCCGGAGGCATCCGCTACCGCCGGAAAGCCGCCGTTCATCCCGTCGCTGGCGCTTCCCTCCCCGGGACTGTCCTCTCCCTCCTGCAGATCAGCGCCGTCCTCCTCCGGAAGAAATTCCGCTGAGGATTCCCCGTCCCAGGCCTGTCCGTTTTGGATAAAATCCGCCATGTCGTCGAAATATTCTCTGTGCTGCGCCAGATAGTCCTCCAGGGCCTGCGGATCCCGGGCAAGCTGGCTGATGGTCATCTCAATGCTGGCAACGTCCGCATAAGCCTGCTCATATCTGGCCTGGCGCTGCGCCTCCCATCTCTGATCCTCCAGACGCTTTATCCCCCTGTCCACCCCCACTGCGGCAAGCATGATCGCTCCCATGGCGATGAACATCAATAAAACCTTATTTACCTTTCCCATATCTGCTCCCATTCACACAGAATACGTTTCCGAAAAATGATCCCTCAAAATTCCCCGCCGCGGACACGCCTTTCCCCAAAGCCTCAGATCCCCGTCAGTCTCTGACGGACGATCTCATAGGCCAGCACACCGGCAGCCACGGAGGCGTTCAGGGAATCGATGTCCCCCTTCATGGGAATGGCGGCGGTCATATCGCATTTTTCCCTGACCAGACGTCCCACACCCTCCCCCTCGCTTCCGATCACCAACCCTATGGGGCCCTTCAGGTTCAGATCATACATCCTGGTTCCGCTCATATCCGCGCACACAAACCAGAGCCCCTTTTCCTTCAGCTCCTCGATGGTTCTGCCAAGGTTGGTGACCCTGGCCACCGGCGTGTAATTCAGCGCCCCGGCGGAGGCTCTTGCCACCGCAGCCGTGAGCCCCACCGCACGGTTTCTGGGAATGATCACCCCGTGAGCCCCCGCCAGGTTAGCGGTGCGGATGACAGCCCCCAGATTGTGGGGATCCTCGATATTATCCAGAAGAAAAAGAAAGGGGGGCTCTCCCTTTTCCTGCGCCGTCCGCAGCATGTCCTCCACGGATCCATACTCATAAGCTGCCGCCAGGGCGATCACTCCCTGATGCCGTCCGGTCGCCGAGAGCTGATCCAGCCGCTGTCTGGACACATATTTAACGACGGCCTCCCGCTTTGCGGCCTCCCGCCTGATGGTCATCATGGGGCCGTCCTGTACCCCGTCCTGGATATAAAGGCGCTCTATGGGCCTGCCCGAGCGAAGAGCCTCGATGACGGCGTTTCTTCCCTCCACCACAGATTCAGATTCCGGGATTTCGGAGGACGGTTCCTGCTCCACCTTATACTTTTTTCTGTCCATTGTCCTTTCCTTTCTCATCTGTCCGCGCAAGACCTGTCTGAATCAGCCACAGCGCACGCTCCATCTGATCCGTCAGGTACAGATAACCCACCAGGGCCTCCAGGCCGGTGGCCTTTTCGTACTCTTTCGCAGTCGCGTTTTTGGCTGTGCTGTAAGACCTGGCATTCCTTCCTCTTTTATACACGGCAAGCTCCTCGTCGGAGAACTCGTCCACCAGCGCCTGCGCAAGAACTGCCTGGGCGGGCGCTTTTACATAACGGATGGTCTGATGATGCAGCCTGTTTACCGGGCAGTTTCCCCTCTGTACCACCGCCGTGCGGAAGATCAGGTCGTAGACCGCGTCCCCGATATAGGCAAGGGTAAGAGGTGAATATGTCCTGATATCCACCTCTTTCAATCCAAAGCTCTGTTTAATCTCTGTCAGAAGACTTATGCTCTTTTCCATTTGACCCCTTCTCGGGTATCCTCAAGGATAATCCCCTTTTCCAACAGCTCGTTTCTGATCTGGTCGGCCCTGGCGAAATCCTTCGCCTTCCTGGCCGCCTGCCGCTGTGCGATCAGCGCCTCGATGTCCCCGTCCAGAAGCTCCGGCTTTTTCTCCACGATCAGTCCGCAGATATCGCAGAGGGTGAGAATCTCTTTTTTAAGCTCCCCCAGGAATTCCCTGCTGCATTCGGTCCGGGCGTGGGTGTTGGAGAATTTTACCAGCTCAAAGATGGCCGCCAGCGCGTCCGCCGTGTTAAAATCATCCTCCATGGCCTCCTCAAATTTAGCCCGATACCCCCTGGCCTGCGCCAGAAGCTCCCGCTCTTTTTCTACTATTATATCATCCTGTGCATTTTCCAGCAAATAATTCAGATTTCCCACGCCGTTGACGATCCGCTCATACCCGTTTCCTGCCGCCTCCATGAGCTCTTCGCTGAAATTTAAGGGGCTTCTGTAATGGGCGGAGAGCATGAAAAAGCGCAGCACCTGCAAATCATACTTTTCGCTCACGTCCCTCACCGTAAAGAAATTGCCCGCGGACTTGGACATTTTGTGGTTGTTGATGTTTAGGAAAGCGTTGTGCATCCAGTATCTGGCAAAGGGCTTTCCGTTGGCCGCCTCAGACTGGGCGATCTCATTCTCATGGTGAGGGAACACCAGATCCTCGCCTCCCGCGTGGATGTCGATCTCATCTCCCAGGTACTTTTTACTCATCACCGAGCACTCGATATGCCAGCCCGGACGCCCCTGGCACCATTCGGACTCCCAGTAGGGCTCTCCCTCCTTTTTGGGCTTCCAGAGTACAAAGTCCAGGGGATCCTCCTTCTGATCCTCCCCTGTCACCAAAAGGGAGCGGTTCCCCCCCTGTAAATCGTCGATATTTTTGTGGGAAAGCTTGCCGTAGCCCTTAAAGCTTCTGGTGCGGAAATACACGGTTCCGTCCTTCGCCCGGTAGGCATGCCCTTTTTCAATCAGCGTGCCGATCATCTCAAGCATCCCCTCGATCTCCCTGGTCGCCTGGGGATGGGTGGTAGCCGGCCTTACGTTCATGGCCTCCATGTCCTTTTTGCACTCGGCAATGTATCGCTCGGAGATCACGGAGGAGTCCACTCCCTCCTCCATGGCCTTTTTAATGATCTTATCGTCCACATCCGTGAAATTGGAAACATAGTTGACCTCATAGCCCTTATATTCCATATAGCGGCGCACCGTGTCAAAGATGATCATGGGTCTGGCGTTTCCGATGTGAATCAGGTTGTACACGGTGGGGCCGCATACGTACATTCTGACCTTTCCCTCCTGCAAAGGGACAAATTCTTCTTTTCTTCCTGAGAGTGTGTTGTAGATTTTCATGGTAAACCTCCTTCGTTTTTCACAAGTGCAATATTCACTTGTGAATTTTTCACCTGTGAAATTTTCATTTATAAGATTTCTCACCTGTGAGAATTTTTCATTTATGAAAATTTTCATGCTCCCTGCGGGTTTCACATTCCTCACTGTGAGGGCACTGCTGACATTTCTGCCTTTTTCCGCAACGGTGCTTCATCTCCCGCAGCTCCCTGTCCAGATCGATCAGGGTGTTGGTAAGCCTCGTGTTGGCGTGATGGAGAACGCTCAGATCCTCCCTGACAGGATCGGGCAGATTCACCTGATCCAGCTCCTCCTGCGGCAGCGCCATGTTGTTGCGCTTTACCACCCGTCCGGGCACGCCCACCACCGTGGAGCCCGGCGGCACCTCCTCGAGCACCACGCTTCCCGCGCCGATTTTGGAATTATCTCCTATGGTGAAGGAGCCGAGCACCTTGGCCCCGGCGCTGATCATCACGTTGTTTCCAATGGTGGGATGCCTCTTTCCCTGTTCCTTTCCCGTCCCTCCCAGGGTCACCCCCTGATAGAGCGTCACGTTGTCTCCGATGACGGTGGTCTCCCCGATAATCACGCCATTGCCGTGGTCGATGAAAAAGCCCTTCCCAATCTGCGCCCCCGGATGAATCTCGATCCCGGTTTTGCGCACCCCTCGCTGGGAAACCCATCTGGCCAGAAAATAATGCCCCTTCAGGTACAGCTTATGGGCCAGCCGGTAGTGAAGCATGACCCTGAAGCTGGGGTAGAGAAAGACCTCCATAGAGGAATGGATGGCCGGATCCCGCTGCCGGATGATTGCGATTTCTTCTCTCAGATTTTTAATAATTCCCACATCTGCTCCTTAGTCCGATTGAATTTTCCATGCACAATCGAGCAGAGGAGATGTTCCCTCTGCCCGCCGCGCGGGGCGCACACTGCGTCAGCAGCAATTTCCTTTGTGCGCCCCTACACAATCGAGTAGGGGCTTTTTCCCCTGCTCGCCGCGCGGGGCGCACACTGCGTCAGCAACAATTTCCTTTGTGCGCCCCTGCGCATAAAAAAACTCCGTCTCCCATACAATCCAGAGACGAAGTTATCCGCGGTTCCACTCTTTTTGAGGCCGGTTATGGCCTCCCCTTATGAAAAACGGTCATACCGGCAGTCCATCAAACGCTGTCACACTCCGCGAGTCAGCTTATTGATCCGGAAAAGCACTCACCGCCTCCTGCGGCTTCGACGTTTTCCTGCCTGCGGCATCACCCTTTTCCGCGCGTAACGTGCGCACACGTATCCCGCTACCGGACGCCCAACAGGAATCCCTTCACAGAATCTGCTCCCGGATGCACTTCCATCGCCCTCTGTACAGGAATGCTCTCAGCCGGTGACACTCCGTCTCTGAGTACAGGCAGGACAATTTACTCTTTCCGTTCTTTGCATTTAAAATATGGATGGATTAAAAATCAATCGGAAAATCCTTTATAGTATCAGTATATTCAAAAATGGGGTTTTGTCAACCGGAAACTGACTTGAGTTTCCGCAGTTCTATCCGCAAAAGCCCAATTATACACGTATCACTATCTACAATTTTTATAAAACCCCTAAAATAAAAGGAATTAAGGTGAAGTTAGCCATCTTTCCTGCCCTACCGTAACCTTCACCCGGTAAGTCTTCTCCTCCCCCGGCTGTAAAAATTTCAGCATGCCGCTTTTGCGCATCACGTTGCGCCCGTCCGGATAGCAGTTTCCGCACTCCAGGCCGAGAACGTAATCCCTGACGCCCATCATCTTCCACTCCACGAAACCGTCAAGCTCCCTGGCGTCAAAGGCGATCGTAAGCCGCACATCCTGTTTGGGCTGCCAGATTTCCGCACGGCCCGCTTCGTCCGCAAATTTATGGTAATAGCATCTTTCCTGATAGCCCGCCGTGGGCTTTTCCATATGCATCCAGTTTTCCATATCCTGCGCGGCATGATCGTCCCTTGGCAGCACCTCCGCGGAGGGGATGGTGACTATGCTGTCCTCGTCCAGCAGCGGATAGCCCATATTCATATGGTAAAGGATCTCAAAGGGCTCCTCCCTGTCCCCGGTGTTGGCTATGGTATCCTCGATCACAAAGCTGTTTTCCTCTGTGGATACCCGGAGCGTTCTTGACAGCGTAAGCTTGCGCCCAAAGATTGTCTCGTCCTTCGTCACAGTATGTATGACCAGCGCCCCGTCCTCCTGCGTCCAGTATGCCTGCTCGCAGGGAAGGTTGGCCACAGACCCGTGCAACGGAAGCTCCTCTCCGGCGTCGTTGCACGGGCTTCCCACTGCCTGCAGCCCGCATGTGGTGAGAAAGCCTGCCGTGAAGGAAAAGAGCCAGTTGCTCCCGATGCTGTCATAATAAGCCGGAGCCACATAGCCGCAGGGGGAGAAATAGCTTAAATTGATCCCCCGATACCGGAGCCTGGTGATATCTCCGCCTCGGTCCGGTGAAACCGTCATCATCAGACCTTTTCCGTTATTCACCTCATACAGGCGCATCCCGTCTCCTTTTCCGCCCACAAGGCGGTGTTCCTCAATCCCATAAAGCTGGGAATCATGTCCAATATATGGATTCATTTTGACCTCCATGCCGCGTTCTTCGCGGCAACGCGATGCGAAATACGCGCAGGCGTTTTCGCATCTGCGATCCAATTTGAGCCGCAGGCGGCTCTTAATTCAGGTGTCCCTCCTGTTTCACATCAACGGTCTTACCGCTTCGTACACCCTGCGGTAACGTTCAAACACCCGCATATACTTCTCATGCAGATCCGGCCGCGGCCGGTAGGTCACCGTCTCCTCCACCATACGCTCCGCGGCCTTCTTTAAATCCCGGAACAGGCCGATGGCTACCCCTGTGAGCATGGCGCTTCCCACAGTTCCGGCGTCCACCGTCTTCAGTGCGGTAATGGGCAAATTCAGAACATCCGCTTTCATCTGCATCCAGACTGCCGACCGCGCGCCTCCTCCGGTGGCGTTGAGTTTTTCAAAGCGGATGCCGGAGCCCTGCAGCGCCTGGTAATTCAGGTACATCTCATATGCCACGCCTTCCATACACCCGCGGTAAATTTCCGCCGCCGTAGTTGCGGTGGTAAGCCCCAGAATCGCTCCCTTCGACCCGGTATCCATATAAGGGGTCGCCGCCCCTGCAAAATGCGGAAGCACCAGCAAACCGCCAGGGCCCCCATTCCTGCCTGCATAAGCGCTTTCAAGCAGTTCATTGACGGAGATCCCCCGCGCCTTCGCCTCCTCCCTTTCCTTTTTCGCCAGATTCTCCACGCACCACTGTATCAGCGCGCCGCCGGTATAGGAAAAGGCGTACGCCACATACGTGCCCGGAATCACATACGGCACCACGGAAAAGTAGCCTTCATACATCCGGTCGATCTCCGGCATGCTGTCATAGACCGGCGTCAGGCACTCCACCGTGCCCGCGCCGTCCACCGCCACACTCCCGTCAAAGGCCCCTGCGCCCACTGCTGCCGCCACCTGGTCATGGCTGATCGAAACCACCTTTGTGCGCTCTGAAAGGCCCGTGGCCTCTGCCGCCTGCGGAAGGATCGTTCCCGCCAGGCTTCCGGTGGGGACGCAGTCAGAAAAAAGCCCCCGGCTGACCCCGGCCGCGTCCAGCACCTCTCTGCTCCAGTCCAGCCCGTGGATATCAAAGGCCATGGTCCTGGCGGCAAGGGAATAATCGATCTGCGCCCGTCCCGTCAGATGGAAGACCACATAATCCTCCATCAGAAACACATGCTCCGCCGCCCTGTAAAGATCCGGCTGATGGTTTCTGATCCACATGATCTTGGAAATGCTGTACATCTCATGGGGGCGCAGCCCGGTGATACGGGCAATTTTCCTCCCGCCAAGCCGATCTGTAAGCACCCGGCATTCTTCCTTCCCTCTTGGATCCGTATACAGCATGGCCGGATGCAGCGGTATCCCGTCCCCATCCGTCATGACAAAGGTCTCCCCAAAGCTGGTAACGCCAAGCCCTGCAATATCCGGATATCTGGCGGTCATTTCGCGGACAGCCGCATACACCCCGTCCATCACCGCCGAGATATCAATCTCATGGCCGCCCACCGCCCTGCGCACCGGATAGTCCCGGTAAGCCTTATCCAGATACCTGCCCTGCCCGTCAAACACCGTACACTTACAGCCCGTCGTGCCGATATCAAGCCCTGCTACCTTCATGCCAACCTCCCTGATTCCTCTTGAGCCAAACCGCAAATCCCTGCGGAAATTCCCGCATTGGGGCATTCTTCTCCCCTAATCAATCTCGACCCATTCGTATCCCAGATAAACGGTGAACGCTTCCTTTAAAACCTCTTTCATGTGTCCCGCTCCCACCGATGTGTGGTGCTTGAATCCGCCCCTTGCAAGCTTAATCATCTTTTCCTGCAGATCCGGTATCTCGCAGACGCCGCCGCACCCGAAGAAGGCCTCCTCGACAGGGTCGTCCGTAAACGCCGCCTCGCTGGCATACACAAGGATCTTTCCGTCCTTCGTCTGGCAGTTGGACAGCGTGACGTTCCCCGGACGGATCCTTCCCTCGCAGGTGCCGCAGCCGCTTCCCGCATCCGTCTTGTCAAACATCTTGTGGCTGGTCACATGACCTTTATCCGTCATCAGAGAGACGGGAACCGGCCCGCAGTGGAACAGGATCACTTTATTTTCCTCTTCTCCGTAATTATTGTTCCAGTCCAGTACCGTGGTCGGGATCTCGCTGGCAAGCGCCATGGCCCGCATGGTGATGGCGGAACACATATCGATCTCGCAGGAAGCCGTGATTCCCCTGTCATTTAATTCCGACAGCAGCACGCAGGGGCACACCCGCAGGATCTCCTCCATCTCGTTCCAGCAGCGCAGGGCAAGGGCGTCCAGATGATAGGTCTCTATGTATTCGTCGATGACCACCGAAATTTTGGACAGGGTATTCTTTTTTTCCTCCGGTACCGCCGTAAAATCAGAGTAGGCCTCCAGCGCCGCCTTCCTGGCCAGCACCCTTTCCTCCGTGTCGGAGAACTTCCCCACCTTAAACACAAGCTCGCTCAAGTCGAAGGACTCCACGTTGATCCCGTGCTTCTGCATGGCGATCTCGTCAAACCGTACCGTCTTAAACGCGGTGGTCCTTGCCCCGATACAGCCGATGTTGCAGCGCTTCATCCCGTTTACCACACGGCAGACGGCGGCAAAGTCGCGCAGATTCCGTGCAAAGGCTTCCGATAAGGGATGTACCACGTGGGGCTTCATGACGGTAAAGGGAACCTGATACTGGGTAAACACGTCGGTCACGGAAAACTTCCCGCAGAAGGCGTCCCTCCTGTGGGCAAAATCCATCTTACCGATTTCATCCGGATACGCCTGCATCAGGATCGGAACCCCCGCATCCCGCAGCGCCGTGATGGCGCCGTTTTCGTCTGCAAAAATCGGCATGGAAAAAATGACGCCGTCGTATTCCCCCTCATGCTCCTTCAGCCACCTGGCATACAGAAGGCCTTCATCCCTGGTCTCGATCCCGCCATATCTGGTCAGCTGCGGATCCATGGCAATATAACCGTATCCCGCATCCGTCACGGCCTTTACCATGTCCTGCCTCGCCCCGTAAATCAGCTCCCCCGGCATGAACCCCCTGTTACAGAATGCCAGTGCGAATGTCATTCTTTTTCCCATAATGACTCTCCTTTTCGTTTTAATTTCCATCTCCCGCAATGCTGTTCCTTCATTCACTCCTCCAGCAGTGCGAACTGTCTCATGGCCGTCTTTACATTTTCTTTCATGGCCTCCTGAGCCGCCATGGACAGGGAAGAAAAGAAAACCGGATCCCCCTCCCTGCAGCTTTTTAGATAATCCGCCGCGGCGCTGCCGCCGGATTTATCCATATAGGTAAAATAATTGACCTTCCGCACCCCCGCCTGGATTGCTCTCCGGTAATCCTCCCTGCCGACTCCGGAACCGCCGTGCATCACCACAGGGATCCCGCCCGCAAGCCTGCGCACGTTTTTCACCACATCAAAATCCAGCTTCGGCTCCGTCAGATAGATGCCATGAGTGGTGCCGAAGGAACAGGCCAGCGCGTCGATCCCGGTCTCCCTCACGAACCGGGCGGCCAGCTCCGGGTCGGTATAGATCTTCGTCTCATCCTTATACTCCTGCATATCGCGGGCCTGGTCCGTGGTAGCGCACCATTGAGAGTCTGGAGGTTTGCTTCCGGACTTTTCCCCGCAGTCATCTCCTGTGCCGGATTCCCGCCTGCCCATGCTGCCAAGCTCCGCCTCCACCGACGCTCCGGTCCTGGCCGCCATCTCCACCGCTTTTCTGGTATTTGCAAGATTTTCTTCATAGGGCAGCACGGAGCCGTCATACATGACTGCGGTAAACCCCAGATCAAGCGCCTGCTGCAGATATTCCGGCGTCTCGCCGTGGTCCAGATGCACGCAGACAGGAACCGACGCCCGCTTCGCCGCCTCCACCATAACCGGCCCGATCACCGAAAGCGGGATCCAGGGTTCATGGCACTGGGCAAACTGTATGATGACCGGCAGCCCCAGCTCCTGCGCCGCCCCGGTCACAGCCTGCAGCGACTCCAGGTTCGGCGTATTAAAAGAACCGACCGCCATCTTCCTTTCTTCCGCAATTTTCATCACATCCTTCAACGTTACTAACAACCTGATTACCACCTTTCCTCTCTGACTTGCGCCGGGAGCTGTCCGGAAAAATCCTGCGTGCGATTCACAGGTGATTTCCGATTTCCGGGCAGTTCCTGATTTTTATTTTATCTGTTCAACAGCCGGCTTTATATAGGATTTTGTTCTTTTTACTTTGATTTTGTTCGCCGGTATGATATTATTTTATAAAATTGGGAAAAGGGCAGCACAGCGGATTTCCTTCCCTGCCCGCCCCGCGACCCGCGCCATACGGAAAGGATCGGCCCTTATGATTTCCAGCTTCAATTTGGTCAAACTCAACTCCCTGCTGAAGGATTTTCATAATATGTCCGGAATCCGTATCACGGTCTTTGACGACACGTTCCATGAGCTTGCCGCCTGCCCGGAGCGGATCGCGGACTGCTGCCGGATCATCCGCTCCGATCCGGATGCCGCGGCAAGATGCCATCTCTGCGACGACCATGCCTGCGAAATCGCCGCAAGGCGCAGGACCCTGTACACCTATCAGTGCCACGCGGGACTGACGGAAAGCATCACGCCGATCATCGTCGGGAATATCGTCATTGGATATCTGTTCTTCGGACATGTTTTTTCCTATCCTTCCCGGGAGGAGGGATGGGATCGGATACGGCAGTGCTGTAAGGATTATCAGGTGGACAGGCAGGCTCTGAAAGCCTCCGTCATGAGCCAGCCGCTTGTCACCAGAAACCATCTTTCTTCCGCTTCCCATATCATGCAGGCCGTCGCCGCCTACCTGTGCATGGAACGGATGGTTTCCCTGCATCAGCAGGAGCTCCCGGTACAGATCGACGCATATATCCAGTCGCATTTTACGGAAGATTTAGATGCCACAGGGCTCGCAAAGCACTTCGGGATCGGCAGGACGCGGCTCTACGAAATCGCGCGGCAAAATTACGGCATGGGGATCGCCGAACATATAAGAAATCTCCGCATAGACAAAGCCAGGCGTCTGCTGTCAGAACAGACCGGGCTTTCCCTTGCGGAGATTGCGTCCGATTGCGGATTCAGTGACTATAACTATTTTATTACGGTTTTTAAGCGGGTGGTCGGCATTTCGCCCAGAGCATATGCGAAAGGGGGCCGGATGACAAAGGGTTCGATATCCTCATAGCATGTTATTCCATAACATGTTATTCCATAACTTGTTATTTTATAATGGTATAGTAAGTGTTTCTTGCCTTTCCATTACATTTCAGTAAATTTCTTTTTATAAGTTTTCTGATCAGTCCTGAAGCGGTTGATGGACTTACCTGAAGCAGATTGGCCACATCATTTCTGGTAAAGGAATTATGATCCTGCGCATATTCCAGGATCTGTTCTTCCCTGTCATCCGGCGTCTTTTTCATTTATAATAAATCGCGTCAATCGCGTCAATCATATCTGACACGATTGACGCGATTCCAGGCCATTTTTAACAGATATTTTCATGATTCCTGAAAAAACACGAGAAAAGGCGCATTTTCATTGTAAAAATCACATCATATTTATAACCAGTCTTTTCTCTTCAACTTAAACGAATCACAGCTTCGCACATATCCATAACCCTTTTATCATGGATGACAATGATCGTATCGCTGTCCTTAACCGCCCTGAGATTGCGCATGATCTCACTGATCTTTTCCTCATCAATCCCGGCAAACGCTTCATCTAAAAAGATCAGCCGCTTTTTCAATAAAAGAGCTCCCGCAATCCCCAACATCTGCCTCTGTCCTCCGGACAACGACATTCCGCCTTCCGAAAGCCGATGATCCAGCAGGCCTTCCTTACGGCTTACCCACTCGTCCGCACAAACCGCTTTGAGGACCATATTGATTTCCTCCCCGGTGATGTCCGTGCGCCTGTTCCCCGCAAGCAGATTCTCCTTTATACTTCCCTTAAAAATCGTATCTGACTGGGTCACATACGCAATATTTTCTCTCAGCGAGCCTGTCCTGCTCTTCCTCCTCCAGCTCCAATACCCTGAAGATCCTGTCGATACCTGCAAGGGATCTCTGCAGATTCGTCAGGGACCCGGAAACAGAAGTGATCATGGTCACGATCGGTATCCCCACCCAGGAAGCCATCACCATGTCCGCAACGGACATGCCATTACCTGACAGGTTATTCCCTGTAAGAAAAATACCGCTGAATACGCCTCTCACATACATGGACAGGCTTTCTGTTTTGATCAGTGCGCTGTCGGAGACCGACTGCATATATACCGATAAAGCGGAGGTGGTTGCCTCGCGTGTCTGTACGTACAGCTCTCTGCTGATTTTTGAAAGAACCATATTGATTACCAGCGCAATCATGCCCACGAGATATATGGCAAGGCACAGCATCATACTACAGGACGCAAGGATGAGTGTTGCCCCGATTCCTGAAATCACATACATAAGCGGCGTGAGGATTCCCAGGCTCAGCAGAGAGGATGCCGTATCCACATCTGCATGGATCCGTCCGATCACCTCGCTGCGCTGCCTCACATCCTCGATAATCTCCATCCATTCCGGTAACTGCTCCATATTCCCATCTCCGTTTTTATTTCCATGTATAACGGATAAAGGAGTCTTTTGTTCACATTTTATTTACTCATGCGTTTGTCGTGTCAAAGATTCCTTTTCCCTCACGTGTTGATAAATCATACTTCCGACAGTTTTATCAGTCCGTTTCTTGCGTCACACTGACTGATATGATATGATTTAATTCGATATTCATTATTAATAAACCGAAATATACAGGAGCAGCTTATGGATAAAATGATAATTAACGATGCCATCGAATTCGTCAGAAATACTTTTCAGGACGATTATAGCGGTCATGATTATTTCCATACTCTGAGAGTATACAAACTGGCAATGAGAATTGCAGAACAGGAGAACGCAGATTTACTGACAGTCCAGTTAGCCGCGCTGCTGCATGATGTTGACGACATCAAATTATCGCCTGAAACATATGCGAATAAGGACAAAGCGACTGGCTTTTTGAGAAAGTATGATATACCGGAAACAATGATAAAAATGATATGCAATATTATTGGTGAAGTGTCCTTCAGGGGAACGGATTCCGCTACGCCCGAAACGATCGAGGGCAAGTGTGTGCAAGACGCTGACAGATTAGACGCTATGGGAGCGATCGGTATTGCCAGGGCCTTTGCGTATGGCGGAAACCATAATCGAATCATCCATGATCCCGAGATTCAACCGGCTGTAAACATGAATGCGGATCAATACCGAAGTCATGTTTCTACAACGATTAACCATTTTTATGAAAAGCTGTTCCAGCTTAAAGACAGGATGAATACAGACACAGCGGCCAGGATTGCCGAACAAAGAGAGGATTATATGAAAATCTTTGTTTCGGAATTTTTAGAGGAATGGGACGGAATCAGGTAAATTTGTTATCCTTCACAGATCGCCGCCCGCAGGCGGCTTTCAAAGATACAAAAGGCAACATTTCCCCCTGTTTTCCCCCGGTCAGAGGATATAATCCGTAATACAGTCATACCACTGTACATAGAGCTCGCCGTTGATAATCAGCCGGTCATTGTCCGCAAGGGCCTCGCTCCACCTCTTTTTGTAATGGTCGATGGCCCAGTCGTCACGGTTGAACCGCCGCCAGAGGATGGTTCTGCCGCTGCGGTCCAGAAAATGCTCTGATACCACTCCGCACCGGCGGTTCTCGATACACATGACGCAGACCGTGTCATAGCTTTTTCCCCCCAGAGTGATCTGGTATCTTCCCACAATGTCAAGCAGATACTTTCTGTCCACGCTGGTGATCACATCCCCATCTCTGCGAATGTCCCCCCTGGGGAAAAGATTGGTCTCATTTCCGCAGTTGTCCTCCCCAAAACCCCAGACAGACATAAACGCATCCCCGTCCAGAAAGGTAATATAGTTCCTGACGTCCCCCTCGTCGCGGAAGGCCGCCAGATAACGGCAGTGGGTATCCGTAAGCTGGGCTATAAACCTGCGGTGGATCACCTCTTTCCGGTCAGAATAAGAAGCCTCGCTGGCGCTTATCTCCACCCCTTCGATCCCATGCATCTTCGCCCTGCCGGTCACCTCCAGCTCATACACATGGCTGCGTACACGGGAGGGCATCTCGTACGTCCCCCACGAGATCCTTTCCCCCATCCGTGGGATCAGAAACCACCCCATCAGTTCCTCCCATTTCACGGAAAAAGGCGTCCTGGCATCCGGCCGGATTCGGTATTCGGGCATCATTTCAGGCAATTTTTTCATGGCGCGTCCTCCTTTCGATCTTCCGGCGGGATAAGGATATCTGCTTTTGAAACTCAGCTTCGCCGTGTGGAGCCTGCTTTTCACTGTTCCCAGGGGAATATCCAGCCTTACGGCAATTTCCGCCTGCGGCATTTCCTTCCAGTAATACAGATAAAGGATCTGCTTCTCCTTATTCCCCAACAGCTCCAGAGTCTCCCTCACGATACTGATCTGCTCGATTCCGTACCTGCTGTCGCAGAAAACCGTCTCCTCCAGCTCGTCGATGGGAAGCTCATACCGGGACGCCTTCCTGCGAAAATAGTCGTTGCATTTGCTTCTGGCGATGCTGATGATCCATGCCCTGAAGGAATCTCTGTTTTTCAGCTGCGGAAATTTCAGGCACGCCGTCAGATATACCTCCTGCAAAACATCGTCCGCATCCGCCGGGATCCCAATCCGAAACCTCACATAGCGCTCCAGAGAGCCTCTGTGTACATTCAGCAGCTTCTCAAGCTCATCCATATCCTCACCCCGTCCTGCTTTTGAAACCATTCTCAGCTGCTTTGAACGGCAAAATCTGAATTTTCGTCGTTCACTTATATAGACGGTTCCCGGCGTCAAAAGGTTCATCCTGTGAAATAATTTTCCGCTCGCATTCCTTTATTTTTCTCCCGTGAGGGCGTTTTCAACCGCTTTCTTAATGACGATGCCGGAATTCGTCGCGCCCGAGACGGCGTCCACGTCTGTGGTCTGTTGTTCTGTCATGCTCTCAATGATAGCCTCCGTATCATTTCATGAGACTATGAGGTGAAAATCAGGCATTTTTCTATTTCAGACCTTCTTGCAAAAGGGTGCCTCCGGAAATTTGTTTTGGGAATTTCTCTGCTAAACCAGACCTCGCTCAGTCCGTTCGCAACCAGGTTATTGGAATCGGCTCCCTCTCAGGCTGATATGAAAAGGCTTTTTCCCACACGGGCCCTGCGAAAAATCTCTTTTTCAGCAAGGGTCTGACTGAACAGTTTTGCGGAGACTGACGGACGGCTGAGTTGTTCATCCGATCGCAGGGTAATCAGGAGATGATCTGATCTAAGACTGATCTCAATAAACTTCCAGTTCATTCTTTTTGCTTCGTAAAAGTGGTTAAATACATCCCGTGCATCGATAATAATCTGGCCATATCGCAGAAAGTCTGTGGTTTTACGATATTTTTCATTTTTTAATATAAATACAAATTTATATTCGAACATACGCTGTCTCCTTCCTTATGATAAAATTTTATTTCTCAATTTCATACAGCGCCGCATTGTATCTTCTTCTCTGCTTTCCATCTACCGTAAGAGCAGGCCGTACATGAGGAATGGCTTTCTGATCCACCAGTCCTCGAAACGCCTTACCCAGCTTGGGCTTCATCGCAGTCAGCCGGCCACTTTCATCAGCCATAGAAATCCTGGCGAAGGTCGGCGATACCTGAAGCGTAAATTCCTGAGCGCATGAGCTGCTATCTGCCATCCAATTTCTGACATATTCTTCCACGTCCTTTCTGATCCCATCTAAAATCGCGGAAAATGCTTTTACATCCTCTGAATCATCCTCCGATGATGATATAATCCCATAGGCTTTCTCCAATCGCTCCATGATGACAGCGCTCATAGAGAACCCTTTACTTTTGGCCTCTTTTTCTATTTCATGGAAGAGCTGTGAATTCTGATCAATATAAAATTGTAGTTTCATTTTTTACCTCCTGAAGTAATATTATATTTGACAAGTTTGGCGGGTAAGTTGTTAGGGTCGACCCTAATACTATACCTGGATTATGCACAAAAAAAGTGTCGCCGTCAACACACTTTTAAGAAATAGCTTTATAAAAAAAGCAGAATACCTTACTTAACCAAGATATCCCGCTTTCCGGATTTGTTATTGATTTTTCCTTTTATTCTTAATTTCCCTGCAACAGATTTAAGAATTCTTCAGGTTCGACTGCTTTTACTCTTGAACTTCTGTAATCGTCAGTATTTCTCGTAACAATGTAATCTGCCATTGCTTCCACAGCACATTCCTCCTGAAGGCAATCTTCGAAATCAGTAAATTCCTCATTTTCTATTGCCGATATGACCTTCTTTGCACTCAGGTCTGAAATATAAAAAATATCACACAGATTTTTTATCAGTCTGCGTCTCTCACTTTGGGAATAATTTTTTCTCAGTATATAGAACAGATTGGGAATGCTGTGGGCGGCCAGGTAACCGACAAACTCCCGCTCTGCGCACTTTGTCATAATCTCCTGGGCCTCGCCTGCATAAGGTTCCCTTTGCAGAAAAAGATCCAGAATGATATTCGTATCAACTAAGATTATCATACTTTTCCATCCTCGCTTCGTGGAGCTCTTTCCGGGGATCAAAATCTTCCGGCAGTCTTTTTTCCATATTAAGAATATCCGCAAGTGCCGCCTTTGCCTTCCGTCTTTCTTTTTCTTTATCTGCGGTCATCGCCTCCAGGCTTTGCAGGATATTGAGTACATACAGCATATGCTCCTCCGGAATACGACGTATCATTTCAACTGCTCTTTCCTTTATCTGTGTCATATCCACCCTCCCTGTTTCTCCGGATAGTCAGGATCTGTTCCCCTTTATGAATATTATACCCTGCCAGATTCAGATTCACAACCGGTTTTCCCTGCAATTGATCCGGCCTGCCCGAATCAGATATACGATATCCGACCCGGACTGCCGCCGCTTATTTCCCCGCCGGACATCCTCCGCACCCTTCGCACCGCCGCTGCAGCACGTCCTCGCTTCCCAGATTCACCGGGCTGGTGAGCAGGCAGATGGCCTGGGCTGAAATCCCCTCCCCGGTTCCGGTAAAGCCCAGGCCCTCCTCGGTGGTGGCCTTTACGTTCACCTGTTCTGAGGTAATCCCAAGGGACGCCGCGATATTCTCCCGCATGGCGTCGATGTGGGGCCGCATCTTCGGCGCCTGGGCGATGATGGTGGCGTCGATATTCTCGATCAGAAACAGATTTTCCTCCAGCAAAGCCCCCACCCGCTCAAGCAACTTCAGAGAGGAGATCCCTTTATAAGCCAGATCCGTGTCCGGAAAATGTTTCCCGATGTCCCCCAAGGCCGCCGCTCCCAGAAGCGCGTCCATGATGGCGTGGAGAAGCACATCCGCGTCCGAGTGGCCCAGAAGGCCTTTTTCGTAAGGGATCTCCACCCCGCCCATAATCAGTTTTCTTCCTTCCGTCAGCCTGTGTACGTCATAACCCATTCCGATTCTCATCATAACCTCCTGTTTTAAGTTGTTCCACGCTTCCCACAGCCGCCCCGCAGGCGGCCTCCTCCTGATAGGCCGCAGGACTGAGCCGCGCGCCAAACATCTGCGAAAAAATCTTTTGCAAAGCCGCGTTTTTGCGCAGGCCGTTGCCCGCGGCGACAAGGCGCTGCGCGCGGATTCCCGTTCCCGTCAGAATCGTCTGATACAGATCGTACAGCTCCCGGGCCATCCCCTCCAGAACGCCGCAGGCCAGACCCCGGGGAGTGAAATTGTCCTCGCTGATTCCGGTGACGCTTCCCCGCAACCCCGGATCCGTGCGGGTTCCGCTGAAGGCAGTGACCACCTTCATCGGAGCGGCCCGCCCTGCCTCCCGCTGTGCAAGCTCCGCCAGGGCAAGCCTTTCCATAATCTCGTACTGGGGCGCGTCCGCCCCGCCGGCTTCTCTCACATAGCTGCGCAGAAACCCTTCCAGAATGGCCCAGGCCCTGCCGCCGCACAGGGAGGATCCGGTGAGCAGATATTTTCCTTTCACAAAGGGCCGCGCCTCGATGCCCGGGGCTTCGAAGTATTCCTCCGACAGAAGACTGATCTGCCCTCCTGTCCCCATGTTCACAAGCAGGGTATTTTCCTGCATTCCCACGGAGCCCAGAAAGCTGGCCTGGGAATCCCCCAGAGAGACGCTCACCGGGATTCCACGGTAAGTTCCCAGAGATGCAAAATCCTGCGTGATCTCCGGCAAAAGCGCAGAATCCATCCCCAGGCTTTTCAGGATATCCTCGCGAAAACAGCCCTCTCTCACCTCAAAAAATCCAAGCGAAGCCCCGTTGCCTGCATGCATCAGCGGCCGCTTTCGTCCGGTCAGAAGCATCCCCAGACAGTCGGCAATGGTACAGATCCCGGCGGCCCCCTGCGGGATCGTTCCTCTGATCTGATGGGAGAGGTGGGTTACCAGCCCGTAACCGGAAAAGACGCTGACCCCCGTCTGCTCCCTGAGCCGTTCTGCCAGCGTCTTCTCCCCCGGTTTTTCGTTTGCGGGAAGGTCTCCCCGTCCGTCCTGCCAGGTATAGAGAGGGCTGATACACCTCCCCTCCCTGTCCAGATAGACGATTCCGTGCATCTGCCCGGTGAGCCCGATGGAGGCTGTCTGCGGGTAGCGCTCCAGCAGCTGATCCAGCAGACGCAACGCCTGATTCATCATTTTCGCCGGATCCTGAATCCGCTCCCACTGGTGGGGCGTCCTGATAAAGCCATTGTGTGGGAGCGTCAGCGCCTCCCGCAGGATTCCAGGACAGGGAGTTTCCCAACAGAAGTCCCTGCTCTGCCCGCAGCCGCTTCCTGCGCCTTTGCAGACGCCTGCGCCGCGCTCCGGCCCCTCTTTTGTTTCAAACGCCACCGCGCTGATGGTGGTGGTTCCCATATCGATTCCGATGGAGATCATCTTTTCCCCCGTTTCTGTACATTTTTTACTTATACCGGTGATTGCCGTACCGAATGATCAGGTACTGCATTTTAAATCAGGTACTGCATTTTATGATCAGCATCTCAACCCCCATCGTCTCGTTCATTCTGCCCGTTTTCACCGCTTCTTCCGTCTCCACGCATCGCTCCAGGGCTCCCCGCAGCTCCTCCCGCTTAAACCGGGCGGCCTGGGCCACGTACTTTCCCGCCACGAATCCCGGCAGCCCCACCTTCTCGCCGATGGTTTTGTTTGAGTAACCCTTTCCCTCCAGCTCCTTTACCTGTAAAAGCAGGTTATACTGCCTTGCAATCAGAAAGATGATCCGCATGGGCGGCTCCTTCTGGGCCAGAAGCTCATAGTAAAGCTCCAGGGCCTTTTTCTGCCGCCTGTCCGCAATGGCTCCCACCATATCAAAAATATGGCTGCTGAGCCGTCTGGTACAGATGGCGTCCACGTCGGCCTCAGTGATCACTTCCTTTTCCAGACAGTAACAAAACAGCTTCTCCACCTCCCGGCGGATGTTCTCCATATCTGTTCCCGTCTTTTCCAGAAAAAATTCCAGAGCCGCCTCGGAAATCTTCTTGTTTTCCCTTTTCACCATGCCCAGTACCCAGCGCTTTAAGGTATTCTCATCCTGGGCCCCGAACTCCACCGCCGTTCCCCCGGAGGAGACGGTTCTGTAAAGACGGCTTCTTTTGTCCACCTCCGTCTCCACAAACACGAAATATGCGGCGGGCGCAGGTTCCTTCAGGTAATCCGCCAGCGCTTCCCCTCCGCTTTTGAAAAGACCGCTGTTTTCCACCACGATCAGACGCTTTTCTGCAAAAAAGGGCAGCGTCTCCGACTGGTCGATCACCTCTCCGATGGAGATATTTTTCCCCTCATAGTAATGATAATTCATGCTGTCGTCGCCGATGATGGCCGTCTTAAGCCTGTCCCGGTACTGCCTGCGCAGATAGGCTTCCTCCCCGTATAAAAGGTAAATATGATTAAAATTTCCTGTTTTGATATCCTGAATTAAACGCTGCATAGACCCTCACATGATTTTGCCGCCCCGGTCCGTCCGAAAAGCCAAAATTCGCGGCGATTGATTCTTCTATTGTAGCAAACGGCGTATGAGGTGTAAAGTCTCCTGTCAATGCAGTTATTGATACACATCCTCAAACCTTCTCACCTGCACCCTCCTTCCATCGGTCCAGAAATCCACCTCCCCGGTCTCATATGTGATCAGCGTCCTTGTCCCGCACTGCGAAAGCCGCTTAAGGAGCTCCTCGTGAGGATGCCCATAGGAATTGCGCTCCCCGCAGGAAATCACCGTATAAACCGGCCTGACGCTCTCGAGAAATTCTGCGGGCGTGGAGCCTCTCGATCCATGGTGGGCGGCTTTGAGAACCGTAACTCTTCCTCCGCTTTCCTCCCCCTCCAGCGTCCGCAAAAGCTCCCTCTCCCCGCCTCCTTCAATATCCCCGGTGAGCAGGGCGCTGAAATCCCCATAATCTGCCCGCAGCACGATGGAATACTCGTTTGGCTCCCTGCCGGATTCGTCTCTCCCGGGATGCAGACAGGCGAGCGTGAGCCTGCCGCTTTGGATTTTCTGCCCCCGGCTGATATACGAGACGGGGATCCCCGCCGCATGGGCCTGCTCCTCCAGCGTCAGATAGCCTTCTGTTCTGGCGTCCCCGGCCACCTGTGGCAGAACCAGATTTTCCACCCGGATCCCCTGCTCCTCTCCCTGCTCCAGAAGCTCCCGGATCCCGTTACAGTGATCCTCATCCGGATGGGTGACAAAAACCGCCGTAAGCCGAAAGGCGCCCCGGGACTTCAAAAAGGGAATGATGCGGTATTGGCCCGTCTTACTCACCGAGGAGCTCCCCCCGTCCACCAGATAACGGCCGCCGCCTGCATTTTCCAGATAGATACAGTCCCCCTGCCCTACGTCCAGAAAGGCGAGGGTAAGACCCCGGCCGGGCCGGACAATCAGGACCATAAGGGCCATGAGGACGATCCCCCGGCGCAGCGGGCGCTTTATTCTCTTTCCGGCCAGAACAACCGTCAGTAACAGCAAAAGATACGCCGCCACCTGCCAGCCCTGCGGCTGTCCCAGGGTCAGCAGATTTCCGGGAAGGCGCTGACAGCATTCACAGGCCCTGTCGTAGATCCCCAGGATCCCACGGATCATCAGAGCAAAGGGCGTACCCGGAAAAGGACAGAAAATCTCACAGACCAGCAGAATAAGCCCCGCTCCCATGAGAAAGCTCATCAGAGGGATCACCAGCAGATTGAGAAAAACAGAATAAGGGGGAAACTGATAATAAAACCAGAGATAAACAGGAAGAGTGACCGCCTCCATGGCCAGTGCGCCGGAGAGGCTCTTTACAGCCTGCCCCGTCACTTTTTCCACCTTCTCCGGGAGCCGGGAGGCTCCGCCCCTCCCCACCGGGAAGCGAAACAGCACGCCGCCTTCCGAATCCTCCTGTACGGTAAGCAGCGGAACCAGAAGCCCAATCCCGGCCACACACCCGAAGGAAAAGAGAAATCCGCTGTGGTAGAAATAGAGCGGCTGTCCCAGCAGGATCCCGGCCGCCGCCACCGACGCTGCCGTCAGCATATCGTAGGTGCGCTCCGCCAGAATACTTCCCATGCGCAGACAAAACATCAGGATCGCCCGCAGGGCGGACACGGAAAAGCCCGTCATCACGCCGTAGAGAAGGATAAGCACAAAGGAAGCCGCCGCCGAAATCTTCATGGGCACGCCGCATTTGCGCAGCAGACGGCACAGACCCATTCCCAGCATGGAAATATGCAGCCCGGAGATGGCCAGAATATGGGCGATGCCGTTTCGCTGATAGAGCGCCTTCAGCTCCTGATCCATCCCGCTCTTTTCCCCCAGCAGCATGGTCTGCATGACAGAGGCCTCCCGCTGCGGCAGCGCCTGCGAGAGTTTTTCCGATAAAAACCTCCTGAGCTGGTAAAGATTTTCTGATACTATGTGGTACTTTCCGGTTTTCGATGAAATTTCCGCCTGACTTAAGCGGTATGAAATTCCGAGAATCTGATAATAAGAACGGGCATCGAACTGCCCCTGATTGGTCGCTTTTTCAAAAACAGCGAGCTTTCCCTTAATCCTTACGACGCTGCCCAGCTCCGGCTCCTTCTGTCCGGCGGCCAGATAGCACAGCGCCTTTTCCCCGGGCGGGCCGCAGCATATGCCTGATTCATCCCGCGGTGATGTCCTCGCGCCGTCGACGCCTGCACCGGCGACCCTCTCTGACCGATCCTGCGCGTCATACCCCGACAGCTTCAGATACACCACCTGCACCGGTCCCTGCTCTCTCTGCGCCGTCTCCTTCGCGTATACCCTGCCTGTGACGGCTACCGTCTTTCCCTGATATGCCCCATAGTCTTCAAAGGGGGCAGGCCTGATCCTGACCAGGAAAAACAAGACCGCCATCACCCCCAGACAGCTCCATCCAAGCGGACGTTTTCTCATAAACCTCCTCCGTTTTTATACCCCTGAAACTTATGTCTCCACCAGTCCCAGATTCCTCTCGAACACGGTGGAAAGACTGACATTCTCCTTATAATTTACGTTGGTATCCCCGTTTACGGAGATCTGGACCTTATTCACATTGGACAGCTCCGCCAGGGAATTGGTGATGGAATAAATGGTCACATCCGCGGTCACGTTGTAGATCTGGGTCAGGAACATACTGTCGAAGTCCACATAGCAGACCCCGTCCTTCACGTTCACGCTCAACAGCTTCGCGGCCGGATTGACGGTGGGAAAGGCCTTCTCGTTCTCCGTGGGCCCCGCAAGAAGCTGTTCCATCACCAGTCTTTCCATGGAAATATTGCTGTTGTAAACCACCGAACGGCTCACCGTTTTCAACCCGTCCCCCGCCTCGTTGGCCAGATAAAGCGTCAGTTTTACCCTCTCATAGGTGTTGATCTCGTCCCCCGCGTTTTCGATGAACATATCCGCATTCATCATCCCGATCACGCTGCCGTAAACGTCTGTGAGGGTCTCCGACCTGACCTGAAAGGAAACGTACTGTATCCCCTCGATCTGCGTAAGCGTGCGCACAATGGCCGCCCGCGTCAGAACCTCGGTGGTGGGCTCCTGCTGCCTGTAGCTCTCGTCAAAGCTCAGCACCAGCTGATCCTGGGTCACCGTATAGCCCAGCAACGGAACATTCTCTGTCAGCGGCGGCTTATACTCCAGCCGCTCCGAAACCTTCCCAAGCTGGCCCAGCAGCTCCTGCAAAAGCTCTCCCTGATCCGTGGTTCGAGTCACATATTCTGTAGAAAAAACAGCGGTCTCCGTATTGTTCAGATAATAAATATTGTAGGACTTTCCCGAAGGCTCCTGCCCGTCCT
Source organism: uncultured Lachnospiraceae bacterium (assembly GCA_947570615.1). Lineage (GTDB taxonomy): Bacteria > Bacillota > Clostridia > Lachnospirales > Lachnospiraceae > Suilimivivens. The sequence continues at coordinate 46,213 of CANOVJ010000015.1, forward strand.
GTCCGCAGCCGAAAAAGACCAGCGCCACGAAAAGAAGCAAAAGACTGCCGCCTGCTTTTTTGAAATTCATATCCATGCCCCTTTCAGACCAGCGTTCTGGTCAGAGGAATCTTCACGGTAAAGGTGGTTCCTTCTCCCTCCACGCTCTCCGCCCTGATGGAGCCCCGGTGGAGCAGCACGGCGCTCCTGGTGATGGCAAGGCCAAGGCCGGTGCCGCCAATCTCCCTGGAGTGGGATTTGTCCACCCGGTAAAAGCGTTCAAAAATCTGCCCGATATTTTCCTGCGGGATCCCGATTCCCGTATCCTTCACCTGCACGGTAAAAAACTGGTGATCCGCGTCCAGGGAAACCTCAACCTTTCCCTGCTCCCGGTTGTACTTGATGGCGTTCTCCACCAGATTAGTCAGGATCAGGGACATCTTCACCTCGTCCACCTCCGCCGTCACCTGGCGTCTGCTGATGAGAGTCACCTCCACGTTATTTTTCCTGGCAATAGGGCGGAGTCTCTTTAAAATAATCTCTGTGAGCGTGTTCAGGTTCACCACACTGACGTTCATCTCCGCCACGGATTTGTCCTGCTTCACCAGAGCCAGAAGGTCGTTGATAATCTTGTCCTCCCGCTCGATCTCCTCGGCGATATCCGCCATAAACTCCTTATAAAGCTCCGCAGGGGCGTCCGGCTGGGCCAGCAGGGAATCCGCCAGCACCTTCACAGAGGTGATCGGGGTTTTCAGCTCATGGGACACATTGGCCACAAACTCCTGCCTGGAGTCGTCAAGCGCCTTCATCCTTGCGAGAAGGCTGTTAAAGGCGTCCACGATATGCTCTGTCTCCAGGTAATCCGGAACGGAAATGGGATCGTCCCGATACCCCTCCTTCATCTCGTTGATCGCCGTGGTCACCCGGTCAAAGGGCCGTACCATCACCCTGACCAGCAAAAGGGCAAGGGCAAAGATACAGATCAGCATGATGCTTTCCATAATCAGCGCCTTGCGGTTGAGTACATCCATGGTGTTCACAATGCTGTCCGTGGAAACGCTGGTGAGCATCACCCCCCGCACCACCTCTTTCGTGTCGGTGCCATCCTCCGACGGTTCAGGCAGCGTCAGCGTCTCCACGATGGGAACCGTGATCTCGATAAAGCGGTTCACCGGATCGTAGCTGACAGTGCCGCCTCCCTTCATGCACCGGATCACCTCCTCGGAGATGATGGTCTTCCCCTCGCTGATTCCATAGGTATCCTTCACCACCTTAAGGCCCGCGTTGATGACCAGCACCCTCCCGTTATAAAGATTGGAAAGCTGCTCAAGCTCCGCTCCGATCCCCTCCGAGGAGGTATCCTGTAAATAGTTGTATGTAATCAGGTGATTGGCAATGATCCGAAGCTGCGTCTGGACGTCCTGCGTGCGCACGTCCACGGCCCGGCTTTCGTAATTTTCCAGAATGCCCGCCCGCATAAAAACCGCGGGCGCCATCCCCATCAGAAACATGATGATAAACAGACGAACCTTAAGGCTGCGCCATATCCTGGAATTTTTCAGAAAAAGTATGATTCTTTTAGCCATAAAGCGGCACTGCCTTTCGAATCCGGGTATCAGGCAAAGTAGTAGCCTACGCCCCATTTGGTGTGTACATATTTCGGCTCAGAGGGATTCACCTCGATCTTTTCCCGCAGTCTTCTGATATGCACATCCACCGTGCGCACATCTCCGGGGTAATCGGCGCCCCACACCAGCTTCAGCAGATTTTCCCGGCTGTAAACCTTATTGGCGTTCACCACCAGGAGCTCTAACAGCTCAAATTCCTTGGCGGTTAAATTGATTTCTCTTCCTCCGGCATAGGCTCTCCTTCCCTGCCGGTCCAGCTTCATATCGCCGCTCTCTATAATCTGGGAGGCCTCCTTACTTTTGGGACTGGTGCGCCGGATGATGGCCCTGATCCTGGCCTTTACCTCCAGAATATTAAAGGGCTTGATGATGTAATCGTCCGCGCCGTACTCCAGGCCCAGGATCTTATCCATATCCTCTCCCTTGGCCGTGAGCATCACGATGGGGACGGAGGAAAATTCTCTCACCTGCTGGCAGACCTCAAAGCCGGTCAGCTTCGGAAGCATCACATCCAGCAGGATAATATCGTATTCCCTGCTCCTGATCTTTTCCAGCGCCTCTTCGCCGTCGTAGGCGCAGTCCACCTCCATCCCGTCCTGCTCCAGGCTGAACCGGATGCCCTTAACGATCAGCTTCTCATCATCCACCACCAGAACTCTCTTAGCCATATGAAAACCCCATCCATTTCTGTTTACTTTTTCAGTGATGCCGGACATCCTCTTTCCCGGTTCTTCCGGAAAATCCCTCCCGGGCCGCAGGAGGAAAGCCTGCCGCGCACCTGCGCAGCGCCAGGCTGGCCCGCGACAGTCTCCTTTTTTATACCGTAATACTGTCCTTTATCTTCTCGAACACGCCCTCCTTGATCCCCTCGACGTTCATGATCTCCTCGATGGACCGGTACGCGCCGTTTTTCTCCCGCCAGGCGATGATACTTTTCGCCTTGCTGCTGCCCACGCCAGGCAGGGTGCAGAGCTGCTCCTCCCCCGCCGTGTTGATATTGATCAGGGAAGAGGGCTCCTCCTTGGCATCTGTCTTTTTATTTTCTTCCACACCGGAGGATTTCCAGACAAAATCCCCCTGGGCCTGTTCGATCTCCTCATCGGTGGGGACGTAAACCTTCATCCCGTCCAGGAGCAGATCCGCCTGATTGAGATAATCCTGCCGGGCGTCCTCCCGGAACCCGCCGGCCTGGTCGATGGCCTGATAAATCCGGCTTCCCTCCTCCAGGGTATAGACGCCGGGCCGCTCTACTGCCCCGCAGATATGTACCACGCAGACGCTCTTTTCCGTGAAATCGCCGCTTCCCTGCCCGGCTTTCGCCGTGGAAACCGCGCCGCTGTCCGATCCGGAAGAGGCTCCTTCCACAGAGACGCCCTGCCCCTGCGTATTCTGCCCCGGAACGCTCTCCCCTGCAGAGGATCCTCCGCCCCCGGAGACGGACTCTTTCAGCTCCTGCGAACTTCCATCCGATCCCCGGACATCCGAAAAGGCTTCCCCCTGTCCGGAAAAGGATTCCTCCGCTCCCTCCTGGGAATACAGAAGAAAGCTCTCCGATCCTGCCTCTTTCCTCCCGCAGCCCGCGAGAATACAGAAAGCCACCGTCAAAAAGCCTGCCAGCGTTTTACTTTTCTTATTCATCGTTATCTCCTTCCTGTCAGACAGAAAGCCCCATATAACGATACCATTTCATTGTAAAGTAAATTCTGAAAGTTGACAAGTTAATCTTCCATAAAATTACCGCACAGTCGTGCTCCTGGTTGCTTTTTGCAGCAGCGCCGGAAGGACGCAGGGAGAGCTCACCAAATGACACTTCCCTTTTATTATAAACAAGGTCAATTATTTTCCTGTATTGATTTCACTTTCGGCAGATGAATATCGCTCCAACGGAACCGTCAGCCTGAATATATCTCCTTCTTCCAGGTCCGGTTCTCCTCCGGAATAAATCTTTGTGTATTTCATCAAATTGCCTGATCACTGTTTATGCACTTCGTTTTTTGAAATACTATTTTAGTCTTCTTCTGACAAATTCGTAGCAATACGATAAACTATATTATTGGTACTCCCTTTTGCCACTATATATCCTGTACCTGTAAGCATTTTAAAATATCTTCGCACTGTCGCGGCAGACTTACCCGTAACCGCTTCTGCTTCTTTAGGAGTGATTTCTCCATGTTCTTCTATAAAACTAACCATTGCACTTACTTTATTATATTCTTTTTGCGCCAAAACTCCGCTCATAACTTCGCTTAAACTTCGCTCATTTTTTTGAGCGAAGTTTTCATTCTCAATCTCAAACCTCTTATGAATTCTTATTGTAGTAATCATATAAGTTCTGTCCGCATCTGTTTCAAACTCCGGCATGGGCGAACCGTTCCTTTTCAGTTCGCGCAAAATTTTCGATATGCCCGTTGACTTTTTCTCAGACAAATCAATCTCCTTGAAAAATTCTCCAATCTTGGGATTTCTGTATCTTCCCGCCCTGATTTTCCCCGCCGCAAACTTCTCCATATCAATATAATGATCCGGTCCCGGAAAATTGATAATCTGAATCTGATCCAAATAAATCCGAATCTCTACCGGCACATCCTCTTTGTAGTTTTATCAGAAAATCCTCAAGATATCCCCTGCGTATATGCTCCATAGATGCCCGTTTATTAATACGGTCAACAAATGGTACGGCAACAAATTTCTCAAAAAGTTCCGCTATCTCGCTCTGTTTGGCTTCTACCGTAAGTGATGCCGGACGAATCCAATATTTCATTGTGCGGTCTTGCCCTTTCCCTGCCTCCTTTTTAGAATAAACATCCACAGGTGCCCGATATGGTCCCGCATCGCCCGCTGCACATTTCAGATACACCAGGCTTTTCCCCTGATATTCCACAATCTCAATCCTTGGAATATAACGCGGCTCAATTTTGTTGCAGTATTTGGAATATTTTCAGTTGAATATCATCAAGCAATTCGTTCGGTACGCCTACAGGCGGCAGAATGGGAAGCCCATTTTCTGTCTTTACGCCAATCACAAGATATCCGCCATCTACCCCTGCAATATCGTTTGCATAGCCGCATATGGTGTGCACAATTTCTGACGGATTAAAGCCTTCCTTGTATTCTATCCGGTTTTGCTCTACTTTGCGTCCTTTTAACAGAGTATCTATTTTTATTGGAATCATATAGTCATCTCCATTATTGGTATTATGGCAATTGAATTAGGGAAACGGCATTTAAGCCATTGTAAACAATTCCGGATGCTTATGTATATACTCCTGCAGCACATTCCACATTGTCTGCCTGTCCTTCGTTTTAAGTGCTTCTTCTATCTTGTGCGATTTTATTTTAGATTGGGCGGCTCATTAATATATACTAAATTTTGTGCATATTGTTCCACAGGTTTTTCTTTTCCTGAAAGCGAAATCACCTATGCAGACTTTCGTAACCGTCTGCCGGTCAGGAATTGGAATATCTTTTTTTAAGAGATTGCAGATTGTGCTTTTCTCAACATCCGCAATTTTCCTTTTGGCGCCAGGAAGCTGAAAGGCTCTGCAAAAGCAGTATGCTGCAATCCGGATTCCGGCAGAACATTTTTCTGTTCCTGAGGATAATTTTTGCTTTCTTTCCCATCATTGGGAGATCCTGAGAATTCCATTCATACACACTGTGACGCCTGGAAGACAAATGGCCGCAATAAGGGCATTTTTCCTCCAGGCGTTCTGATTCTACATATATGAGCAGTTCTTTGTCTGTAATTTCATGTCGGAGATAATGCAAATCAGGATCAGGCAGGAGTTAGAATCGCTGTTGACTGTTCAAAAAATCAAAGTTCGACTTCATGACTCCGCCTCCTTGCCGGTGGGCTTTGGGAATGAATTTTCGTTTTCAACTTCATGCTTGCTAAATCTCTTATCAGAGGGCCCTTTAGAATCTGCCGGAATAAGCCAGGTCTTTCCTTTCTTGATTGCACCCTCTATTCGGCCATCCGCACATAAAACTCCTATTCTGCGTGGTGTAACATTCCATACTCGCCCTCCTTGCAACCTGTAAACAGAAGCACATCCAACATTTATTCTTCATAATACATCATGTATCGGAATAAAACAACATAAAGACTCTCTTTCATCCGTCAATTTTTCTATACTGGCTAAAATCAAAAAACAGCGGCGGGCAACAATCGCTGCAAACTGACAAAACAATACATCAACCCGAAACACCTTACCTCCAGAATTGTGGAAATACTGACTGCCAGGGGCTCCTGTAAAATGGCTCTCCTGCCTGCCCGTCCTGCTTTCGTTTTTCCGAAAAACGATTCTCACTCCCACTTGAAAATAACGATCCCCACGACAGCCACCGCCATCCCGATCGCCTTGCGCCACTCAAAGGGCTGTTTTTCTACCCCGAACCAGCCCAGCAGCTCGATCACATAGGCCACCGCCAGCTGGGCCACCACGATGAGCATCACCGCCCTTGCAGGCCCCAGCAGATCCATGCTCCTGATCACCGTATAGGTGATGAAAGCCCCGATTGCGCCGCCCAGGAGCATGTACTTTGGCTCCACCTTGAAGACCGCGCCCAGAGAGGAGCGGTCCGTGATCAGCCAGGCGCCCAGACAGACCAGCAGGGCCGTGAACTGAACGAACGCGTTCGCCACCCATATGGTGGAGGATTTGGTGACCTGTGTATTGAATACTCCCTGCACGCTCATCAGCGCGCCGGAAATCAGCGCAATAAAAAAACCAATCATATGAATACCATAACCTTTCTACAGCCCGCACTCTGAGGACACGGGCTGCCCGTTTTCCCACATGAGGACTTTTCCCGCACAACGTGGGCGGGGATTGTCTTCTGCGTTTATGGTATCCATATGACTGGAATAATATTCGCAACTGCTGATTCTACAGGGTTGACGCCGCTTCCCATGCGCAGATTCCGGCGGAATCGTTACCCTTGCGGCATCTCCCCGTCTGACGCCTCATCGTCTTCCTGCGCGTCGTCGTCCGTCTCCTCGGATTCCTCCTCCACAGGCTCCTCCAGATACTCCTCCTCAAAAGCCTCCCCCGTCACCTGTTCCATGATCTGCTCGGAGAGCTCCTTCAGCTTTTCGTTGGCGTCGGCTCCGTTCCAGATCTGGGAGAACACCACCTCCAGCTTTACCCAGAAATTGCTGGTTTCCAGCATCTTGGGCATGGAGATGGATCTCTCATACTCCTGCGCAAACTGCCCCAGGGCCTCGTATCCGTAATCCACCCCCCTGGCCGCGGAAACCTTCCCTGTCCTGCCAAAAAGGATATCGTTATACTCGGATGTGAGGAAGCAGGCAAAGTCGTTGGCCGCCCGCTTATGCTCCGAATAACCGTTTACCGCCACACAGCCCGTCATGGACAGGGAACGGCTCTTTTTCTCCGGATCGATATCCGGCGTCAGGGCGATCCCGTAATCATAGGCGAACAGGCCGTCGTCCCCGGCGTGCTCCAGCCTGAACACCGCGTCCGTGGTGGCGATGGTGAACACCAGCTTTCCCTCCATAAACTCGTTTAAAATGGCGTCGTAGTCGCTCTGGCTGGTCTCAATGGAAAAGAACTGGTTCAGGGCCTGATACACCCGCATATTTCCGATGGCGTCCAGGTTGTAGATATCGATCCGACCGGTGTCCCACCCGGCGTCGCCGCCCATGTCGATGGCGTCCCCTACAAAAAAGTAATTGTAAAAAATATCGGTGACGTCCCACTTGAACACGCCCTCCACCTGCTCGGGCGCATCGTAGTTATCCGCAAAGGTCTGAATGTCCTGGATGGTGGCCGGAAGGATCTCCTGGATCCTGGCCTCGATCTCCTCCTCGGAGAAACGGCTCTGCGGATCCGCCGCCTCTGCAGATTCATCGGACGAATCCGCTCCCTCCACGGAAGCGGTGCCCTCGCCGGAGGGATTCTGGCTGGCGGTCTCTGCGCCTGTCCCGTCCTCTGAACCGGAGGGATTCTCTCTCCCGGCCTGCGCCGCTCCGGAAGAGGAATCGCTCTCCTGCACCGGCTCCGGCGTCTGTCCCGCCTCCAGGTTCGCGTCGTGCTCCTGCTGGGCGGCTTCTCCCTCCGCCAGATCCGCCTCGGCCTCCAGCTGGTCGGTGGCAATATCCCTTAAATAAGTCTTATTGTACAGAAGCGCGCTGGTCTCAAAATAGAAGGGATAGCCGATGATCTTATCCCTGTATGTGGCGGCCTGCAGTCCGGTTCCCATATAGAGCTCGTCCATCACTGCCCCCGCGGGAGGATGAACCTCGTCGGCCAGTCCCGCCAGAGAAGCCTTTTCCAGGGAATCATGGCTGATCACGTACAGATCCGGCGCATTGCTCTCCAGGGACGCCTGATTGATCTTCTCCAGATACTCCGCCCCCGACTCAAGCACCGGCACAATCCTCACGTCATGATCCTCGCTGTAGACAACCGCCGCGCTGCTCAAATAAGAAGTAAGCGCTTCATCCGTGTACCACAGATAAAGCGTTTCCTTTCCGCCGGCAAAGATACCGCTCTCCTTTTTTTCACTCATCTGCCTGCCGGTTCTGGCAATCCCCACGGTAAACACCGCCGCCAGGGCGACAAGCCCCACCGCTGTCAGTCGTTTTTTCAGCGTCATTCTTTATACCCCCTGCATATCGCAGGCTGTGCCTGTGATACTGCGCCAATATGTCCGCGTTATCCGCGCATATTTACCCGTTCCCTTTCCAGTTTCCATTTTCGTCTCTGTTTATGGGAACAGCTTTAAGACGGAACATGATACTTCTGCAGGGACACGGCATATCCATTTCATATTTTTCTTTTGCGCCTCTGTAAGTAAAGTCGCCGCCGCATCGGACAACTTCACACCAGGTAAACAGCTCCGTCATTACTCTGGGACAGATCCCCGAAGGGCATTCATAGGAAAAAACGAATCTGTCTCCCTCTTCAATACCGAGTCTGCAGTTCTCCGCTCTTCCATCCGTAACGGTCAGTTCAAATTTCCAATCCTCTGCCACCCATTTTTTCATAATCCGGACTCCTCTGTTATGGAAACAACCTCTTTCCGGATTCACTTAGTCGGTACAATTACAGTCTGTTTTTAACTGGTATACAGTTCCGAAAAGGAAGTTTATCTATTGCAGCTCCAGAAGACACTCCCGCAGGATCTGCGTCATTTCATCCACATTCTCTTTCCCGATCACAAGAGGCGGGATAAAACGGATAATATTGGCTCCCGCATTGATCAGGATCAGCCCCTTTTCCAGGGCGGCGTTAATCACATTGTTTACCGGACTCTCAAAGACCAGCCCCTGCATCAGGCCCAGCCCTCTTCTTTCTGTGATACAGTCAAACTCCGCCGCAAGGCTCTCCAGCTTTTCCTCCAGATATGCGCCTGTCTCTTTTACATTATCTATTATATGGTTCTGCTCGAATAAATCAAGCACAATATTGACCGCCGCCGCCGCAAGGGGATTGCCGCCATAGGTGGTGCCGTGGTCGCCGCTGGTAAGGGAGGCCGCTCCCACCCGCTCCGTCAGCACAAAGGCTCCCACGGGCACACCGCATCCCAGCGCCTTGGCGCAGGTCATGATATCCGGCTTCACGCCATAGCGCTGCCAGGCGAACATTTCCCCCGTGCGCCCCATACCGCACTGGATCTCGTCCAGGATCAGCAGGATATCTTTTTCCTCGCACAGGGCCTTTACCTGCCGCAGGAAATCCTCTCTGGCGGGGATAATGCCCCCTTCCCCCTGCACGGTTTCCAGGATAATGGCGCAGGTTTTCTCCGTCACGTTCGCCAGCACGCTGTCAAAGTCGTTGAGCCGGGCAAAGCGGATGTGGCCGATCATGGGCTCGAAGGCCTCCCGATATTTGGGATTTCCCGTCACGGAGAGGGCTCCCATGGTGCGCCCGTGAAAGGAATGCTCCATGGCGATGATCTCATGGTCGGTGCAGCTGTCCTTTAAATACGCGTACTTGCGGGCGGCCTTGATGGCTCCTTCCACCGCCTCGGCCCCGCTGTTGGTGAAAAAGACCCGATCCAGACCGGAGACCTCTTTGATCTTTTTTGCCGCCTCAATGGCAGGCACGTTATAATAGTAGTTGGAGGTATGGATCACCTTATCGATCTGGGCCTTCAGGGCGTCGTTGTAGCTCTTATTATTATACCCCAGCGCAAACACGGCGATACCCGCGCAGAAATCCAGATATTTTTTGCCTTCAATGTCGTAGAGATACACCCCGTCGCCTTTGTCCAGAACCACCTGGTAGCGGTTGTAGGTGTGAAGCAGGGCCTTCTCAGCCTCCTTGATGTATGCTTTCATTGTTTCCATGTCAGTATCCTCTCTGCCGCCGTCCCTGCGATCCCGTCCGGGTCATCTGCGGCGTAAAAACTGCCGGTCACAAAACAGATATCCGGCCATTTTTCGATCTGTGTGTTTTTTAGTTGCTTTCCCCGTCCCGGAAAATCATGGTACCCACACCCTCGTTGGTGAACACCTCCAAAAGCAGGCAGTGGGGAATGCGTCCGTCCAGGATATGCACCCGGTTGACCCCGTTTTTTACCGCCTCCGTGCAGTTGCCAAGCTTGGGCAGCATCCCGCCTCCGATCATTCCGCCTTCGATCAGCGCCTCCGCCTCCGACGCGGTGATCCGTGGGATAAAGGAGCTCTTATCGTTGATATCCCCGTAGAGCCCCTCGATATCCGTCAGAAACACCAGCTTGTCCGCCCCCACGGCCCTGGCGATGGCGCAGGCCGCGTCGTCCGCGTTGATGTTGTAGGTCTCGAACCCATCGTCCAGACCGATGGGAGAGACGATGGGAAGGAAGTCCTTCTCCAGCAGGTCGTAGAGGATCTTGGGATTCACCTGGTTGATCTCCCCCACGAAGCCGATATCCTTTCCGTCGGAGAACTTCTTTTCCACCTGGATCAGTCCGCCGTCCTTACCGCTGATTCCCACGGCCTTCACTCCCAGCTCCTGCACCATGGTCACAAGCTGCTTGTTCACTCTGCCAAGCACCATCTCAGCGATCTCCATGGTCTCCGCGTCTGTGACCCGAAGGCCGTTCACAAACTCGGCCTGTTTCCCGACCTTGCCCACCCAGCGGCTGATCTCCTTACCGCCGCCATGGACGATGATGGGCTTAAAGCCCACCAGCTTAAGCAGCGTCACGTCCTTGATCACGTTCCTCTGCAGCTCCTCGTTGCTCATGGCGGAGCCGCCGTACTTTACCACGATGATCTTGCGGTTGAATTTCTGTATGTAGGGGAGGGCTTCGATAAGCACCTCCGCCTTTTTCAGAACCTCCTGAATATCCTTGTCCATTCTGACCTCCATTCTGCGTATTTTTGCGCATATCAGATCTGTAGATGCCGTGCAGGCGCAAACCTGTATGCTTCTATTCCTGCTTCCTATTTTAAAAATTCCACGTCCGCCATGACTCCATAGTGATCGCCGGGACAGAGATGATTCACCGGACTTACCTCCGTTCCAAAGTGTTCCACCCGATCGAATCGGTAACCGTTTCTCACATCCATGACGTAGATCCTGTCAAAATTCTCGGGAGCATAAGTGGCCTCCCTCCCTTTCCAACGGGGATTGTTAATACAATCCAGAGTGGGCGGCAGCTTCGTCCCCTTCACAGCGGCGTAAACCTCTGACACCTCGTACCAGTACGGCCTTGCCTCATTCCCATCTATGGTCTGTTCCCCGTCATGAACCGGTGTACGCTGGAGTTCAGGCCGCAGTTGAAATCGCCGAGAACCACAAAGTAGTCCACCTCATTTTTCTGTTCATGGCAGAACCGGTCGATGGCAACGATCTGCTCCTCCTTTGCCTTAATGGAGTCCCATGGAAGATGCACATCGGTGAGGGAAATCCGTCTGCCATCAGACTCAAACAGTACATTCAACGCACAGCTCCTGGCATATTTTCCGTCCGTGTGAAGAAAGGTGCCCGCCGTAAACGGAAGCCTGCTCAGGATCGCCAGACCTTCCTCCTCCCTGGTATATTTCCCGAATTCAGTATAGGGATACTCCGGCATCCCGGATAAACAATTCTCATAAAACTGCGGGGTGATCTCCTGCAGGGCGATCACGTCGGCGCTGACCCTGCGGATTTCATCCAGAATCTGTCCGGTGCGGTCCCCGATGCCTTTATTTTCGTTCCATACGTTATAGGTTGCGATTCTCATGGTAACCTCTGTTCCGCCGCCAGGCTGATTATTCGTCCAACCTCCCTGCTCGCCGCGCGGGACACACATTGCATAAACAACACATTCCGTTGTGCGCCCCTGCGCATAAAAAAGCCAGGCATTTATCCGGCAGGTGTGCCCCTTCCTGCATTTCTTCTGACCCAAAGGGTGCGTAGCAGCACAATCTCTACTTCAAATAAATTCCCAGCTTTATGATTATATGTAATTTATAAACATATTATAGCGTGCTTTTTATTTGTTGTAAAGTATTTTGTGATTGACAGCCAGTTTCTTCAGATTCCTGTCCCTGATCCGATAAAATGTCATAACTGAATTCTTAAGATTATTATCTTCCCCCTGTAAAGCCAATCGCAGAATCACATTTATATTTGTATCTCTTAGCCTTTTTATCATGAATACCGTTTTTTCGTGCTTTGAATCCTGAAGGATGAGATCAGGATCCTCCACACACATTTTTCCATACAGGAAGAGTAATTCGAAATCCTGTGGGTGTTTCGTTAAAATATGTCTGAGTCTTTCCAGTGTTACAACAACCTCATCCGTAATAAGCTTTCCAAAACACTCGCGTAATATTATATCATTTACTTTTCCCAATGAATAGTACATATATGGCTGTTTCTCCACGATGTGACAAAGGACAGAGACAACGCTTTACGTGTTGTTTTCTGTATAGAAAAATATTGAATGCCATAACCCCACTGTTCTTACAATAAAAAGAATTTATTATTGGTACAGCATATCACACCATATGAAAAATTGCTATAACTATTCTCGTTTTTCGGAAAAGTTTTGCCGTTACATACAATTTCCAGCTTAAAAGAAGTCAACCATTTTGCCGCACGCCCCTCAGCTACGGTAATCCGCATTGATCTTCACGTAATCATACGTCAGATCGCATCCCCAGGCTGTAGCGGTCTGCTCTCCGGCGTGCATGTCCACCAGCACGCTCACCTCGTCGGCGGAGAGAATCCTTCCGGCCAGCTCCTCACTGTAATCCGTCGCCATACCGTCTTTACACACCTGCACCGTCCCTTCCCCGCTCACAAAGGCTACGTCCACCTTCTCCGGGTCAAAGGAAACGCCGCTGTAGCCCAGGGCGCAGAGGATCCGTCCCCAGTTGGCGTCGTGTCCGTAGACTGCCGCCTTCACCAGATTAGAGCTCACCACGCTGCGGCTCAGCGTCCGGGCCTGCTCCTTCGTCTGCGCGCCGGATACCGTCACCTCCAGAAGGGCCTTCGCCCCCTCCCCGTCCCCTGCCATCATCCTTGCAAGGGTGGCGTTTACATAGTGGAGCGCCTCCAGAAAAGCCTCATACTCCGGCGTCCCGTCCAGAATTTCCGGATTTTGGGCCATTCCATTGGCCATCACCAGCAGGGTATCGTTGGTGGAGGTATCGCCGTCCACAGAAATCATGTTGAAGGTATCCTTTACATCCTCCTTCACCGCCTTTGTGAGAAGCTCCTTCGAGATCACCGCGTCGGTAGTCACAAAGGCAAGCATGGTACACATATTGGGGTGGATCATCCCCGAGCCCTTACTCATGCCGCCGATGGTGACGGGAACGCCGCCCACCTCGATCTGTGCCGCGGCCTGCTTGGAGACGGTGTCCGTGGTCATGATGGCCCGGGCCGCGCTGTCTCCGGCCTCCAGGGTATCCGCCTTCTGTGCCGCCAGCTTTTCCACCCCTGCCTCGATCTTTTCCATGGGAAGCTGCATCCCGATCACGCCGGTGGAGGCCACCAGCACCGCGTTTTCCGGAATCCCCAGAGCCTGCGCAGCCCGCGCTGCCGTCCTTTTACAGTAGTTCATCCCTTCCTGTCCCGTACAGGCGTTGGCGATCCCCGCGTTGACGATCACAGCCTGTCCAGAAGAGGACAACTGCACAATCTGCTGATCCCACAAAACCGGCGCGGCCTTTACCTGATTGCTGGTAAAGGTTCCCGCCAGAACGCAGGGGGCCTTACTGTACACCAGCGCCATATCCATCCTGTCCTGATACTTGATGCCGGCCGAAACGCCCGCCGCCTCAAATCCCTTCGCGGCCGTCACGCCGCCCGTTATTTTTTTTATCATCATATCCTTTCCTTTCCGCAGCCTGCAGGCTTTCGTACATGTCGGATTCGAAGTCCCGCAGATGCAAACAAATCTGAGAAGAACTCCCTTTTCAAAAAAGTGTTCCCACTTCATAAAACCTGAATTTACTTTAACGATACCCTATATTGTCTTGCGGAACCAAAACGATAATTTCTGATAGCCCAAATGCTCATAAAACTCGTGAGCGTCCGTACGCCGGAACCCCGATGCAAGTCCGATCAGTGAAATCTCCCGCTCTCCTGCCAGCCTCTCAACGCGCTCCATCAGCATTTTTCCTATACCGCGGTGCTGAAATTCAGGCAAAACGGCAAGCCCATTCACTTTCATGTATCCATTTGGCTGACCCATCGCCAGGGTTTCAACAGTGGTGACAAGACCGACGACTTTATCGTTCACGGCAGCGACAAATGTACAGTAACGAGGGTCGCCCTTCATCTTTTCACAGGTTTTGGCAACCGTTTCCTCCGTTTCTGACAAATACCCCAGCACATCGCGCCAGATTGCCGCTATGGGGCCGTAATCTTTCCTCTCCATTTCTCTTATGACAACGTCCATGTCGATGATTATAACCATGCCCTTTCCAAAGTTCCGCCTTCCGTTACTGGTTAAACCGCTCGATATTCCCATGATTGAGCACGAAATCGTAATAATTCAGATCCTCCCGCCGCTTCCAGCCGATCTCCTTCCAGAAGGCGTTCCCGATATCGTTTCTGGTAAAGGCGATCAGGGAAACCTTGCTGATCTGCTCCTTCTCCAGCGCTTCCATACAGTGTACCACCATGGCCTTTCCGATGCCCCGCATCCGGTAGTCCTCGTGGACACACACATGATAAAGACAGCCTCTCCTGCCGTCATGGCCGCAGAGAATGCTCCCCACCACCCTCTCATCCTCCAGCGCCACCACGCTGCATCCGGGATTCCTTTTCAGGAAACGCTCCACTCCCTCCCTGGAGTCGTCCAGACTGCGCATGGCAAAGCCCCGGATGCTTTTCCAGAGAGCGTACACCTCGTCGTAATCCGCTATGGTCATTGTTCTGATCGTCATATTTCCTCTCATTCCGCCGCCCTGCAGCACCTTACAGCATAAGGATGCTCCGCATCCGTCGTCACCATAAGCCATCTCATTTCATCCTCCGTCATTTTCGCCCGTCAGATGCACCGCCCGGTATGTATGTCCCGTGAAGGGCAGAAATTTTTCGACTATATCCGCGGTTCTTATCTTAAGGCTGGCCGTATTCACGCAGGGGTGGCATCCCAGGAACTCCTCCTCCAGCACCTCCCCGTCGATCAGCAGATTCACATGCTTTCCGGTATCGTTCATCAGCCCCATGACGCTCACCGCTCCCGGCGAAATATGAAGATACTCCTCCATAAATTCCTCCGGAGCAAAGGAGAGTCTGGCGCTTCCGATCTGCGCGGACAGCTCCCTGGTCTTAAACTTTTTCTCCCCCGGCATCAACAGCAGATAAAACTTCGTCTTCTGCGCGTTGCACAGAAACAGATTCTTGCACATATGGATTCCCAGAATCGTATCCACTCCCTTACAGGCCTCCAGGGTGGCCATGGGCTCGTGATCCATCCTTTTATAAGGGATACCCAGCTCAGCAAGCAGCCGGTAAACCGCCATCTCCCGATGTGGACGTCCCTGCCCCTGCGGGATATCGTCGTACAGGTTGGTGTCATGGATCAGCGGATTCACAGGTTCAACCCCCTGTCCTCCTCGCAGCCCAGCATGATGTTCAGACACTGGATGGCCGCCCCGGAGGCCCCCTTTCCCAGATTGTCGAACTGGGCGGAGAGAAGGATCCTTTCCTCATTGCCGGTCACATAGATCTTAAGTCCGTCCCAGCCACTAAGTCCGTTGCCTGCCAGCATCCCGCCGCAGAGCCGCTCCTGGGCTCCCCAGGGCATGGCCTGCACCAGCCGCTGTCCCTGATAAAACTCCCCGAAAAAAACGCACAGCTCCCGGGGCGTCATCTTTCTTTTAAGCAGGTCTCTATATAATGGAAGGGACACCGTCATACCGCTGTAATAGTCCGCCACAATGGGGGAAAACAACGGCTCCCGGGAAAGGCCGGTGATTCTCTGCATCTCCCGCAAATGCTTGTGGTTCTGGGAAAGGGCGTACTGCCTGGGCGCGTCCAGATCCCCATGCCTCTCCTGGCCCTCATACTCCGCGATCATTTTCTTACCGCCGCCGCTGTAGCCGGTCAGGGAAAAGGAGCTTACCGGATAGTCCGCGGGAAGAATCCCCTCCGCCACCAGCGGATATACCAGGGAGATGAAGCCCGTGGCGTGACAGCCCGGCACCGCAACCCGTCTGCCCTCCCGGATCCCGCGCCTGTGGCTTTCGGACAGCTCCGCAAACCCGTAGGCCCATCCCTCCTGCGTCCGGTGGGCGGTGGAGGTGTCGATGATCCTCACGTTTTCGTTTTCCACCAGCCCCACAGATTCCCTGGCCGCCTCGTCCGGCAGGCACAGAAAAGTAATATCCGACTGATTGATCAGGCGCTTTCTCTCATTTAAATCCTTGCGTTTTTCCCCGTCTATGGAGAGCAGCTCCACGTCGTCTCTCCCCGCAAACCGCTCGTTGATCCGAAGGCCCGTGGTTCCTTCCCTTCCATCTATAAAAATTTTCGTTTTCATCTCCGCGTCCTTTCTGCCGCCGGCTCCCGCGCTGCGCGCCGGCGCTTATTTCTAACAATCTTACTCTAACCGCCGTAAAATCTCAACCATAAAATCACTTTTCTGCCTTTCCCACGCGTCCTCTGGCATATGTAAAAAATGACGCCGCAATGCCTTCCGCTCCTTACGTTGCATGATTATACATCCAAAATGTATATTATGCAATATTTTTTTATTTTTCTGCATAAAAATAAAAATATTTTTTTAATTATGCAAAATCAGGGTATTGCATTTCCCTGATTTTTGTTGTATAGTGTCATATGCAGCAAACAGCATACCAATCCGGAGGAGTTTATCTTATGAAAGAAAAAGTCGTTTTAGCCTATTCCGGGGGACTCGATACCACTGCCATCATCCCCTGGCTGAAAGAAAATTTTGATTATGAAGTGATCTGCGTCTGCATCGACTGTGGACAGGGCGAGGAGTTGGACGGTCTTGAGGAGCGCGCGAAGTTCTGCGGCGCGGAAAAATTATACATACTGGACGTGACCGACGAGTTCTGCGACGAGTTCATCATGCCCTGCGTACAGGCCCACGCCGTATATGAGAACAAGTATCTTCTTGGAACCTCCATGGCAAGGCCCCTGATCGCCAGGAAGCTGGTGGAGATCGCCCGCAAAGAGGGCGCGGCCGCCATCTGCCACGGAGCCACCGGAAAAGGCAACGACCAGATCCGTTTCGAGCTTGGCATCAAGGCTCTCGCCCCCGACCTGAAAATCATCGCCGCATGGCGGAATGAAAAATGGACCATGGATTCCCGCGAATCCGAAATCGCCTACTGCAAGGCCCATGGCATCGACCTTCCCTTCTCCGCCGATTCCAGCTACAGCCGCGACCGCAATCTCTGGCACATCAGCCACGAGGGACTTGAGCTGGAGGATCCGGCCAACGAGCCGAATTTCGAGCATCTTCTGGTGCTGGGAACCACGCCCGAGAAGGCTCCCGATGAGGGCGAGTATGTGACCATGACCTTTAAGGAAGGGATTCCCACCTCCGTAAACGGCCAGGAGATGAAGGTTTCCGATATCATCCGGGAGCTGAACCGCCTGGGCGGAAAGCACGGCATCGGTATCGTTGACATTGTGGAAAACAGGGTAGTGGGCATGAAATCCAGGGGCGTCTACGAGACGCCGGGCGGAACCATTCTCTATGAGGCCCACCAGCAGCTCGAGGAGCTGATCCTTGACCGGGATACTTATGCCCTGAAAAAGGATATGGGAAATAAGCTCTCTCAGATTGTATACGAAGGAAAGTGGTTCTCTCCCCTGCGGGAAGCGGTACAGGCTTTCATCACCTCCACCCAGAAGTTCGTCACCGGCGAGGTGAAATTTAAGCTTTACAAGGGCAACATCATCAAGGCCGGAACCACCTCCCCCTACTCTTTATATAATGAAAGCATCGCTTCCTTTACCACCGGCGATCTCTACGACCACCACGACGCGGAGGGCTTCATCAACCTCTTCGGCCTTTCCACGAAGGTACGCGCCATGAAAATGCAGGAGCGCGGAGAGCTTTAAAAGGAGCGAAAATCGATATGGATGTAATCACTCTGCTGACCTCCTACCTGGCCGCCGTCAATCTGATCGGCCTGGCCCTGATGGGTATCGACAAACGCAAAGCAAAAAAAAGGGCCTTCCGGATTCCGGAAGCAACCCTTTTTATTGTTGCGATCATCGGCGGAAGCGTGGGCTCTATCGCGGGGATGTATCTCTTCCGCCATAAAACCAGGCACCGCAGCTTTGTGCTGGGCATGCCTCTGATTCTCCTTGCCCAGATTGCGCTTGTATACGCAGTCCTCAAAGCGCCTGTTGTGATTTCCGTTTTATAAGGTGTTCAGGACGTCCCGGGGCTCCTAGAGTGTCACGATCACGCCGCCGTCGTTGGCGTACATACTGCTCACCCCCCGGGTGTCCATGATCACCACATCCTTCACGCTGATTCGTGAAAGGATCATCTCCCTGACCCGCTCCGCCCGCTCCGGGCAGTTGCAGTGGGTGATCATCAGCGTCTTTTCCTGCGGGTTTTTCGCCTCTTTGGCCACGGTTTCCACCATCCTTGCAAGCGCTTTTTTGTTTCCGATGGCCTGGCCAAGCTGAATAATCTCGCCCTGATCGGCGCCCATCACCGGCTTAATACTCAGGGTCGTGGCCACCAGCGCCTTGATTCCCGAGAGCCGGCCGTTCTTGCGCAGGGTCTCCAGGTTATCCAGCACAAAATAGGTATTCATCCCGTCCCGGTAGTCCGTGAGCCTTTTGCAGATCTCCTCAAAGGAGAGCCCCTGCTCTGACCACCTGGCAGCCATAAAGGCAAGCTGGGTCTCGCCGCAGCTCGCAGAGTGGGAATCGCAGACAAAAATATTCTTCTCCCCGTACTCGTCGTGATACATTTTTCTGCCCAGCTCCGCGCTGTTATAGCTGCCGCTGAGCTTTGAGGAAAGGGTAAACACAAACACATTCTCCGCATCCGTGCGGTAAGCCTCCTTGAACGTCTCGGGGGAGGGACAGGAGGATTTGGGACATTCCGGGCAGGCCGCCACCTTTTTCAGAAAAAGCGCCTGGTCAAAGCTCTCATCGTCGATAAAAACATCCTGCCCTACCTCTAATCGGAGCGCCACACGCTCGTACCTGGGATCCGTCTCATACCCTGCCGGGAATTCACAACAACTGTCTGCCACGATTTTATAGCTCATAAGAATGTCCATACCTTTCTATGCGGTTTTCATTACTACATATAATAGCATATACTTTCCGCGATGTAAAGAGCTGTTGTACTTTCCTGTTTTGTGATATAATAGGTAGCGCGCTGATGCGTGCGAAGGTCGTAAGGAATTCACAGAAACACCCGTCTTTAGGATTTAGCACTATAATCTTTTGGAGTTCACTTTAATACAAAA
>CANOVJ010000016.1 GCA_947570615.1 uncultured Lachnospiraceae bacterium
GTCTTTCATGCATGTCCGGCTGCCCGTTGCAGTGCTTCAGGATGGTCTGGACTGCTTTTTTCCATGTGGGTGTTTCTACGGTCTCACCAGAAGCAAATGTTACAGAGACCGGCCTCTTCCCTTTCAGCATGGACGGCGAAGTCCTCCCCAAGCGGCATTCCCTGCTGCTGGTCTCTGAATAATTGTATGGTTCCCCATTCTGATACATCCAGATCATGTCATCGCATCTTTGATTCACAACCCGCAGCAGTTCTGCTCTTACTTCTTCAATCAGTTCTATATAATCCATCGAAATCCCCCCTTCCTTAAAGCATAAAAAAAGAACCAGAATCTCTCCCTGCCTTAAGGATTTTTCTAATTCTCTTCCATATAACGTCATACACATTTTTCTTTCTGTTTGTGTATGTAGTTCCTATTTTCCGCTTTTCCTTAACTCTATACACACCATACACAATTAAAACTATACTATACTTAACGTCCAGGATCATCAGCGGCGCTTCTTTGTACAGCGCTCTGGCGAAAAGGAGCTTCTGCTTCTCCCCGCCCGAAAAATCCACCCCGCAGGGCTCCTCCCTGTCGGCCCCATTTTCTGCCTCCTGGCCTGATTTTTCCTCATCCCCTGTCAGCCCTCTTCCGTTCACCTCCCGCACCAGAAGGGATTCTCCCTTTTGTGGCAGACTCTCATATTTCTCCAGAAAGCCCGAGAGGCGCAGCGCCCGTGAGAGCCTCTCTCTGCAGATCTTTCGGGGCTCTTTTCCTGTCAGGTTAAAATCCAGCGTCATGGGAAGCAGGCCCGAGTCCTGAAAAAGCGCGCAGACCAGCTCCTGGTACTCCTCTCTGCGAAAATCAGAGGATGGAATCCCGTTTATCAGTATCTCCCCCTCATCCGGCCGGTAAAACCCGCACAGAAGCTTTACAAGGGTAGTCTTTCCCGCTCCGTTTAAGCCGATCAACGCCAGCTTCTCTCCCGGCCCGACCGTCAGATTCAGATGGGAAAATACAGCCTGTGTGCTCTCCGGATAAGAATAGCACAGATCCTTAATCTCCACCCTCACCCCCTGCTTTTTCATTGCATCCAGCCTTTTTCTGCCCACGCCCTCATCCGACCAGAAGGGACTCTCCGGCAGGGCCAGAAACCTCCTGATATATCCCACGGAAACACACACGGGATTTAACTCCACAAGCTCGCTCAGGAACTGTCCAAAACAACGCGAAAGGCTCCCTGTCAGCCCCATATAGAGCACAAATTCCGCCGCCGGGAGCGCTCCGCCCGCCAGAAGGCTGATCAGGTAAAAGTACGAAAATGCGTTCACCAAAAGGGTGGTCAGCGCCTCCAGGGCCGCCCTCACAAAATTTCTGTTGTGAATCCGCCGGTAAATGCCGTTCATCTCCTCAAGGGCCCCGTCATATTTCCTTAAAAACCAGTCCGCCATCTGATACATCCGAATATCCTTGCCCGCCTGCCTGTCCATGGACTTCCTGCTGATATAAGCGGTCTTCCTGGCATAAGTCCCCACCTTCTCATGGAGCTTTGTGTGCTTTTTCCGAAGCCAGGCCACCGATAACGCTCCCACCAGCGCGTTTGCCAGCGTAAGAAGAAGGATCATACGGCTTTTCTCTGCGATCATGATCCCATACCACACAATCCCCGCCAGACTGCTCAAAATGGCGGGGACTGCGCACAGGGAGCTGCGAAAACCGAACTCATTTCCCAGCACATTCCAGGTATTTTTCCACAGACCGCTTATCTGCGGATCCTCCAGCATCCCGTAATCCAGACGCATCGCCTTGCCGTAACAGCGCTTTTCATAGTACATGGTGAGGGCGGGGTAATTTCGGTAAAGATATTCCCTCATCCCGGCGTCCGCCGCCTGGAGGAAAAATATCCCCAGAGACAGGACGAAAATCCACGCCGCCAGCCGCTCCATCTCCCAGTGGTTTTCCAGTCCCTCCACCAGCCTGGCAGGAAGCAGGATTCCCAGATATGTGGCTGCCACGCCGGGAAGGGCAGGCAGAAACTGGAAGTAAAGCAGCCTTTTGTCCCAGGCCCCGGAGGCTTTAATATTATAAAGTATATTTCCTGCCCACTCTCCCGTCCCCATCTTCTGCTCCCGTAAGGCCTTTCGGGATGCTCCTGACAAAGCCTCTTTCGTTCCCATGCGTTTTTTCATGGTTCTTCCCTTTCCGCAGCGCCGTCTCCAGGTCGACTGCTTCCCCGTCCGCTTCCGGTGCTTTTGTTCCTGTTTTTCCGGTTTTCCGGTTTTTCCTGCTTTGCGTCTATTCTACCACAGATTTTATCCATAAAAAAATTCGCGCATGAATGGACACCCCTCATGCACGAATTGTATTTTTCTTTTGAACATCCCCCGCCGCGACGAGGGGCAGCATCACCTCCGTGGCGAACACCCCGTTCTCCGCCTGCCGGTTGACATAACCGTGATATCTTGCGGCAATGCTGTCAATCCGTCCCAGTCCGAAGCCGTGGCCGGAAGGCTTCCCGGTAAGAAACCTCTCCCCCGTGCGCCTCCTGGTTCCCTTCATGGAATTGGTCACGGAAATATAGAGCTGCTTTTTCACAATATCGATATAGATCCGGATAAACCGCTCCTGCTGCCGGGGGATCTCCAGCACGGCCTCCATGGCGTTGTCCAGCAGATTCCCGATCAGGACGGCCAGATCGATCCCGGACACGGCAAGCTCTCCCGGCACAAGCGCCGTGGCGTCCACCGCAATGTGGCGCTCCCGGATTATGGAGAGCTTGCTGTTTAAAATGGCATCCACCATCACATTTCCCGTTTTCAGAACCTGATCCACGCTGGTCAGATCCTCGTCCAGCCTGTCCAGATAGTCCATGGCCTGCTCATACTCCCCAAGGCTCATGCTGGCTTTGAGCACCTGGATGTGATTATGGTAATCGTGCCGCCACCCCCGCATTTTCCGGTACATGACCTCGATTTCGTCGTAATATCTGCCCACAAGATCGTTCTGAAAGCGGGAGATTCTGCCATCCACCAGCCTGGGCAGAAGCAAAAGCCACAGCAGAACATTAATCAGAACCGCAAAAATGATTATGACTGCTTCCAGCATGGCCTTTTCCTCTCTTTCCTGTCAGACTGGCCCTAAGCCTTCTCCTTTTACAATATCACGCATCACAGCGCTCCATCCGGCCCGTTTCTGCTGCGGCCTCCCACCCCGTAGTTTTCCACAAAGGCCTGATTTACCGCCCTGAGGCTGCCTCGGCTCACCGGGAGTCTGGTCAGGTCGTCCATCACAATCTCCGTTCTGGTGATGGCCGAGATATGCCTCAGATTCACCAGATAGGAACGGTGGCACTTTACAAAGCCCTTCCGCTCTCCCAGCATTTTCACAAGCTCCGTCATGGAATGGCGCAGCCGCCAGCTCTCCCCGGCCGTAAAGAGCACGCTCCGGTGCCCCTGGGCCTCCGCATACCAGATCCTTGACGGAGCCAGCACAAGCACCCCTTCCTCCCCTGAGAAAGTCAGCTTCTCCTCGGGTTTTTCACGCCTCTGCACCCTTGAGAGAACGGCAAAGAGCTTTTCACGGGAAAGCGGCTTGAGCAGATACTGGATGGCCGCCACCTCGTAGCCCTGAGCCATATAGCTTTCATAGCCTGTGATAAAAAGGATCGGGAGCTCCTCGTCCTGCTGCCGGATCCGCCGGGCCAGCTCCATACCGCTTAAGGTGCCCATCTCAATGTCCAGGATCATCAGATCGAAATTTTGCTCATCCTCCCAGCGAAAAAACAGACTTTCCCCGTCGGGAAACTCTGTAATCTCCACGATCTGTCCCTGAGCCGCGGCCCACTCCCGCAGATACCTTATGATCAGCCTTCCCGGCGCTTCCTCGTCGTCGCACACCGCAATCCTCATACTTCTCAGCCCTTCCCAGGCAGGAATACATTGAATTCCAGAAAATTCACATCCCCTTCCTTATTATTGGATACCACAATATCCCCTTTCAGGTCAAGGACAATTTTTTTCAGCTTTTTGAGTCCGATTCCGTGCCCCTTCCCCTTGCTGGAATAGCCCTTCTGAAAGAACTGCGCCATCTCCTGGGGCGCGAATTCCCGGCTGGTATTGGCCACGCAGACCCGGAGGCGGATCCTCTCGTCCACAATATCCAGACGGATCACCTTTTCCTCCAGATTGCTTTCTGTCAGAGCCTCCATGGCGTTGTCGAACAGAATCCCCAAGATCTCCACCAGCGTGTAATCGGAGATATGCAGCGCGCCCTCCCCGGCCGCAATCTTATACTCCACCCTGATCCCGCAGAGCCTGGCATTCTGGATCTTGCGGTAGATAAAGCCCACCAGGATCGGATTTTCTATGGATAAAAGAAGCCTTGCCTCCTCGTTGTTTTCCATCACCTCGCACAGATATCTGCGCTGGGCGCTCACCAGCTCCTCGTAATTGTCAATCGTATAAAGCATTCCCATTATGGCGCTGATATGATTGTTCATATCATGCTGCCTTTCCCTGACCAGCGTTAAAAGCTCGTCATAAGCCTCGTAGTAGAGACCGCTTATCCTGATTTTCCGCTCCGCCTCCGCTCTGGACTTCTGCCAGTTGTACAGAACCAGCAGAAGCAGGAAAACGGACAGACACCCCAGAGCTGGCAGGATCTTAAGCGTCAGGGCAACCGTCCAGTCCATATGCTTCTCATCCTTTATCTGTTTTTTCTTCCCTGACGGGAAGGTACAAAAGTACCTTTACCTTAAACTCCTCCGGCGTATAGCGGATCTGCATCTCTCCGTCATATTTCTCCACCGTCTTTCTGATACTGGCAAGCCCTACGCCATGGCCCCGGGGAGTGTCCTTGGTGGTGATAATCTCCCCGTTTTCCTTTTTCAGTACCCCATTGTAGGTGTTTGTGATGGTGACGGTGAGAATGCCTCTGGCGCATCCCATGGATACCTCCAGCTCCTTCTTTTCGCTTTTCTGCATGGCCTCGCAGGCGTTGGCAAGCAGGTTTGTCAGAATCACATTGATGTCAAAATCGTCCATGAAAAGCTCCTGGCTCATCTTCACATCCATTATGGCGCTTGCGCCGATCCGGTCGGTCTCCTCCATAAAATAGTTCAGGATGCTGTCCAGCCCCCCGTTGCCCGTCTCGATGTATTGTCTGGCGCTGCCTGCGCGGAGGCTGATCTTCTCCATATACGCCAGCGCTTTCCCGTTTTCTCCTCTGTGGACGTAATCGGAGAGCATCCTGAGATGATGCTTTAAGTCGTGCCGAAGGATCCTGTCCGCCTCCCCCGCGTCCTCCATGGCCTCCATCCGCCTGCGGTAGATCTCAAGCTGAAGACGCATCTCCCGCTCCCTGCGTCCTCCCCGCTTTTCATTTTCCTCCCTTATTCCTGCCACTCTCTGCAAAAAGCCCTTCAGGAAAAAATACATCAGGATAAAAAAGAAGATTCCCCATACCTCCACCGGAAAGAGAAAGCTGGACGCCGTATTCTCCACCCCCGCATCCAGAACCAGAGGAAGGAGCCTTTTTCGTATTCCTCCCCTGTATCCTCCCATAAGGAGCGTGAAAAGGCACAGCACCCCCACCAGGAAGCTCCATGAACCACCTGTCTGATAAAAATGACCGGGACTCACCGCCAGAAAATATCCCGTCTGCAGCAACGGCAATATTTTCCGTTTTTCATCCTCCCTGAAATACAACCCGAGAAAAAGGCAGATTGCACCGCATTTCAGGCCCCCCAACAGTAAGTAAACAATGCCGTCCCCAACGCCCATTTCCGTTCACTCCAACCAGTTTTTTCTTCTTCCATATTACAACATTCTGCATGATCTCCTATTTTATTTTCAATTTTACCGTTAAAAGTAGTAAAAACAAATATTATTAACATTAAACAGATATTTACAGAAGTATAACTGTGTCCTGTTTCTACTAAACTATAGAGGAGATGCAATTATCTGCGACTTTGAATGTTTACGGAGGGGAGCCCTGAACGTGATGGATGAGAAATTTGTGAGGGACAGAATTACGGAACTGAGGATGCGCAGGGAGAAATCCGAATGTAAACTGAGTCTGGAATTAGGCCACAGTAAATCCTATATCCAGTCCATCAGCTCAGGCCGGACTTCTCCTTCTTTGTCCGCCTTCCTGGAAATATGCGAGTATTTTGAAATCAGTCCCATGGAGTTTTTTGACGCAAGCATAAAAAATCCCGAACGGATCCACAGAATTACGGACAAGCTCAATCTCCTCTCCGACAGGGATCTCGATTTTTACGAATCCATACTGGACCGGCTGATCAAAACCCCGCCGGAGTCCGGTTCCTGAGAGGAACGCTCCGGCAGGGCGTATTTTTGTCAGTCTGTTATACACGGGGGTCAGTCCGCAGAGCGCCCTGTTCCCTGTTTGTGAAGCAGTCCGTCATCCGGATTAAAAACCTTATATCCCGGATGTCTTCCCGTCACTCTGTAATAGCCTCTTAAGTCGATCAGCTTCTGAATATTCTCTCTGTTGATATCAAAGCTTCCCCCAAGGATCACCGCGTTGATGGTGATCTTCGCCCACAGCTCAAGGCTCTCCATTCTGTAAAAGGCTGTGACCACATCACTTCCCACTGCCAGCGCCCCGTGATTTTCAAGAAGCATCACATCATGCTCCTCCAGATAAGGCTCTATGGCGTCCGGAACCTCACTGGTCGAGGGCGTCCCGTACGGCGTCAGCGGAACGGAGCCGATCACGCTCACATCCTCGATCATGTTGTACATATCCATGGCCTTGTGGGCCACCGCAAAGCCCGTCGCGCCGGGCGGATGGGCGTGAACCACCGCCATCACATCGTCGCGCTTTTCATAACAGCGCAGATGCATTTTGATCTCGCTGGAGGGGCGGTATCCCTCGTTTGCCTCCAGAATATTTCCCTTTTCATCCAGCATAACCAGCTTCTGCGGCGTGATAAAGGACTTGCTGATTCCCGTGGGAGTGGCCAGGATCCTTCCGTCCTCAAGCCTTGCGCTGACGTTGCCGTCGTTCGCCGCCACCCACCCAAGCTGCCACATCTTATGACATACGTCGCAGATCTGGTCCTTCACTTCGTTTATATTCTGCATATGTTCTCCTTCCCCTGCCCGAACAGGCTTACAGGCGTTTAAGCGTTCGCTGTGATACCGGATCCCCGGACCGCTTTTTCTCAGATCTCAATCAGCTCATATTCTCTGCTTCCGATTCCAAGCTTCTGCGCATGCTCCACGCAGCTTTTCCAGTTGGTGGAGGGAGCGGAATCCATAAAGTGGTCGTGATGTACATGGGGCATCCGCTCAAGCTGGCTGTTCGACATAACCGGCTGACGGTTCACCGCATCCGCGCAGGCCACGTCCAGGGCCACCGGATCAAAGGAGGCGAACATGCCCACATCCGGCACGATGGGAATATCGTTCTCCGCGTGACAGTCGCAGTTGGGCGAGACGTCCACCACCAGGCTGATGTGAAAGTGAGGCCGTCCGGCCAGCACCGCTTTTGAATACTCCGCGATCTTGCAGTTTAAAATATCGTTGCTCTCATCCCCCGCAGGGCATACCGCGTCCATGGGACACACGCCGATACAGCGCCCGCAGCCTACGCATTTGTCGTGGTCGATGGCGGCCTTCCCCTGCGTGATGGAAGGCGCTTCGTGGGCGCAGATTTTGATGCAGCGCCCGCACCCCACGCAGTCCTTTTCATTCACATAGGGCTTTCCTGCGCTGTGCATTTCCATCTTCCCCGCCCGGGAGCCGCAGCCCATTCCGATATTTTTCAGCGCGCCGCCAAAGCCCGTGGCCTCATGTCCCTTGAAATGATTCAGGGAGATAAACACATCGGCGTCCATCACGGCCCGTCCGATCTTAGCCTCCTTCACATACTCGCCGCCCTCCACCGGCACACTCTCCTCGTCGGTGCCCTTGAGGCCGTCGGCAATGATCACGTGGCATCCGGTGGAAAAAGGCGAAAATCCGTTCACATAGGCCGCGTCCAGATGATCCAGGGCGTTTTTGCGGCCCCCCACATAGAGGGTGTTGCAGTCCGTCAGGAAGGGCTTTCCGCCCAGCTCCTTAATCACCTTCACCACCACCGCCGCATAGTTCGGACGCAGATAGGCCAGGTTTCCCGGCTCCCCGAAATGGATCTTGACAGCGGCATACTTGTTCTCAAAATCGATCTCGCCGATCCCTGCCGTCCGGATCAGACGCTCCAGCTTCTGCGGAAGATTCTCGCTGAAGGATGTCCGCATGTCTGTGTAGTAAACCTTTGATTTCTCCATATAAAGCTCCTTTCATATCTGAAATTGTGAAATGAATCATTTATTCTGTCTCCGGTGTCCGAATCTCCACGAAGCGGAAGGATTTTCCCCTGTCCGTCGATCTGTACAGGGCCAGTGCGGCTTCATCCCCGCCGTTGTAATCTCCGTCCGCCCCCTGTCCGCACAGCACGTAAACCGCGCCCTCCTCCTCCCAGGGCATCCAGGGGTAATCATAGGGCTCGCAGGTAAATCCATCGTCCAGCGTGACCACGTACGCCTCCATCTCCACCGGCTCATAGCTTCCGCCTCCATCCCGCGTCACATACAGATCCGCCTCATCCCCGCCGTTGTGCATCAGGGTTGCAAATCCAAAGCTCTCATCCAGGAAGGTAAAGTCGATCCCCTGCCCCAGCTGCTGGTCAAAGGGATCCGGATTGGACATCTGCCAGCTTTTCCCCGCGTCCACGCTCTTTAGCAGGCCATAAAAACGGCTCCCCAGGGCGGCGTCCTCCACCACCATCCGGTAGCGCACCGTCCCGTCCCCCACCTGACATTCCTTCTCGTAATCACCGTCCCAGATATCCATGAAATCCACTTCCCCGCCGGAGGAAGCTTCCTCCAGGGAAGAAATCTCTTCGGCGGAAGATTTGTCTTTGGCAGTATTTTCCTCCGGCGGATTCTCCCCTGCCCGGTTTCCGTGGACAGGATTCTCCCCCACAGGCGGATTGATGCTCCAGTCGGGAACGGGTCTGCGGAAAATCCCCGCCGCCACCTCGTAGTAACCTGTCTGCGTTTCCGAGAGAAAGCCCGACCATTGACATTTTAAAAGCCCGTTCTCCAGCCGCTCCTCCTCCACCATTTCCTCCGTGAAAACATAAAAAACGCCCCGGAAAAAGGCAGAGCCCAGAATTACAAGCGCCAGCGCCGCCGCAAAGATTCTCCGCCCCAAGTGGAGCGATCGGATGTATTTCCCGCCCAGCCGGTCAATTTCATCGCCCAGAAACCTGCTGCCCGCATACAGGATGCCCAGGGGCATCACCAGCCAGAGCCAGATTCCCTTTATCTCCTGGGCAAACGTGCGCAGCTCCAGGCCCTGACGCTCTGCCCCGTACTCTACCACGGTCATGACCAGGGCCGGAATGACCACTCCGGCTATGACCATCGCATATTTCTGTACCCGATTCTTTTTCATGTCCACACCACCTGTCTGATAAGTATACCTTCTTTACCGTCCAGGCGCAAGTAAAAACAGTCGGCGCGCTCCCATAAGAGAAGCCCTTTTCCGTAAGCCTAAAAGAGCTCGTCCAGCAGAATGTAGTACCGGATCTTCTCCCGGTCCGGCTCGATCCCCAGATGCGCAAAAAGCCGATCCGGACAAAATCCCCCGACGTCTTTTCCGCCCCGGTACTTCCCCCTGTAGTTATGTTCCAGACTCCGGTAACACAGGGCAATATCCTGATACCGGTCTGCAATCCCCGCCTTTCCAAGATCAATGAAACCGCTGATCCTTCCATCCTCCACAAAGATATTGGGCAGACAGTAATCCCCGTGGGAAAAGACCGGATCCTCCTCCGGCCTGTTCTGTTCCAGCCATGCAAGAAGCTCCCGGGGATCCCGGAATCTCCCCTCCCCAAAGGTGTCCGGCTCCGCGTCGTCCACATCCACAAGATCATGCTCCACCTGATACCGGGCCATCTCCAGCTTTCGGTCCAGCCCGCTGTCAAAGGGGCAGTCCTGCGTCTGCACCTGCCAGAGCATCTCAAGCCCCCGGGCCAGAATCGCCGTCAGTCTCTCAGGATCCCCCATAAGAAGCTTATCGCACGCCATTGTCCCCGGCAGTCTGGACATGAGAAGATAACTCATTTTCTCATGGCTTTCATGACAGATTACCTTCGGAACCGGAAGCCTTCCCTGCAGCCACCCGAGCGCCTGCGCCTCATGGACGGTCTCCTCCGATTCTTCCTCCACTTTCAGAACCATCTTTTCATAAAGCAGTACCCGAGCCCGGGACATGCCCACCGAATCGGTCCCGGGCTTCTGTCCGCCCACAATGCTTTTTATTTTTTGCGGTATGTAAATCATTCGGCCTCCTTTTTCTTTGTGCGTATCCATCTAACAGCAGGAAGGCTTTCCGGCTTTCATCAAAAACAAGTCTCCTGTTACTCGGTAACTAATTTAAAATTATATTCTGCAATAAAATATATACAGGTATTTAACACCCAGATAAATCCCGTCATACTGTCTTTACTCGCTGAATTCTGCGCTTTTAGTATTTCAGTCAGATCCAGTCTTTCAAAATATTCTTTGTATCTGTTCTCCGGAGGATAATTAATATACAGCCTTCCCATATCAGCAGCATCAGCAAAACATCTTTGCATTTCTAAAATCTTTTCTTCCGGGAAATTTATATCATGTCGCTCATAATCAAATACTAAAACTATATTTGTGAAATCTTCTTTAATATCGAAGTTTATCCGGATATTGTTTCTTACTGATAACAAAGGGAAGATCAATATCTTCATTTTCCTCTGCCCACTGCTCACCATACTCTTTCACAATATCGTTATATAACTGATAGATATTTGTTCCATAAATCCAGATTTCGTCCATATTGATATTTATTTCAGGAAAGCATTTAACAAGGAGCCGGAATAACTTATTTTTTTCGTGATGCCCTTCTACGATCAGCAGATTTTGGCCTCGTTTTCTCACCTCACTTCGATAACTATTCATATTTATCAAACTCCCCGCTAATGTACATCTTTTCAAGATTATGACCTTCTCTCAGCTCTCTTTCTGTTGCATTACAAAGCGCAGTCAGTGTACCCGCTCCTGACAAAATAAATAAACAATCCGGTCGCATCAGTCGGTTTGTCATCAAATTAGTATTATGAGAAGTCATAATAATCTGACATTCAGGATATCTTCTCTTAAAAAAGTTAATCACCTTCTCTGCCATTTCATAGTGATAAAAGGCGTCAAATTCATCTAAATATATAAAAGACGGATCCCAGCTTTTAGGAATCAACCGCCTGTATAAATCAACCAATGCTAACGTTCCACTGGATGCAGTTTCATAAAACGGTACTAATTTTTCGTGTCCAAAATACAGCTCTCTCTGACCGTCTGGTAATTTTATTAATACCAGTTTACACTCTATACCCATTTCATTAAGAAAATTTTCCAGATCCTTTAATTTGTCCGGATCCTCCAGCAATTCATAAAAACTGTCATTCATTCTTCTTGAAATTCTTAACATTCCATTTCCGGCTGTAATCATAAGCATTCTTCTGGTATAATTGGCCAATTTAATCAGAACAGAATCATTGCTCAATGCAACATTACTTATCAACCACCTCAAAAATGGAAGCTTAGGCTCCTGAGGCTCTTCCTGCTCACCAATATCTATTGATTGCAAATATCTGTCCGTACTGGCTGTTTCCGCATTTATATATTCAAGATTCTTAAAATCAAATTTATTATTTTCAAAATCACAATGGAAAATAGTCTTACCGTCAATGAGCAATTCTTCGTCACTGAGTTTCTGGTGGGAAAATCGAGCATAGCGATATACCAATTCATTATTTCCAAACCTGAACTCATATGAAAAAGTTGCCGTTTCCTCTGTTGAGTCCGCATTTAGAAATATCCCTGTATCCAAATAAGTACGCCCGCCAGATATTGTTGTACATATATCAGTTAATGCCTTGCCCAAATTCGTTTTTCCTGTGGCATTCCTGCCATAAATCAGCATTTTGCTTACAGTCCCAGCAGTGATACAATCTGTACTGAACTGATACCCCGCAGTATTTTCAAAATTTACAGATATTTCATCTTTAAAATTTTTGTAATTTTTTACTGTAAATTTCTTTAACATTTTCCTGTCATCCTTTCATACAGATTGATTGTACACGACTCTGTAATCAGAGTATAACCATTTTTTCAATTCTTCACAACAGATTCCCGTAACTTTTTTACGGCAAGTCTGAATTATCTCTTTATTGAGGAGACATCAGCGTATATAAGCTTCCCACAGAGAAAAACTTTCTATAGAGAAAGTATCGGATCTATGGTAAAATAAAGTGTGCGCAGATGCGCGGAGAATACATATAACCCTGTCAAAGAGGGAGGCGGATTATGAGCAGAGACGATTACACAAAAGCATATAGAGCAGGAAAAAAGGATTACCAGGCGAGAATGCTCCGGGGGGAGAAGCCCACGCTGGAGGTTTTAGACGATATCATGCCGGACAAGGGCTCCTATTTTGAGCAGTCCCTGGGGCTGGTGCAGATCCCCATCGACCAGATCGTGGGAACCAAGACAGTGGGAAGGAGCAGCTCCTTCTCCGGGAATTTTATGCCCATCCTGCGGGACGGGACGGAGTTTGCCGCCAAATGGGCCAGCTTAAGCACCAGCCATGTGGAGGAGGGGATCCGGGATCCCATCAAGGCCTACGAATACATGAACAAATTTTATGTGGAGGAGGGGAATAAACGGGTCAGCGTCATGAAGTTTTTCGGCGTGGTCTCCATCCCCGGAATCGTGACCCGCATTGTGCCCAGGCGCACCGATGAAAAGGAAAATAAAATCTATTTTGAATTTATGGACTTTTATCAGGCCGCGCCCATCAATTATATCTGGTTCACCCAGGAGGGGAGCTTTAAAAAGCTCCAGGAGGCTGTGGGAAAGAAGCCCGGGGAAACCTGGAGCGACGACGAGCTGCTCAAGTTCAGCTATATTTACACGCGTTTTACCGCGGAGTTCAAGGCCAGAGGCGGCAGTCGTCTCTCCATCACCCCGGCGGACGCGTTCCTTTCCTTTATCACTCTCTACGGCTACGACGAGCTGGAGGAAAAGACTACCAATGAGCTCAAAGAGCTGATCGCGAAGACCTGGGAGGAGTTCGAGCTTCTTCAGGAGGATCAGGAGATCGACCTGCGCATGAAACCCAGTCAGGAGAAGAAGCCGCTGATCAGCACGCTCCTGCATCCGCTGACCTCCTCCAGGCTTAAGATTGCCTTTATCTATGAGAAGACGCCGGGAACCTCCGCGTGGACCTACGCCCATGAGCTGGGCAGGCTCTATCTGGAGCAGACGTTCCCGGAGGAGGTCAACACGGTTTTTTATGAAAACGGCACGCCGGAGAATAGTTCTCTTTTGCTGAACGAGGCCATGGACGCCGGCTGTAACCTGATCTTCACCACCACGCCCTCCTTTGTGCAGGAAAGTGTGAAGGCGGCTATCGCCAATCCCCATGTTCATATTCTGAACTGTTCTCTGAACACCTCCCACCGCTACATCCGCACCTACTATTCGCGGATGCACGAGGCCAAATTCCTGATGGGGGCCATCGCGGGAGCCATGGCGGAGAACAACCGCTTAAGCTATGTGGCGGACTATCCGATTTACGGTTCCATCGCCAACATCAACGCTTTCGCCCTGGGGGCCAAGATGATCAATCCCCGGGCGACGGTTTATCTGGAATGGTCCTCCTTAAAGGACGCTGATCTGGAGGAGAGGCTGCGCAGATCGGAGGCCTCCTGTATCTCAGGACGGGACATGGTGATCCCGGAGGACGCCTCCCGGTTTTTCGGCATTTACCATCTGGAGGGGGAACATCCCAGAAATCTTGCCATGCCTCTCTATCACTGGGGAAAGTTTTACGAACAGCTGATCCGCACCATCATGGACGGAACCTGGAAATACGACGACGATCCCTCCTCCACCAAGGCAATCAACTACTGGTGGGGCATGGCGGAGGGCGTGATCGACGTGGTGTGCTCCCAGCGCCTTCCCATCGGCACCAAGCGGCTGGTGGAGCTGCTCAAGTCCACCATCAGCTCGGAGGTGTTCAATCCTTTTTCCGGAATTCTCTACTCCCAGAGCGGAATCTTACAGGATGACCCGAACCGGAGCCTCTCTCCCGAGGAGATCATGACAATGGACTGGCTGGCCGAAAACGTGATCGGCTCCATTCCCAGAAAAGAGGAGCTCACCGAGCACGCGGAGGCTGTGATCAGACAGCAGGGAGTAATAAAAAAGGAAGGTTGACACTGCCATGAGGATAATGGTGATCGGAGATGAGGAGTCAAAATCTTTGTGGGACTTCTTTGATAAAAGCAAGGTGGAGGGGGTTGACCTGATTATTTCCTGCGGCGACCTGGATCCCCGCTACCTTTCTTTTCTGGTTACTCTCTGCGCCGTACCCGTTCTGTACGTGCATGGGAACCATGACGGAAAATACGAAAAGGTACCGCCCGAGGGCTGTACCTGCATTGAAGACCAGATTTTTGTATACGAGGGCATCCGCATTCTGGGGCTTGGGGGTTCCATGCGCTATCGTCCCGGCCCGCACCAGTACACGGAAAAGGAGATGGAAAAGCGGGTAAAAAAGCTCTGGTACCAGCTTTTTAAGCACCGGGGCTTCGATATCCTGGTGACCCACTCTCCCGCCTATCAGCTGAACGACGGGAGAGATCTTCCCCATCAGGGCTTCCAGATCTTCCGGACTCTGATGGAAAAATATCGTCCCAGGTTTTTCCTCCACGGTCACGTGCATATGTCCTACGGAAGAAAACACAAGCGCTATGACCAGTATCAGGATACCCATGTGATCAACGCGTTCGAGCGCTGCACCTTTGATTTTGAGGACGACAATCCCAGGGAACATATCGTGAGATAATGCGCTCAGAGGCTTTCCTCCTCCAGCTCCTCCAGAATATGGAGCATATCCCGGATGGACTCGCCCTGCCGCAGCTTTTCCTGTAATCTGCGCAGTACCTTCAGATAACTGATTTTCTCCGGTATCACGCCCTCCACCACGCCGGGGAAAAGGGTTCTGATGTTGTCGATCATGATTTTAACAAGCTGCTTGTTCAGAATGTCCGCGTAGTGCTCCTGACACCGGGCCGCCGTCTGGTCGATCATTTCCCGAAACGCCTCCATCCCTTCCGCCTGCGCGTCTGTCTCATACAGTATCCTGTCATAGGAAAGAATCCGGTACTGCCTCTTTCCAAGCCGTACGTTGTCCTTAAGCCGCACCAGCGCCATCAGGATCCCCCTGCTCTCTGCAAGCCTTTTTCTCTGCTGGTTGACATAGTCCGTCTTAAGACCTTCGATTACGCAGGGGATCAGCCCTTCCCCGAATTCAAGAAGAAGGGGGTCGGCCACCAGATTGTTTCTGATCTCCTGCTCCATGATCACATTGTTGTTTTCGACAACCTTTCCCTCCGGGATCCCGAGCAGCATGTCCGCGTTCACGTCCAGAACCTGACAGATTCCCTTCACCAGGGAGATGTCGGGCAGACCGCTTCCTCTCTCCCACTTGCTCACCGCCTGGGGCGTCACGCCCAGCCGGGAGGCGAACTCCTCCTGGGTCATTTTCCTGTTCTGCCGGTACTGGCAGATGATATCTCCGATGCTTTCCTTCATGACAAATACCTGTGCCTTTCTCACGTCTGTGAATGATAAGGATACGTTACCGCAGCCCCGCTGACCTGTACCCCTATTATACCGGCCCGGAGCCTGGCGGTCTAACAACGAAGTGTTCATCTCCCCCTCAACCCGGTCTAATCCAGGTGAAAGACCATCTGAAGATCCGTGCTGACCGGGCTGTTATCCGGGTTCGTCTCCATGATATCCGCCATATAATCCCACCACTTCCGGTTGATCTGCGTGTCCGCCCCGGCCTGCCAGAGCGCCTCGTCCTCAACCTCAATGCAGCCGAACAGCGTCAGCGTCTCTCTGTCCAGAAAAATGGAATAATTTTTTCCGCCATGGGCGTGGATCATCTCCTTCATCTCCGGCCAGAGCAGGTTGTGCCTCCTCTCGTACTCCGCCTCCATTCCCGGATACAGCTTCATCTTAAATCCTCTGATCATGTCTCTTCCTCCTTTTTCAGAAAAGTTTTTTCAGTCTTTCCCCCCTGCGCCAGCCGGTACGTCCCCTTCCCCAGCCTTCTGACCAGTCCGGCGGCCTCGCACCGGTTCAGGATTCTCTGAAGGTGTCTTGCACTGCAGTGAAGCTGGAAGGCCGCCTGCTCTATTCCCTTTAAGGTTCCATCCGCGCATTTGTATTTCATGTAGGAGATAACCCGCTCTGCGAGGGAGGCAGGGGCGGCGTCCATGACAGTCATCGCCCCGATTTTGGCGGAAAGGCTCTTACAGATCATCTCCAGAAATCTGTTGTTCTCCAGAAGCGTTTTCCTGTGTTTTTCAACAGAAAACGAAATACAGGTCACTCTCCCGGCGGCTTCCGCATAAATACTGCTGTTCCTGGGGTAAAAAATCTCCATGTCGCCGAGAAAGCAGTCCGCTGTTTTTCCCGAGAGCGAATAACGCGTACCGTCGTCGCGGACAAAATAAATGTCCACGGCCCCCTGCTCCACAATCTGGAACAGTAATTCGCTCTGAAAAGGAGAACTCACGAATTCGCCCTTTTCATAGTTTATCAGATAATAATCCAGATCCAGCGAGTCCAGCACGGAGCGGTATTTACTTCCGGCGAGGCAGTCTGCGATTTCCTTTTTATCGTATATTCTTTCCATAGAACATCCCCAAACAGGACATATGTCCCGTTTTTCTGAATTTATCTTACCTTATAATGATAAAAAAATCAAGGGAGGGACAAAATTGAAAATTAGAAATACGACATCCGTTTTTGAAGAAAAAAATATTTCCAAAGCAATTATGAGGGTTGGATTACCCGCCATGCCGGGCCAGCTCACCACACTTATTTATAATCTCGCCGACACATTTTTTGTGTCTCTGACAAAGGAACCCGCCACGATTGCCGCGGTGACGCTGTGTGCGCCAATCCTGCTCATAATTATGTCGATCGCCTGTGTTTTTGGAATGGGAGGCAGCAGCGTAATCGCCAGATTGCCGGGAGAGAAAAAGGAGGAGGAAGCCGCCTCCACCATGAATTTCTGCGTATATGCGATGGCTGCTGCGGGCATGATTCCCCTTGTCCTGGGGCTCGTTTTTTTAGAGTCTCTGGCAGGAATATCCGGTGCAGATGAAAACAATATTGCCTATACCTGCGATTACCTGAAATGGATTTTCGCAGGCGCTCCGTTTATCATGCTGGCAAACGGCTTCGTCCACCTGTTCCGCTCGGCAGGACTGGTGAAAGAGGGGACGATCGGACTGATTATGGGAAACGTGATCAACATGGCGCTGGATTATGTGTTTATCGCGATCCTTGGGTGGGGGACAGCAGGAGCCGCTCTTGCAACATCCGCGGGATTTCTGTGTGCGACGATCTATTATATCGTCTGTATGCTTCACCGGACGTCCCGGGGAAACCGGCTGGTACCGCTGACCCTTATGCGTTTTTCGCCGAACGCGGCCATGGTCCGCAGTGTGGTAAGTATCGGTATTCCGGGGGCGCTCATCACCGTGCTGATGAGCGTTTCCAACATCGTCCTCAACAATTATATCGGTATCTACGGCTCCGACGCAGTGGCTTCTTACGGAATCGCATATAAGCTTGATATGATCCCGATTCTGCTTTCCGTGGGATTATCGCAGGGCGTGGCTCCTCTGGTTGGATATTTTTATGGAGGAAACCGGAAAAAGCGACTGTTCGATACGGTGAAGTACGCGGCGTTGTACGGAATTGCCCTGGGCGCGGTATTTACCGCTGTGTTTATTGCTTTCGGAAAACCGCTGGCCGCCTTCTTTTTGCAGGATGACGCGCTGATCGAACAGACGGGTTATTTTTTTAAAATCCTGTGCCTGTCGGCTCCCATGCCGGGCGTCATCAATATGGTGACGGGTTATTTTCAGGCGTTGGGAGCGGCCGCCAAATCCCTGGCTGTCACGGTTCTGAGAAACGCGGTCCTCTTTATCCCGGGAGTGATTATTTTAAATTACTTCTGGAAGCTGGACGGCGTGATCGCGGCGCAGCCCGTTGTCGAGACAGTTTTAACCGTAATCTGTATATTTATGTATATCAGGGATATCCGGTCGCAGGTCCATTACCGCTTCAATCAGTAAAACGATTTATATGATACAAAACAGTTGCAGTCTGTATCAGAAAATGGTAAAATATCTCATGTCACTTCAAAGATAAATGCTTCGCGAGCCATCCTATATTTTTACAGAATGACTCACCCTGCAAACTGGACATACTTTTATAAGGTATTAGTGCCGTAGGGCATTGATATACCACACTTAATAACAGAAGGGAGAGATTCATCATGAAAAAATTAGTTTTACTGGCTCTGGCAGGCGCTATGGTTTTCGCAGTTCCTGTTATGGCGCAGGAGACCGGCGCACCGCAGGCGGTTTATCTTGAGGATTCCTCAAACGTGGGCGATCCTTCCATCACCGTAGCTGCGATCGAGGAAGGCAAGTTAGTCGGCGAGTATATGAACAATGCTGTGACCGGCATCTGGGCTATGGACAAGGTTGTGCCTGTTGCACAGGGCGGCGGCGTTGTGGTTGACGGCGTAAAGACCAACCTGACCTTCTCCGTGTTAAAGCCTGAGCTCAGACGTGTTTACACCATCAAGGATGCTGCAGCGACCATGGGCGGTACCGTCCTCAACGTTGTGAAGGTTGGCATCCCTGCTGAGCTTCGTTTCGAGACAGCCAGCGTTAACTTCTACACTCCTGGCATCGTAGACGGACAGAACGTGAAGGTATTCCAGTATTCCTATTCCGAAGGGGATGACGATATCTGGACAGAGCTCAACGTTACCGAAGTAAGAGAAGACCATGTAGTGGTTGATATTCCCAACAACGGCGGCGTGATCGCTTTCGTAGAAGTTCCTGCTGAGACAGTGGCAGAATAATACCGACTTAAAATTTTATCACCTGTTTTCAAAGGAATATTGAGGGGAGAACAGATGATGGATCCGCGCATGAAGCGCAATCTGAAATATCATATTTTCTATCAAGTGTGGGTTAAGCGTACTGTCGCCACAGACGGCAGTACGCTTTTTTATGCGCAGCCCCATGCAGAGGAAGTATGCCGCTAAAGCGGCGCATGGGGACGCGGCGAGCAGGGGAAGATCAATCTTCCCTACTCGATCGCAGGGGCGTAAAGGGGAATTGGCCGGCTCGCGATGGGTATCGGCAAAAGGGTCTGCTTCCATCTCAGGATTCTCCCTCCACAGAGATCCCATAGTCCAGGATCACCTTCCCGCTCTCATCCGGCGTGGTAAACCGCGGGCAGTTATACCGCTCAAAGCACCAGTCGTCCTCTTTCCGTTTCAGGCCATGAGCCTCTAATTCCCTCAGACACATATTGTGGGTATCCATTGAAAAGAATTCTCCGCTTTCCATACTTCCGCACAAATAGAATACGGCGTAATCAACCGGCTCCATATCCACATGTTCGAACCCCTCCGGAACCTGCGTGCCTGACGGGAAAAACATCCCGATCCAATACTCCGGCATTCCGTCCACGATATGAACGGCTCCCACATAACCATTATCGTTGAGCGCAAGCCCGGGCGTCTCCTCCAGTCTGTCAAACCAGTTATTGGCCCACCATTCCTCCCAGTTTGCGCTGCCTGTATATTTTTTCCCTATAAAGCGCGCCGCCGGGGCGCTCTCCTTTTTCATTTCCAGAATTTTTACCGCCATTTTAACCATCCTTTCTGCCTTTTTGCAAGACAACGCTTCTCTCCGGCATCGTGACTTTCTTTCCCGGTATGTCTGCCCTATCGGCCCGGCAGGGGCTGACAGAACGGGCAGAAGTACACCGTTCCGCCCAGATAGCTGGCTTTCTCGATAGTTGAGCCACAGTAAGGGCAGGGCTTGCCCACCGTTCTTTTAGAAAGTCTGACGGCATAGCCTCCCGGCTCTGCGAACAGCGTTTTTTCCGTATCCCGCCCTCCGGCGGCCAGCATTTCCTTAAGGACACGGACCACCGCTTCGTACATTCTCCTCCAGTCTGCCTCGTCCAGCGTCTGGATCCTCCGTTTGGGATGGAGCCCCGCCTCCAGCAGGATGTCCTGGAGCACGCCGTTCCCAAGACCGGGAATCCTCTGGTGGGTGGCCAGAAACTCCTTGACCGAGGTCTTCCCCGCAAGCCCTTCCCTGAGCTTTGAGAAGTAAGCGTAATCGAATTCCTCCGTCACCGGAAGGGGCCTTTCCTTCGCCGCCAGGTACCAGGGGTTATCATAAGTCGCCGGCTCTGTCAGGAGCATGGCCCCATACATCTGAAGCGTGCAGATCAGGGACGCGCCATCCTCCAGGGTGATCCGCATCTGATATCGGTCCGGAAGCTTTTTGCCGGGCGGAAAATAGCGAAGATTTACCCCGTCCCCCAACAAAAGACACCAGGGGGAAAGCGCGATCTCCACCATACTCCCGATTCCCATACTCTCTCCGATCTGCTTTCCTCTCATGATCCTGGCATAGGCGGATGGATCCCCCTCGTACCAGGCAAAGCCGTGCTTCGTGTGCTCCGCCTCCGCATCCGCAATCCTTTTCCCCTTTACAGTCTCATTCAGTTGTCTGGCAAGCGTAGCGCTCTCCGGTATCTCCAGCATAATCTTCCTCCTCTCTCCCCGTACGGCCTCTGTCGGGACAGGCCATACCGCTCCTACTGCGCCATATATGCATAAAGCGTAATCCATTTATTCTCTTCGCCAACTTTTCCCGCTTTAAATGCCGGTACGCTTTTTGAGCCGGATAATATATATCTCCCGTTATCCAGCCTGTATCGGTTCAGCGCCTTATATCCCTCCTGCATCGCTTCCGATTCCACGGGGCACCCCAACACCCTCAGCGCATATACAATATTCTGGACGCCCACCTTAATCGGATCCGACGGATAAAATGTTTCCAGCATGACGTCCACCATGGGCGTCTTTCTATCGTCCATCCGGTAAAAAATATTTCTTCTGATGAAATAATCTGCCAGCGCGCGCTCACACCCGTATGCAATCCCCGCAAGACGAAGCTCCGCCGCAAGCAGCAGATATTCAACCGTCAATCGGGCGCAGCTCTTATGGGGTTTCTTCGGGTCGTTTATTTTCTTATTGCTGCTGATGCAGCCAAATCCCCCGTCCTCTTTGATTTTGCCCAGCATACATCCAATCTCGTCCTTTACCATATCGACCTGGTAATATCCCAGTTTCACCAGGTTCCTCAGCAGGTATGGCTCCCCGCACATCATCTTAAAGCCGGTACACTGAATGAGCGAAAACACCTCCTCATCGATATCGCCCCCGATCTCATTCCTCGTCAGTCCCCACTCGGCAAATGCCATAATTGCGTCAAACTTATCCCAGCGCTTGTCCTTTTTTAATTTCTTCAGTCCCCGTTCATACATCTTACTCCGGAGCAGGCTGCTTTTGCATGCAATGACTTCCGGATCGTCGCCGCCGCGTTTTTGAAACTCCTTAAGCGTCCGGAGTCTGACCTCCGGCGTGTCCTCCTCTAACAACCATTCTAATATATTCTCATCCATTTGTCTTCCCTCTCTGGCCTTTCGATAGTCCTTTTATTTACCGGGAGAATCGGGCGGGGAGCCTTCCCCTGCCCGTGTGCAGCCCGCCAGGCGTGACTGCGCCTGTCTCCGTCGGCATTTTTTCAGGACTTCCATCTGGAAAGCGTGGGGAAATACGCCATAAGCGCCGCCCTGGCCTCCTCAAGAGTGGCGGCCCGCCCCTGCTCCACCTCGATGGGAGCGCAGAAATTCACCATCTCCTCCATGGTACAGTCCTCCATTTCCCCGTTTTTGTAACAATAGCAGCAATATGTATCGTTTCTGCTCCCGTCCTTCTCCATACCGTACTGATCCTCCTGCATGGGCATTCCGCAGCTCTGACAGATTTTCAATTCCATTTTTACACATCCTCCTTGTCTTTTCTGGCTTTCACTTTAATTACATCTCTATCATACCAGAGCGAATATGACATCTGTATGTCATATTCAAAACAGGTTTTCAGAAAATCTCTCAGAATTTTTCGCTCTCCACTTTTTCTTCCCCCTTTTCCTCATAGAGCTTTCCCATGGCCTGGATGCGGCTTCTTATCTCCTCAATGATCTCCCTGGGCCCAAGCACTCTGGCGGAGGGCCCAAAGGAGAGGATCAAGCCATACACCCAATCGTCAACCTGGCAGCACATATGGATTTCGAAGCTGCCGTCCGCAAGCACCGTGATCTGATCCTCCTCGAAGCGGTCGTACACCCGCCAGGCCTCCTTTTTGTCGATCAGAAGGACAATCTCTCTGTACGTTTTGTCCGCGGGAACGTCGTCAGCTTTCGCTTTCCCGGTCGCATCCACAGCATCCGCGCCCCCGCCGCCGCAGACGTTTCCGCCTCCAGGATTGCCATCCCCGACACTTCCGCCCCCGACATTGACGTCGCCGGCAATGTTCCCACATATTTGTTCCGGAAAAATCTGTCGGCCTTCCTCTGCCCGCGGCGTAAAGCTCTCCTCCTTCCGCTCCACCCGCTTCATCCGCAGCACCTTGAACAGCCGCATTTCCTGCCGGGTTCTGCAAAAGGCCCGCAGATACCAGGTATATTCCCTGAAAAGAAGCTGCACCGGTTCCACCTCCCGGTGGCTCATGCCGCCGTACTGTCCGTAGTAGTCGAACACCAGCACGTTATGGAAAAGAATGGCCTCCCTGATCTGCCCGTACAGCTCCCCCCGTCTCCCGCTCCAGTCGGAAAAGTCGATGGACACCCAGTTTAAGGGCTCCGCCCTGAAAAAGTCCCCCAGCTTTATAAGGATCTCTTCCTCCTTAAGCGCTCCGGTCTCCTTCAGGCTCTCCAGCGCGGAGAGGATCTGCGTCTGCTCCTGTCTGGTCACCAGCATTTTGTCCAGCACGAACTCCCGGGTGATGCTGATCCCTCCGTTTTTGCCCTTTCTGGCATAGACGGGAATGCCCGCCATGCTCAGCGTCTCCACGTCCCGGTAAATGGTGCGCACGGACACCTCGAACCGCTCCGCCAGCTCCGCCGCCGTGACGGTCCCCTTATTCATCAAAAGATAGATCATGCCCAGCATGCGATTGAGCATTTTAACATTCTCCCTTTCCTCGTGGTATTGTGTACAACAAACGCTGTCACGCTTCGCAAGCCAGCTTATTGTAATTAAAGCATTGCAGACAACGCTTCACATTCTGCATAAAGCTGTTTCAGCGAGCTGCTTTTTTCCCCGGACGTGAGGTTATCGCATTCCACACTGTATATAAACTCTGAAATATCCTCCATTCTGCGCCTGAGACGGTAAAACGCCAACGCGTCCTCACTTACTTTGTACTCTTTTCGCCGCTTCTGACAGGCCGACATAAACTCCCCTGCGGCATAATCAAAAAAGAATCCTTCCGTAAAGACAAACAAATCCGCCTCTGCCGGTGCAAGACGCAGCCCTTCCCAGTCTACCAGAATAATTTTGTCCGTCCACATGAGATTCCATCCATGTATGTCGGTATGACACAGCACCCTGTTCCCGTGGCTGCTTTTCAGAGTCTTTGCCAGCATCCCCAGCCTTTCAAGCCCTCCTCGCAGACTGCTTTCAAAAGGCCGCAGGATACTCTGAACCCCGGACTCTTTATCCCTTCTGTCCGGAAAAGCTTTCAGCATATCCGCAAACGGGAGAGAAAAGTCCTCCTGAATAAATTGTGCGGATCCGGATATCTCCCC
This sequence comes from uncultured Lachnospiraceae bacterium, assembly GCA_947570615.1. Lineage (GTDB taxonomy): Bacteria > Bacillota > Clostridia > Lachnospirales > Lachnospiraceae > Suilimivivens. Next base: position 23,872 of record CANOVJ010000016.1, read on the forward strand.
GCCATGCGAATGTAATTCAGCCAACGCCCAGGCCAACTGCCGGATCTGTTCTTCCGTAAGACGATTATTCTTTAATGTTGCCCCATTTATCATGGGGAACGCCACAAGAATCCACCTGTCGTCTTCCACTTTATACTGACCGCTGCGGGTCAGCACAGGCGCAGCCATCCAGTCACGCATCCCCGTATCCTCACAAAGCCTGAATAAAATGGGCATATATCTGTCCATACGGTCGATATACGGCTGCACGGAAGATCGATGTTTATCATATGCTTTTACAAAGTATTCTCCTTCTGTGGTCCTTACCGTGCAGGCCTGCGCCGTCCAGCCCCGTCCACCTGCCTGATTTCACATATATCCGAAGCATAATTTTCGCTGAACAGGCGCAAAACAGATTCCAATATGATTTTTTTCATCCTGACCTCCATATCACACTCCTGACGGCGGCACGATACGGACTTCACACGCTTCCTGTATATTGTGATCTCACATCTGCGCCTCCGTCTCGATCCACGGTATTCTCCCGTCGCCGCCTGCTTCTTCTGTGTTTCATCCAGTATAAAGAAAATCACACCTCCTGGCAATACCGGACATACCAGATAAATATCTTTTTGGATGCAGTAATCTGCACTTTTACATGGGAGAGACAGGCTTTCTGTTCTTTTCCTTTGTAAAACACACTTGTTTACTGACCTGGAAACCGGAGAACAAGTGTAATATATAATTATCAAAGTGCATTTTTGAGTAAATTAAAAAGGTGCAAAGTCTATTCAATTATCAAGGTGCTGTTTCATTTTTCAGCAGGAAATGTTATAAAAGGAAGAGGGCTATGATTACAGCTATATACACTACACGTATATAGCGCCATGGTACGAAAAGCCTGGATATAAAACTGTACTGAGATGGAACAGGAATGGAATTAAATAGTGCGCCATACGAAAATCAAAGATACCCGTGTGTAAGGCAGAGAGCAGGACATCACAGAAAACGATTGATCAGGGGTACTTCCACCCAAAAGTGAAAGCCCCCCGATCAACAGAAGGCTGACTGACCAGTGCTCAGGAAAGATCGCACCGCATCAAAAAATCACCCTCTCAAACCTGGTTTTCCAGGTTGCTGCCGCTTCAGGCTTCTATGCAAACTCCTCCAGCTTCCTAGCGACTCTTCTTCGAAGCTCATACAGCCAGGAGGCCTCCTTCGGATATTCCGTGAAGGTAAAGGGCTTCTCCCCTCCCTCATAGATCAGCGCTTCCACCGTCTCCCGCCCTGCCAGGGACTCCAGCTTTTCAAGGGCCCGCATATCGTAAAGAGCCTGCCGCTGTACCTCCGCCCGAAGGGACGACCAGGGCTCTCCCTCCGGCCCCGGATAGACCAGGAAGGAATCCCCCGAGGGGAACGCATACCCGGCGTGGGTATTCAGGAACGGATCGATATGCTCCGCAGAGAGCTGGGAATTGTAAAAATTAAAGCTCCACTGCAGAAATCCCTTAATATCATACAGATACATCAGCACGCCCATGATCCGGTTTCTGGCGCCGGGCATGGCGAAAAAGCGATTGGGAACCAGATATTTCTGGCTGCAGCAATAGTATGTCCAGAGATTTTTCACCCCGTGATCCACAAAAGACTGGATATGATCGTTGGAGGGAATCGGCTGGGCTACGAGACCCTTTTCGTAAAAATCGTAATCGCTCAGGGCGTCTATGAGATTCCAGCCCTCTAACAGATCCGTCACCACCGCTTTAGCCTGCTGATAGGTCTCCATGCTCTCCACCGAGGGCTCGTCGGAGATATGGAAGTAAATCTGTTCCTTCCGATATCCCAGGGACAGAAGCTTATCCTGCAATGCAGGAAGAAAAGCTCTCAGAAAGCTCCGGTAGGAGGGGTCTGTGGCCGCTACATGCCAGCCGAACATTTTTTCCAGTCCCTGATCCGTCTCCACCATGATCTTGGGCGTAGCCTTCGCCCCCCACTGGGTAAAGAGGTGGGGGATCTCGATGTACTCCGCCCCGTACCTTCTGCACAGGCCACACCATCTCTCCAGCTTTTGGAAGTCAAAGCTCCACTTTCCTTCCCTGTAAGAAATATCCGCCAGCTGCACCGTGGTGCGCTCCCCTCCCACGGCCGTGTCAAGGGGCGGGGTAAACACCGGCGTCAGGATCATATTCACGCCCAGCTCCCCGGCCAGCTTAATCTGCTTTTCGATAGCCTGCCAGTGAAATTCCCCGAACACCTCCGCCCGGTAGTAATCCGCCAGGCAGTCCGCGTGGAACCACTGGGTATGGATCAGCTTCTGAGGCGGCAGCTCCTGAGCCGACACCTCCAGGGTAAACCCAAGACGCACCTCTTCCTTTTCAGAGGTAAGCGCCACCTCCACCGGATAAATTCCCCCTTCCACTTCCTTCGTTCCAGGGAAATCAATCCACACGGCCCGGTACTGTCCCTCCACCGGGACGATCAGATCGTCCCGGCGGGGCTTTAACAGATCCGGGAACAGGCCCGGCTCCCTGGTCAGATAGTTGTCGTCCGTGCGGCCCCTTACCGGCATGGCGGAAGGGATCTGCTCCACGTCCCGCAGTCTCGCCCGGGCGGGGAACCCTTTGATTTCACAGCGGAAAATATCCCTCTCCTCGTCCTGTGCCTCCGGAAGCATCCGGTACACAAGCTGCAGGGCAGGGATCTCCCCCCGCAGGATGGAGATCCTCTCTCCCTCCTCCATCACCTGGGGCATCCGGTTCCAGAACACCTTTTCCAGAGAGCCCGCCAGATAAAACTCATACTTTGCCATATCCTTTGCCCGTTTCCTTTCCGTTCTTTCTTCCATATCCGCCGGCTTCCTTCTCCGCTCCCGGCTCTCAGTCCTCCCAGAGCGACCGGTAAATGGCCGCAATATCCTCCGCGTTAAGCGCCCGCCTGGTGTTGGCCGGAGAGCCCGACGCCAGGGCGTCATGCGTCATCCTGGGAATGCTGTCAAAAAATTTCTCCCGATCCAGCCCGTACTCTCCGGGCGTGGGAATCCGGCAGTCCTTACAGAGCTTTTCGCAGGCGTGGATGAATTTCTCCGCCGCCTCCGGATCCGTATCCTTCTCCCCCGCCGCTCCGATGGCCCTGCCAAGATCCGCGAACCGCTCCGCCGCCTCCCTGTACACATAAGAAAAGCATGCCGGAAGGAGCATGGCGTTGCTGACCCCGTGGGGCACATGGAACAGGGCACCGATGGGCCGGCTCATGCCGTGGATCACCGTGACGGAGGCGTTGTTAAAGGCGATCCCCGCCTCCAGCGCCGCCAGGCTCATCTGCATCCGGGCCCCCGCATCGTCTCCATGGGCGAAGCACTCCGGCAGATACCGGAAGATCCGCTTCACGGCGCTGAGCGCCAGGGTATCCGTCATGGGCTGGGCCCTGCGGGAGGTGTAGGCCTCCGCCGCGTGGCAGAGAGCGTCCAGCCCGGTGGCCGCCGTGATGGAGGGCGGCGCGGTCATGGTGAACCTGGGATCGTCCACGGCGATATCCGGCATCAGAACCTTTCCCTTAAGGAGCATCTTGATGTCCGCCTGGGTGTTGGTGATGATGGTAAACTGGGTGGCCTCGGAGCCCGTTCCGCTGGTGGTGGGGATGGCCGCCATGGGAGGAAGGGATCCCGTGATCTCCTTCCCGTACCAGTCGTTGATGGAGCCGCCCGCCACCGCCACCACGGCGATGGCCTTCATGGTGTCGATGGGGGAGCCGCCCCCCACAGCCGCCAGAAAATCGCAGCCCTCCGCTTTCCAGAGCGCCAGGCCCTCCTCCACCATCCGGTCCGTGGGCTCCCCCGTCACACCCTCGAACACCGCGAAATCGGTTCCGTTCTCCTTCAGTATTTTCGTCACCGCATCCACGTTTCCAAGCTTAACCATGGAAGGGTCTGTGACAATCAACGCTTTTTTTCCGCAGCCAGCCAGGAACGGGGCCGCCTGTTCAAGGGCCCCCTCCCCGTAAAAAATCTGCCTGGGCATCATAAACTGATTCGACATAATTCTATTCTCCATTTCTGCTGCATTGCGTATGTTCTGCATTCCCTCCGGTATATCCGGAGCGCTCTCCTGCCCGGATGCTCCCGGGCCCGAAAAGAAACGGCCTGCCAGGTGTCAGTCCAGCTCGGAGATTTTCACCGGCCTGTGCTCCTCCACCGATTTTCTGGCGGCCAGACCGATCTTCACCGACTGCATTCCCGCGTGGATTCCCACCGGGACATCCTTTCCGTTCTCGCAGGCGTCCACGAACTGACGCATCTCCTCGGAAAAGGATTCCATATACCTTTCCAGGAAAAAGAACAGAGGCTTTTCTCCCGTCACGCCTGTAGCGTCAGAGATCACCGCCGTGGAAAGGGTATCGTTGGCGGTAGCCGCCATCCCCTTTGAACCGAACAGCTCCGCTCTCTGATCGTACCCGTAGGCCGCCCGTCTGGAGTTGTCGATCACGGCCAGCGCGCCGTTTGCCATCTTCATGGTGATGATGGCGGTGTCCACATCCCCCTGCTCTCCGATGGCCGGATCCACCAGCACCGCGGACTGCACATAGACCTCCTCCACATCGCTGTCCGTGAGGAAGCACGCCATATCGAAATCATGGATGGTCATATCCAGGAACATGCCCCCGGAGACCTTAATGTAGGCCGGATTGGGGGGCTCGGGATCCCGGGAGGTGATCTTCAGAATATGGGCCTGGCCGATCCGTCCCTCGTCAAAGGCTCTGCGCACCGCCGCGAAGTTGTGGTCGAAGCGGCGGTTAAAGCCCACCTGGAACCTGCACCCGGGGTGCGCCGCAAGAGCGTCCGCCACCGCCTGGATTTTCTCCAAGGAGTGATCCACCGGCTTTTCGCAGAACACATGCTTGCCCGCCTCGATGGCCTCGATGGAGATGGACGCGTGGGTGTCCGTGGAGGAGCACACCAGCACCGCGTCGATCTCCTTATGGTTGATAATCTCTTTGTAGTCCTTATAGACCTCCTCGACGCCCATGCTCCTGATAAAGCGCTCCGTCTCCTCATTCATAAAGGGATCCGCCACTGCAACCACCACCGCGTTCTTTACGTGATAAGTGATGGATTCCAGATGCACCTTCCCGATGCGCCCCGCGCCGATAATACCGATTCTGATCATAATTAATTCCTGCCTTTCCTTTTTCTGTTGATTCTATTTCAGATTCCCGCCTTGTCCGCGATATATTTCCTTGCCTTTATGGCATACTCCAGGGGATTGGCCAGGGCCGGATCCTGCTCCGCCTCCACCAGCACATACCCTTCGTAGTCGTTTTCCGCCAGCGTCCGGAAAATGGGCTCAAAATCGATGGCCCCGTCCCCGGGCACCGTGAAGGCGCCCAGCCGTACCCCCTGCAGGAAGCTTAAGTTTTCCTGCCTTACCTTTTCCACGATCCGGGGGCGGATGTCCTTTAAGTGTACGTGGCGGGTTCTTCCCATGTACTTTTTCAGCACCGCCAGGTAATCCTCCCCGCAGTAGGCCAGGTGGCCGCTGTCAAACAAAAGCCCCACCAGCTCCGGATCCGTGTTCTCCATCATCCGGTCGATCTCCGCCGCCGTCTGAACCACCGTTCCCATGTGGTGATGGAAGGTAAGGGCGATCCCCATATCCCTGGCGACCTTTCCCAGCTTATTTAATCCCGTGCAGAGCAGCTCCCACTCCTGATCGTTCATCACGTATTTGTCCCGGAAAATGGATTTGTCCGTGCCCTGGATGGAGTGCCCCTGCTCGGAGACGCCCACCACCTTCGCCCCCATCTCCTTCAGAAAGGTGATGTGCCGGATAAAGCCTTCTTCCGTCTCCTCATAGGGCGCCGTGGTCAGGAAGGTGGAAAACCAGGCGTTGCAGATCTGCATTCCCCGCAGGGACAGGGCCTTTTTCAGCACCGCGGTGTCCCTGGGATACTTGTTGCCCACCTCACAGCCGCTAAAGCCCGCCAGGGCCATCTCCGAGACGCACTGCTCAAAGGTGTTCTCCGCCCCCAGGTCGGGCATGTCGTCGTTGGTCCAGGCAATGGGGGCGATCCCCAAATGCACTTTTTTTGCGTCAAGCGTCGTTTTGTTGTCCATCAGTATTTCCTCGCCTTCTCCAGATTTTGCTTTTTGTTTTCGTAAGAGCGCCTCACCTTCTCGTTCGATGAGGTGCTGGCAAGACCCACATGCCACCACGCGCCGTAGCCGTCCGTCATGGTCTTGGGCATCACCTTGATATCGATCAGGGTGGATTTATCCTGCTTTAAGCTGTCCGCCAGGGCATTTTCAAGCTCCTCCATGGTTCTTACCCGGTAGGTCTTCACCCCGTAGCCTGCGGCGCAGGCGGCGAAATCGATGGGGATCAGATCCCCCAGGAGATTCCCATCCTCATCCCGGAAACGGAACTCCGTGGCCAGGTTTCCGATGCCGTTGGACATCTCCAGGTTGTTGATACATCCGAAGCCGCTGTTGTCAAAGAGCAGAACATTGATCTTCCGGCGCTCCTGCAGGGAGGTCACCAGCTCCGAGTGCAGCATCAGATAGCTCCCGTCCCCGCACATGGCGTACACCTCCTGGCCGGGTCTTGCCAGCTTTGAGCCCAGGGCCCCGGCAATCTCATAGCCCATGCAGGAATAGCCGTACTCCATGTTGTAGGAATACCGGCAGTCGGTGGTCCACATCCGCTGCAGGTCTCCGGGAAGGGATCCCGCCGCTCCCACACAGATGGCGTCCCCTGGAATCAGCTCCCGCACCCTGGCCACCACCGCGGTCTGGGTCAGGGCGCTGCCCGTCATCTCGCGAAACTCCGGCAGGGTTGCGGGATCTCCCGCGGCGATCAGGGGCTTAAAGTCCTCCCCGAAGGCGTAGGAGGAGAGGAATGCCATCTCCTTATCCCACTTTTCTTTTGCCTTTCGGATCTCCTCCCCGTAGCCGGAGCGATAGTCCTTTTCCCGCAGGATTTCATGCAGCGCCGTGATGGCCAGCCTGGCGTCCGCCACCACCTTCACCGCCCCCAGCTTGTAGGCGTCAAAGCGGGAGGCGTTCACCGTCAGCACCCGCGCATCCGGCCGGAACAGGGATTTGGAAGCGGTGGTAAAATCCGAAAACCGGGTTCCCACGCCCAGAATCACATCCGCCTCTTTTGCGATGTCGTTGCCGGCGCTGTTGCCCGTCACGCCAATCCCCCCGAGATTGTAAGGGTGGGAGGAAAGGCACGCGCTCTTGCCGCTCTGGGTCTCCGCAAAGGGGATATGGAAGGCCTCGCAGAAGGCCTCCAGGGCCTCTCCCGCCTCGGAATAACGCACCCCGCCGCCGCAGATCACAAGAGGCTTTTTCGCGGAGAACAGCGCCTGCGCCACATCCGAGAGCTCCTCCGGCGAGGGGACGATCCGGGTGATCCGGTGAACCCTCTTTTCGAAGAATTCCTCCGGAAAGTCATAGCTCTCCCCCTCCACGTCCTGGGGCAGGGAGATGCACACCGCCCCGGTCTGGGCCGTATCCGTGAGCACCCGCATGGCGTTTGTCATGGCCGACATGAGCTGCTCCGGCCGGGTGATCCGATCCCAGTAGCGGCACACCGCCCGGTAGGCGTCGTTGGTGGTGGTTGCCAGGGAATTGACCTGCTCAAACTGCTGCAGCACCGGGTCCGGCTGTCTGGTGGAAAAGGCGTCCGCCGGGAACAGAAGGAGCGGAACGTGGTTCACCGTGGCCGTGGCCGCCGCTGTCACCATGTTGGCCGCCCCCGGCCCGATGGAGGAAGCGCAGGCGATGATTTTCCTTCGGTTATTCTGTTTGGCAAAGGACATGGCCACGTGAGCCATCCCCTGCTCGTTTTTTCCCTGAAAGACCGTGAGGCCTCCCCGGTCAGAGTCCAGGGCCTCCCCCAGCCCGCACACAATGCCGTGGCCGAAAATGGTAAAGATCCCCTCCACAAATTTGTTTTCCACACCGTCAAAGGACACATACTGGTTGTCGAGAAATTTCACCAGCGCCTGTGCGGTCGTCATATATGCCATCTTAAATACCTCCTTATTTCAGTTCCGCAGATATTCTTCAGAGCATCTGCTGTTTTCGTTTTTACCCCGCATACCGGATGGTGTAGGACGATTTGTCCAGATCGATTTCCACCTCCGTGCCGTCGCCAAATACGGTCTTCTGCCTCCGTCCTGCCGCATCCAGGAACTCATGCCGGACCATCTCGCTTCGCGCCACCTTCTCCTGAAGCTGCGCCACGATACGATAACGCTCCACCTCCCGGGAAAGCGCTTCCCCCTCCAGCTCGAAGTTCAGATATGCCGCCCCGCCGTTTAACAGGGCATAGAGCATATAGTCTCCCTGGGGCTGGTCTGCGTCCATCAGCCAGGGCAGCACCACGCAGTCGTGATAGACCAGATTAAAGAGCGGAACCGGGATCCCCATGGGATCCTTCTTCGGGGCAAGCATAAACTCATAAGGCCCATAGTGGGCCGTCACCACACTGGGGATGGCCCAGTCCGCCGCCTCCTCGGAGCTTGGCAGGATATCGTTGGCGTTTAAAAAGTCAAAGCAGTTTTTCCTGTATTCAATGCATTCCTTCCGGGTCATCCGATGCCAGGGATGGGCGCATTCGTCGCTCTCATTGCATGTAAACACGTCCAGATAGGTTCCCTGGGGCTTTATCCCATGCCGGAACATCTCTGTAAAATTGCGCTTTAAGTAGAGCGGGGCCTGTGTGGCGCAGATGTAGGTCTGCCAGCCTCCCGCCCAGCGGCAGAAATCCGGCTTCTGCCCCTGGGGCGAAACGATGGAGAATTCACCGTCGTAGGTTTTCGCATCAAAATAGTAATCCCTGTACTGGTCATGGATGGCAAAGATATAATTCATCTCCTTCATGCTCTCGGCCAGACGCTTCATCCCCTCCCAGCCGCCGGCCTCGCCGCACGCAGGCAGATAGTCCGGATGCTGATTGTCGTATCCCGGCTCTCCCCAGCCGTCCAGATGCAGATATACCTTTTCCAGCCCCATCTCCTTCAGGCGTCGGGCCTGCCGCTCCCGCACCCCGAAGGGCGTTACGGAATCATTCTTCTCCGGGTGCTCTCTGTCATAGTACGCGGAGTCGGGAGATACGTGGTTTTTGATTCCCGTATGCACGATAGCGGAGCCGATAAACCGATCCACCAGCGGATTTCGGGCCGCCTTTTCTTTCAGCGTCACCACAAGCCCCTTCTCCCTTGCATATGCTCTGTAGACCTTGCAAAGCTCGTTGTAATCTCCGTCCTTTACAAAGCGGTACTTCACAGTCCGTCTGTACGCCAGCTTCCCAAGGCTTGGAAGCCACCGCACCGACAGGTGGCAGTAATCCGAACCGGCCGGATGCTCCACCTGATATCCCGCGTCCCAGGGGTCGCACACGATGGCGATATAGGACGCCCCGGGCCGCACCTGTCCAAACCATGGCATATAGGAACCGGCGCTGCACATCTGGCCGTCAAAGGTCACTCTGTCCACCGCGTATTCCCAGTCGTTGGGAATCAGCAGTCCCTGCATCAGACTGATGAGGGAATACCAGTCCCTTCTGCGGCTGGTAAACTCCATGGGCCCCGGCCAGTAAAAGTTCCCCACGATCGCCTCCGCCTCCTGTAAGGGGGTCAGCTCAAAAAACACATCCTGTGTGGCATACTCGATCCATATCACAGTCTGGAAGCTCATCGCGTCTTCTTTTCCGCCAATGGAAAACCCGGTAAACACGCTTCTGATTCCCGTCCCCACCCCTGTTTTCCAGGCGAAATGCTCCTTTTTTCCGGCGCTGTCAAACCGGATCTCCTCCCCGTCCACACAAAAGTAAGGCCTGTAGGAGTCAGCCACGCGCCAGCGCTCCCCCCGGCTGGTGATCTCCAGCCCCAGGGTGTCCTGATCCAGGCATATTTTAGTATCCTGAAAGCTTATCTCTGTCCTGCTCATTTCTTCACTCCTGTTTTTTAATCAATCAGTCGACTCGCGGAGCGTGACAGCGATTAATCCTCCTGCATCAGCCAGGCGTGCTCCGGCACATCGATCCTGGTTTTTCGCCAGGGATCCCCCTCCAGATGACGGATCAGCCAGGCATAGTACATCCGGTAGCCAGGGGCCGCCGCCTGCTGGTGGGCGTTCATGGGCGTGATGGTCAGACATCCCTGATCCTCCACCTTAAAGCACTGCTCCCCGTCGAAGCCCACCCCAAAGCCCTGGGGCTTATCAAACTCATAATAGTAGAGCTCCGGCTGGGGATGAAAATGGGGCGGATAGCTGGACCAGCATCCCGGCCTGTGGAACACCTCCCCCATCACCATGTTGGAGCAGGGAGCGTTGTCGTAGTCAAACACCGTCAGCACCTGCCGGTGGGCCGTGCCCTCCCACTGGGCGCTGCCGAACTCCTGCAGGGTGCATTTTTCCGGGGTATAAAATACCGTCTCAAACTCCCTTTCATTGACCGTGCGCTGGATTAAAAGCCTGCTCTCCTTCCTGGCGGCGACGGTGATCTCCTTCCCCTTGCAGACATGGAGACAATAAGGCTTATCCTGGAAAACGCTGCGCCTCTCTCCCTTCTCCTGTCTGCCCTCAAAGGCAAAGCTCACCTCCCCGGCAAGGAGCATCACCGCCGTCTCCTTCTGCGCCGACTGCAGGGATACGCTCTCCCCCGGCGCAAGCCTTTTTACCCACACATCCATCAGCATGTGGCTGTTCTTCCCGTCCTCCAGACAGAGGATCTTTTCCCCCTTCTCGTTAAATTCCGGTCTCTCGTACATGCTTTGTCCCTCCTTCTACTGCAGCGCCACCATTTCTCCGTACTTTTCCTTTTCTTCCTTAATAAACTGCTCCACCTCCTTAAGCGTGGGCATGGCCGCGGAACAGCTGTGGGCCGAGATCAGCATGGAGGCCGACGCGGAGCCATACTCCAGCGCCTGTGGCACGCTGCATCCGTCGATCAATGCCCGCAGGAAGGAGGATGCATACCCGTCCCCGCCTCCAAAGCCTTTCAGCGCGTTGGTTGGGAAGGGCCTGACCGCATAGTGCTTTCCGTCGCAGGCGTAGGCCGTGGAGCCTTCCTTTCCATGCTTGATCACCACAACCTTACATCCCTGCCCATGCCAGTATCTGGCGCTCTCCTCATCCTCTGACGGGATCCCCGCAATGCGCTCCGTCAGGTCAAACTCCTCCCGGGAGCCCAGAATCAGATCGCTGTCTCTTGCCACCAGGGAATAGTAGATGGAGATTTCGTCCATGCTTTTCCAGGTATAGGCCCGATAGTCGATATCAAATATCACCGCTGCCCCGTTCTTTTTCGCCAGCATCACCGCCTTGAGCGCCGCCTCCCTGGAAGGGCTGGCCGCAAGAGCCGTGCCGGAGATCAGCACTGCCTTCGCCTTTTTGATATACTCCTCGTCGATATCCTCCGGGGAGAGCTGTAAATCCGCCACCCCGTCCCGATACATCAATATCTGGCTCTCGGTGGGACTTTTGATCTCCGTGAAGGTGAGTCCTAACTTTTCTCCGTTTTCGCAGCGCCTGATGTGGCTTACGTCGATCCCCTCCTTCTCAAAGTAATGGGTCACATAATCCCCGAACTGATCGTCAGACACCCTGGCGAAAAAGCCGATCTTCTTCCCAAGCCTTGCCATCCCCACCGCAATGTTGGCCGGAGAGCCTCCCAGATATTTGTTGAAGTTGCTGCTCTCCTCCAGCGGGCGGTTTAAGTCCACCGGATTAAAATCGATGGCGATCCTGCCAAGCAGGATCAGATCCAGCTCCCTGGAGGAGTCAAATGTGATGTACTGCATATCGTTCTCCTTTCTTATTAAAAGTTCCGCAGTTGGCCCGCAAAGAGCCGGATATGGGCCGCCGTATTTTTATAAACGCCCTCCACCATGGCTTCCGACAGTTTGAAATAGTCCGCCTTCGTGACGCCGGCGCAATAGTCCCTGGCATAATCCGCCATGGACTGCAGGCCGGAGGTTGCGATATTGATCTTGCGGATTCCTCCATTGATGGCCCTTCTGAACATCTCCGGAGTCATTCCCGTGCCGCCGTGAAGCACCAGAGGAACCCTGGTCCTCTCCCGGATCTGATCAAGGATATCAAAACGCAGCTCTGGCAGCGCCGCATAGACGCCGTGGGCGTTTCCGATCGCCACCGCCAGGGCGTCCACCCCGGTTCTTACGCAGAACTCTCCCGCAGATTCGGGCTCCGTACAGCGGATCTGCTTTTCCCCGCCGCCCTCATTTCCGCCTACCACGCCCAGCTCCGCCTCCACCACTGCGCCGTAGGAGGAGGCCAGCTCCTTCACCCTTCTGCTGGCCTCAATATTTTCTTCAAAGGGCAGGGAGGATGCGTCCAGCATCACGGAAGAAAAGCCCAGCTCCAGAGCCTGCCTGATGCATTCCAGTGTGAGTCCGTGATCCAGATTCACCGCAATATCCACCGTCGCGTTCTCCGCAGCGGCCACCATCATGGGGCCGATCAGGGAAAGGGGCGAATGTCCCAGACGCTTTTGGGCGATCTGGAGAATCACCGGCTCCCCGAGCTCCTGGGCCGCCTGCACCACCCCCATGACCATTTCCATATTTCCCACATTAAACGCGCCCACCGCGCCGTTTTTCTGCCCGGCCCGGTCCATGAGCCGGTCCATCGTCACAAGTGCCATATTTCCTCCTGTCCACGTGCTCCGGCACGTATGTAATCAGATGTCACTGTTTCTTTCCCTTCTTCTTTTTCTTGTTTCTGGAGGACTTGACCTCCCTCTCATGGCGCTTTACTTCCCGCTCCATGTTGAAGGTATCGTTCTCGCTGGCTCCCCTGCTGTACTCCCGCAGCTCCGGCAGAACCGCGTGTAGCTCCTCCTCGTCGGCCCCCTCCGCGGCACAGGGATACTCCGTCGGATCCGGATCCCCGGAAACCTCCGTCTCTCCCCCGTCCTCCGGGGCCTGCGCCTTTGGCCCGCACATGTCCGTACTCCGCTGCCCGTCCCCTTCCGGGACTTCGGGCTGCTCATCCCTTTGCAGATCCGCGCGCCCGGGCTCTGTGGGCTCCTCCTCCCCGCTTTGCAGGGCAGGACAGGAACGGCCCGCCTCCCCGCTGTCCTGCGTTTTTTCCGGAGGGAGAATCGCCTGCTCCCCCGCCTCGTTTTTCTCAGAGTCTTCCTCCGAAGCGTCCGCCTCCGCACCGGCGACTTTCGCCCCGCAGGCGCTTCTCCCATCAGAAACGGCTTCCTCCTCACAAACCGCCTTCCCTCCCTTTTCCCTGGAAATGCTTCCCGAGAGGAACAGAGCCGTCTTTGCGCTCACAGGCCCCACCATCTCATAGAGCACGGAGGAGGAAAGAATGATGGTCAGCAGAAGATTCCCCGTCTCGGCGGGCAGCATCCTCTGAGCGAGAAAGGCCAGACCTATGGCGACCCCGGCCTGGGGAATCAGGGCAAACCCCATATAATTACGGATCGCCGCGCTGGTCTTCATGACCATACAGCTGAAATAGGTGCCCAGGTATTTTCCGATAATACGGATGACAAAATAGCATACGCCGATCGCCCCCACTGTGGAGAGCGCGTTCAGATCCAGATTCATCCCTGAGACGATAAAAAAGATGGACATCACCGGAGGGGTGAAGCTGTTAATCTGCCGGAACAGCTTTTTGTCCTCGGTCAGATTTATGTAGAATGCGCCGAACACCATGCAGGAGAGCAGCGGGGATATATCGATGGCCGCGCAGATCCCGCTCAGGCCCAGAAGCATGGCGATGGCCAGAATCAGCCGGTTGTCCCTGCTTCTGGCCGGAATCAGCAGACGGCTTAAGAAATATCCGCAGAAAACTCCCAGCGCGATCACGATAATGTTATATGCCAGGGGCACCAGAATATCGTGGGCGGAAAGGCTTCCCGCCGCGTTTCCGTTCACGACGGCCGAAATAATGCTGAAGGCAAGCAGACAGACCACATCGTCCAGCGCCACAATCTGCAATAGGGTATCCACGAACTCTCCCTTTGCCTTGTACTGGTTGATGGTCATCATGGTGCTGGCCGGAGCGGTGGCTGTGGCGATGGCGCCCAGCATCAGCGCAAAATCCCAGTTTAAGCGGAACATGAATTTCAGAAGAAAGGTCACCAGCACCCCCGCCGCCAGGGCCTCGCTGATGGTGATCACAATGATCCTCCTTCCGGTGCGCATCAGCACTTCCTTTTTGAAGAATTTTCCTACCCCGAAGGCGATGAACGCCAGCGCCAGGTCGCTGATAAAGCTCATGCCGCCGATCATATTCCGGGGAATAAAATTGAGCCCGCAGGGGCCGATCAGAATCCCCGCCAGAATATAACCGCTCACCTTTGGCATGTTCAGGGTATTGGTCATCCGCGTCATGATAAAGCCGGAAAAAAGAATGATGGAGAGGGTAAGAAGCACCCTCGTCTCCTGATTTAACTGATTTAACATCCCCACTACATCCATTCTGCCGACCTCCTGTGCTGACTGTATAAAGTATTAAATCATTTTATCATTCCCTTCCCGTTCAGGCAAGAGTGGAACGCATAAAGAATGAAAAATTGCATGATTTTTTCGTTCCTGTTCTTTTTCTTCTATACTATATGACTATAATCCGTACACAGCGTTCAGAATGTCCTTCGCAGATTGTCAGATGCCGCTTTCCTTCTCCCCTCCCTTTTTCAGGTCATAGTAAAACAGATACTGCTGCATGATTCCCGCATTTTTCTGATACTGCTCAAAGGGAAAGCCCTGGGGATATCGGCCGGCCAGCACCCTGTCCATATGGACATCCACAGGAAAGGCCTGCGTATGATGCAGGCCAAAAAGACAGACACATTCCGCCACCTTCACCCCCACTCCGCACAGCTTCATAAGCTCCTGTCGGGCCTGCTCATGGGGCAGCGCCCTGATCTGCGCAAGGTCTGCCTCCCCCCGGGCGATGCATCCCGCGGTTTCGTGTATGTAGCGGCTGCGATAGCCCAGGTTGCAGGCGCGAAGCTCCTCCGGGGAGGCGGCTGCAAGGGCCTGCGCCCCGGGAAAATCATAATAGCGTCTTCCCTGCTTTGTCCTTTTTTCCTCTCCGAAGGTTTTGCAGAGCAGATCGATGCATCTTCTGATCCGCCTGATATTGTTCTGCTGGGAGATCAGAAAGGAAACGATCATCTCCCACAGATCCTGCCGCAGAATCCTGATCCCGCTGCCGTGCGCCGCGGCCCTGGTAAGCCAGGCGTCCTGCCTGTCGATGGAGGCGATGATTTTTCCATAATCCTCGTCCAGATCGAAATAATTTTTCCAGACCTTTTCAAACTCCTGCCGGGTGCAGTCAAAGAAAATCTCATCCCCGTTCTGTCTGATCTCCAGATACCTTCCCAGCGCGCACAGAGCGTAACTCTCCTCCCCGTCCGCATCCAGCCCGGCGCTCCCGGCCCGCTCGCGGTTCGTTTCCGGCGAATCCTCCCCCTCTGACGCCTGCTTTTCCAGTCGCTCCAGCCGGAAACACTGTCCTGACTCACAGATCTGTCTTATGGAAAAATACTCCGCTCTGACTCTGACCATCTCTTTCTCCTTCGCCCGTCGCTCCGGGCCCATCCCTTCGCTCCGAAGGCATTCTTATACCCGCTCTGAATCATGCCAGAGACCTCAGTCCTTCCCGGTATTTCTGCGCAGATCGTACCCGCCCACCCGGCGCAGGCACAAAATTCCCGCCAGATCCGCCAGAAACCACCCGATGGGGATGGCCCACCAGATTCCCCACACGCCGATCTGAGGAACCGGCGAGAGCAGATAAGCCAGAAGCACCCTCGTCCCGAGGGAGATCACTGTCAGCACCAGGGACATTTCCGGCTTTTCCACCCCCCGGTAAAAACCGTAGAGAAGAAAGAGCACGCCGATCCCGCAGTAAAAGGCCCCCTCCGTCCTTAAATAGCCCACGCCGGTCTCTATGATCTGCCGCTCCCCGGCCTCCACAAAAAAGCCCATCAGCCAGGGGGCAAGCACAAAAATCCCCCCGGAGATGACCACACAGAAAAAGACAGAGAGCGCCGCCGCCCTGCGGCTTCCCTGTCGGATCCGCAAGACCTTGCCCGCCCCGTGATTCTGGGAGATAAAAAGGGAGAAGGCGTTCCCGAATTCCTGGGCGGGCATATAGGCAAAGGAGTCGATCTTCACCGCCGCCGCAAAGGCCGCCATCACCACTGTCCCAAAGCTGTTCACCAGCCCCTGGACCATGAGGATGCCGAAATTCATCACCGACTGCTGGACGCAGGCGGCCAGACTGTGGCGCACCACCTCCGTCACCGTCCTTCTGTCAACGGCAATCTCCGATCTTCCCGGGCGCAGGTCCGGCTCCCGGATCCAGGCATAGACCCCGATGCCGATCCCCGACACCGCCTGGGAGAGCACCGTAGCCAGGGCCGCTCCCCCTGCCCCCATCCCGAAACCGATCACAAACAGAAGATCCAGAGCGATATTCATCGCCGCCGAAATTCCCAGAAAGCACAGTGGAGTCAGGGAATTGCCCATGGCCCGCAGAAGAAATGCAAAATAATTATAGAGAAACACGAACCCGATCCCCCAGAAAATCACCCACACATATTCGTGCATCAGCCCGTAAATACTCTCCGGCACCTGCAACAGATGCAGAATGGGATGAATCAGCGCAAAGGCCAGCACGCTCAGCAGTACCGCCGCCGCCGCAATAAACAAAAAAGAAGCCAGCATACTCTTTTTCATCTGCGAGGCCTCTTTTTTTCCGTAATACATGGACAGGATTGCGCCGCTGCCCATACACAGCCCGATGAGGATCGAGGTCAGAAACGTCATCAGCGTGTACGCGCTGCCCACCGCCGCAAGGGCGTCCTTTCCCAGAAACCGTCCCACGATCAGGGTATCCGCTATATTGTAGCACTGCTGCAACAGATTTCCCAGAATCATGGGGCCGGCAAATTTCAGCATGGTTTTCGTCACGCTCCCTGTTGTCAGATCCTTTTCCATGTATCCCGCATCCTTTCTGTATCCATTCCAAACTCCGCTCTTTCCGCCGCCGGATCCTTACCCCGCCGGCCTCAGGCGCCGGACACCGGGTCCGCCTCTCCCAGCTGCTGCCTGATCATGCGTATCTCCCGCTTATGTCCCCCGTCATCCAGGGGCGTCTCCAGATAAAAGGGCAGATTCTTAAGACGCGGATGTTCAAGTACGCCAAGCAGAGCCTCCATCCCGATCTGTCCCTCACCGATGACGGCGTGGCGGTCCTTATGGGAGCCAAAGGGCGCAAGGCTGTCGTTTAAGTGAATGGCCCGGAGAAGGGGAAGGCCCAGCACACGGTCAAACTCCTCCAGCACACCCTCCAGATCGTGGACGATGTCATATCCCGCCGAAAAGACGTGACAGGTATCCAGACAGATCCCCACCCTCTCCGGATGGGACACGCCGTCCCGGATGGCCTTAAGCTCCTCAAAGGAAGCGCCGATTTCCGTCCCCTTCCCGGACATGGTCTCCAAAAGCACCGTGATCCGCTCCCTTCCGGTGATCCCCTGATCAAGGCCTCTTATGATGTTCTCAATCCCCGCGCAGACGCCGATTCCCGTATGGCTCCCCGGATGAAAGACCAGATTCTCGATCCCCAGAGCGTCCATCCTGGCCACATCCTCCCGGATCACCATGCAGGCAAACTCCCAGGTGGATTCTCTGGCGCTCGCCAGATTCATGGTGTAGGGGGCGTGGGCCAGCACCGGGCCAAAGCCGTTCTCTCTCCGGATCGCATCAAAACGCTCCCTCTCTTTCTCACTGCAGGCGCGATAGCCCGATCCTCTGGGATTTCGGGTGAAAATCTGCATGGTATTCGCTTCCATCTCCACCGCATTCTGCGCCGCCCCTGCGATTCCGTCCGCAATGGACATATGGCTCCCTATCGTCAGCATCAGTTTTGTTCCTCCCTGTCAGAGCATCAGTCTGTTCCTTCGTCCTCCACCGGCCGCCAGGCCTCCCCGAACTTCACATCCTTAAACAGCGCCGCCAGGCCTGTGATCTGCTTCAGGCGCAGGATCTCGTCCCTGTCCATTCCCAGATGCCTGGAGATCCATGCGTCGGAGCGCCCCAGCTCGTGGAGCTCCTTTACGATATTGCTCATCAGATCCACGTTATGGCTTCCCCTGGCCCGGTTGTGCCGAATCGTGCTGGCCATCCTCTGATCGATGGGCTTGTCGATCACGGACACCGGAAGAAGCCCCTTTTCCCTCTCGTAAATATCCTCGTGCTCGAGCATCACCCGATAGCGGTGAAAGCCGTCCACGATCACATAGATGTCGCTTTCCTTACTGTAATAGCATACAATAGGCATGGTGTAGCCGTCAATCTTTATACTCTCATAGAGCAGCTTCATCTCCGGGGGTGCCACCGAGTTGGGATTATATGTATTGGGCTTAACCTTCTCCACAGGAACCTGAATGATGTGGTAAACAGGGCTGCTATATTCCATATTCCATCTCCTCCACGCTTTCGTACTTTCGCCTGATGATTTCGATATGTTTCTTCTGCTGCTTGCTCATGCCAAAGCCCATGAACCGGCAGATATGGTCGTTTTTCAGAATGCAGTAGCACATCCGCTTCCAGCTCGGGATATCCTTGGTGGACTTGATATCGTCCGTATCGTCCGGGATCTTTCCGATAAAGATAATCCGCGTCTTTTTGCTCAGGGTATAGTTGGAAACCCCGTTCCTTCTGATCTGATAACCGTGCCGCTCCAGCTCCCTGATGTTCTCCTCGTCCAGCCCCCCGCCCGTCTTGTGCCAGAACTCAATGGAGGTCTTGAACTTCTTCACATAATTATTCCGCAGTCTGGCAGGAAGGGTGTCCAGCAAAAACAGGGTATAGGACTTCCAGGTATGGCCCTCGGGGAGGGTGACATTGCGATATCCCATGGCTTTGGTCCTTCCATAGATACTGGCAAAGTTGGCTCCCTGCACCCTGCCCACCAGCTTCACCCAGATCTCGGGATCGATCACGCGATATAAATTTAAGGAATCCTTGGAATAATCGTTAAAGGGGGACGCCACCCGCATCTGGGAAACCTTCAGACCTGCCATATAATAAAGATCGTACAGACGATTGTAATCATAGTTAAAAATATAATTGGCGTGCCAGATATCCTCCGAGGACCAGTCAAAGAGCGGCGAGGCGCACCACACGTCCTTGAACTGCTGAGTGATCCAGCACTCGTCCTTATATCCATACTTCTTATTCAGGAAGCCGCTGTACCTCTGGAGGGATTCGTCCGCCCGCATTCCCAGAAGACACACGGTTTTTTTGTCCCCATGACAGATCCGGTACCAGCGTCCGAACTGCCTGGCAAGATCCTCCTGGTGCATCCGGTAACGGTAAGTGGAAATGGGGTTGTTGTCCAGATTAATCACGTACTCCTTACGGGGCATGGGCCGCACCCAGCTCTCCTTTCTGGTATCGTCCCAGGGATACCAGAACATCTCATAGCTGCTAAGGGCCGTCCGGGTGGCCATGGGAAGGCACACCCAGTAAGGCTCCACCTGATCCTTTACCCGCTCGAAGGTCCGCTCCACATACTCGCTTGTGACCGTATACTGCGCCTCAAAATCCTGATGGAACATGCCGATCACTCTGTCCGGATAATATTTATTCCGGTAATCCAGCAGCATATTGAGCAAAAGCCCGCTGTCCTTTCCCCCGGAAAAGGACACGTAAATATTCTCAAATTCTCTGAAAA
This sequence comes from uncultured Lachnospiraceae bacterium, assembly GCA_947570615.1. Classification (GTDB taxonomy): domain Bacteria; phylum Bacillota; class Clostridia; order Lachnospirales; family Lachnospiraceae; genus Suilimivivens. The sequence goes on from CANOVJ010000016.1 coordinate 43,589, forward strand.
TCAGATCCAGACGCTCTAAAAAGGCGTCGTACACATTCTTTTTCAGATACTCCCGCTTCATATATCATCCACCCTTTAAGACCGGATTTTCCATATTCTGGAAAAGTCTTAATAGTGAATTTATCACAGAAAACGAGTTTATTCAACCGGATATGGTAAATTTTACCATTTTCTGACACCCTGTGATTCTCAGTGTACCAGCATGTTCTCGATAAAAATCCCGTATCCCCTGGCAGGATCCTGCACCAGAACGTGGGTGACGGCCCCGATGAGCTTATCGTCCTGGATGATGGGACTGCCGCTCATCCCCTGTACAATTCCCCCGGTGGCCATGAGCAGCTCAGGATCCGTGATCTCCAGCACGATTCCCCGGTTCACATTGTCGTTTTCCAGGTTGATGTCCGTGATCTCCACGTCATAGGCCTGCGTCTCCCCTCCCAGAGAACAGATGATCTGGGCAGGGCCCTTTTGGATCTCCTGCTTGAGCCCCAGGGGAAGATAATCGTATTCCACCTGCCCGGCGATCTCCGGGGTGCAGATCCCGAAAATCCCCCGGGGGGTATTGGCGGTGATCTCACCCATGATATTTCTGTCGTCGTACTCAATAAATCCGGTGAGCTCCCCGGGTGATCCGGTGGCTCCCCGGGTGATTCCGATGATCTGGGTATGGTAGAGGGTACCCCTGGACAGACTCATCAGCGTGCTGGTGTCCACATCATTGATCCCATGGCCCAGCGCGCCGAAGCAGCCGTTCTCGTCCACATAGGTCATGGTTCCCACCCCCTGGGCGTTGTCCCTGACCCAGATCCCCATCTTGTACTCTCCGTTCTGATTCATCTGCGGCCTGGCCTTTACCTCGATCAGCGCATCTCCCCTCTGTACCTTAAACACCAACTCCTGGCCCTCGCAGTGACTGATCCGTTCGATCAGCTGCCTCTTTTCGCTGATCTCCTCGTCATTGATCTCCAGGATATAATCCCCTGTCTGGAATACATATTTACCGGGGTTATACTTCTGTCCGTCCTCCCCCTCAAACTCGCCGATCCCCACCACCAGCACACCCTGTGTCCTGACGTAGATCCCGATGGGGATCCCCGAGGGCTTAAGGCGCAGATCCTGGATCACCTCCACGTCCACCTCTTTTAAGGGAATCATCCCGAACAGGCGAAGCTGCAGCTTATACTGATCCACCTGGCTGGCTCTGAGAGTGAGGGGCCTGCCCAGGTCGATGTGGATCCGGTAATCCATCTCCGGAAAAGGGTTCGCCCCTCCCGACACCTCCACCGCCTCCCTGTAGAGCTCCCCGCTGGCCGGTACTTTAAAATCCAATTCCTGATCCACCCCCGCTTTGATCATGATGGTGGACGGAACACTGAGCCACATAAAGAAATAGAGAGAAAAAATCACTCCCAATACGCCAAGGGTCAGCATCACATATAAAAATCTCTTATAGATCAGAACCCTTCTATGGTCTGGTTCTCCTAAACGTTCCAAGCTTCCACATCCTTTATCATAAACTTTGTAAAAAAAGAGGGCATACAAGCAGTATGTCCTCTTTATTATGTGAAAAACTTTATTTTTTAGTTGCGATATTTTACTTTTTTACTTCCAAATGCTGTTATTTCTTTTTTGCGCTCTTTTTAACCTTCTCCGCGGTCTGTTTCATCTCCCTGGCATTGCCCAGAACCGCCTCCGTGAGCTCGCCGCTGCCCAGAAGCCTGGCCAGCTCCTTCAGGCTCTCCTCCCCGGAGAGCTCTCTGATATCCGTAACGGTTCTTTCACCCTTTTCACCGTCCTTTACCGGGCCGGCATCCCCGGAGTCTTTTTGGGAACCCGAACCCTTCCGTACCCTTTTTTCGATCAGGAAATGCCGCTCCGCCATGGAAGCGATCTGGGCCAGATGGGTGATACAGATGATCTGGTGGTTTGCGGATAATCTTCCCAGCTTTTCCGAAACCTTCCAGGCCGTCCTGCCGCTGATCCCGGTGTCAATCTCGTCAAACACCAGCGTATCCGTCTCATCCTTATCCGCAAAAACCGTCTTAAAGGCCAGCATGATCCGGGAGAGCTCTCCGCCGCTGGCAATCTGCCAGATGGGCTTTAAAGCCTCCCCGGGATTGGTGGATATCAGAAACTCCACCTTATCGTATCCGTCCGCCGAAAAGGCGTCCTGAACAGGAGTGACTGTGATGGCAAACTCCACGTCCAGAAAATTCAGGCTGGCCAGCGCCTCCTTAAGCTGATCGGCCAGCGCGGGTGCAGCCCCGCTTCTGAGCCTGGAAAGCTCCCCGCACAGGTTCAAAACCTCTTTCCTTTCGGACTCCATTTTCTCCTGAAGCTGCTGCATGTAGATCTCATAATTCTGAAGCTTTAAAAGCGCCTGCTGCTTTTCCTCCTGGCTTTTCAGGATATCCTCCACGGTAGCCCCATATTTATCCCGCAAATGGTTCAGAAGATTGAGCCGCTCCTCCAGGGAGGCGAACTCCTCCCCGTCAAACTCCAGGCTGTCCTCATATTGTGCCATGGAACGGTTAAAATCGTTCAGCAGATCGTCGATTTCCGTAAGCTGCGCGATGAGGGGCTCGATCTCATCGTCATAGGCGCTTAAGGTTTTCAGCTCCCGCAGGGCATGTCCGGCGGCCTCTCCCGCGCTCCCCTCCTCGTCGTATCCGGTCAGGGCGTGGACAAGGCCCACAACCTCTTTCATCTTCCTGGCGTTGGCCAGCTTCCGGTATTTCTTCTCCACCTGCTCATCCTCGCCGGGCGTCAGGGCGGCGGACTCGATCTCATTGATCTCAAAGGCCAGGAACCTGGCCTCCCGCTCCCGCACGGCCTCGTCGGAATTCTGCTCCTCCAGCTCCTGTCTGAGCCTTCTGTACTGTGAAAGCCGCTCCCTGAGCTGCTCCCGGATCTTTCCGCCGGCCGCGCCCACGTAATCGTCCAGCATTTTTCCGGCGGCCGCCGGCTTCAGGAGGGACTGATGCTCATGCTGTCCGTACATATCCAGAAGACATCCTGAAAGGCTCTTTAACTGCCCGGCGCTGATGATCTCCCCGTTTGCCCGGCAGACGCTCCTGGCAGCCATGATCTTCCTCTGTAAAATAAGCGTCCCATCCTCCTCCAGGGGAAGATCCAGCTCCCTGAGCATCCCGCGCTGCCTCTCGTTTAAGGAAAAGACCAGCTCCACCAGCGCATACTCCGCCCCTGAGCGGATGTAGTCCTTCCCGGCCTTCGCCCCCAGGGCGAGATTGATGGATCCGATGATGATGGATTTTCCCGCCCCTGTTTCCCCGGTGAGGATATTCATCCCCGGAGAGAAATTCACCTCCTGCTCATCGATCAGCGCCAGATTTTTTACATGTAGACTTTCAAGCATATGTCAATTTTTCCTCCGCGTACTCAGTCCTTTAACATATTCCGGATTTTCTCCATCACCTGCTGCGTATCCTCCACGGTTCTGACCGCCATCATAATGGTATCGTCCCCCGCAATGGAGCCCACGATCTCCTTCAATTTCATGGCGTCCAGCGCGGCTGCCACCGCCATGGCCATCCCCGACACAGTCTTTACCACCAGGATATTCTGGGCCATATCCATGGAGATGAACCCGTCCTTCAGCACCCGTATGTACTTGTCGTTGAGATAGTGATCGCTCTGGGTCAGAATGGCGTATTTCTGCCTCCCGTCCCCTGTGGGGATCTTGGAGAGCTTGAGCTCCCGGATATCTCTGGACACCGTGGCCTGGGTGACGGGATAACCGTCCCTTTTGAGCAGCTCCGCCAGCTCCTCCTGAGTCTCGATCTCAAGCTGCTCCACCATCTCTCTGATTCTCTGATGTCTGCTCTTCTTCATAATTATAGCGTCCCGCCGCGCCGGATGTGCGGGCGTATGGGCTCCTCCCTCAGATTTTCTGCCTCTGCAGCGCCGCCCGACTTCTCCCCCTCCGGGGAATCTCAGTCGCTCATCTTCCGGTTCAGGACCTCCAGGAAGCTGACCTGGGAGAGCTTCACGATCCCCGTGGTTCTGCCGGATTTGCGAATCTCGAGCCTCTCCCCCGTGCGAAGGGGCACCTTATGGCATCCGTCAAATATGGCCTCCACCTCCTGAATCTCCCCGTCCCTGCTGCTCTCGATCTCCACGCTCACCCGGTCCTCACAGGAGAGCACAATGCTCCTGCTCTGCATGGAATGGGGACAGATGGGCGTAAGCAGGATCAGCTCCGCCCTGGGCTCCACCACAGGCCCTCCCGCGGAGAGGCTGTATCCGGTGGAGCCCGTGGGCGTGGCCACGATCACCCCGTCCCCGTGAAACCGGTGGAGAAGCTGCCCGTTTACGTAGATCCTGAAATTGATGATCTGCAGCGATCCCTTTCTGGTGATGACAATATCGTTCAGCGCCCGGGCCTGGTCCTGCCTCCCGCCGACAGGCTCTGCGGCCCTGTCCCGGTCTCCGGCTGCGCTCCCGGTATCCTGCGCCCTGTAGCTTTTGCCAAGGAGCATCATGCGGTTTTCGATTTCGTATTCGTCCCGGATCAGCTTTTGCAGGGCGTCCTTAATCCCGTCCCGGTTCACCTCCGCCAGGAATCCCAGGGTACCCATATTGATCCCCAGGAAGGGAATGTCCCGGTCCGCCAGGTCTACCGCAGCCTGCAGAAGGGTCCCGTCCCCTCCCAGCACCAGGATACAGTCCACCTCGGAGCTGACCTGCTCCCGGTATGTATAACCATCCCGATCCGCCTTTTTCGTGCCCTCATCCACCAGACAGGTTTTTCCGAGGCTCTCCAGATACTCTCTGATCAGAAACGCCGTCTCAAGGGCTCCCTCCCTGGTGGAATTGGCAATCACATAAAAATGATTCATGGCTGTCCCTGCCTTTCTCTGTCAAGGCTTTTGTGGGCGTTTTCCACCGTCTGCGCGATCAGCGCGCTCATCTCCTCCCGCCATGAAAGGCCGGTTTTCTTCCGGATGATCTCATCTAAAAGCTCCTCGGCCTGACTCTCGGAATAATCTGCGCTCTCCGGCGCCCTGTCCATGTTCCTGGCTGTGTGCAGCAGATATTCTATATTCCCTTCCGGGCCTTTCACAGGGGAAAAATCAAGATGCAGAATGTCGAAGCCGACCGCATCCGCGTAATCGATTATTTTTCTTATGACTTCCGTATGAATCTGCGGCTCCCGGACGACGCCCTTTTTGCCCACCTTATCGCGGCCTGCCTCAAACTGGGGCTTGATCAGGCACACCATCTGCCGTCCCTGTCCCAAAAGCGCCCTGGCAGGCAGAAGAATTTTGGTAAGGGAGATAAAGGAGACGTCCACCGAAACGAAATCCGGCTTCTCCTCCACATCGTCCGGCGTCATGAATCTGAAATTGGTCTTCTCCATACAGACCACCCTTGGATCGCTTCGCAGCTTCCAGTCGAGCTGTCCATAGCCCACGTCCACGGAATATACCTTCCGGGCCCCGTTTTGCAGCATACAGTCGGTAAAGCCGCCGGTGGACGCGCCGACATCCATACAGACCCTGCCCTCCAGATCAAGGCCAAATTCCTTCACCGCCTTTTCCAGCTTGAGCCCTCCCCGGCTCACATATTTAAGGAGCGCGCCCCTGACCTCGATCCGCGCCCGCTCCGCGTCAAAACCGGTTCCGGCTTTGTCCTCCCGCTGTCCGTCCACAAACACATTGCCTGACATAATCATGGCCCTGGCCTTCTCCCGCGAAGGGGCCAGGCCTCTTTTTACAAGCAAAACATCCAGTCGCTCCTTCATTATCGGCTTTCCATTTCTTTCATGATTCTCTCCGCAATGGATCCGGCGTCAATGCCGATTTCCCGCTTGAGCTGATCCACATTGCCATGCTCCACGTATTCGTCCGGTATGGCGATCTGCATGAATCCGGCGCAGGTGTGCAGATCGTCCACCGCCTCACGGACCTTCTCTCCGTAGCCGCCGCTGGCCACATTTTCCTCCATGGAGACCACCAGAGAATGGTTCTCGCAGGCCCACTTCACCGCTCTCCCGTCGATGGGCTTGACGAATCTGGCGTTGACAATGCTGCATTTATGGCCTGCCCCGTTCAGGATCTCCTTCACCTCGCAGGCTGTTTTCACCATACTTCCCACGGCCATCAGACAGATTTCGCCCTCCGCGCAGATAAGCTCCGCCTTCCCCATCTCGATGGGGCTGCGGTACTCCTTAAGGCCGCTCCAGGCCTCCCCTCTGGGATAGCGCACGGCCACAGGGCCCTCATATGCGATGGCAAACTTCATCATATCGGAAAGCTCCCATTTGTTCTTCGGAGCCAGAATATGCATATTCGGTATGGAGGAGAGATAGGACAGGTCAAAAATCCCCTGGTGGGTCTCCCCGTCGCTTCCCACCAGCCCGGCCCGGTCTATGGCAAACACCACCGGAAGATTCTGGATACACACATCGTGAAGGATCTGGTCGTAGGCCCTCTGCAAAAAGGAGGAATAGACCGCCACCACAGGCCGCAATCCCCCGGCGGCCATTCCCGCGGCAAAGGTTACCGCGTGCTCCTCCGCAATCCCCACGTCGAAGAAACGCTCCGGGTACATGTTCCGGAAACGCTTAAGGCCCGTCCCGTCGGGCATGGCGGCGGTGATGGCCACCACCCGCTCATCCCTGGCCCCCAGCTTGGTCATGACCGTGGAAAAAATATCTGTGTAATTGGCCGTCGTACGGGGTCTGGTGGGCAGTCCCGTCTCGATGTCAAAGGGCTCCGCCCCGTGGAATCTGGCGGGATGGCGCTCTGCCGGCGCAAATCCCCTGCCCTTCTGGGTGATCACGTGGACCAGCACCGCGTTCCTGGTCCTTCTGGCCTCCTGCAGTACCCTGAGCATGGCGGGAATGTTGTGCCCGTCCACCGGCCCCAGGTAGGTGATCCCCATATCCTCAAAGAACATGCCCGGAACCACCAGATGCTTGAAGCTGCTCTTGGCCTTGCGGATTCCCTCCACCACCTTGTTCCCCCTGGGGATTTCCTTGAGCGTGTTGTACACCCCCTCCTTGATATCAAGGTAGGCGTCGGCGGTTCTGATATTGTTCAGATATTTGGACATACCGCCCACATTTTCGGAGATGGACATGTTGTTGTCGTTGAGCACGATAATAAAGTTGGTCTCCAGCTTGGCGGCATTGTTCAGAGCCTCATAGGCCATGCCCCCCGTCAGAGAGCCGTCGCCGATCACGGATACGACGGTGTTGGTCTCCCCCTGGAGATCTCTGGCCTTCACCAGACCAAGCCCCGCCGAGATGGAGGTGGAGCTGTGTCCCGTGTCAAAGCAGTCGCACTCGCTCTCCTTGCGCTTGGGGAACCCGCTCAGGCCTCCCTGCTTGCGCAGATTCTCAAACCCCTCCCGCCTGCCTGTAAGGAGCTTATGGGTATAGGACTGGTGCCCCACATCCCAGATCAGCTTGTCCTTTGGCAAATCGAGAAACAGATGAAGCGCCATGGTCAGCTCCACCGCTCCCAGGTTGGAGCCCAGATGTCCGCCGCTTCTGGAGATCTTCTCGATGAGGAAATCCCGTATCTCCTGGGCGAGCTCCTGGTAATCCGAGGGATCCGTATTTTTGATATCATTGGCGCCTTTAATCGAATCAAGTAACATGCTTTCAACCTTCTTTTCTTTCGTCTGTGCCGCCGCACACACCTACCGCCGCGCGTTTTCTGCGAGTTCGTTTTTCTCCGGGGATCATTTCTCTCTGAGAATCACTTCTCTCTGAGAGTTATTTTTCTCTGAGAGTTATCTTTCTCTTGTGATCAGGAACGACACCAGCTCCTCCAGGAATTCGTTTCTCCTGTCAAAAGAGGTGAGGATCTTCAGAGCCTCCCGGGACATTTTCTCAACCTCTTCCTCTGCCTTTTTCAGCCCGTGCAGACTTACAAAGGTGAGCTTGTGGTTTCTCTCATCGCTTCCCACAGGCTTTCCCAGAACCTCCTGGCTGCTGGTCACATCCAGAATATCGTCCTTAATCTGGAAAGCGATCCCTATGAGATAAGCCGCCCGCTCCATGGCCTCCACCGCCTTCTGATCCGCTCCCGCCAGGATCGCCCCGATCATCATGGCGGCCTGAATCAGCGCGGCCGTTTTATTTTCATGGATGAACAAAAGGGCTTCTTCCGTCACATTCTGCGCGCTTTCCGCCTCAATATCGGCGCACTGGCCGCCGATCATGCCCCCAAGTCCCGCCCTGTTGCCCAGCACCTTAAGCGCCTGTGCCGCCCGTCTCATGGTCTGCAGATCCGTCGCCTGATCGAATGCCGACGCTGCGGTCTCGTAGGCCAGATTCAGAAGCCCGTCCCCGGCCAGCACCGCCATGCCGTCGCCATAGACCTTCCAAGTGGTCTCCCGCCCTCTGCGGTATTCGTCGTTATCCATCGCCGGGAGATCGTCATGCACCAGCGAGTAATTGTGAATCATCTCCAGGGCAGCCATAAAGGGCTCTACAAGCTCCCCTTCCCCGCCGAACAGAAGAAAGCACTCCCTCATGAGAACCGGGCGCAGACGCTTGCCTCCCGCCATGGCGCTGTAATTCATGGCCTGTGCCGCCCTTATCTGAAAGCCTTCCTCCCGGGGCAGATATTTCTTAAGGACAGCCTCCGCAAAGGCCGTCTTCTCCTCAAGCGTCTTCTTAAAATTCATCCGTCTCTCCATTCCCGTTTAAGATCAGTACCTTTTTTTCCACCTGATCGATGGCCTCGTTGCATTTTTTCAGAAGCTCCATGCCGTTTTTGTAAATCTGGAAGGACTCCTCCAGCGAGAGCTCCTCCTGCTCCAGAGAAGCCACCGTCTCCTCCAGCCTTTCAAAGGCATCCTCCAGCTTCATTTCCTGTTCCAGCGCCTGTTTTTCCTGCCTGTCCATCTTACCGTTCTTCCCGATCCTTTCGTGGATATTTCGCCGTGACCGAAGCCTCCACCCTTCCGTTTTTTACATAGATGTGGAGATGATCCCCGGGTGAAACCTGGTTTACGTCCGTGAAAGTCCTTCCCTGCTCATCGGACACATAGGAATATCCCTGATTGAGCTTGTCCAGAGGGGAGAGGCCCTTTAGCTTTTCAATATAAATCGCCAGCCTGTGCCTGTTTATGGTAATCCTGTGATTCATTGCCGCACAGAGCCGCTCTTCCATGCCCATGGCGAAGGTCCTGCGCTCCCTGATCCTGCCCATGGGGCTGTTCGCCTTAAGCCGGGCGTTCAGCGCCTGCATATCCGCCCGGCAGAGCCTGATCCGTCCCTGCATCTGACGCAGCAGCGTCGCCTGTATTCCCGCAAGCTGAGCCAGAAACAGCGAGACATCGTATACCGCCAGCTCCGCGGCCGCGGAGGGCGTGGGTGCGCGCAGATCCGCCACATAGTCGATGATGGTGGTATCCACCTCATGGCCCACCGCGGAAATCACGGGAACACTACAGTCAAACACCGCCTGGGCCACCGCTTCCTCATTGAAGGCCCACAGATCCTCAATGGAGCCGCCGCCCCTTCCCACGATCATCACATCTACCTGTCTGCGCTCTAACTCCTTTATCCCCTCTACGATGCTGGCCGCCGCCGCATCTCCCTGCACGATGGCAGGATAGAGGATGATCTGTACAAAGGGATTACGCCTGGAGGCCACATTGATGATATCTCTCACCGCCGCCCCGGTGGGAGCCGTCACCACGCCAAGGGTTCTGATATATCCGGGGATCGGCTTCTTGTATTCGGCGGCAAACATACCTCTTTCAAGCAGCTCCGCCTTAAGACGTTCGAACCGCTCATAGAGGGCTCCCGCACCGTCCCGCTCAATCTCTCTGGCGTACAGCTGGTATTTGCCGTCCCGCTCGTACACATCGATTGTACCCCTGACCACCACCTGCATCCCTTCCGCCATCCGGAATGCAAGACCGGAACGGTTTCCCGCAAACATCACGCAGGAAATCGTTCCCTTTTCATCCTTTAAGGTAAAATAAATATGTCCGGAGGAGTGATATTTGCAGTTGCTGACCTCCCCCTTTACGGAGAGCTCCTGAAGCAAAAAATCCTGCGCGAACATATTTCTGATATATGAATTTACCTGGCCGACCGTATAGACGCTGCGGATCCTGCCGCCCGTACCGCCGCCCTCCCCTTTTCCTCTCATCTGCAACACGCTCTCATGCGAACCTGGCCAGAACACCGTTCACAAAGGAGGAGGAAGAGTCCTGACCGAACTTTTTGGCCAGCTCCACCGCCTCATTGATGGCCACACCGGTAGGTATGTCATCATCGTAGAGCATTTCGTAAACCGCAAGACGCAGGATGGTCAGATCCACCTTTCCCATACGTCCGGTATCCCAGCCCTGAACCTTCTCGTTCAATGCCTGGTCGATACTGTCCAGCTTCTCCACGATCCTGCCAAATTTCTCACTGATCCGGGAATTGTCTTCCTCCGTCATGGCGTTCTCCTCATCCGCAAAGAAGAATTCCTCCTGCCGGGCAAGCTCCTCCCTCGCGTTAAACTCCACCCGGAACAACAGCTTAAAGATCTGTTCCCTTATTTCTCTTCTGCTCATATGATGGCTCCGTATTTATTTTTCCCTCTGCATACACACCCCGGCAATACGGATATCCACATCCGATACCTCCAGGCCGGTCATATTTTCCACCGTGGATTTCACCTTTTCCTGAACCCTCTGGGAAATCGCGGGGATATTATACCCGTACTCCACGATCAGATTCAGCTCCGCTTTTACACGCTTGCCGCTGACCTCCACCCTGACGCCTCTGGCAAGATTTTTCATGCCCATTTTGCTCCGCAGCTCATTGCCGATGTTCCCGGCCATATCGGTGACCCCTTTCACATCGGTGGCCGCAAGACCGGCGATCATGGCGACCACATCGTCGGCGATCTTCACCGTCCCAAGCTCTTCCCGCAGGATATGCATGTTCTGTTCTGCTGCTTTTTCCATAATCTATTCCTTTCTCTCTGCACTGTCTTTCAGAAATATTCTTCCATCTGCGCTGTCTGTTTATCCCCGCCGGACAAACAGAATTATTTATATCATACCAAAAAACTGGTGTTTTGCCTAGCCCCGTGACGAAACTTGCGCAAAACTTATCAGGCAAACAGCATTTCAGGATGCCCTCTTTATCCCGCCCGCGCTCCTGCCGGAATGCTCTCACAGCCAGAAGCTCAGGCTCATCTGCTCCTCATTCTCCGCATAGGATACCGTCCCTTCCCCGGTGCTTAAGTAGTCGAAGATCCCCTGCTCTTCGATGAGATGCGTCATCATCTGAGCATAAACCGTCTGATCCGCGCATTTGAGGGTTACATAGCTGCTGCCCCGCTCACGGGAGGTGGAAAAGACCTCCCGAAGCCTGTCCCGGTCCACCTGGGTAAAGTAAAGCCCCTCCCGGACATAATAGTTATCCTCCATACAGTCGCAGACAGGAATCTCCACGATGGGATCGATGATGTGGGTTTTCGTGAGCTGCTGCGTGGTAACGCACAGATAATCGTAATTGATGGGCGGAATGCTGCCCAGGGTCTGATCTGCGCTTCCGCCTACGATCTGATAGGAAGCGTCCCCCCAGGTCGTATCCACATAGTAATAATTTCCATCCAGCCTTACCAGATTCCAGGCATGTCCCTCCCCGCCGGAGACTCTGCCCATCACAAGGGCGGCGTCGATCCCCGCCCTCTCAAGGAGATACTGTGTTGCCTTGGCATAGCCCTGACAGACACTTCGGTTGTGGATAAACACGGAGCAGATATTCTGATTGTCCGGGGCCTGCGCATCGTACTCTGTGTGATTGATGATATATTCGTAAATATATTTTACTTTTTCATAATCCCCAAAGCCCGCCTCCATGCCCGAAAGGCACTGCGCCACGTACCGGTCGATCTGTTCCTTACACCTTTGGGCCTCCTCCCGGTTCACATTGTAGGCTCCCGAAAAAGTGATCTTTTTCACCACGTCCCCCAGCGTGTATCTGGTAAAGGTGTAACCGTCCACATAGAAGATCTCCGGGTGATCGTTGAGCACACACTGAAACACCTTTTCAATCCTGTCCGTCTCCATACAGGACAGAGCCACGCCTTCCCCGAAATCGTCCAGGATCCTGAGGATCTCCGCATAGAGAAGCTGCTCCTGCTCCTCCAGCCTGTCATAGTGAAACCGGCCCCTCTGGCGCTTCCTGATCTGTTCAGCCTCCTCGGGAGAGATGCCGGAAATACCGCTGATCTCCTCAGAGTCCGCTTCCCTTCTCTCCTGACCGGGATTCTCGTTCGTCCCTGCACAGGCCTCTCCGTCCTCCTGCGTCCGGTCCGGCGTTTCCTGCCCCGAAGCCTGTGCCTGCTCCTTCGAATCCTGCGAAGGGCCGTCAGTGGATACGCCCCCTTCCGATTGCCCGCTATGAAATTTTGTCCCGTCTTCCCGTGTCTGCCCCGCCGATCCTGCGCATCCGCACAAAAGCGCAAGGCACAGAAGCAGAAGACACATGCTCCGTCTTATTTTCATTCAGTCACGTCCAAATTCCGCAAGTTCCAGTCCCCTGTTGCGATCCAGCGTCATCCCCACGCTCCATGCGTTCACGAACAGAAGAAGGGGATTTCCCTTCAGGTCCCTGACCTTCTTCATGTCGGAGGTCCCCGTCAGATGCTCCAGATCAATATCCTTATTCTGTATCCACCTGATATGCTCATAGGGCAGATTTTCCAGACGGATCTCCACATTGTACTCGTTCTCCAGACGGTATTTGAGCACGTCAAACTGGAGCACTCCCACCACGCCCACGATGATCTCCTCCATTCCTGTGTTGAACTCCTGGAAAATCTGGATGGCGCCCTCCTGGGCGATCTGGGTGATCCCCTTCACAAACTGCTTTCTTTTCATGGTGTCCATCTGCCTCACCCGCGCAAAGTGCTCCGGCGCAAAGGTGGGAATCCCCTCATAGCAGAACTGCTCCCTGGGCATACACAGCGTATCCCCGATGGAAAAGATTCCCGGGTCGAACACCCCGATAATATCTCCCGCCCAGGCCTCCTCGAGCACCTTCCTCTCGCTGGCCATGATCTGCTGCGGCTGGGAGAGGCGCATGATCTTTCCTCCCTGCACATGCTTCACCTCCATGCTGGCCTCATACTTGCCGGAGCAGATCCGCATAAACGCGATCCTGTCCCTGTGGGCTCTGTTCATGTTGGCCTGAATCTTGAACACAAAGGCGGAGAACTCTTTGCGTGTGGGGGAGATCAGTCCGGTATCCGCCCGTCTGGGCAGAGGATTTGTGGTCATCTTAAGAAAATGCTGCAGGAAAAATTCCACCCCGAAATTGGTAAGGGCCGATCCGAAGAACACCGGCGTCAGCTCTCCCGCCTGCACCAGCTCCAGATCGAATTCCGCGCTGGCCCCGTCCAGAAGCTCGATCTCCTCCCTCAGGGTATCCGCCGCCTCCTGTCCGATCGCGGAGATCAGATTTTCCTGCTCCGACACAGCAATCTCTCTGCTCTCCCCCTCCTTCGTGCCCTTCTCCGTGTCGGAGTAGGTGATCACACAGTGCCTGTCCCTGTCGTAGACGCCCTTAAATCTCTTTCCGGAGCCGATGGGCCAGTTCACCGGACAGGTTGCGATCCCCAGCTCCTTTTCGATCTCGTCGAGAAGCTCAAAGGTATCGTTCGCGTCCCTGTCCATCTTGTTGATAAAGGTAAAGATGGGGATTCTGCGCATGACGCAGACCTTGAAAAGCTTGCGCGTCTGGGCCTCCACGCCTTTGGACGCGTCGATCACCATCACCGCGGAGTCCGCCGCCATCAGGGTTCTGTAGGTATCCTCGGAAAAGTCCTGGTGCCCGGGCGTGTCCAGGATGTTGATGCAGAAATTATCATACTCAAACTGCAGTACCGAGGAGGTGACAGAGATTCCTCTCTCCTTCTCGATCTCCATCCAGTCTGAAACTGCGTGCCTGGCCGTCGCCTTTCCCTTCACGCTTCCCGCCAGGTTGATGGCTCCCCCATATAAGAGAAATTTCTCTGTCAGGGTGGTTTTCCCTGCGTCCGGGTGGGATATGATGGCAAAGGTTCTTCTTCTGTTTATCTCCTGTTCGTAATTATCCACGTATTTTTCCTCCAAATTCCTCAAATCGGATCAGGGACGTCCCCGCAATGTCCCCCTTCACTCCAAGGGCCGCAAGCACCGTCGCGCCAATATCCGCAAAGGTCTGTCTCGTCCCCAGATTACCCGGAGCGATCCCTTTTCCGTAAATCAGCAAAGGGGTATGCTCTCTGGAATGATCGGTGGATACCGTATAGCCGGGATCGCACCCGTGATCCGCCGTAATCATGAGCAGATCCTCCTGGCGGAGCTTTTCCAGAATCTGCGGCAGTCTTTCATCAAACTCGGAAAGGGCCCGGGCATAGCCTTCTATATCGTTTCTGTGCCCGTAGAGCATATCATAATCCACCAGATTGATAAAGCACAGTCCCTTAAAATCCTGATCCAGATATTCCAGCGTCCTGTCGATCCCTTCTTTGTTTCCTCCGGTATACACGTAGGAGGTGATGCCCTTTCCCGCAAAAATATCCTTTATTTTGCCTACGCCGATGACCTCCATCCCCGCGCCGGAGATCGCATCCAGCATGGTCTGCCTGGGAGGCTCCAGGGAAAAATCGTGACGTTTCGCCGTTCTGGTATAATTCCCGCTCTCTCCCACAAAGGGCCTTGCGATCACTCTCCCCACGCTGTGCTTTCCGGAAAGGAGCGCGCGGGCCATCCGGCAATACTCATACAGCGTCTCCACCGGCACAATCTCCTCATGAGCCGCGATCTGGAACACACTGTCCGCGGAGGTATAGACGATCAGCTTCCCCGTCCGCACATGCTCGTCCCCATAATCCCGGATCACCTCTGTCCCGGAATAAGGTTTGTTGCACAGGATTCCTCTTCCCGTCATTTCGCAGAAGGCATCCGTTATCTCCCCGGGGAACCCCTCCGGGTAAACCGGAAGCGGTTCGGGAGAAATACATCCTGCGATCTCCCAGTGTCCGATGGTGGTGTCCTTCCCCCTGGAGGCCTCCTTCATTCTCCCGTAGAGCGCCTGGGGCTTCAAAACGCCGTCCCGCCAGTCGATTCCGTCAATATTAAACAGTCCAAGCCGTTCCATGTTGGGCATGTGGAAACAGGAGCCCCTCGAGGCGGAACGCAGGGTATTGGTGCCTGCGTCTCCAAATTCGGCCGCATCCTCCATCGCTCCGATTCCCACACTGTCCAGAACAATCAAAAACACTCTCTTCATAGGGTATCCCTTTCTTTCTTTTTAAAACTCCCTCAACAGGTTCTTCTTCCAATTCCAGTATCAGGATACCACATTTTTCTGAATCTGGCATTAATATTATTCTTCACTTAAGGTACTGATCACAATTGCGTCCGGGGAAACGCCTGTCTTGCGGATGACAATATCCTCGATCTGGGCTCTCTGGGCCTCTGTCAGCTCCGGAGCGTTCACCACCACGTCCACCGTTCCGTCGGTTATGCTCACCACCACGTCGTCGAATCCCTTGCTCTCCAGAAGAATCTCCGCAGAGGTCTCCTTCTCCGCCACGTCCGTGATGGCGATCATGTTGTCTACCGCTTCCTGCTTCTGTTCCTCGCTGATATTCACGTTATTGATGATCTCAAGAAGCGTTTCCTTGTTTCTGGCCCTGGTCTGTTCCTTTAACAGTCTTGCCCCCGAGAGGGTGTTTAAACTTCCCGACGAGGTAAATACCGCCTCTCCCGGCGTCTCCCCTTCGGAGAGCTGGTTCTGCGTATTCTGCGCCATATCCCCCGTCATATTCTCCGCAAGCAGATCCTCCATCCCCTCATCCAGATAATTTTCTTCTGAAAGCACCACATCGGAATCCAGGCTCTCAATATCCCCGTAGACGCTCTGATCCATCCCGGCCGCGGAGAGATCCTCATCCGAAATTTCAAAGAGGGCCGCCACATCTGTATCCGACTGCTGATCTGAGGCCACCACCGTATCTGAGCCCGCCGTCATAATTTCCTCTTCCGTAATTTTGCTGCCGGCAAAATTCAGGTACCCTGCAACCGCAATCATGATTGCCAGCGCCGTGATCATAATCTGATTCTTTTTCACCATATTCTTCAATTCCGTTTCTCCTTCTACTGAGATATCATTTTAACTATTTTAATTTTATGTGCCTCAAGTCCAAATAATGCCTGAATTGCTTCCGTTATATTTCGGATTGTCCCGGCGCTGCCGCCTCCCTGGGCGCAGACCACCACGCCTTCCACCCGGGGGGAGAGCACCTGCTTCACATAGGGGCTGCCGCCGCTTCCCTGCCCGCCGCTGTAGATGGTCTGCTCGCTCTGCGTGATATCCGTGGTATTCCTGCTGCCCCCGGCGGAATCCACCTCGGTGGTGCCCTCCCTGACCGTACTCTGATCCTTCTCCACCACGGCCAGAGCGGAGCCCTCCAGCGTCACCATCACCCTGACCCGGCCCACGCCCTCCATGGCGCCCAGCAGCTCCTCCAGGGAATGCTCCAGGCTCTCCGCATAGGAAAGGGTCTCCTTCTCAGAGCCGCCTGTACCTCCCGCCTTCTCTGTCTCCGACTGTAAATTCATTATAGCAGCATCACTGTCCCATTTTCCGGACTGCAGCTGTGATTTTTTTTCTTTTTCCTCCACCGGCCAGGCGATCACCAGAAGAAGGACGCCCACCAGTATCACGATCAGAAAATTATCCCGGGTCATTTTGTGGGAAAACTTCCCAAATATCTTCTTTTCAGACATCCGACTCACCCTCCCTCCTGCCGCAAAACAATTTCAACCCTCTGCTCCTCCACCCCCAGGGCCTGGCCGCAGAGCCTTTGCAGCCTTTCCTTCTCCGCGTCATCCTGCGCCACAGCGCCTTCCTGCCGAGCGCTCTCCTGCGGGGACTTCTCCCCCAGACGCACCGGTTCGATGCGGATCTCTCCCCCCGCGCCGCCCGCCTTATCCTCCGCCTGCACTGTGACCACCACCCTTCCCTGATCCTGGTCCAGCGCCACCGCCTGGATGTGATATCCGCTGTCGCATTCCTCAAGCTTCTCTTTCAGCTCCTGCTCGATGGCTCTCGCGATGCCGTCCCTGTTATCCTCCACTGCAAATCCCTGTCCCTGAGCGCTGACTGCCTGTTCAAGCTGCGCAACCCTGTCGGCGATCCTCCGCCTTTCCTCCTCATCCGTAAGAAGCTGAAAAAGGGGCTGCGTGAGCTGCAGGATCATCATGATTCCCACCAGCAGTCTCACATATTTCCCGTAAGAGCTGCCGGGCACAAAAAAAAGAATGGCCTGCGCAATTATCATAAAAATACAGATGTCCTTAATAATGGAAACCATTGAGCCTCCCTTCTCATTTACCCGGAAAAGGTACAGGAAATCACCGCGATCACGATCACAAACACAGCCACGCCGGCGGCCAGGCACTTAAGGAGCAGAAAGCATCCCTCCCCCACCCGGTCTGTACAGGCCGAAATCCTCTTGTCGCTGACGATCCCCGTGATGGCCGCCCCCAGCTTTACCACTCCCGTGACGATCAGTATCCTGGAAAGCGGCATGATGCAGAAGGCGATCAAAAGCACCAGAAGCAGCACGCCGAGACTGTTTTTGATCAGCACCGCCGAGCCCAGCATCAGCTCCGTCATGCCCTCCGCCACCCCGCCGATTCCCGGAATGGCGGAAATCGCCTTTCGCATGGCGGAGATCCGAAGCCCCGAGGCCACCGGCACAATGACGGCCTGCACCAGCCCCAGCCCCGTCACCACCCCCAGGGCCGCCTTCAGGGCCAGACCGATCCCCCTGGCAATAAAATCCAGCAAAAGAGCCAGCTTTTCCTCGGCCCAGAGCCCATTGAGCAGAGCCAGCATCACATAGCTGTAGATCAGGGGGATGAGCACCGTATTTAAAAAGCTTTCCACCAGATAGACCAGGGCAAGCATCAGCTGATAATATCCCATCGCCGCTGCCGCTCCCTGGGCCGCTCCCACCGCCATAAAATAGGTAGGAATAAACATTTTGATGAACAGCACAATGCTCTCCATGGCCCCGCCGGCAATCTCCGCCACGAAGAGAAACACCTTTGTGAGGATCACCATCAGAAACAGATAGAGGAAGTAAAAGCCCGCCTGGGCGATCTGCTCTCCCGCAAAGAGATCAGAAAATTCCGCAAAAAGGGCGGAGACCACTCCCAGCACCAGAATGTAGATCAGGATCTGACGGATTCCCGAGAGCTCTCCCAGCAGAGAGCTTTTAACCTGTCCTGCCAGAAGCCCCAGGGCGGCCGGGGCCTGTCCTGCCATCACCATGGAAAGCAGCTCCTCTCCGTCCAGGGCAAACCCTGGAAAAAGGCTGTCGATCCCCTCGTTGACAGAACCCATATCGCAGGAGGCAAGCCACTCCTTTACACAGGAAAATTCCCCGTCCGAAGCCTCCTGCAAAAAGACCTCCTCACTCCCGGAGGTTTCCTCCGGATAATCTTTCTCCTGCGCGCGCGCCTCCTGTCTCCACAGCAGGCAAAGGGCCAGAACGCATGCCACCACAAAAATTCCTCTTTTTTTCCTTTTCACTGTCCCTCTCACCCCGCAATGGCGTTAATGTTTTCGATCACCGCAGCCAGCACCGGGATTCCCATAAGCAGCACCGAAAGCTTACCGAAAATTTCAATCTGCCCGGCCACCGCCCCGTAGCCCGCGTCCTTGCAGATGGATGCGCAGAACTCGCACACATAGGTGATCCCCACCGCCCTGAACAGAAACCCCAGATAGTCCGTACTCCCGTTTAAGGCCCCCTGGAGCTCCCTGATTCTCTCCAGCAGCGCCTTAAGGCCGCTTATGGAAAAGGTAAAGATAATCAGACAGATCCCGGCTCCCAGATACAGGGCGTATTCCGGCCTGCCGGACTTAAACTGCAGAGCCAGCATTACCCCCGCCACCCCCAGCATCCCAATCCTGATAATTTCCATTTCGCTCCTTTCCGCCTGTGCCGCCTCCACCAGGCTCCGCCGCCGGGTCGGCACATTGCATTCATAAGCTGAACAAATCCTGTATCATGATGAACAGATCATAGATATAGGGCAAAATCCAGGTGAGCACCAGAATCAGTCCCGCAAGGCTGATGAGAAAAGCGTGCTCCTCCCGTCCGCTGTGCTTTAAAATCTGACCTAAAATGGTGATCAGAATCCCCACCGCCGCTATTTTAAAAATCAGATTGATCTCCATATCCCGCTCCTTTCGCGCCGCCCGCGCACTTTTTCCTCCGTTTATCCCTCCCTACAGAAGCAGAATGGACAAAAGAACGCCTCCGGCTGCCCCAAGGCTCATGATCATTCTGTTTTTTTCCTGCCTCTGCTTTTCCATCTGTTCGATCTGCAGGCCCGCCTCCCGGATCAGTCCGTCCAGCGCCAGGGCCTGCGCGCCTTCCTCCATAAACCCCAGACAGCGGGGAAAGTCGTAAAGCAGCTTCTTTTCCTGCTCCTTTAAGGGCGTACCCGAAAGCGCCCGCTCCATCTGCTCTCTCCAGATGGCGGGCAGATTCTCGCTCCCCTCGTAAATTCCTCTGTAAACCGCCTCAAAGGCCTCCCCGAAGGGCTCCTGCTCCTTTTCCGAAAGGTGCATAAGCGCCTCCGGGATGGTCGCCTTCTGGTAGGCGATATAATACTTCATGGTTTCATAGACAGCGCGGATCTGCACCAGCAGCCGAAGGCGCTGATTCCGCTCCCGGCAGATGCCCGCCGCAAATCCGATGCAGCCTGCGATCACCATGACGCTTCCCGCCAGCCTTAACATATCCTCCCCACCTTCTCTGTTCCGTTACGTTTCCGAAAACAGTCTTCTGCCGTCCGATCCGAGGATTTCCCGGATCCTGCATCTGCCCTGCGCTTTTTCCAGAAAAACAAATCGTTCGAAGCAGTCCCCGGGCCGGTATCCCTGCGCAGCCGTCTCTGTCCCGGATGACGCGCTGACCATACTGCCGTTGATCCGGCCCTTTACATCCTCCATAGAATCCCCGTGCATGGTCGCCACCACACTGCTGCCGCTGCGCAGCACCTGAAAGAGCGCACTCATATCCTCCCTGCCCCCGATCTCATCCACCGCCACAACCGCCGGCGCCATGGACCGCATCAGAAGCATCATCCCCTGTACCTTGGGGCATCCGTCCAGCACGTCCGTGCGTATCCCCAGGCGGTTCTGCGGGATTCCCATAAAGCTTCCGGCTATCTCGGAGCGCTCGTCCACCACCCCCACCTGTCGGCCCGGCCCGCAGGGATTTCCGTCCGACACCTGCCGCACAATATCCCGCAGCATGGTGGTCTTGCCGCATCCCGGCGGGGAAACCAGGAGCGTGTTCAGAAAGCGGCCCCTGCTGTACAGCCATGGCATGGCCTTCTCTGCCGCGCCGATGACTTCATGGGAAATTCTGATATTCAAAAAGCGGATATGGCTGATATTGCGCACCGTTCCATCCTCGTTCAGGACTACCTGTCCCGCCATGCCGACCCGATGTCCGCCCGGCACGGTGAGAAACCCCTGCCGGATCTCATTCTCGAAGGCATAGGGGGAATAGCGGCAGATGTGCCGTACGATTCCGTCCAGCTCCCGGTCCGTCACATGCCAGGCGTCCCTGACGCTCCCGCTCAGACTCCCCTGAGGCGATAAGAATTTTTCCTCCCCGGAAAACCGGAGCCGCACCGGCAGTCCCACTCCCAGCCGGATCTCCTGCAGACGCTCCGCCTGTGAAAACGCCTGCGTCCATCTCCCCCGCATGGTATCGGGAAAAATCCCTGTAAGCTCTTCCCTCCTGGCCATCCGCATCCCCCTTTCACCTCTTATCCAAATATATGACGCGTTGTCCAGGTTATGACAAAGAGTTGTCCTGGAAAAAATGCCGACTGGCCCTCATACAGGAACTGTCCGGAAATTTGCAGGGAAATAGAGAAGAGCTTTGAACGGTGCATTACATCTGAGAGCGATGTGCTGCAGGGATGTGTGTGGAGGATCTACCTTTCTGAGGTCAGAGAGATCAAATTTCTCCGCGATCCGGAATATCAGTACGGCACTTTCAATTATCTGAGGAAGAACGGCCGCAGGTTTAACTGGATCAGGGATTTTTATAAAAGATTGCAGTAAGGCCGCCCGCTGTGCGGACGGCCCTCTGCCATATTGAACGCTTTATATTCCTATTTCGTGGCAGCCTGCGCTACATCCTTCATGGAGAAGCTCATCCTGCCCATCTTATCCTTGCCAAGGCATACGACGGTGACCTTATCTCCCAGGGTCAGCACATCCTCAACCCGGTTGATCCTGCCTCTGGCGATCCTGGAGATGTGAACCATCCCCTCCTTGCCGGGCGCAAACTCGATAAATGCGCCAAATTCCTTGATGCTCACCACAATTCCCTGGAAAATCTGTCCTTCCTGGTAATCCGTCACGATGGTCTTGACATACTCCACCGCCTTTTCCATCATGGCCCGATCCGTGCCGCATACGGACACATTTCCGTCGTCGGTGATATCGATCTTCACACCGGTGCGGGCAATGATCTCGTTGATGGTCTTGCCGCGCTGTCCCACCACGTCGCCGATCTTCTCGGGATCGATCTGGATGGAAATGATCCTGGGCGCGTAAGGGCCGACCTCCGGTCTGGGCTCCGCAATGGCAGGCTTCATACAGGTGTCCATGATGAACAGCCTCGCCTGGCGGCACCTTTCAATAGCGCCCTCTACCATGGGCCTTGTAAGGCCGTGAATCTTGATATCCATCTGGATGGCCGTGATGCCTTCGGTGGTTCCGGTCACCTTAAAGTCCATATCTCCGAAGAAATCCTCCAGCCCCTGGATATCTGTAAGGAGCACATAATCATCATCGGTATCTCCCGTCACAAGACCGCAGGAAATACCCGCCACCATCTTTTTGATGGGCACGCCCGCCGCCATCAGGGACATACAGGAGGC
>CANOVJ010000017.1 GCA_947570615.1 uncultured Lachnospiraceae bacterium
TGAATCTTCTTTCGAATTTTCAGGGTCGCATTGCTGTTTGATTGTCAAGGTTCAGATTTGTCTGTTGTCGCATTTCTCGAACGCAACTCTGACATAATACCACGGCTTTTTACATACGTCAATATCTTTTTCTAAATTTTTGAAAAATATTTTTCTGCACTTGTCCGCACCGGACATCATGCCGTGGGTTTTTATCATACCACTGATTTCAAAATTTTGTCAATACAAATTTTAACAAAAATAAAAATTAAAAATTAAAAGATTACATTGACAAATAAATCCTGCCCGGGTATAATAACTCTTGCGTTTGACGCACATAATAATATTGAAACAGCATGTTTTCAGATTCTGGAGAAATACTCAAGAGGCTGAAGAGGCGCCCCTGCTAAGGGTGTAGGTCGTTTACGCGGCGCGAGGGTTCAAATCCCTCTTTCTCCGTTTTGCTGTTGTTGAAAAAAGCATCTCCGGCGGAGATGCTTTTTTCATATAATATTGCCCCCCCTGTCTGCCTTGCGGAAATGATGAGGGATTCTCCGCAGGAATCCAATCTTCTTATTGAAAAACCCATATTCATTTGTTACACTTTAACTGATCAGGATATGAAAAATCATTCTAAAATAACAAAAGGAGTGTGCAACATCATGAACAAAGTGACGTTTGATTATTCCAGAGCAGCCTCCTTCATTCAGGAGCATGAAGTGGCCTCCATGAAGAAGCTGGCTTTGGATGCGAAAGAGGTACTGGTTTCCAAAACAGGTGCGGGCAACGATTTTCTCGGCTGGATCGACTTGCCTGAGAACTATGACAGAGAGGAATTTGACCGGATCAAAAAGGCGGCCGCCAAAATCCAAAGCGATTCCGAGGTACTGCTGGTGATCGGGATCGGCGGCTCCTATCTTGGCGCAAGAGCCGCCATCGAGTTCTTAAGGCACAGCTTTTATAACACCGTAAGCAAAGAGCAGCGGAAAACGCCTGAGATTTATTTTGCAGGGAACTCAATCAGTTCTACCTATATTAAACATCTCATGGACGTGATCGGGGACCGTGATTTTTCCATCAATATGATCAGTAAATCCGGCACCACCACAGAGCCGGCCATCGCGTTTCGGGTATTTAAGAAAATGCTGGAGAAGAAGTATGGCAGGCAGGAGGCCTCCAGGAGAATTTACGCCACCACCGACAAGGCACGGGGATCTCTGAAAAATCTGGCTGCAGAGGAAGGATATGAGAGCTTCGTGGTGCCAGACGATGTTGGCGGACGTTTCTCCGTGCTCACAGCCGTGGGGCTGCTCCCCATCGCCGTCAGCGGAGCGGATATCGATAAGCTGATGGAGGGCGCGCAGGCCGGACGCAGGGCCGCCCTGGAAGCTCCCTTCGAGAAGAACGATGCGCTTAAGTACGCCGCTCTGCGCAATATCTTCTTAAGAAAGGGAAAGGTCATCGAGATTCTGGCCAACTATGAGCCCTGCGTTCATTATGTTTCCGAATGGTGGAAACAGCTTTATGGGGAGAGCGAGGGCAAGGATCAGAAGGGTATTTTCCCCGCCAGCGTTGACCTGACTACGGATCTGCATTCCATGGGCCAGTTTATTCAGGACGGCTCCCGGAATATGTTTGAGACGGTGATCAACATTGAGACAAGCCGGGAAGAAATCCTCCTCGAGGAGGAGCCTGTGGATCTGGACGGCCTGAATTACCTCGCCGGAAAGAGCGTCGACTTTGTCAACAAAAGCGCCATGAACGGCACCATTCTCGCCCACACGGACGGCCAGGTTCCCAACCTGATGGTCAGCGTTCCGGAGGTAAACGAGTATTACCTGGGGCAGCTCTTCTATTTCTTTGAGTTTGCCTGCGGCGTGAGCGGGTATCTGCTGGGCGTAAATCCGTTTAACCAGCCCGGCGTCGAGAGCTACAAGAAGAATATGTTCGCACTTCTGGGCAAGCCCGGCTACGAGGCTCAGAGGGAGGAGCTCCTTAAACGTCTGTAAGCTGCGGACACCGTATTCTGCAAAATTTCAGAGAACGGCAGAGTAATAGTAATCTGTCGTTCCCTGTATTTTAACTGTTCCAAAGGCTCCCCGAAAAGAAAAACCTTTCCGGGGAGCCTTATTACACACAGCGCAAAAGAATATTTATTTCATAAGCTCCTCTTTCAGCGTATCCACATCCACCGTCTCGCCGCTTACTCTGGACTGCTCGGCCGCATACGCCATGATATGGCTCTCTATGGAGTTTTTGATGGCAGTACGGCTCTGCGCTTCGTCATTTTCGAAATTGCCGATAAAATCCTCCATCAGCAGGGAATCTCCGCCGCCGTGTCCGCCTCTGGGAACCGCAGTGCGGATCACCTTCTTCTCCACCGCCTCAAAGGCATTGGCGGAAAACCGGGTAATCTCAATCTGGTTCCCATCGTCCTCCGCCCGGATTTCCCCGTGCTCGCACATGATCTTCATGGTACGGCATACTCTGTCCGTAAAGCCGCTTAAGGTAAAGCTGGCGTGGACGCCGTTTTTAAACTCAATGATCGTCACCTGATGGTCGCACACCGTATTATCGCAGCGGTAAACGCACCTGCCATAAGGACCGGTCCGAAGCGCCTCCATAATCCCTTCCTCAGACTGATCCGGGCCAAGCACAGCCGCGGGCCAGAAACCTCTCATGGGAAGGTAAGCATGCACCGCGTTGAAGCGGCAGTTCTCCGCCACGGGACAGTCCAGACAACGGGCTGTGCTCCCGGCGGGCGCGTTTTCCTCCTTAAAATGTGCCAGGCTTCCGAAGGAAGAAACCTTTTTCGCCTCGCTCCCGGCAAACCACGCCAGGATGTCCATGTCGTGACAGGATTTCTGCATGATGATCGGGCTGCTGGTATCGCTTCTTCTCCAGTTCCCGCGCACGAAGGAATGGGCGATATGGTAGCTTCCCACATTCTCATTGTGCTGAATGGCAACGATTCTCCCCAGCTCCCCTGAATCCAGTATCTTTTTGATGGTGCCAAAAAAATTGGTGTAGCGCAGCACATGACACACCGTAATCCTGCGCCCCAGCCTCCCGGCCTCCTGGGAGATCTGAACGCACTCCTTCGGATCCGGAGAGATGGGCTTTTCCAGCAGAATATCATAGCCGCAGCGCAGCGCGGCCATGGCCTGGCCAAAGTGATCTCTGTCCATGGACGCGATGATCACAGCGTCGCAGAGCTTTCCTGCCTGAAAAAATTCCTCCGCATTCGTGTACTGCCGTTCCGGTTTTATGCCAAATTTTGAAGCGGCGATCTCCCTTCTCTCCTGATTCGGCTCTACTACCGCCACGATTTCGATGCCTTTCTTAAAATGGGCATATTCCGAATAGATCATTCCTCTCTGCCCTGCGCCGATTAACGCAAATTTCATCTTTCCCTCCCTCCGTTCTGCCGCCTGCGGGCGGCTCTCAATTCCAGACAGGAACTTTGTGCAGGAACACAAATTCCCCTTTTTTTCTGATGGTACTACAGGTTCCGCCAAATTCTATCCCTATTAAATCACATCCATGTCCAAAAGTCCATGCCGCACTTTTCTGAAATACTATCTGTTCAAACCCGGATATTTTATATATAATGAAAACAGTTCTATAATATTGCCAAAGGAGATGACTGATGAAAATAGTTGTTCTGGAAAGAAACAGCGTGGGGCTGGATGTTTCCGTGGATGGAATAAAGGCACTGGGAGACGTGACCGTCTATCCCAACACCACCGCGGCCGATGTAAAGGAAAAGATCACGGACGCGGAGATTATTGTCGCAAACAAGGCGCCCTTAAACGAGGAGACATTAAAGGACGCCCCGCACGTCCGGCTGATCTGTGAGTTCGCTACCGGCTACGACAATATCGACCTCGCATACTGCAAAAGCAGGGGGATAAAAGTCGCCAACGTGGTAAACTATTCCACAGACGCGGTAGTGCAGCATACCTTTGCCCTGTGCTTCTACGTTCTCGAAAAGCTCCGCCACTACGACGAATATGTAAAATCCGGCGCATACGCGGCGCAGGATCGTTTTTCCAACTTTGACCTTCCCTTCACCGAGCTTGCCGGAAAAACCTGGGGTATTGTGGGAATGGGTAATATCGGAAGAAAGGCGGCGGCCGTCGCCCAGGCCTTCGGGTGCAGGGTGATCTTCTATTCCGCCTCGGGAAACAGCACGTGTACGCAGTACCAGCGGGTTGATTTCGACACGCTCCTGAAGGAATCAGACTTTCTCTCCCTCCACTGTCCTTTAAGTGATAAGACCAGAAACCTGATCGACCTGGCCGCCCTTAAGAAAATGAAGAGAACCGCCATTCTGATCAATGTGGCCAGGGGACCTGTGGTGAATGATCGCGATTTATACACGGCACTGACGGAAAACCTGATCGCCGGGGCGGGGCTGGATGTGCTCAGCGCCGAACCCATCCGCCAGGACAACCCTCTCGGCAGCATTATGGACAGCAATAAGCTGATTATCACCCCTCATCTCGCATGGGCAAGCATCGAGGCGCGCAACCGCTGTGTTTCGGAAACCTGCCTGAATATCGGGGCGTTTCTTAAGGGGGAGAACCGGAATATCGTAAACCCGTAGAATCAGGCCGCCGCTTCCGGCCTCTGCCCTGTATCCTTACATTCGGAAGCGGATCCGAAAAAGCGGGGATTTTACAGAAAGGACAAGAATCTGAATGGGAATTTTACTGAAAAATATTCTGGCAGTCCTGCCGGAAAACGAAAAAGACGTGATAAAGCAGACGGATATTTACATTGAAGGCAGCCGGATTACAGGAATCGGCCACAGCCCGGAGGGATTTTCGGCAGAAAAGGTGATCGACGGAACGGACAGGCTTGCCATTCCGGGACTGATCAACTGCCACACCCACTCCTACATGGCCTTTATGCGCAATGTGGCGGACGACTTAAGCTTCATGGACTGGCTCTTTGGCGCCATCGATCCCATCGAGCAGAAAATGACGGATGAGGACACCTACTGGGGCGCATGTCTGGCGATCATTGAGATGATGAAGAGCGGCACCACCTGCTTTAACGATATGCAGATGAATATCCACCAGACCACCCGGGCGGTAAAGGAGTCCGGCATGCGGGCCGTAATCTGCCGCGGCCTGGTGGGAAGCGGAGACGACGAGGGCGGGCAGATGCGACTGCGTCAGGCCTTTGAGGAGCGGGACGCGGCCAGAGACTGTGAGCGCCTCTCCTTCATGCTCGGCCCCCACGCTCCCTATACCTGCGACGACGCCTATATGCGCATTGTTTCAGAGGAAGCAAAAAAGAACCGCATGGGAATCCACGTGCATCTGTCGGAGAGCGAGAACGAGATCTCTCAGATTAAAGAAAAATACGGCATGTCCCCCATCGAGATGGCCGACCGTAACGGGCTGTTCGACGTGCCCGCCATCGCCGCCCACTGTGTGCAGATCACGGAAAGCGACATGGACATCCTCAAAGCCAGAAACGTCAGCGTGGTCACCAATCCCGCCAGCAATATGAAGCTGGGCAACGGTTTTGCCCCCGTTCCCGACATGCTCGAGAAGGGAATCAACGTGTGCCTTGGAACCGACGGGGCTGCCAGCAACAACAGTCTGAATCTGTTCCATGAGCTGAGCCTTCTGACGCTGATCCACAAGGGAGTCCGCAAAACTCCGCAGTGCGTCAGCGCGCAGGAGGGATTTCGTATAGCAACCCTCAACGGAGCAAGGGCATTGGGGCTCGAAAAGGAGACTGGCTCCCTGGAGGAGGGCAAAAAGGCGGATATTGCCATCCTGGATCTGAACACCCCTTCCCTCACTCCCAGAAACAATCTGCTTGCAGGCCTTTCCTATTCCGCCAACGGCTCCGAGGTGGATACCGTTATTATCGACGGAAAGATCACCATGGAAGGAAGAAAGGTTCTGACCCTGGATGAAAAACTGGTGTATCAGAAGGTAAACGAGATCATAACCCGAATGGGTATCTGAAAGGAGTATATCAAAAATGAACAGCGAAATCAGAGACATTAACCTGGCCGAGTCAGGCGAGCGCAAAATCGAGTGGGTAAAGAGAAACTGCGACCTGCTGCGCACCCTGGAGGCCGAATTTGAGCAGTCAAAACCCTTTGCAGGAAAAAAGATCGCTCTTTCCGTACACCTTGAGGCCAAGACAGCCTACCTCTGCCTGGTGCTGAAGGCCGGCGGGGCGCAGATGTTCGTCACCGGCTCCAACCCCTTATCCACCCAGGATGACGTGGCGGCCGCACTGGTAAAGGCCGGGCTTGAGGTCCACGCCTGGTATGACTGCACCCCCCAGGAATATGAGACCCACATTCGCCACGTGCTTGAGGCAGGCCCCAACATCATCATCGACGACGGCGGAGACCTGGTGAATATGATTCACACCAGTATGCCGGAGCTGATCCCCGCCATCATCGGCGGCTGTGAGGAGACCACTACCGGAATCATCCGTCTGGAGGCCATGAATAAGGCGGGCGAGCTGAAATTCCCCATGGTGAGAGTGAACAACGCCGACTGCAAGCATCTCTTCGACAACCGCTACGGCACCGGCCAGTCCGTATGGGACGGCATCAACCGTACCACCAACCTGATCGTAGCCGGAAAAATCGTAGTGGTCGCCGGCTATGGATGGTGCGGAAAGGGAACCGCCATGCGCGCCAAGGGCCTCGGAGCGAGAGTCATTGTGACGGAGATCGACCCCGTCAAGGCCATCGAGGCCGTGATGGATGGATTTGACGTGATGCCCATGAACGAGGCCGCACGGGTGGGCGACTTCTTTGTAACCGTCACCGGATGCGACAGGGTCATCGACGAGGAAGATTTCGCCGTTATGAAGGACGGCGCAATCCTGTGCAACGCAGGCCACTTTGACTGCGAGATCGATATGGCCAGGCTTCGCGAGATCGCCCTGGAGACCAGAGAGCAGAGAAAGAACATCATGGGCTATAAGCTCCCTCAGGGACAGTGGATCTTCGTTCTGGCGGAAGGACGGCTTGTTAATCTGGCGGCCGGTGACGGACATCCTGCAGAGATCATGGATATGAGCTTTGCCATCCAGGCTCTGTCCGCCAAATATCTGGTGGAGCACGGAAACGAGCTCTCCGAAAAGCTCATCGACGTGCCCGCGGTGGTAGATCAGGACGTGGCCAGAAGGAAGCTCGCCTTCCTCGGCAAGAAGATCGATTCTCTCACGCCGGAGCAGGAAAAGTATTTAAACAGCTATTCGCTGTAGAAACTAAAAGGAGGTACATTTCTATGCAAGAAGCTATCAAGATCAGGTCCAAGTCACACCCCGATGTTGTGCTGCACACCATCCCGGGCCACTTTGTGACCCCCAACTCCCATGTTAATTATTTTCTGGACATGACCACCTTAAAGTCCAGGCTCAGCGAGGCTTCTGCGGCGGCCAGAGCCCTTGGGGAGCAAATCTCGGCGACCACCATCGTGGATACCATCGTCTGCATTGAGGGCTGTGAAATTATCGGCGCTCTGCTGGCCGAGGAGCTGACAAGAGCGGGGATCTATTCCATGAATTCCCACAAGACCATTTATATCGTGACTCCCGAGTACGCAAACTCAGGCCAGCTCATCGTCCGCGAAAACATGCTTCCCATGATCAGGGGCAAAAATGTACTTCTCCTGCTCGCCTCCGCCACCACCGGACAGACCATTGTAAAGGCAAGCCGCGCCCTCATTTATTACGGGGCTAAAATCAGCGGGATCAGCGCTGTTTTCAGCGCCGCCAACAGCATCATGGGCATCCCCATCAAGTCCCTGTTTACCATCGCGGATATTCCCGATTACAGGACCTATGAGGCGGAGGGCTGTTCACTGTGTAAGGCAAACAAACCCATCGATGCTTTTGCAAACGGATTTGGGTATTCCAAAATCGGCTGATCGTTCTGGAAATAAGAGAAGTGCAGCACTTCAAAGGAAGGAGTACCCGGCTGTCCGTACCGTGCCGAGGCTCCTTCTTTTTTTATAAATACGCCATCCCCGTGGAGGTGCCCCGTTGAAGCGGATGTCTATTCACTCAAAATCAATTTATGTTCAGCTTGTTATGTATTCCCTTATCATCAGTCTGATCCCCATTGTCATCATCAGCGGCCTTATGTTCCGGAAGCTGAAAAGCATGGTGATGGAGGAACTGCACGAATACCACGACCAGATCACCGCGCAATACTGTCAGAATCTGGAGGAAAAGCTTGAACAGTACCGGCTCAGCCTGGATTATCTGTCCAATAATACCATTATCCTGAACACCTTAACGGACGCCCAGGGCGATCCCTACAGGCGGGGCGTCACCATCAGCGAGGAGGTAAACAAATCCCTTCTCCTGGATCAGGCCAGCGAGGTCCGCAACTGCATGATCTACTCCATCATAGAGGATGTTCCGGTTTACGGGGGAAGCGTATCCATGATGCGGGAGGCCAGCCGGGAGGTGTGGTACCTGAAGCAAAGGGCCAGCACGGAAAACTGGTTCTGTTATTTTGCCCTGCAAAAGGAAAAGCCGGTTCTGTCCCTGATTAAAAACATCGAACAGCTCGACACCCTGAACCTGACCAAGACCCAGCTCGGCATCGTAAAGCTGGATATGGACATGCAGCGCCTCTTCTCTCCCGCCCCCCTGGAAGGAGCCTCCCAGGCGGCCTACGACGTGATCGTCTATGACCAGGATTTCATCTTCTATTCCACCATCAGGGACGCGGAAAAGCTTCTTGAGGATTACAACGCTCTTCCCCGCGAAGGCTTAAATTCCGTCCGGGAGCTGGACACCTTCGTGATCCGGCAGCGGGAACTCTCCGACTACGGCCTTGGCCTGTTGCTTTTGTTCGACAATAAGGAGGTTCTGGAAAGACAGCGGGAGAGCTGGATCATCGTGCTGCCCATGGCGCTGGTCCTGACCGCCATCGTCCTGTCCATCGCCCGGCTGTACAGTAAGAGCTTTTCCTCCCGGATTGAGCGGCTGGTCTGGAAATTCAAGCAGGCGGAGACGGGAGACCTGACCATACACGACCCCATCGAGGGGAACGACGAGATCGCGGTTCTGGACGGGCATTTCAGCCACATGCTCACGCAGCTGGATCAGCTGATTAAAACCAACTACATCCAGCAGCTTGAAAACAAGGAAACCCAGCTTCGCAACCTGCAGCTTCAGATCAATCCGCACTTCCTGTACAACACGCTGGAAACCATCAGCTCCATCGCCGCCGTCCGGCAGGTATTCGTGGTCTGCGACATGTGCCAGCGGCTGGGGGAAATCTTCCGCTACAGCCTTGGCAAAAACTATGGAGAGATCGTACCCCTGCGCCTGGAGCTGGATCATATCAAAAACTATATTTTTATTCAGAAAATACGCTATGGAAACCGTTTTAAGGTGTGCTACAATATAGAGGCCGGAAGCGAGGATTACAGGATCATGCGTTTTCTTCTGCAGCCGATTGTGGAAAATGCCATCATCCACGGCCTCGCCGGAGGAAATCCGGCAGCTCCGGGAACCCTGGAGATTTCCGTCTCTCTCCCCGCAAACGCCCTCACGATTCAGATCAGCGACAACGGAAAGGGGATGGAGGAGCAGAAGGTTGCGGAGCTCACGGCGTACATCAACCACACAGACAAAACGGAAGATACCGCCGGAAGCATCGGAATACGGAACGTACATCAGCGAATCAGGCTGGCCTGCGGCGGGGAATACGGCGTTTCCATAGAGAGCCGGCCCGGCGCGGGGAGCCGCTTCACAGTACGCCTGCCCATCATAAGAGGAGAAAACGATAATGAGACATAACTTGCTGATCGTGGATGACGAGGCCCTCATTCGTCAGGGTCTGCGCGCCCGCCTTACCTATTTGCAGATCGACGTGGACGAAATCCTCGAAGCCGACGACGGGACTCAGGCTCTCCACATCGTAAGAACCCATCCTGTGGATATCGTGATCACAGATATAAAAATGCCGGACATGGACGGCCTTACCCTGATCGAGGAAATCCGCAGAACGGGAAAGGAGGACATCCAGTTTATCGTCCTGAGCGGTTATGCGGAATTTTCCTATGCGGAGACCGCCATCCGCCTGGGCGTAAAGGCCTACCTCCTAAAGCCCCTCTCCAACGACGAGATCCGGGATACCTTCGACAAGCTCTATCGGGAGATGGAGGACAACGGCAGGGTGAGAAGCGCCCTTCTCTCCCAGCAGAAGCTTCGCAGACAGCAGCAGGAATATCTTCTGGAAAAGGAGGTCGGCGCTTTCTTCGCCGACCCGGCAGGCGCTCTGGCCAGCCCGGAGCGTTTAAAGCTCCTGCTCGCCCAGACGCTGTCCATACGCCTGCGGGAGAACGCGTGCATTTATCTGGCGGAGATCGGCGTGGATCAGGAGAGCTATCAGGACAGCGGGTTCGGCCAGAAGGACCATGAGCTGATCCGTTTTTCCGTGCGGAACGTTTTTTACGAGATCGAATCCTCCTGCGAAAAGCTGATCGTAAACGGCATGTCCGACTCCAACATCCTCTACGCCGTCTTTCTGGGCGGGGAAGAAAAGCGGCTTCGCAACGAGATCGAGCGGATTTTTCTGAAAATGCGCTCCGTCCTGGAAAAGAAGATGGCCATTTATCTGACCTTCGGCGTGAGCCGTCCCGCCAGGGAATTTCTTCCCCAGTCCGCCAGCCAGGCCCACAGCGCCCTTCAGCAGAGGATCGTTTACGGAAACTCCAACCTGTATTTCTTTGAGGATATGAAGATCATGAGCCAGCAGGAGTTTCCCTCCTCCCAGATGCATCTGATCGACCAGTATATCCGCAAAAACGAAGTGTACAAGCTCAAGGCTCTGCTGGATGAAATCTTCTCGGAGGAGCTGATCCGCAGGCATGGAACGGCTTACCTGCGGATCATGTGGGTGCGGATTCTGAACATACTGTTTCATCACTATGACCAGCAGGCCGGAACGGGCGCGGGGCTTGAAAAACTGCTGAGCAACTTCAACCTTCCCGACCATATCAACTCCCTTTCGGAGATACGCCAGCAGGTCACGGAGATGATTCTGGAATGCATCCGCGCAGACCACGCGCCGGAGGCAAATGCCAGAAGCAAAATGCAGCTTGCCATCCGTTATATTCAGGAGCACTATAACGAAAACATCTCCGTCAACGATCTGGCGGAGCAGTATAACATGAGCCCCAATTATTTCTCCTCCGTCTTCAAAAAGGAGATGGGCTCCTCCCCGGTGAGCTACATCACGCAGCTGCGGATGAAAAAGTCCATGGAGCTTCTTGAACGCTCCGACTTAAGCGTGGTGGATATTGCCAGAAAGGTTGGCTATGACGAGGGCCAGTATTTTTTCCGCGTCTTCAAGAAATATACGGGCATGACGCCCTTAAATTACAGGGAGGGGCGCAGATAGCCCCTCCTCTCTCCGCCGGGGCGGCATTCCGGTCGTTCTCTCAGATCTGAATGGCCGGGCTTACGCACACCAGATTCTCCAGAACAGCCTCGTCCTCAAAGAGCTTTGGAATCACTCGCATATCCCGCCCGAATGCCGATAAGGGAATCTCCTCATCAAGGCGGCAGGTCATGCTCCCCGCCTTCCAGTCCAGCGTAACCAGATACCGCTCCCGGGGCAGTGCCTCATATCCCGGTTTCCCCGTCTGATGCAGCGAAAAGCGCACTCTTCCATCCTCAGCCTCCGTCTCCAGAAGGGGCCCCTTACAGACCCACGTCCTGCCCCTGCGGATGGCTCTTTCCAGCTCCTGCGCGACCGCTCCGCCCTTCTCCCCCTCAATGTAGGTGGAGTAATGTCCGTGAAGGGAGCTGTTCCCGTGGAGATCCATCCCGCAGGTGGCCGCCAGATTCCAGCCCTCGAAGACCAGCTCCTCCCACAGGGCAAGCCCCTTTTCATTGACCTCGTGGAGAGGCTCCGGGTTGTTGAAAATCTCAATAAAGTCACAGCAGGAATAATCCGTCATGGTCATCTCAAACCGGCAGCCCCGGGCAAAGGGCCAGCCGTAGGAGAAAGGATGGGCAATGCCGCACAGCGCCCCCTTCTCCCTGGCGGCCCGAAAGAGCAGCTCCGGCTTATGGCGGTTAATATTCTCCCAGGGCACATACTCCGTCAGGTTCAGACAGAGAATATGGCCGTAGTAGGTGGTGTACTCCATGCCATAGATGGCGGAAAGTGCGGGGGCGGTATTTTCCAGGATCTGGCGCACCTTCCGGTGCCCGGAAATGGTATTGTGATCCGTCAGCGCGAAGGCGTCCACCCCGTCCGCCGCCATAAAGTCCACCAGCTCCTGACAGGTGAATACCGCATCGGATTCCGTGGTGTGATTATGTAATTCCAGCCTCTTATACATTTTCCCTCTCCTTCCCCTGGCGCGCCCGCACCGTCAGAGAATACTCCGTATTGTCCGAAAGCACTGTGAATGCCAGAATGATCACCTTCAAAACTCCTTCCAGGGCAGGCTGGGGAATACACCCCTGCGTCGCCTCGTCCCGGGTAAAATGCATATGCCTTTCCGAGAGCTGTCTGTGTATGCCGCCGATAAAGGTATCGTTGAGCATGGCCAGCGTATGGATCTCCGTCTTCATCTGATGATAGAGCGCGTCCTCAAGCTCCTCCTCAGTGGAAGGGCCGCCCCCGTATTCCTCTTTACAATAGGTAAGGAGTCTCTCCTGCATCTCCCCGGTCACCTCGCCCGGCTGAAAATGCTGTGGCCCAAAGGAGAATTCAATATCCAGCTCCTCATATGTGTGCTCCAGACAGACCGTATACGCAATCTGTCCCACAAAATCCCTGCACAGCTTTCCCTCCACATGATAAATCGTCTGCATCTCATTTTCCATCTGCACACCTCCTTGTGCTCTCCTGTCATTTATTGATTATTATCATCCCTTTGCACAGCTGTCAAGACTCCCCCGAAAATCGTAGAATTTTACAGTGTTTTTGTGAGATATGTACATTATACAGGGCAAAAAGTTCTGTTACAATTACCATTGTTCTAAAACCTTGTACCGTTTTCAGGACAAACTGTCAATCAGAAAAAGGAGGCCCTCATGGAAAAGAGAACATTATATGCGGATGGCGTATTCCGGCGCGGAAATCTCCACACCCATTCCACCAGGTCCGACGGTGTGAATACGCCGGAGCAGGTGGCCCGCCATTACCGGGAAAACGGTTATGATTTTCTGGCCATCACAGACCACTGGGTCTACGGCGTCCATCAGGATTTAAACCGGGATGATTTTCTGGTATTTCCGGGGACGGAGTTGGACATCGAGCTTCCGGGCAGAAAAGACCATCACATCGTGGGCTTTGGCCTGCCCGAAACCAACCGGATCCCGGACGGCTATACCTTCAAGGAGGAGCGCAGGGGAAACCGGCTCAGCACTGCCGAGCGGATCATAGAGTATTTCGGACAGATGGGGAACGTGGCCCTCTACGCCCATCCCTACTGGTCAAAGGTGGATTCCACCGACATCAAGTACCTCCAGGGGCTGATCGGCATGGAGATCTACAACCACGGCTCAGAGTACGAGGGAAACAACGGGAACTCGGAGACCTATTTTGATCACTTTCTTTTCGTGAGAAACAAAATCTTCTGTTTCGCCACCGACGACGCCCATACCGGCGGTCCGGACAGCCTTGGCGGCTTTGTCATGGTCAAAGCCAGGGCATTTACCCATCGGGGTATCCTGGACGCCATAAAGGACGGGAGCTTTTACGCCTCCGCAGGCCCCCTTCTCCTGGATTTTTCTGTGGAGGATAATACCGCCAGGGTCTCCTGCGAGCCCTGCCAGGACATCTATTTCAGGACGCCTCACCGGGGCGGACATCTGCACGGGGAGACGGACTGCCTGACACAGGGAAGCTTTGAGCTGAACGGGGACGAGGAATACGTACGGGTGGTTCTGCGCAATACAAAGGGCCAGAAAGCCTGGTCCCAGCCCATCTGGCTGTGGCTGTTCTGAAATTCCCGGGCGGACACATTCCGGTGTGATAGTCAAAAACAATCTGGAGGAAACATACATGCTAAAAGTAGTGAGCTTTAACATCCGCTGTGATTACGGCCAGGATGGTGAAAACAATTTCGAATACAGAAAACCCTTTATCAAAGAAAAGCTGGAGGCGGAGCGGCCTGATATTGTCTGCTTTCAGGAGGTCCTCCCCCACGTGGCCTGCTGGCTGAAGGAAATCCTGACAGACTTTTATGTGATCGGATGCGGCAGAAGCGAGACGCTTGAGGACGAGCAGATGACGGTGGCTTACCGGAGGGAGAGGATCAATCTGATTTCCATGGAAACCTTCTGGCTCTCTCCCACTCCCGGCATTCCCGCCAGCCGCTATGAGGAGCAGTCCGTCTGTCCCCGGGTGTGCACCGAGGCGGTCTTTGAGGATCTGAAAGAAAAACAGGTCTTCCGCCTGGTCAACCTCCATCTGGACCACATGGGGACGAAGGCCCGCACGCTGGGACTTGAGCAGATTGTCAAAAAGGTGGAGAGCGCCGGTTCCTTTGCCGACGCCCCCGTGATTCTGACCGGTGATTTCAACGCGCAGCCCCAGGATCCCGAGCTGGCCCAGATGGACAGATGGAGCGCATACCGGCTCATAACCGGACAGATCGGCGTCACCTATCACGGCTTTACGCCCGGGGACGAGCCCGGCTCCATCGATCATTTCTATCTCCGGGACGGGAGCGCCTGCCGCCTCCGCGTCGATTCCCTGGAGAAGTGGGAAGATAGAAAAGGATCCGTCTGGCTCTCTGATCATTATCCAATCTGCACAACGCTTTCTTTTGAAAAATAATAATCTTTTACCCTTCCGCTATGGATTAGTGTAGAATTGTCCACACTAATCCATAGTTTTGTCCATTGTTTACAAATTCTCCTTTTTCTATAATTAAAAAATCAAATAAAGAAGGAGGGAGGAGAAAACCTATGGCAAGTGCTACAAGGCAGAATAAGTATAAGCCGCCCAAACAGCCCATATCAAAGAGACTGGTCCGGTACTGGCCCCTGTATGTGATGCTGATTCCCTGCGTGGTCTATTACGCGCTGTTGTGCTATGTGCCCATGGCGGGATCCGTGCTGGCGTTTAAGGATTATTCCTTCAAAAAGGGTATCTGGGGAAGCCCCTGGGTGGGATTTGATTATTTCAAAACCTTTTTTATGAGCTATGACGCTCCCCGGCTTATCAAAAACACACTGACCATCGGTGTGATCAAGTGTATCCTTGAATTTCCCTTTGCGATCATTCTGGCTCTGATGCTGAACGAGATCCTGAACATGAAATTCAAAAAGGTTGCGCAGACCATTACCTATCTGCCCCATTTTTTATCTTCTGTAATCATTGTTACGATGATTCAGAAAATTCTGGCGCCAAACGTAGGTATCCTGAATCAGGCAATTTCAGCCCTGGGAGGGGACGGAAGCACATTCTTCCTGATGGAAGCGGATTATTTTTACACGATCCTGTTCTCGATGGATCTGTGGAGAAATATCGGATGGGATTCGATCATCTATCTGGCCGCTATCAGCAGTGTGGACACGGCCCTCTATGAGGCGGCGGAGATGGACGGCTGCAACAAGCTCAAGAGAATGTGGCACATCACCCTGCCGGGCATCCGCGGCACCATCGGACTTCTGTTCATCATGGGAGTAGGCGGTCTTTTGTCCTCCGGCGTGGAGCAGATGTGGCTGCTTCGTACCCCCGGAAATATGTCTCTTGCGGATACGCTTGACGTGTACGTGGTTCGGGTGGGTCTGCAGGGCGGACAGTTTGGCTACGCCACCGCAATCGGCCTGATACAGGGTCTGGTAGGACTGATTCTGGTAGTAACCTGCAACAAGATCTGTAAGAAAATGACAGAAGTAAGTCTCTGGTAAAAGTTTAACCTGAATGACAAATGGAGGTTTCATATGAAAAAGAAAGTAGTAAAAAGATTGCTGGCTTTATCCCTGGCAGGGGTTCTGGCAGTGGGCATGTTAGCCGGATGCGGCGGCAGCGACAGCGGCTCATCCTCCACAGACGGCGCAGAGGCGGCGGACTCGGCTGATTCATCCGACACGGGCTCTGCCGACGCGGCGGATACTTCCGGCGACACGGATGCGGCGGATTCTGCGGACGGCGCCGGCGGGGAGAGCACCTTTATTGCAGACCGCACCATCACGGTACAGGCCTATGTGGACGATATCGGATATTATCTTCCCGATGATCTTAACAACACCCCTGTGATGCAGAAAATCACCGAGCTCACAGGCATCAAGCTTGACATCAGATATACCCCCGGCGACAGCGACGCCAAGGTGCTGGCTTCCCAGCTGGCGGCTGGAACCATTCCGGACGTGATTGTCAGCTACCTTGACAACTCCACCAGACCGGAGTTTCCCATCCTTTTAAAGGCGGCAAAGGAAGGCATGTTTGCGGACGTATCTGAATATATGAAGAATTCCAAAGTATATTCCAGATATTACGAGGATGGGTTCCTGCCCAACGACGCTTATAAGAACATCTCCTTCCGTGACGACCTGGACGGCGTTTATCTGTGGCAGTTAAACATCGCGGCTGTCGATAACACGCTGGAATGGATACCGGAAGAAGAATATCTGGGCGGATTATATATCCAGAAGGCGATCGCCGACGATCTTGGGATCGACGTCATGAACATCCGCACACAGGATGAATTCTATGATCTGCTGGTCAGCATTAAAGAGGGCGGATACAAGGATGACAACGGTAACGATGTATATCCCTTAGGACCCAAATTCTGGGGCGGCTCCATGGACAGTATCGACTACGTGGTTCCGGGCTTTAAGTGGGGCGTGAGCCAGGATTACAACATCGACGACGAGGGCCATGTAAGACACGAGGCCGAGATGGACACCATCTACGACGAGATCAATTACGTGAGGAAGCTCCTGAATGAAGGGCTGATGAATCCCGAGTTCTTTACCATGGATTCCACCCGCGCGGAGGAGGTATGCAAAAATAAAAACTCCGCAATCATCGCCGACGTACACAATTACCAGGATATCATTTATATGAGCGACGACTGGGTTCCGTTAGGACCTCTGAACGATATCTCCGGAGATAACAAAGATGTTACCCACGGGAAAACCGGACGCGGCTGTATGGCAATCTCCGCAGAGGCTGAAAATCCGGAAGAAATTTTCGCATTCTTTGACTGGCTCAGCACCGTGGAAGGACAGCTCATTGCCCAGTACGGCGTTGAGGGCGTCAGCTTCGACATGGTTGACGGCAAGCCCGTTCTCAAGGATGAAGTTCTCAAGGCCATCGATGAAAACAATACCGATTATCTGATCAACGAGATCGGAGCTGCTTTCGGCGGCGTAGCCAACTATTTCTTTACCTTCTGTATTACAAACGTTGACAACATTAACAACTTTGGCGAATCCCGTCCGGGCGCATCGGCCGGCACGGCCTACTCCAGAAGTGTGGAGATCGCAACGGACTACGCGAGGGAAAAGAAGCTGGTTCCCGGACTTAACGCATCCGCTTATCTGTCCGCGGACGAATTATCTGCCGTAAAGACCCAGATGGATCTCCTCAACTGGGATGAAGTGCTGACACAGGCCTTCTTCGCCAAGACAGACGACGAAGTAAAGAATATCATAGAATCCTTCCGTGCGCAGTTGAAGGCGGCGGGAATCGAACAGTTTGAGGAATACGTAGAGAATATTTATAAGGAAGATCCTGAAGCTGTTAATTTCTATCATTAAGAAGACGGGGCGGCTTCTGCCGCCCCACGCAATAACCAGGAAAGGATTAAGGCTATGAGCACAACTAAGACTCACCATAATAAAATTAAAGTAAATCGTGTGGACCGCCTGATTCAGTTTATCATTTACCTGATCATTATATTATTGTGTCTGATGATCCTCCTTCCCTGCCTGAATGTGCTCGTGTTATCGTTTAACGACGGTAAGGATGCCGCCCGCGGCGGCATCTGGTTCTGGCCAAGGGAGTTTACCCTTGACAACTTTAAGGAAGTGTTCCATGATGGAAGCATCATGGACGCTTACGGAATCAGTATTGCCCGTACCGTGATCGGAACCTTTTTAAGCCTTCTGATCACCACGATGGCCGGTTTTGCGTTAAAGCAGAAGGATCTGCCGGGAAACAAGCTTCTGACTGTGCTGATCACATTTACCATGTTGTTCGGCGGCGGTATGATCCCTACCTATATTCAGTACAATAATCTGCACCTTTTAAACTCCTTCTGGGTTTATGTGGTTCCCAGCCTGGTAAGCGTCACGTACCTTCTGATGGTGCGGACCTTCTTCGAGGGGATTCCGGACAGCCTGGAGGAATCGGCGAAGCTGGACGGCTGCGGGTACTTCAAGGTCTATACCACCATCATGCTTCCCTTAAGTAAGCCGGTAATCGCGGTTGTCGGGCTGTATACAGCGGTAAATCACTGGAACGACTGGTTTGCCGGGGCTTTCTATATGAACGATCCGTCCAAGTGGCCGGTGCAGACCGTGCTCCAGAACATGCTGACAAAGGCAATGAGCGCACAGCAGGAAATCACCAGCGTCTCACAGGCGCTGGCGCAGGGCGCAAAATCCACCACCACAGACTCTCTGAAGATGGCGGCGGTGGTAGTAACTACGGTACCGATTCTGTGTATCTATCCTTTTATACAGAAATACTTCGCACAGGGCGCTATGATCGGCGCAGTAAAGGGATAATACTGTGAAAATATTTCACAGGCGAATTTGTGCCTGCGGCCCAAATATCGCGGGCAGTGAAAAGGCATGGTTAATTTTATAACAAATCCGGGAGCACTCATGCTCCACTGACTGCTCTCATGTTAACAAAAGGCTGCCGCATTGAGATGGAATATTCATTCTGGTGCGACAGCCTTTTTGACGGAAAGGGGATGGAATTTTTATGAATCAGAAAAAATGGGATGTTTATGTTTACGGGGACGTGAACATCGATATCGTGATTCCGGGCGTGGAAAAATTCCCCGAGCCGGGACAGGAGGAGGAGGTCCCGGTTATGGAAACCTTCGTGGGCGGAGGATCCGCCCTGTTTGCCCTGGGGATCGGGAAGCTCGGCCTTCGGCCTGTTTTTCAGGGGGAGATCGGGGACGACTGCTACGGGGAGTTTATCCGCCGGAAGTTTAGGGAGGGCAATGTGGATCAGAGTCTTCTGAGAACCAGCTCCACTGAGAAAACCGGCATTTCCTTAAGCTTCACCAACGAGCACGACAGATGCTTCCTCTCTTACCGGGGAACGAACGCGAAGATACGCATCGAGGAGGTGGATCTTGCGCAGGCGGCGCAGGCCTCCCACATCCATGTTACAGGATATGCCGGCGAGGCCAACCATGATTCCTACCTGAAATTTTTGAAAAAGGTAAAGGCGGATACCGGCGCCAGCGTCTCCTTCGATGTAGGATGGGATCCCACCGGGGTGTGGAAACCGGAAATTTATGAGCTGTTCCCCTTTATTGACATTTTATTTATGAACCAGACCGAGGCGGCCCACTACAGCCGTATGTCCTCCCCCCAGGAGACGGCGGCCGACTTCGCCAGACACTGCGGGACCTCTGTCATCAAGATGGGGAAAATGGGTTCCATCGCCGCCAGGGGCTCCGGTCAGTATCGGGCGGCTTCCTGTCAGGTGGAGGCGGTGGATACCACAGGCGCAGGCGATTCCTTCAACGCAGGCTTTATCTACGGCTTCCTGAAAGGAAAAAGCGTGGAGGAGTGCCTTAAGTGCGGGAACGGCTGCGGCGCGCTGTCCGTGACGGCCCTGGGCGGAAATACGGGCTTTCCGGATGAAAGGCGGCTGATGGAATTTATTGCTGCCCAGGACAGGCTATGATGGACAAATTTTGATTTGAGCGCCCGCCTCGGGCGGGCAGATGGGAGTAAAAATGAAAATTACAGTAATTGGCGGCGCAGGCGTGCGCACGGTTATCTTTATCAACGGTCTCTTAAAGAGATACAGAAAGCTGCATATCGACGAGGTGGTTCTCTATGACATTCAGGAGGAAAAGCAGCGAGTCATCGAAAGGCTCTGCCGCCATGTGGTGGACAGAAAGCAGGAGGCCTTAAAGGTGCGGGCCGAATCCGATCCGGTGGCGGCCATCACAGGGGCGGATTATATCGTCACCACCCTTCGGGTGGGCGGCGATCACTCGCGGGTGGTGGACGAAACCATCGCTCTCGATCTCGGGGTGATCGGGCAGGAAACCACCGGGGTGGGCGGTTTTTCCATGGCGGTGAGAACCATTCCGGTACTGAAGCAATACTGCGAGCTGATTAAAAAGCACGCGCCGAATGCCTGGATCTTCAACTTTACCAATCCCTCCGGGCTGGTGACGCAGGCCCTGCGCAGTGCGGGATACGACCGCATCATCGGGATCTGCGACGCCCCGAGCAGCACCAAATTCCGCATGGCGCGGGATCTGGGCGTAACGGAGGACGAGCTGTACGTGGAGTTCTTCGGATTAAATCACCTCTCCTGGATTCGCAGCGTGAAGAAAAGGGGCGAGGAGATTCTTCCGGATCTGCTCGCGGACGACGCCTTTTTGAAGGGGGTACAGGAGTTTTCCATGTTTGACCCGGAGCTGCTGCGCTCCATTGGCTTTCTGCCCAACGAGTACCTTTACTATTACTATCACCGCGAAAAGGCGCTGGCCAATATCCTCGCCTCCGGGGCTACCAGGGGGAAGACCATTGAGACGGTCAACCGGCAGATGATGGAGGAATTACAACAAACCGATATCGACGCCGACCCGGAAGGGGCGCTGCAGATCTTCCTGTATTACATGCAGATTCGGGAAAATTCCTATATGAGTATCGAATCCGGGCTGGAAAAGCGCCCTCTGCTTAAAAAGGGCGAGCTGGAGGTACCGGACGGTATGGGCTATGCCGGAGTGATGCTGGACTGTATCGAGGGTATGCAGAGCAGGGAAGGAAAATATCTGGTGCTCTCCGTGGAAAATAACGGAAGCATCCCCGGCCTTAAGGATAACGATGTGATCGAAACCACCTGTCTGGTGTCCTGCGACGGAATCAGGCCGGTCAAGGTCCAGGATGTGCCGGAGCACTGCTATCTGCTCATGCGCATGATCAAAATGTATGAAAAGCTCACCGTGGAGGCCATCGATACCCATTCCCGGGAAACCGCGGTGAAAGCCCTGATGCTGCATCCTCTGGTGAATTCTTATTCTCTGGCAAAGGCGCTGGTGGAAAAATACGACGAGGTGTATGGAGGGATTTTCCGGTAAGGAGGTGTCGCTATGAAGGTTCTGATCAGGCCCTGTGCGGATACGAACAGGAAAACCGTCTCCTGTCCCCGAAATATCATGGGGAATATGTCGGATTATACTGCCTTTTTCAGAAAGCTTGGGAAAAATGAACGCGAAGGGTGTCAGATTCTCTTTGAGGATTCTCAACCACAGGAGCAGCTGCAACCTGCCGTATCCGCCCTGTATGACGGCGCTTACCGTTTCTCAAAGGATGCTCTGCGCGCTCTGGAATCCTCCCAGATCTACCGGCAGCGGGACGCCCTGTCGGATTACGGGGAAGGGGAATTTATCTTCATCCTTCCCGATTGCGGACAGGCACAGCAGGACGCTGTCCGTCAGGGAGCCATGCAGGGGATCTGCCGTGGCCATGCGCGTACCCTGGGAAATCTCCCAAACAATTATCTGCACACAGAGGATCTGGCGGCCTACGCCGTCTCCCTGTCCGGGGAGCTGGGAATCTCCTGTCAGGTTCTGAGAGAGAGGGAGCTGCAGGAGATGGGATGCGGCGGGATTCTTGCGGTATCCCGGGGGAATCCCTCCCAGGCGGCCATG
The DNA here is from genome assembly GCA_947570615.1 of uncultured Lachnospiraceae bacterium. GTDB lineage: Bacteria > Bacillota > Clostridia > Lachnospirales > Lachnospiraceae > Suilimivivens. The sequence continues at coordinate 21,825 of CANOVJ010000017.1, forward strand.
GCGGTTCTTCGCTATCAGGGCGGCGGGGAGGGCGACGCTCCCCTGGCCCTGGTGGGAAAGGGGCTGATGTTTGACTCCGGCGGCTACCATCTGAAATCCATCGACGGCATGAAGGGAATGAAATACGATATGTGCGGCGCCGCCGGGGTGCTGGAAGCCATGGAGCTTCTGGTCAGGAGAGGGGTCAGGAAAAACCTGATCGCCGTCCTGGCGCTGGCAGAGAACGTGATCAGCCCCGAGGCCGTGAAGATGGGCGACGTGATCACTACTCTGGCCGGAAAAACCGTTGAAATCTACAACACGGACGCGGAAGGCCGCCTGGCGCTGGCCGACGGCATTACCTGGGCCCAGAAGCAGGGAGCCCACCTGGTAATCGACCTGGCCACTCTGACCTGCTCTGCCCAGGCCGCCCTTGGGGATTCTTTCACAGGACTCTTTGTCAACGACGGGGAGACCTGTAAACAATGGGAGGACGCCGCCGGGAAAACCGGAGAAAAGTTCTGGCGTCTTCCCCTGGATCCCTCCTACCACCGACAGCTTGAATGGTCCATCTGCGCGGACTTCGCCAATTATGCGCCCGGAAAGGGCGGCGGGGCCAGCGTTGCCGCATGCTTCCTGGAAAAGTTCCTGGAGGAAGGGACGAAATGGATTCACCTGGATATGGTAGGCCCCTCAGTGATCCGCTCCGAGACAGACGAGATGGCGGAGGGAGCCAGCGGAGTATGTATCCACACCATACTGGCGTTTATCGAGGCGTCAGGCGCGCCCTGAACGGGTCAGGGCCGTTTATCATCTAACAAGAAAAAGGAGAACTGAATGAATTTTACTTTTGACGGCAGCCTCTCAAGAGAGGTGCTTGAAAACTATTTATCCCGCTCAGTGACGGCCGCAGGGCTTATTGAGAGCGATACTCTGGAGGACGATCTGCGCGCCATCGCCAATCTGGGCGTAAAGTTTCTCGGAAGAGCCTCCGGGATCTGGTATATGACCATGGACGACGAGGAGCACTTCCGCCTCTCTGCAAGGCTGGCCGAGAAGGTACACCGGCAGGATCCCGAGATCATCCTCCAGGCCTGTGTGTTTGAGTGGATTGTGGAGCGGATGAACGAGATCCGTATCCCCGCCTATGTGTTTGAGGCCTTCGGCCTTCCCGTGCAGGAGCGGTGTTTTCGCCTGGAGGACGCTCTGTTTGCTGACCGGAGCATCCGCTATCACGGTCTGCGGGACAATGATCCTGCCAGAAGCGGCGGAATTCCCGACCTGTCCGGAACGGAAGCCAGAATGTGGTTCTATTACCGGGCCACCCGCTACATTGACTGCGGCTATGAGGCCCTGCATATGGGACAGGTGCATCTCTACTCCGCAGGGGACCGGGGAATGGCCAAAACCTCCGAGCTCTTTCAGATGATCCGGGAGTACGCCCGCATTCACGCAAGGCGGCATAAGGTTCTCCTGGATGCCCACACCCACGGGGTCAATATCCGCGGGAAGCTGATGTTTGACTACCACGCCATGCCCTTTACCCGGGTTCCGCTTCTGGACGTTCCCGGTGAGGAGCTGGTTCTGGTGCGGGAGGGCTACAGCGAGGGCGGCGAGAATCCCAACGGCTGGTCCGCCGACACCATGCCCTACCTCATGGAGTTTGACAACTGGGGCGGCCTGGTAGTGGATGACCGGGAGTCTTATTCCCGTGACGTGCTTGCCTGGCAGGACTGGTGGGGATATGATCAGATTGCCTGGTTTGCCAACCAGCCCGAGGAGAGCCGGAACCATTTCCTGGAATACACCTACAAATGGACGGAGATCAACAATCCCAACGCCTACTTCGAACTCCCCTTCCGCCGGATGCTGAGTGACGGGGCTCTCACCATGCGGCGTATGGACAACGGTCAGACAGACCGGCAGACGAATTATCAGATCAACGAACCCGGCCCCGACTGTCCCATGGGCTTTGGACAGGAGCACATCGCCAGAAAGCTCTGGCAATCGGGGCATGCGCTGCGGGAGAAGGCCGCCAATCCGGAAATGCTCATCCGCTACGGCGCGGAAAATGTCTATGATGAGGAGACCGGCTTAAAGCTTCCGGAAAAAATCGTGGTGTACGGCAGTTTTCAGGCCCATGTGGGGGCTATTAAGAACGACTCCAACAGCGAGTTGACGCGAATGTATTATATCGGGGACAACACCTACACCCTGTCCGTGATCATGCCCTACGCCGGAACCTATGATTTTTCCATTTCTACCTATGGAACCCTCTCGGCCACCTATCAGGACGACGGGTATCCCCGGAGCGGTTCGGGCAACAAGAGCTTTTTCACCACCGTCAGGGATAACACGGTGGTGCGGTTCCGCTACCGGTTCATTACCCATGAGGTGACGGTGGAACTGTTTGAGTAAGGGGCCATGATCGAGCAGGAAGAGCCATCTTCCCTGCTCGCCGCGCGGCCCGCATGCTGCCCTGGCGGCAAACTTCCAATTGCGGGCCTGCGCACAAAAAGAGAGCGGATGAACCTGTCCTGTTTCATCCGCTCTCTGATTTTCTCAGTTATAGTTGTTAATGCAGGGCTGGAACATGCTCTTGTTCACACCGCATAAGGGACAGCACCAGTCATCCGGCAGATCCTCGAAAGCTGTTCCCGGAGCGATTCCGTGCTCGGGATCTCCTTTTTCAGGGTCATAGGTATACCCACAGGGATTACAAAAATATTTCTGCATTGCAATACTCTCCTTTCCGTGTTGAATTTGGCCGATTTTCTCCGGCATTTTTATTTTATAACTTTTGCGTGAAGGATTCAAGCTGAAAAATGCGAATTATAGCAGCGTATCTGAGGGAAAAGGTGATTGTTGTCATTATGGCCGGGACCAGAAAGAATTTTTATGATCAGTTGAAACAGTATATGAGGAAAATTCAGCTGAGATAAGGGTATGCCAGATTGCTCCAGCATACCCTTAAATCCTCAAAAATGTCAGTTTTACGACATTTCTTCTTAACCGAAGTATCTCTTAAGCAGACCCTCGAACGCCTTGCCGTGTCGAGCCTCATCGCGGGCCATCTCATGCACGGTGTCATGGATCGCGTCAAGGTTGGCGGCCTTTGCCCTCTTGGCAAGATCAAACTTACCGGCGGTAGCGCCGTTCTCGGCTTCCACTCTCATCTCAAGGTTCTTCTTCGTGGAGTCGGTTACCACCTCACCTAAAAGCTCCGCGAACTTGGCCGCGTGCTCTGCCTCCTCCCAGGCTGCCTTCTCCCAGTAAAGGCCGATCTCAGGATAGCCCTCTCTGTGAGCAACTCTCGCCATGGCAAGATACATACCAACCTCGGTGCATTCGCCGCTGAAGTTGGCGCGCAGATCCGCCATAATATCCTCGCTGGAGCCCTGAGCAACGCCTACCACGTGCTCTGCCGCCCATGTCATCTCCGCTCCCTGCGCGGTGAATTTCTCAGCGGGAGCGTTGCAGACGGGGCACTTCTCCGGCGCCGCGTCTCCCTCATGTACATAGCCACATACCTGACATACAAATTTCATAGCTTCAATCTCCTTTTCTTTTTGAATGATATTGTGAAGTAATATTTAATACGGTCTGATAACCAGGCCGATTATTTCTCCGTACATTCGGCGCAACGCCCGTAAAACCAGGTAACCTGTCCCTCAATCTCGCCTGCGAAGCGCTCTCTCGCCGCCTGTGTCAGGCTCTGTGCAAAGGGCAGCTCCAGATCCCTGACGCATCCGCACTCTGAACAGACAAAATGATAATGAGGCGAAGTATCATAATCGAAATGATCCACCCCGTCGCCCACCCGGACTCTGACGATCTCTCCCATATCCGCCAGGAGAGTCAGGTTCCGGTACACCGTCCCCAGGCTGATATTGGGAAATGTCCGGCGCACGCCCATATATACGATATCCGCGGTGGGATGGTCTTTTCTGGTAGCCAGAAATTTTTTAATGGAATCGCGCTGTCTGCTGTGCTTCAGATTCATAACGGTTCCTCTCTGGTCAAAACAGTAATCATTACTGTTTTATTATAATGATTTTCCAGTTAATGTCAACAGGTTTTTATAAATATATCATAATCTGATGTCCCGGCCCCTTCCCTACTCCAGGATATTGCTGGTGATATAATCCACGCCCCACTCGGCCAGCCTCTGCGCGTCTGCGGGGTCGTCCACGGTCCAGCAGTTCACCTCGACGCCGTTCTCATGCATCAGCGCAAGCCCCTCTCTGGTCAGCGCCGGATAGTGGATATCCAGATCCAGCCTCCAGGGCTTAAGCCTTTCAAGGAGCTTTTCGTCGGCGGGATCCATGGTCAGGAACTGGAGCCTGGCATCCGGAACAAGCGCGCGCAGCTCCACCATATTCTCATGGGAAAAGGAGATAAAAATGACGTTCTCCAGCCAGCCCTCCTGCCGGATCTGATCCATGATCCCCGCAATGGCCACCGGATCCATACGGTTTTTCAGCTCCAGCACGCAGGTTTTCTCATATTTGCGGCAGATTCTCACATACTCCCGCAGAAGGGGAACGCGCAGATCGCTTCGGGTCTTTTCCCCTCCGTCCAGATCGGCAAGCGTCATCCCCCGCAGAACCGCGGAGTCTGTCTCCTCGATCACATGCTCCTCAAGCCCTACCCGCCGGGTATTATCATCATGGAAAATCACAAACGCGCCGTCCGCGCTGACATGCACGTCCGTCTCCACCCCGAAATAGCTCCGGTTCCCCGCCGCCACGAAAGCCGCGCAGGTGTTCTCCGTCTCCAGTCCGCTCACCCCGCGGTGGGCAACCATCCGCACCTGCGGCGTTTTGTTAAATTTAATGGTATCCATCCTTTTTACTCCCTTCTCCAAAACGCACCCGCCCCATATCTGCTTTTCGTATGTAAATGCAGGGTGTCTTCTGTTTACTCTGATGATACTACAATCCCTCTCTTTCTTCAACCGGCATGGCAATTTATAAAATTTTTAGAGATTCCCCGGTTCTTTAATATCCATTCCCGGTTTCCTGTGCTATACTTGTCACAGAAACTGTTTCAAATACGGAGCTTATTATGAAATTTAAAACCAGACTGGTCATTACATTTCTCACCATTATCCTGCTGCCTCTGGTGCTGGCCTGCACCGCCTTCCTGTGTATCGGGGCGTTTCTGATTCGTGAGCCGGAGGAATTCGGTTTCCGCAACAAGGATTACAATATGCTTTTGGAGCCCACCGAGGTTTTTCAGATTATCTCCGACGAGATCTTTCTGGAGGTGGAGGATATCCTGGAGAGGGATCCCGCCGCCCTGGAGGATACGCAGGTCCTCTCCGCCATCAACGAGAAAATCGTGAACAGATCCTCCTACATCATGGTTCGTCGGCAGGACGGGCTCTATTACGCGGGGAACGAGCTGGCCGCGCAGAAAATTTTCGATATGCTTCCGGCGTTCCAGGAGGGCAACGTGGGAAAGCAGCAGGAGCAGAGCGTTTATTACGACGACATGAAAAAGCTGGTGCGGCAGATGGATTTTTATTTTCTGGACGGAAGCGAGGGGAGCTTTTTTATCATCACCCGCGCCAACTCCATCCTGTCCCGGAAGCTGTTCGTAGATATGGCCATCGCCATCATGGTGATCCTGATCTTTACCAGCCTCTTTCTCACCAACTGGATCAGCAGAGGGGTTTTTACCCCCATCAATCAGCTCAATATCGCCATGCAGAATATCGCGGAGGGCAATCTGGAGTACATGCTCCCGGATAAGGATGACGGGGAGATCGGCGAGCTTTACCGCAATTACGAGGATATGCGGCTGCGCCTCAAGGAGTCCACGGACGAAAAGATCCTGGCGGAAAAGCAGAACCGAGAGCTGGTCAGCAATATCTCCCATGACCTGAAAACGCCCATAACCGCCATCAAGGGGTATGTGGAGGGCATCATGGACGGGGTGGCCGACACCCCCGAAAAAATGGACAAATATATCAGAACCATTTATAATAAGGCCATGGATATGGACCGGCTCATCAACGAGCTGACCGTCTATTCGGGAATCGATTCCAACCGGATCCCCTACCATTTCCACAGAATAAATATTTCTGAATATTTCGGGGATTGTATTGAGGAGGTAGGCCTTGATCTGGAATCCAAAAATATCGGGCTGGATTACTCCAATCTGGCGTCGCCGGACACGCTGATCATCGCGGATCCCGAGCAGCTTAAGAGAGTGATCAACAACATCATCGGCAACAGCGTCAAATACATGGACAAGGAGCGGGGACAGATCGACATCCGCATTCTGGACGAGCTGGATTCCATACGGGTGGAGATCGAGGACAACGGAAAAGGCATCGCCGCCAGGGATCTTCCCAAGATATTCGAGCGTTTTTACCGGACGGATACCTCCCGAAATTCCGCCCAGGGCGGAAGCGGTATCGGGCTCTCCATTGTGAAGAAGATCATCGAGGATCACGGCGGATATATCTGGGCCACCAGCAAAGAGGGCGAAGGAACCTGTATGCATTTTGTGATACGAAAATATCAGGAAGCTGAATAAAAACAGGAGGAAATACGGATGAGCAAAATTTTAATTATCGAAGACGAGGAAGCGATTGCCGATCTTGAAAAGGATTATCTGGAGCTGAGCGGCTTTGAGGTGCAGATCTGCAACCAGGGCGACGAGGGTCTGAAGGCGGCCCTGGCCGGAGAATTTGATCTGATCGTGCTGGATCTGATGCTGCCCGGCATGGACGGCTTTGAGATCTGCCGTCACATCAGGGAGGAAAAAAACATCCCCATCATCATGGTCTCCGCCAGGAAGGACGATATCGACAAAATCCGCGGACTGGGCCTGGGCGCCGACGACTATATGACCAAGCCCTTCAGTCCCAGCGAGCTGGTGGCCAGAGTGAAAGCCCACATGGCCAGATATAATCGTCTTGTAGGCTCCAACCAGAAAAACAACGATATCATTGAAATCCGCGGCATCCGTATCGACAAGACCGCAAGGAGAGTCATTGTGGACGGCACGGAAAAGGCCTTCACCGGAAAGGAATTCGACCTGCTCACGTTCCTCGCAGAGCATCCCAACCATGTATACACCAAGGAGGAGCTCTTCCGGGAAATCTGGGACATGGATTCCATCGGGGATATCGCCACGGTGACCGTGCATATCAAGAAAATCCGGGAAAAAATCGAATACGATTCCGCAAAGCCCCAGTATATCGAGACCATCTGGGGCGTGGGATACCGCTTCAAGGTATAGACATCCTGCCCCGGGCCGATCCCGCCGGCCGGCAGCTTCGTCCCCCGTTTTGAGAAAACACAAGAATGCTATGGAAAGCGTGCTACCCAGTGCAAAAGAACATTTTATTTGAAGACGAACACATTATAGTGGTTTACAAGCCGGCGGGAATCGCCACCCAGACTGCCAGAATCGGCCAGCAGGATATGGTCAGCGAGCTGAAAAACTACCTGTCCTCCCGCACCGGAGCCGGAAGCGTGCCTTACCTTGGTATTGTCCACCGGCTGGACCAGCCCGTATCCGGGCTTCTGGTCTTTGCCAAAACCAGAGAGGCGGCGGCAGACCTGGGCAGGCAGATCACCGGCGGGCAGATGCAGAAATTTTATCACGCTCTTGTGTCGGGCGTCCCCGGGAAGGAGTCTGCAACGCTCACGGACTATCTCTTTAAGGACGGAAAAACAAACCGATCCCTGATCGTGGGGGCGGATTTTCCCGGAGGGCGCAGGGCCGTTCTCACATACCGGCTGGTCAGAACCCTGATCGCCCTGGAGGACGACCTGGGCTACCGGCAGTACAGGGCATATGTCCGCGCCTTACACGCAAAGCGCTCCGCTGATTTACCAAAGGAGCGGGAAATCTCTCTGGTGGAAATCCTCCTGCTCACGGGCCGCCATCATCAGATCCGGGTTCAGATGGCGGGCGCAGGCCTGCCTCTTCTGGGCGACGGCAGGTACGGCGTCCCCGCCTCCAGAGAGCTGAGTCAGAAGGTCCACTGTCGAAGCGTGGCTCTGTGCGCCAGTAAGCTGACCTTTTATCATCCTGTTACCAGGCAGGAGCTCTCCTTCCGGCATCTTCCGGAGGATGATATTTTCCAGCCCTTTTTTGCGGAGGGAATTTAAGAATTTTTCTGTTATATTTCGCTCGAAACTACCCATACTACCTGTAGAAAAATGGTGAGTATGGGTGATTTATTATGTGGAAAATAAATGTGACAGAGTCCGGCAAAAAATATCTGACTGCGGCGGGAGTAAGCCTTCTGGTTTTCCTGGCCATGAAATACGTAAGCCCCATCGCCTCTCCCTTTATTCTGGCCTTTGCTCTCTGCGCCCTGCTCAACCCTCTCGCGTCGGCGCTTCACAGAAAAACCAAAATCAGAAAGTCCGTTCTGGCAGGGCTTATTCTGCTTCTGGTCAGCGTCCTCTTTGTCATCCTGCTGTGGCTGCTTGTCTCCGCCCTCTTCACCGGGGGCGGCAAACTGGCCTGTCAGATGCCGGACTACCAGGAGGAGCTGTGTCTTCTGCTGGGCAATTGCTGTGACATGATGGAACAGCGTTTTGGCATCGACGGCGTTCAGATTGAAAATTTCGTGCTGGAGCAGGTGGACATCCTGATCGAAAATCTGGAGGTGAATATCCTTCCCGCGGTCATGGGCAAATCGGTGGACTATGTGATGAATATCGGCAGTGTGGTCAGCTTTATCGTCGTCATGATCATCGCCTCCCTTCTGATCGTAAAGGATTACGACATGCTGCTCTCGAAAATCAGGGAAAATCAGGACTTTAACGGCATTCGGGAAATTGGCCGCAAAATCCTCCTCTATCTGAAAACCTTTGTCAGGGCCCAGATCATCATTCTGTGCATTATCAGCACAGTCTGCGCGGTTTCACTGACCCTGATGGGCATGAAGGGCGGGGTCCTCTACGGAATTCTGACAGGCGTCATGGACATGCTTCCCTTTATCGGCACCGGCATCATGCTCATTCCCCTGGCCCTCTACCATCTGATCAACGGAAGCTTCGTGCAGGCAGTCCTGTGTCTGGTTCTCTACGCCGTCTGCGCCCTGATCCGGGAGTTTTCCGAACCCCGGCTGATCGGCGACCGGGTAGGAGTCTGGCCGGCAGGAATTCTGTTCTCGGTCTTTGCCGGGCTTCATCTTTTCGGCATATGGGGGATCATCAAGGGGCCTCTTACGCTGATCATAATCTGTGAGACCTGCAAATATTTGTGGGGAAAGGGTGGCGAAACCTGAGTCGCGCTGATATACTGGGATGGATGCAAAATATCCGGATCCGGGAGGAACGCTCTATGCTCAGGAAAGCGGGGACTTTATTTTCAACTGCATATCTGTTACTGATTTTCGGCGTGTATCCTTTTTATATGAAGGAAGGCTATGTGGATATCGGCAGGGCAAAGTATGACTTTCTCATCTGCTGTTCTCTGGGGGCGGCCGCAATCCTGTCTGTGATCGCCCTTCTGCGGGGCGGGGTACATCTTCTGAAGCGCGCAGGCGGTGACAGAAGGTCCCCTTCGGGTCCTGTGTCCTTTACCGATCTGTCTGTGCTTTTGTACGCCGCGTCGGCGAGCTGCTCCTTTATCCTGTCCGATTACCGCGAACAGGCCCTGCGGGGGGCGGAAGGCTGGTATATGGGGCTGCTCCTTCTGCTTTCCCTGTGCAGCCTGTACTTTCTCATCTCCCGCCTCTGGAACGGCTCCCCCCTCGTCTGGTATGTGGCAATGGCCGCATCCCTTGCCGTTTTTCTGCTGGGAATTCTGGACAGGTTCAGCCTGTATGTAATTCCCCTCGCCATACGCCAGAGTAACTTTATCTCCACTCTTGGCAATATCAACTGGTTCTGCGGCTACTTATCTGTCCTGGCTCCCATGGGAATCTGTCTGCCCGTCTTTGGGCCCGGACAGACAGATCCCCATGAAGGCCGGGGCCGCTCCTTCCTCTCCCGTCTTTTTCGGCCTTTTGCTCTCCTGTATACCGTAATCGCTTTTCTGGCCGGCTTCTGTCAGGGAAGCGAAAGCATTTTTCTGTTCTGGGGATCGCTTTTTTTCATCCTGCTCTGGATCACCGTCTCAGAAAGATCACGGCTTTCAAACCTCCTGCTCCTTCTTTTCCTCTGGTGTCTGGCCGCCCTGGGGATGCGGCTGTTACTATTTTTATTCCCGCAGGGGTACAACTACGAGACGGAAAATCTGTGCGTCCTTCTGGCTCAGTCGGGCCTCGTACCGGCCGTGGGCCTTCCGGCCTTTGCAGGTTATCTGTACCTGAAAAAAACCTCTTCCCATCCTGCCCCGGACAGACGCACGCTCAGAGCCGCCCGCCTGGTCATGGCCGCCCTTTCCCTGACGGCTCTTTTTCTGTGGCTGGGACTGTCCATATATAACACCCAAAAGGGTATTCCCCTCCTTGCCCGCAACAGCCTGTTTCTGTTAGACGCCTCCTGGGGAAACGGCCGCGGCGCGGCCCTGCGGGCCGGATACGCTCTCTGGAGCCAGATGCCTCTTACGGGCCGCCTCTTCGGCGCAGGACCGGACTGCTTTTCCTTCCTCGCCTACTCCCTGCCCGAAATCGCCTCAAAGCTTACGGACGCTTTCGGAACCAGCCGCCTGACCAACGCCCACAACGAGCTCCTCACCTCCCTGGTCAACATCGGTCTTTCGGGCACTGTCCTTTACTACGCGGCCTTCCTCTCCTTCGCCGTCCGCTGTCTGAAAAGGGGCGCTCAGAACCCGTATCTGTGCGCCGCCGCAGTGTGCGTGCTGTGCTGCCTCTCTCACAATATGCTGAGCTTTTCCCAGGTGCTGAATCTCCCCTTCGCGTTCCTGATTATGGCCATGGGGGAAACCCTTCTGCGAAAAATTCCCGCAACCGGTTGACAAAGCGCATAACTTTCACTAAAATCGAAATCAGACGTGACGAAGAAGAGGATCAGTACAGACAGGAAGCCATCAGAGAGAGAATCCCTCCGGCCGGACCCGGCCAGAGGCGCTGAAAGATTTTCAGGTGGAATGTCCGGAACCCGCCTTGGAGTCCTGTATGAAAATACAGCGTAGCACCGGCGATAACGGTAAGAAAAGAGAATGTCCATGACAAAGCGCCCTGCGGGGCTGCGGTTATGATGCATTAAGAAGGGTGGTACCGCCGGATTCCGGTCCCTTGTGGGGTGGGAAAAGGTGTGCCGCCCTTTCGTTATAAAAATTCCCCCAAAGCCTGTGCCTGCGCGGCGGCCGGCTTTTCGGCACACCAGAATTCTGCCGCGCGGAAAAGAGGAGAAAATGGCTGAGAAAAAATTAGTGGAAGCCATCACATCCATGAGTGAGGATTTCGCCCAGTGGTACACGGATGTGGTGAAAAAAGCGGAGTTGATCGACTACTCCAATGTAAAGGGCTGTATGGTGATCAAGCCTGCCGGATACGCGATCTGGGAAAATATCCAGCGCCAGTTGGACGAACGCTTTAAGGCGGCGGGCGTGGAGAACGTCTACATGCCCATGTTCATTCCCGAGAGTCTTCTGCAAAAGGAAAAGGATCATGTGGAGGGCTTCGCCCCCGAGGTGGCCTGGGTGACTCACGGCGGGCTCAACCCTCTCCAGGAGAGAATGTGCGTGCGCCCCACCTCCGAGACTCTGTTCTGCGATTTTTATAAGGGAGACATCCACTCCTATCGGGATCTGCCCAGAGTCTATAATCAATGGTGCAGCGTGGTGCGCTGGGAGAAGGAGACGAGACCCTTCCTGCGCTCCAGAGAGTTCCTCTGGCAGGAAGGCCACACGGCTCACGCCACCGCGGCCCAGGCCCAGGAGAGAACCGAGCAGATGCTGAACGTATACGCCGACTTCTGCGAAGAGGTTTTGGCGATTCCCGTGGTAAAGGGGCGCAAAACAGAAAAAGAAAAATTCGCGGGCGCGGAGGCTACCTATACCATAGAAGCGCTGATGCACGACGGTAAGGCCCTGCAGTCCGGCACCAGCCATAATTTTGGCGACGGCTTCGCAAAGGCCTTCGGGATTCAGTTCACCGACAGGGATAATCAGTTAAAGTATGTCCATCAGACCTCCTGGGGTATGTCCACCCGGATCATCGGCGCCATCATCATGGTACACGGCGACGATTCCGGTCTGGTGCTGCCTCCCAGAATCGCTCCCACCCAGGTGATGATCATCCCCATCCAGCAGAAAAAGGAGGGCGTCCTCGCAAAGGCCTTCGAGCTGCAGGAAAAGCTGGGCGCTTTCCGTGTGAAGGTGGACGACAGCGACAAGAGCCCCGGCTGGAAATTCTCCGAGCAGGAGATGCGCGGCATCCCTCTGCGGGTGGAGATCGGCCCCAAAGATATCGAAGCCGGAAAATGTGTGATCTGCCGCCGTGACAACGGGGAAAAGCTGGAAACCGCGCTGGATCAGCTGGAAGAGACAGTGGGAAGGCTTCTCGATCAGGTTCAGAACGACCTGCTGGCAAAGGCCAGAAGGCACCTTGAAGAGCACACCTTCACGGCGACCTCCAGAGAAGAGTTCGAGCAGATTTTCTCCGAGAAATCCGGCTTTGTGAAAGCCATGTGGTGCGGGGAGCAGTCCTGCGAGGAGGAAGTCAAGGACAGTCTTGGCGTTACCAGCCGCTGTATGCCCTTTGAACAGGAACAGCTCTCCGATACCTGCGCCTGCTGCGGCAGGCCTGCCAGAAAGATGGTCTACTGGGGAAAGGCTTACTGATCTGCGAGCCGGCCTGATATAATAAAATGGAAAACGGATACCGCCATGACAATTTTTTTACCTGAAAAAGTCAGATACATCATAGATACCATCATGGAAGCCGGCTACGAGGCCTATGCCGTAGGCGGCTGTATCCGTGACAGCCTTCTGGGGAGGCAGCCGGACGACTGGGATATCACCACCTCCGCCTCCCCTTATCAGGTAAAGCAGCTTTTTCCATGGACGCTGGACACCGGGATCCGCCACGGAACCGTGACCGTCATGCTGGAGAAGGAGGGATTTGAGGTGACCACCTACCGGATCGACGGCGACTACGAGGATGGACGCCATCCCAGGGAGGTCACCTTCACCGCCAGTCTCCTGGAGGATCTTAAACGGAGGGATTTCACCGTCAACGCCATGGCCTTCAACGACCGGACCGGACTGGTGGACGCTTTCGGCGGCATCCGGGATATGCAGGACGGGATCATCCGCTGTGTGGGCAGTCCCCGGGAACGGTTTTCGGAGGACGCCCTGCGCATGATGCGCGCCGTGCGTTTCAGCGCCAGGCTGGGCTACCGGATCGAGGAACAAACCCTGCATGCCATGAAAGCCCTTTCCCACAACCTTCGTCTGATCAGCGCGGAACGAATCCAGGCCGAGCTGACCAGGCTTGTGGTTTCCCCTCACCCGGAAAATCTGAGGATCGCCTTTGAGACAGGAATCACCGCGGTCATTCTGCCTGAATTCGACGCCTGCATGGAAACCGCCCAGAACAATCCCCACCATTGCTGCAGCGTGGGCGAGCATATCCTGAAGTCCATGCAGGGAATAAGACCGGATAAAATCCTGCGCCTTGCCATGCTTTTTCACGATATCGGCAAGCCCGCCGCCCAAACCGTGGATGAGAACGGGATCCATCATTTCCAAGGCCACCCTGCCCTCTCCGAGGAGCTCGCCCGCGGGATCCTGCGCCGTCTTAAATTTGACAATTACACCATCTCGATGGTGACGAAACTGGTGCGTTATCACGACTATAACGTTCTGCCGGAGCCAAAATATGTGCGCAGGGCCATCCGGAAAACCGGGGAGGATATCTTCCCTCTCCTGTTCGAAATTAAGAAAGCGGATCTTCTGGCGCAAAGCGATTACCGGCGCGGGGAAAAGGAGGAGCTTCTTGCGTCCGTTCACGCCGTTTATGAACAAATCCGCCGGGAAAACCAGTGCGTCTCCCTGAAGTCTCTCGCCGTCACCGGAAGCGATCTGATCCGGTCGGCGGGCATGGAGCCCGGGCCTGCGCTTGGCAGGACCCTTGACGGACTCCTCTCCATGGTGATCGAAAATCCCGCTCTCAATGAACGGGAAACTCTGCTTTCAATTGTCCGGGAGGGCGGCTTAAATTAAGTAATACTTCACAGCGGTTACTCATATGATAGGATATGACACAATTTGGGGGTAATCGCTGTGAATGACAGAAGCGTCAGTCTGCTGGAAAACTATGAGATAGAGGTGCTTCGCTCCTGGAAAGGGCGGGGCGCTGTTCTCTGTGAGACAACACAGGGGACGCTGATCCTGAAGGAATACGCCGGGCACAGGGAAAAGGCCGCCTTTCAGGACGCTCTGCTTAACATGGTGCGGGAAAAGGGCTTTAAGAATGTGGAGAGTATCCTTAAAAATAAAGACCAGGAGCTTTTAACGCAGGATCAGGACGGGACTTATTATATCCTTAAGACCTGTTATGAGGGGCGGGAATGCAATGTGAGGGATCCGGAGGAATGCCGGCTCGCGGCCAGGACTCTTGCCGGATTCCACAACGCCGCCTGCGCGCAGGAGCCTTTCCCCGGCGCCTGTACGTCCCGTTCTGCCTGCGACGAATTTGAGAAGCATAACAGGGAATTCCGAAGAGTGCGAAAATATTTGAAGGACAGGAGCCAGAAAAGCGATTTCGAGATCTGCCTGCAGCAGAGCTATGATTACTTTTTCAATCTGGCCCTGCAGGTCACCGAGGAGATGCGGTTCTTCCAGTGCGGCGCAAAGCGGGAGCGGGAGAATTATTTTATCTGCCACGGAGATTTCCAGCACCACAATATCATCCTCTCCGGCGGCGAAATGTGTCTGATCAATTTTGAGAAATGCGCCTGTGACAGTCCTGTGCGGGATCTGTATCTTTTCATGAGAAAGCTTCTTGAAAAAAGCGGCTGGGCGGAGAAAACCGGTTTTGATCTGGTAAACGCCTACGACCAGACGCGGCCCATGGAAAAGGAGGAATACCGCCAGCTCTACTACCGTCTCGCCTACCCGGAGAAGTTCTGGAAGATCGTAAATTTCTACTACAATTCCGGGAAAGCCTGGATTCCGGGAAAAAATCTGGAAAAGCTTAAAAAGGTCACGGACCAGGAGCCGGATAAGCAGGCGTTTCTGGAAAAATTTAAAGTCCGTTACGGCCTATCTTAGCCTTTTCTTCCGCACCTTTGCGTGGTATAATAGGGTGCGTGTTTAAAACAGAATATAAGGTGTGTATAAAATATGGAAAAAAAGCAAAATATACAAAAGCTGACAAAGCTCGCCCTGTGCGGCCTGTGTCTTGTACTGACCGGGTGCAGCGCTCCCAGCCTGGCGCAGGAGTCCTCCTTTGAGAGTGCCTTCGAGAACACCGGGGAGCAGGAGCCTGTCGATATCTTCACCTCCTCGGCCACCGCGGTGGTGCAGGCCATCGACCAGGAGACCCGGTTCCTTGCGCTCTTCTGCGTGGAGCGCAACGAGAGCCTTACGCTGGCCTACGACGGGGCCACCGTGATACAGGATAAATATGGAAGTCCCATGTCCGCGGCCCAGCTTAAGGAGGGCGATATTGCTCAGATCACCTTCAATGAGGAGCTGGCAAGAGTCGGCAGCGTCACCCTCTCCGGGGATGCCTGGAGCTATGAGGGAATCGCCAGGTACACGCTCGGCGAGGGAGGCGGCAGTGTCACCATCGGGGAAGAAAGCTACGGCATGGAAAGTAATGTGCTGGCCTTTTCACAGGGCCGGCCCATTGACGTTGCGCAGATCATCCATCAGGATGTGGTCACCTTTAACGGAATGGGAAATAAGGTGATGAGCATCACGGTAGAGCAGGGGCACGGCTATCTGGAGCTGTTAAATGCCGACGCCGTTCTGGGCGGCTGGATCGAGGTGGGACAGACTCTCATTTCTCAGATTGCGCCGGATATGCTCTTCACCATACCGGAGGGCAGCTACAGCGTCCGTCTGACGGCCACGGGCGTGGACGAGACGAGGGACGTGGTCATCGAACGGGATCAGGTGACGTCTCTGGATCTGGGGGACATCGAGCTTCCCGCACCGGATGGAGGCGTTGTGATCTTTGAGGTCACCCCGGGCAATGCCGAGATCCTTGTGGACAACGAGACCATCAAAACCGATTACCCTGTAAGGCTTTCTCTGGGGATTCACATGGTGACTGCCAGGGCCTCCGGCTACGACAGCCTTTCGGAGTATATCCAGGTGGACGGGGAGGACACGCTCACCGTTAAGATGGATTTGCAGGAGCAGACCACCGTCTCCGGGAACAGCGTTTCGGACAGCGGGCAGAAGGAGGGGGCAAAAATCACCATTGAGGCTCCCGCGGGCGCAGATGTCTATCAGGATAACCTGTATATGGGAATCGCTCCGGTCACCTACGACAAGACCCCCGGAGACCACACCATCACGCTGCGCAGGAGCGGATATATCACCAGGAGCTATAATATTACAGTTGCGGACGACGATAAGGATGCGACCTATTCCTTCCCTGATCTCGAGCCTGAGAATGCTTCGTCGGATTCCGTCAGCGGGAACTCTCTCGACAAGCCTGACGCGAAATCGGTGAGCGATAACAATATCAACAATTACTATAATAATTATTACAACAATAATTATTATGACGGCAACAATAACGGCGGCGGCGGAAACGACAGCCCGGGCAGAGATGATACCGTCAGCGGGAACTCGGTCAGCGATAATTCGCTAAACGAAGGTTCCATTAACGATAATTCCGACAGCAATAAGACGGACGCAAAACCCCCGATCTGACGCGGAAAAAAGCCTGAAATCTGTTAAAACAGGCAAATTTACCTTGACAAACATATTCAAAGACGCTATATATAGATATAGGCGTTTCAGAAGAGACATCTAAGAAAATCACTCATATAAAGAGGAGGAGTTCGATATGAACAAAACAGAATTAGTAGCTGCTATGGCAGAACAGGCAGGCTTATCCAGGAAAGATGCAGAAAAGGCTTTAAAGGCTTTTACTGATGTTGTATCTGAAGAATTACAGAAGGGCGGAAAGGTTCAGCTGGTTGGCTTTGGTACCTTCGAGGTATCTCAGAGAGCTGCCAGAGAGGGCAGAAACCCCCAGACCGGCGAAGTGATGCCGATTGCCGCTTCCAGGGCTCCCAAATTCAAAGCCGGCAAGGCGTTAAAGGATCTGATCAACGCATAAGAGATAAGAATTTTGAGAACCTGCCGGGGCAGGTTCTTTTTCTTGGCATAAAGAAACGATGGCTGGCGAAGCCCCCGGCATCCGTTTTGAAACATTCTTTTGTTCAGAGAAAGGATAAGGATATGAGACTGGATAAATATTTAAAGGTTTCCCGGCTGATCAGGCGGCGGACCGTGGCCAACGAGGCCTGCGACGCGGGCCGGGTTCTCATCAACGACAGGCCTGCCAAAGCCTCCGCCAACGTAAAGGAGGGGGACGTGATCACCATCGCGTTCGGAAACAGGGACGTTAAGGTGGAGGTCTTAAGCGTTCAGGAGACCGTCCGCAAGGAGGAGGCCAAAGAGCTGTTCCGCTATTTATAGGAAGCGCCTCCCGGCGCTTTTTCCGTACCGCCTCAAAATCTGATTCTATAATCGCTTCTTTCCTAATATAATCTTGTAGGAGGCAATGCCTGCGCACCAGCTTTCGGAAAGGATATGGACTGATTATGGAAGATTTGACCAATATAAATAAACGGGCGCACAAGGTGACCATGAACAACCGCAGATCCTGCAGCCTGACCGGCGTCAACGACGTTTTGTCCTTCGATGAAAACGAGATCATACTGGAAACAGAACAGGGGATGCTGATGATCCGGGGCATGGAGCTTCATGTAAACAGGCTTACTCTGGATAAGGGGGAAGTGGATGTGGACGGACGTATCGACAGCTTCACCTACTCCGAGCAGGCAGGCACAAACGGCAAGGGAGAATCCCTGCTGGCCAGACTGTTTAAATAGCGCCTATGAGCCAGAGTATTGTCAGCGAAGTAACGTTTTTTCTGCATTCCTTTCTGATGGGCATTGTCATCACCTTTGTGTATGACGGATTTATCATTCTGCGCCGTCTGATCCGTCACAGCGATCTGCTTATCTCCCTGGAGGATATGATTTTCTGGATCGCATGCGCCATAGGCGTGTTCTATATGCTCTATGAAGAGAACAACGGGATTCTGCGGTGGTTTGCCGTGCTCGGGGCATCCCTCGGCATGATTCTCTACAAAAAAACCGTCAGCCCTCTGCTTGTGAGGGCCGCATCCTCCCTGATCCGCAAAATTACCCGTATTCTGGCGCGGATTCTCGGTTTTCTGCTGCGTCCCTTCCGTTTCGCAGTGCGCAAAACCGTCCATTTTTCAGCGTTTTCTCTGCGAAAAGGAAAAAAAGTCGGAAAACGCGCAAAAATTAAGTTGACGGCCAAATTGAAACTCCTTAAAATAACATTATGCGGACACTGATTGCCGTCTCATCAAAGGGACGCCGCAGGTCAGAGGCCGCCCTGCTCCGGGAACAGGCCTGACATCAGTTGCGCCGATCCGGCAGGGAGGCGGAGGATTTCCGGGGAAAGAAGGTATCATGGCAAGAAAAGCAGCATACAGAAAAAGACGCCAGAACCGTTTTGGTATGTTTCTGGCCTATATTGTGGTGATCATGCTGCTGATTGTGGTAGCCTTTGACAGTATAGAGCTGAAAGCCAAAAAAGCCTCCTACCAGCAGAGGGAGGCCGCACTGCTTGAGCAGATCGCCGCCGAGGAGCAGCGCGCACTGGAAATAGAGGAATTCGAAAAATACACCCACACCAAGAAATATGTGGAGGAGGTCGCCCGGGATAAGCTGGGTCTGGTGTACGAGGGGGAAATCCTGTTTAAGGACGACAACCAATAAAAACAACGGCCAACACGCTTCGTGAGTCGCCTTATTGTAAAAAAGCAGGTCATACCTGCTTTTTTTGTCACAATATTTTGTGTAGTTATCGCGGATTGCGACAAATTCTTCCTTCCCTTCTATATATAATATTCTACTACAGAACACTTTATGTCTGCGATCAGAAATTGCGGATACCGGAAGGGGCATGGATATTCATATGAAAAAACAGTTGACAGGCGAAAGGGAAGAATTTAACACAATATTGCCGGAATATGGCAGGAGAAAGCTGCTCACCTATGCGGACTCTATCCGTGAGCTGGCGCAGAGCTTCCGGGATACGGAGAGCAGCAGGGAATATGTTCCCGGCGAGCTCGGCTCTGACAGAAGGGACTATATCTGGCAGAAGCGTCTGAATGAGAATAAATGTCTGATGATCGAGCATCTCCAGGAAATGGCCCAGATCATGACGCAGCTTGCGGATGAGGCCAGAAGATGTGTGCCCATGGGGGAGCGGCGTTTCAGACAGATTTCCCACGCGCTGCGGGAGGTGGATATTCAGCTTAAGAACCTCTATCTGATCGAGAACGAAGCCGGACGCATGGAGGTTTCCCTCACCATGCGGAATATGAAAAAGAACAATCTCTCCTCGGAGGAGATCGGAGACCTGTTGTCCGTGCTTTTAAATATGCATCTGGTAAGCGCGCAGGATAACGCCTTCTTCGTGGGGGCCGGCTGGCAGACCTTTTTCTATGTGGAGGAGGCCCGGTTTCACGTGCTCACCGGCGTGGCCAAAGCGGTCAAGGAGACGGAGAAGATTTCCGGGGACAATTATGCTCTCTTTGAGACCGACACGGGCAACTTAACCGCCGTTCTCTCCGACGGCATGGGCTCGGGGGACAAGGCCTGCACCGACTCCACCCTGGTGGTAGAGCTGATGCAGAAGTTTCTTGAGGCGGGCTTTCAGATGGATATCGCCATCCAGATGATCAACAGCGCCCTTCTGGCGGGCGGGGAGACCTCCAATATGTCCACCCTGGATCTGTGCAGTATGGATCTCTACAGCGGGGAATGCCGTTTTGTAAAGGTGGGCAGCGCCGCATCCTACATAAAGCGGCAGCATCTGGTGGACCGGATCTCCTCCGGCAATCTGCCTCTGGGCATTTTCCAGAAGACGGAAATTGAGGCTGTCGGCCGGACACTCATGGACGGCGACTACATTGTGATGGTTTCCGACGGCATCCTGGACGCGCTCTCTCAGGGAATCGGGGAGGACATGCTCTCGGAGCTGATCGGCACCACGAACCTGGAAAATCCCGGGGAGATGGCCAACGCCATCCTGAATTTCTGTATCCACCAGGCCAGAGGGCGCATTCGGGACGATATGACGGTGCTTGTGATCGGAATCTGGAAAAAAGAAAACTGACTCCTCTTTCCTTTTTCGGAAAAATCCGTTATATTATTGGATATGACAGATAAAGTATTGGAATATATTGAAAAGTACAAAATGATCCGGCCAGGAGACACCGTCGTGGCCGGAGTTTCAGGGGGCGCAGATTCTGTCTGCCTCCTTTTTATGCTGATGGAAATCCGCCGCAAAATCCCCTTTTCGCTCCGGGTGGTCCATGTAAATCACAAAATCCGCCCACAGGCCCATCTGGACGCCGATTATGTCAGAGCCCTCTGCGAAAAACATAATATCCCCTTTTTCCTGACGGAGGAAAATGTAAAGGAGCTGGCCAGGGAGCACAGGCGCTGTGTGGAGGAGGAAGGGCGCGCAGTCAGGTATCAGGCCTTTGAACAGGCCCTGGAGGGCAGGCCGGGAAGGATCGCCGTGGCCCACAACGGCAATGACCGGGCGGAGACCATGCTGTTTCATCTGTTCCGCGGGACGGGGCTTACCGGCATGAGCGGGATCCGTCCTGTAAACGGAAAAATCATCCGTCCCCTTCTGTGTCTTGAGCGGCATGAGATAGAGCGCTGGCTCCGGGAGCGTGAGATCCCTTTCTGTCAGGACGCCACCAACGATCAGGACATCTATGCCAGAAACCGGATCCGGCACCATATCCTGCCTTATGCGGAGCAGGAAATCTCCCAGGGAGCGGTTTCCCATATGTGCCAGGCGGCGGATCAGCTCCTCATGGCCGAGAGCTATCTCTGCCGTCAGACCGATGAAGCCCTGGCACGCTGTGTGCGCCAGGACCCTGACCGGCGCGGCCGGATTCTGGTGGAGCTTCCCGCCTTTTTCAGGGAGGAGGAATATCTGCGGGGCCGGGTTCTTCTCTCCTGCCTGGAGCAGGCGGCCGGAGGCCGGAAAAATATCGCCTCCACGCATATCCGGGCAGTCGAAGCTCTTTTCCGCAGAAGGGGAAGCGGGCAGACACATCTTCCCTGCGGCCTGAAAGTTTATAAGGAATACGATGTGGGTATGATACAGAAAAGGGATTATGAGGAAAAAGCCTCCTGGCCGGTCTCCTGCCAGGAGGCCGGGAGAAGCTTTGAGGCTCCCATCCCCGGATCCGTGTGCCTGCCCGGGATGGGAAGAGCTGAATTTACAGTATTTCCGCGCAATAATTCACAAAGAATTCCACAAAAAACATATACGAAATGGTTTGATTATGATAAAATAGCTTCGGTTCTGATATTTCGTACAAAAAGAACAGGCGATTATCTTACCATCAACCGGAACATGGGCCGCAAATCCCTGCAGGACTATTTTGTCAATGAGAAGGTTCCCAGGGCGGAGAGGGAAAAAATCTTTCTCCTCGCGGAGGGCTCTCACATCCTGTGGGTTCCCGGCCTGCGGATCAGTGAATATTATAAGGTGGACGATGCCACCCGCAGGATTTTGCAGGTAAGCTTTCCGGATCAGGAAATATAAACTGCGCCAACGTAAGAGAAAGGAGTCATTGCTGTGGCTGAAAAGATTAATACGCTTTTTTCAGAGGAGGAAATCAATGCGAGAATCAGGCAGATCGGGGAACAGATCAGCCGGGACTATGAGGGGGAGGAGGTTCATCTGATCTGCGTGCTCAAGGGCGGCAGCTTTTTCATGTGCGAGCTGGCCAAGCGCATCACGGTTCCCGTTTTTCTGGACTTTATGTCGGTCTCCAGCTATGGCGGAGAGACGACCTCCAGCGGCGTTGTGAAGATCGTCAAGGATCTGGACGCCCCCCTGAAAGGGAAAAATGTGATCGTTGTGGAGGATATCGTGGATACGGGACGTACCCTGAGCTATCTCCTGAACATGCTTAAGGGCAGAGAACCCAAAAGCCTTCGTCTGTGTACGCTTCTGGATAAGCCCGAACGCCGTGTGGTTGATGTTGCGGTGGACTATACGGGCTTTATCATCCCCGACAAATTCATTGTGGGATACGGGCTGGACTACGACCAGAAGTACAGAAATCTTCCCTTCATCGGGACAGTGGAATTTGAATAAAATGTGTAAACCCGGGCCTTTCCGGGAAGTGAGGTAGTAAGATTGAATAAAAGAAACAGAGGTTACAACGCGTATTTTATCCTGGTGCTCCTTTTGCTGGCGCTTCTGGTAATCCCCAGTCTGCTGGACACCGGCGCGACCGATTACACCAGAGGCGAGCTGCTGCAGGATCTGGAGGATGGAAACATCGTGTACGCCAGCATCTCTCCCAGCCGGGAAATGCCCGCCGGGGAGGTGGACGTCATCTTAAGCAGCGGCCCTGCCAGAACCCTGTATGTGACGGACGTCTCCGAGATCGAGCAGCTCCTGATCTCCTACGATCTGGATCCGGAGATCAAAAAGGTTCAGGAGGAAAGCTGGTTTCTGACCAGCGTCTTTCCGGTTCTTCTGGCGATCATCGTGATGGTTTTCTTTTTTGTGATGATGAACAGTCAGAACGCCGGCGGCAGCAATAAGATGATGAACTTCGGCAAGAGCCGGGCCAGACTCTCCATGGGGGACGGCAAAATCACCTTAAAGGATGTGGCCGGACTGAAGGAGGAGAAGGAAGAGCTGGAGGAGATCGTAGAATTTCTCAGAGACCCCGCCCGCTTCACCAAAGTGGGGGCAAGGATCCCCAAGGGGGTTCTTTTGGAGGGAGCCCCCGGCACCGGTAAGACGCTTCTCGCCAAGGCCATCGCCGGGGAGGCCGGCGTACCCTTTTTCAGCATCTCAGGCTCCGACTTTGTGGAAATGTTTGTGGGCGTGGGCGCTTCCAGGGTCCGCGACCTGTTTGAGGACGCCAAGAGGCATGCCCCCTGTATCGTGTTTATCGATGAGATTGACGCCGTAGCCAGACGCCGTGGAACAGGCATGGGCGGCGGTCACGACGAGCGGGAGCAGACCTTAAACCAGCTTCTGGTGGAGATGGACGGCTTCGGCGTGAACGAGGGAATTATTGTGATGGCGGCCACCAACCGGGTGGATATCCTTGATCCCGCCATCTTAAGACCGGGGCGCTTCGACCGCAAGATCAGCGTCAATCGGCCGGATATCGGCGGACGGGAGGATATCCTGAAGGTACATGCCAGAAACAAGCCTCTGGCGGAGGATGTGGATCTGAAGCAGATCGCCCAGACCACCGCAGGCTTTACCGGGGCGGACCTCGAAAACCTCCTCAACGAGGCCTCTATCGTGGCAGCCAGGGACAACAGAAGCTTTGTGATCCAGGAGGATATCAAAAAGGCTTTCATCAAGGTGGGAATCGGCTCCGAGAAAAAGAGCCGGATCATCACCGACAAGGAGAAGAAGATCACCGCCTATCACGAGGCCGGGCACGCAATCCTCTTTCATGTGCTGCCGGATGTGGGGCCCGTCTATACGGTGTCCATCATCCCCACGGGGCTGGGGGCCGCCGGCTATACCATGCCACTTCCCGAAAACGACGAGATGTTCATCACCAAAGGCAAGATGCTCCAGGATATCATGGTATCCCTGGGCGGACGCATTGCGGAGGAAATTATTTTCGGCGACATCACCACCGGCGCATCCAGCGATATCAAGAAGGCCACCCAGGCCGCCAGAGACATGGTTACCAAATATGGCATGTCCCAGAATATCGGCGTGATCAATTATAACAGCGACGACGACGAGGTGTTTATCGGAAGGGATCTGGCTCACACCAAGAGCCACAGCGAGCTGATCGCAGGGGAAATCGACCGGGAAGTGCGAAGCATCATAGACGATTGCTACGAGAAGGCCAGGGCCATCATTTTAGAGCATTCGGACATCCTTCACGACTGTGCCAGGCTGCTTCTTGAGAAGGAAAAAATCGGAAGAGCGGAATTTGAGTCCCTTTTCAATAAGGAAGACCACTCTCCGGAGGCGTTCTTTGAGAGCTGATTGGCATTTTGCACAAAAACATGTGCATCAATTTGTGATATTTGTTAATCGTGAGTATTTACGCAAAAGGGGGCGTATGCTATTATAATACTCGTAACCCCCCAATACATTATATAGTTTTTGCTATACCCCATAAGAAAGAAATACCTTCTCTAAAAAGGACAGTAACGTGTTACTGTCCTTTTTACCGCCCTTTTTTCGTCTTACTATCGTTCCAATTTAAGGAAAATGACGTATTTCTCCTGTAATATTCGGGCAGAATTTATATTGCCTGATGAAATCACATAGTATAAAATAGATATGCTGACTTTTCGACCGGAACTTGTCATGTTCGACAGATAACAGACTACAATATCAACACTACCAGGAGGCTGAACATAACATGCAGGCTGAGATTGACAGAAATGCCCTGTTTGGCGATACGACAGAAGACTACTTTTCTCCATCAGAGCCCAACCCCTACTCTCAGGTCACGATCCGTTTCCGCGCCGCCCGTCAAAACATTGCCAAAGTGTATGTGGTCCACTGCGGCGTCCGCTATTATATGCAGAAGGAACGGGAGGACGAAAATTTCTGTTATTTTTCCTGTCCCATGGAGGTGGAGGAGGAGGAATTTTCTTATTATTTTGAGGTTCACGGATGCGGCTGCCGCTGTATCTATGATGCCAGAGGCGCGGTGGATGACCCCGCACCCGAATATGCCTTTCGCGTGATCCCCGGTTTCAAAACCCCCGAATGGGCCAAAGGGGCCGTCATGTATCAGATTTACGTGGACCGTTTCTGTAACGGGGATCCCTCAAACGATGTACTTACCTCGGAATATATGTATGTGGGCGATAAGACTGTCCGCGTGGAAGACTGGTACAAATATCCGGCTGCCATGGGCGTACGGGAATTTTATGGCGGCGATTTGCAGGGTGTTCTGGACAAGATGGATTATCTGCAGGAGCTGGGCGTAGAGGTGATCTACTTCAATCCGCTCTTTGTCTCTCCTTCCAACCACAAATATGATATTCAGGACTACGACAATATCGATCCGCACTTCGGCAGAATAGTATGCGACGAGGGAGAGCTGCTCTCCCCGGAGCAGAGCGAAAACTGCTCTGCCACCAGATATATCAACCGGATCGCAAACCGGAAAAATCTGGACGCCAGCAATGCGCTTTTTATAAAGCTTGTGGAGGAGGCCCACAGCCGTGGGATAAAGGTGATCCTGGACGGGGTTTTCAACCACTGCGGTTCCTTCAACAAATGGATGGACCGGGAACGGATCTACGAAAACGTGGACGGGTATGAAAAGGGCGCCCATATCTGTAAGGAGAGTCCCTATCACGATTACTTTCATTTCTATGACGAAAACGCCTGGCCCTACAATCCAAGCTATGACGGATGGTGGGGATACGATACGCTCCCGAAGCTGAATTACGAAAAGTCCAGGGATCTGTTCATGTACGTGATGAAAATTGCCGCCAAATGGGTTTCTCCTCCCTACAACGCGGACGGATGGCGTCTGGACGTGGCGGCCGATCTGGGACACAGCTCCGAATACAACCATTACTTCTGGAAAACCTTCCGCAAGGCTGTCCGGGAGGTCAATCCAAACGCCATTGTGCTGGCGGAGCACTACGGCAATCCCAGGGAGTGGCTCGGCGGCCAGGAGTGGGATACCGTCATGAACTACGACGCCTTTATGGAGCCGGTCACCTGGTTTCTCACCGGTATGCAGAAGCACAGCGACGACTTCAGAGGCGATCTTTACGGCAACGTGGACAGCTTTCTGGGGGCCATGCGCCATCACATGGCCAGCTTTACCACTCCCTCCCTGCAGATTGCCATGAACGAGCTCTCCAACCACGATCATTCCCGCTTTCTGACCAGAACCAACAAAAGGGTGGGACGGACCAACACGCTGGGGCCTCATGCCGCAGACGAGGGGGTAAATAAAGCCGTTCTGCGGGAAGCCGTGGTGATTCAGATGACCTGGCCGGGAGCCCCCACCCTTTACTACGGGGACGAGGCAGGCGTGTGCGGCTTTACTGACCCGGATAACCGCAGAACCTATCCCTGGGGACGGGAGGATCACGATCTCATCCAGTTTCACAGGGATATGATCCGGATCCACAGGGAAAACCGTGAGCTTTGCACCGGTTCTCTGAAATATATCGATCAGGACTATAATGTGATCGGCTACGGGCGATTCAACCGCCGGCAGGCCACTGTGGTTTTGGTCAACAATAACGACTACGAGACGCTCAGATCCGTCTGTGTCTGGACGCTGGGCATTCCCAAAAGCTGCGTCTTAAAGCGTCTGATGCTCACCACCGCGGAGGGCTACTCTGTGGCGGCGAGGACTTATCCGGTAGAGGACGGCCTGATCCGGATCAGTCTTCCTCCCACCTCGGCGGTCGTACTCAAATATGAAAATTCATCCGCTACAACGTAATATTGTGATGTTCCGTTTCACTGTTATTCCTGAAATCTCTGGGGCTGCTCCCCAGAGATTTTTTAAATACCCTGGCAAAATAATTCCCATTGGAAAAACCGCTGGCCAGGGCGATATCCTCGATTCTGCGGTTGGTCTGTGTCAGGAGATTGGCCCCGTACTGAAGTCTGATCCTGGTGAGGTAATCCAGAGGGCTTATGTGGAGACTGCGTACAAACTCCCTGCACAGGTGGCTGGCTGACACCCGAAGACGCTCTGCCACCTCCTCCACCCCGCACAGGCTGGCGAAATCCGTCTCCATGATCTGGACGGCCTGTCTGACCAGAAAGGGAAGGGACGGCTGCGGTCCGCTCCTCTCCCACACAAGAGAGGTCAGAAAGTCCATGGCCAGGGAGGCCGCCAGAAAGGGATTGGCAATCTTTCCCGCCATGGAGAGCTGGTAGATATGCTCCAGCTTTTTTATGGGCGCATCCGTATCCGAAAGAGAAAGCAGCTCCGTGTGCCGTGAAATGATGAGGCGGTAATATTCCTCAACGGAGCTTCCCCGAAGGAGCACATAACCGAAACGCCAGGGCGCGCCGCCCTCCTTATAATAGTAGGAGGTGTCCCCCGGAAGCCGCAGAAACATGGCTGTGCCGGGAGGTATCCGGTGCTCCTTTTTTCCGTCAAAATAAAAACCGCAACCGGAGAGGGTGTACTGGAACAGATACTGCGAATCCCTGTTTTTATTGTGCCAGCAGTAGGATGCCGAGTCCCTCTCCTCCACCCCGATACTGAAGAGCTGAACGGGCGGATTGTCAATATCATCCAGAAACTGAAAGGCGTAGCCGCCGCAGGTATCAAACATCAGAAATTTACTCCTTTTGCAAAAAACATCTTCTATCGTTTACCCGAAAAACCTGTTATTATAAAGGCATGATAGCATTACCCGGGAAAAGATGCAAATGTAAAATATGTACGGAAAAGGAGAAAAATTATGAGCTTTAAAGTTGCTTTTATCGGTGCGGGCAGCATCGGCTTTACCAGACGTCTTCTGTCAGACATCCTGACGGTACCCGAACTGCGGGACATCGAGGTGGCGTTTACAGACATCAATGAGGAGAACCTGCGGATGGTCACGCAGCTCTGCCAGCGGGATATCGATTCCAACGGACTTTCCATCAAGATACACGCGACGCTGGATCGCAGGGAGGCCTTTCAGAATGCAAAATATGTGATCAACTGTGTGCGGATCGGCATGCTCGAGGGCTTTGCCACCGATGTGGAAATCCCCTTAAAATACGGCGTGGATCAGTGCGTGGGCGATACCCTGTGTATCGGAGGAATCATGTACGGCCAGAGAGGCGTTCAGGCCATCCTCGAGTTCTGTAAGGATATCCGCGAGGTCGCGGACAAAGACTGTATCATGCTCAACTATTCCAACCCCAACGCCATGCTGACCTGGGCGGCCAACAAATACGGCCATGTTCCCACATACGGCCTCTGCCACGGGGTACAGCACGGTCACAGCCAGATCGCTCAGGCTCTTGGCCGGGACAAAAAGGATGTGGATATCATCTGCGCAGGGCTTAACCACCAGACCTGGTACATCAGCGTAAAGGTTGACGGCAGAGAGATGAAGGATGAGCTCTACCCCTTAA
This sequence comes from uncultured Lachnospiraceae bacterium, assembly GCA_947570615.1. Taxonomy (GTDB): domain Bacteria; phylum Bacillota; class Clostridia; order Lachnospirales; family Lachnospiraceae; genus Suilimivivens. The sequence continues at coordinate 50,076 of CANOVJ010000017.1, forward strand.
TGTGCCAGGCAGATTTTGCCAAAGATGAAAATATCCGTCTGGATGTGATGAAGAATTTCGGGTACTATTCCACGGAGTCCAACGGCCATCTGTCCGAGTATCTCATGTGGTACCGCAAGCGCCCGGAGGATATGGAGAAGTGGATCAATTTTTCCAGCTGGATCCAGGGCGAGACGGCGGGCTATCTGCGCGTCTGCACAGAGTCCAGAAACTGGTTCGAGACGGATTTCCCCAACTGGATGAAAGAGGATCCGAACAGCTATACCCCGGAGAAGCGCTCCGAGGAGCACGGCTCCTACATTATCGAGTCCCTGGAGACCGGAAGACGTTACAGAGGGCATTTCAATGTGATGAACAACGGCGCCATCACCAATCTGCCGGATGAGTGCGTGGTGGAGGTCCCCTGCTATGTGGACGGAAGCGGCGTGAGCATTCCCAGGGTGGGCGATCTTCCCATGGGCTGCGCGGCCATCTGCTCCCAGTCCGTCTGGGTTCAGAAGCTGGCTGTCGAGGCCGCCGTACATGCGGATATCAACCTGCTCTATCAGGCCGGCATGATGGATCCCTTAACCGGCGCTGTCTGCACACCGGACGAGATCAAACAGATGATTGACGAGATGCTGATCGCCGGAGAAAAGTGGCTGCCTCAGTATGCGGAGGAGATCGGGCGGGCAAAAGAGCGGATGAAGGGAGAGCTTCTGCCTTACCGCCCGGTGAAGGGTTTCAGTCTTAAGACCAGGACCGTCGAGGAGATGTCGGAGGAAAAAGAAAAGTACAGGGCGCTGGCTTCGGCGGCTGCCAAGGAAAATGTGAAGTAAGAAAGTTTACCTGCAAAAGTTACGCCCGGAAAGGAATCGTTTCCTTTCCGGGCTGTCTGTTGTCAGCTTACATAGTTGTCGAAGTAACCCTGAATCAGGATCACCGGGGTTCCCTTGTCGCCGGAGCCGCTGGTCAGGTCGCACAGAGAGCCGATCAGGTCGGTGAGCCTTCGGGGAGTGGTTCCCTGGGAGGCCATGTCGCCCACCAGATTATCCTTCTTTTCCCGGATGCGCTCTGAGATGGCTTCTCTGAGCGCTTCCCCGGAGAGATCCTTAAAATCGTTGTCCGCAAGGTATTTCAGCTTCACCTCATTGGGCGTCCCCTCAAGGCCCGGGGTGCTGGCCGGGGATACGCAGGGGTCGGCAAGCTCCCAGATCTTTCCGATGGGATCCTTGAACGCGCCGTCGCCGTAAACCATGACCTCCACATGCTTTCCGGTTCTGACCAGGATTTCCTTCTGGATATCCATCACCAGACCGGTACATTCTCTGGGGAAGAGCTTGATGGTATCCTCCGTGGACTTGTTGGAGCCCAGAAGGCCGTAGCTCTCATTGCAGCCGCTTCCGTTTACAGGGCTGGTGAGGATATCGTCCATGCCCATCACCACCTCTGCGCCTGCTGCCTTTAACAGCCTCTTCGTGCGCGCCCTGGTGTGGATATCGCAGTTTAACACCCTCTTCGCATAGGGGAGGATACTGCGGCAGTCGTTGGCAAAGATGATCTCCACCTCCGCGCCCGACTCTCTGATCAGGTCGCCGTAGTATTCCACATAGTCCACTCCCGTGAAGGGATGTCTGTTTTCACCAAAAAGCTCACGGTACCTTTCCAGTGTGAGGACGTCGCTGTAGGGATTCACTCCCGCCTCGTCAAGCTGATCCAGCGAAACCAGCGCGTTCCCCACCTCGTCGCTGGGGTAGCTGAGCATCAGGACCACCTTCCTGGCACCCATGGCAATCCCCCGCAGGCAGATCGCGAAACGGTTCCTTGACAGGATCGGGAAGATAACTCCGATGGTCTCTCCCCCCAGCTTCGAGCGCACATCCTGGGCGATGGCTTCCACCGACGCGTAGTTCCCCTGGGATCTTGCAACCACGGATTCCGTCACCGCAATCACGTCCCTGTCGCGGATCTCGAACCCTTCCGCCTTTGCCGCCTCCAGCACGCTGTCAGTCACAATTTTTACCAGATCGTCGCCCTCCCTTATGATCGGGCAGCGGATCCCTCTTGATATCGTTCCAACTTTTCTTTCCATATCCATCTTCTCCCTTGGTAGATTTCAGATTCCGCCGGCATCCATATCAGCTATCCCCAAAATCGCCGGGTTTATCCTTTCTTATTATAGTATAGTGAGGGAGAAAACAAAAGAATTATTTGAAAAAGTGTTATTACTGTAATCGCTTTTTGTTATTTAAAAAAGCTGAGTCCTACGCGGCGTAATAGTTTATGGTAAAACCACACGTGGAGAAACTCATCCATGAGAACAGTACATGAAGTAAAACTGGATTTTCCGCTTAAGGAAATCAGGATGATCGTGGGAAGTCCGGACTTTAACCGGAACAGGGCGTACTGTCCGTCATAAACCTGCGTGCTCCGTGCCTTCTCAGAAAAACCCTCTGCGCCCGGCCTCTGCCAGAAGCTCTGGCTGGATATCGGGATACGTCCATCTGCCGGGCAGTTCATCAGTCAGTATAATCTTCTCGATCTCACTGTGGAGCTCTCTCTCAAGCTTTGCTATTTCTGCGAAATAAAGCCCGCCAAAAGATTCCTGCTCCCCCGTCTCCTCCTGAGATGACACGCTGTACACACACACCGGCCTTATTGTATAATCCGTTGCGCCGGTTTCCTCCCACAATTCCCTGCGGGCTGTCTCCTCGATGTCCTCGCCGGGTTCTCTGTGTCCTCCGGGCACTTCCAGCGTATCTCTCTGCCAGTGCTTGCAGAATACCCACTGTCCCCTGTACCGGGCGATGATCACCGCGAATTTCAGGAGCTCATCCTCCGCCTGATCGTAAATCTTAACCCGTTTCATGCCCCTTCCTCCACCTTCATGACATAAATCTGACAGGGACACTGCTCTCCCCACAGGGTGGGAAAAACCTCGAACTCCTTAAACCCAAGGCTCTGATAAAATCTGTTGGTTTTGTCGTAATCCTCGTAGTGTCCCATCTGAACGGTTTTTACCTGCAAAAAGGAGTATCCTTCCCGTGCGGCGCACCTTCTGGCCGCCAGAAACAGCTCCCTTCCGGCCCCCTGCCTGTGGTATTCTTTCAGTACCCCCATGACAGCAAGCTCTGCCGTCTCTTTTCCGGTCTGCTTAAGGCACAGAAACCCCACAGGCACTTCCCCCTGAAACGTCGCGAAAAACAGCTGATCTGCGCTCTCTCTGATATACTCCTCCCGGGCGTCGGGAATCCCAAACCAGTCCGTCAGATCCTCCAGCACCTGCCTGGCGATGCGAACCTTCCGGGCCCGGTCTGTGAGCTGCCTTACCGCCCATCTCTGTCTGCGGGAGGCTTCATAGTCCTCCTTTAATATGGAATACCAGCATTCGTCGCACACGCCCAGATTATTCACGCCGTGGGCCTTCCATATTCCCTCCCGGGTCATCCCGCTTTTGCGCATAACCCTGCCGGAATTGGGGTTGCGGGGGTCGTGGCAGGCGCTCACGCAGTTCATCCCCACTTCCTCAAAAAAGAACGCGATCACCGCCCGCAGCGCCTCCGCTGTAATCCCCTGTCCCCACCAGTTCCTGCCGATACAGTAGCCCACATCCGCGCGCCCGGTATCGTTATCTGTTTTCACCGCCGCAATACTCCCGATGGGCTCATGGATTTCCTTCAGCTCAATGGCCCACTGATAATACTGCGGGTCATTCTCCTGATCGATCCAGCTTTTTATAACCATCCTGGAAACATCCTCGTTCGCATGGGTCGGCCAGGTGAGAAATCTGGTCACCTGGGGATCTGACGCCCAGTTGCGGAACATGGGCTGTGCATCCTCCGCTTTAAATGGACGCAGAATCAGGCGTCCGGTTTCGATTGTTCTGGTTCCTCTGTGGTTCATATTCTCTCCTGTCTGTTCGCTCCTGCACACACGAAACCGGTTTCCTTTTTGTGACAGATCCCGTCACTGATCCTGTCCAAAGGGCACAAGGTCTCTGACGGCGTCTGCCGGACGGATCACTCTGTCCTCATGATCGATATCCACCAGAGTGTAACGCTCGTTCCCCATCCCCAGCTCCTTCATATAAGAAAGCTGACGCAGGCCGTGACGGGTTTCAATGCGCTCCACAAGGGCATGACGCTCCTGCGGCGTCATAGCGTACACAATATCCACGCTGGCCTGATCCAGCGCCAGAATGTCCAGAGAGGCACAGATCCCCACGTTGGGCGTTACCACCGGCTCAGCATGGATTCCCTCGCAGTCACAGGAAACGGACATATTGCGCATCACGTTAATAAAGGCGATATTTTTGCCGAAATGGTCCACTACGGCTTTGGTGGATTCTGTCATGCGCTCCATAAACTCCTCGTCGCTGATATCCCACTGATCGCTCTGCCCGGGGGTAGTGTGAATCATGGCCTTACCCACCTTCCCGTCGGCGCAGCCGATTCCGATATTTTTGTTGGAGCCGCCAAAGCCGCCCTTTGTATGGCCCTTAAAGTGCGTGAGCGCAAGCAGGGAATCGTACTCTTTCAGTGTTTTTCCCACAGACATTTCCGTAAACCATTTTCCGTCCTTTACCGGAAAGAGAACGGCCCCGTCGGCGTCCATGATATCCACCTGCGTAAAATCCCATCCGTTGACCCTGAGGGTTTCCCGGTGCTTTTCGGTGGTGTCCCGATCCCCCTCATAGTAGGAATTGGTCTCAATGACGGTTCCATCCGCCAGTTTCTGCTCCATCAGCGTCCGCACCCACTCACGTGGAATGATATTGGGACCATATTTCTCTCCGGTGTGGAGCTTGATGGCAATCCTTCCCTCCAGCGCCTGACGGATACGCTCATAAATTCTGACCAGTCCCTGCGCGGACAGCTCGCGGGTGAAAAAGACAACCGACTCCTCCCCGGAGCGCTCCTCATACGGAACATAATGGTCTCCCCCTGTACCGGGAACCGGTTTTTTTATTTCTGTCGCTGTAAACATAACATTACTTCTCCTTTCTGTCAATCCTGCTTCCCTGCCTGTTTGACTTCCCTTTCATTTCATGTTATCTTAATACCTGAACCTGACTTCAGGTCAATATGGAAGTGAATTTTCCAAAGGAATTTTTTAATGCCTGTCAGTCCCCGGACGATGGCTGTGGGCCAAAAGGCGGCGGAGCACAGGTTCTTTAAGAGGGGGCGTTTTAATGTACACCATCGGACAGGTATCGGAGATGTTCCGGATCCCGGTTTCCACCCTGCGCTATTATGACAGAGAAGGGCTTTTTCCCGATATGCGAAGAAGCTCCGGTATCAGAATTTTTACCGACAGAGAGCTTGAACAGCTGCGCGTCATAGATTGCCTGAAAAAATCCGGACTGGAAATCAGGGCGATCCGGCAGTTTATGGAATGGTGCTCGCAGGGGAAGAGCACCTACGCTCAGAGGCAGGCGCTCTTTTTAAAACAAAAAGAGACAGTGGAAGCGGAAATCGCACGGCTGGAAAGGACGCTGGATATGATCCGCTTCAAATGCTGGTATTATGAACAGGCCATCGCAGACGGAAATGAGGAGCGGGTAAGCGAAATGCTTCCCGATAAGCTGCCCCCGGAAATACAGACGCTCTACGACCGCGCCCACCAGGAATAGCTAATCCGCATTCCCTGCCGTCACAGGCAACGCCAGCTCCTTTTCCTGTACACAGTTGGACAGGTATTGGAACCTCCCATCCTTCCCCGGACGGACAGTGATCTGGTTTGTGAAGGCGCAGTCGGAGTCATAATCGGGCCACACGCCGTCCACCATGAGGGTGACGGTTCCATCCTCATTCTCCTTATAGTCGACCACCTCCCCAAAGGGCGGATAGGGATTTACATGAATCCTTTCAAAGGGATAGCCGTCTCTCCCCTCATCGTACCCGCAGCATTTTCTGAGCTGCTCCCGGGATACCGGGAAATAAGCCGTCATAATCTCCTCATAGACTCCGGCCGGAATCTGCCCGTCCTTCACCTTCAGATTCTCCCCTGTATCCATGTGGTAAATATCCTCAAACATACATGACGTCAGGATCTTTTCCACACTGTCGCTGTCCCAGTTGGTGACAAGCATGTTATAGTTTACATAGCTTAATCCGGATATGTATTTTCCGGTCAGCTCCCGGCATTTATCCGAAAGAGGACTTACCCGCCAATACTGCCTCAGGCTGGTGTGGATGGTCTCCTCCGTATACCTGTAGAAAAAGTATCCCTTTTCTGTGAGCCGGATCTCGGCCACGTCGCTTACGGAGGCTCCCTGTATCTCGGGAACGCCTCCTTCCCTCCATCGGATCCCTGTATAGTAGATCTGTATCCGTCCCTGCCTGAAAAGAAAGGTTACAGACCCGATCAGTCCGTCTTTGCTTATCTCAAATACTGTGACCATGGAATCCTCTCCCCGCAGATACGCCGCGTAGAAGGTTTCCATTTTCTCACAGTTCTGCATATTGGTATTCTCCTCCACGCTCACCAGATCATTTTTTCCCAGCTCCTCCACCACTGCCCTGCGCTGCCTGGCGCTAAACTCACCGACCCCGGAGGAAAGATCCGGCATATCCCTTATCCCTGCCTCCTGATAGATGGCCCGGACGGACTCGGCGGCCGCCAGTGCCTCCTGCTGCAGACGACGTTTTTCCTCATCCGAAAACAGGCAGTCCGCGGCCTGTGTGAAATACCAGTATTCCGACTCCGCGGAGGTTATACCGGATGTATCCTGTCCGGATAGATCCGGCCCGGATACATGCTCTGCGTATATCTCTGTCCACTCCTCCCGGGTCAGCCGGGGCGTGTACCATGTGGGCTCACAGTTATTTTCCGAAGGTATGACACGGTTTGAGACATATTCCACGCCGCCATTCTCCAGCGGGCGGACCACCACCTCGTGGGCGTATGCCCTGGAAAGATCTTCATGGGGAAACACCGCATGGACCGTCAGCGTAATCGTTCTGTCCGCGTTTTCCACGGCTCCCACCACCTCCGGAAAAGGGTACTGCGGATACTCCGTCTCATAGAATCCCCTCGGACGGTACTCATAGGCCTCCTTCCCGGGATCCCAGGTCGTCTTCGCCCGCAGCGTCTCCTTTTCAATGCAAAGACAGGTCATGAGCACGCCCTCGAACTCCTCCTCCGGGATCCTGTATACCGCGCCCCTGTTCAGATTGGTGTCCGCGGGATAAGGTACGTCCCGTCCATAAATACGCGGATAAAAAATGTCGTACAGATCATAAAAATCCAGCGCTCCGAAGTCATCCTCGTTCCAGTCCGTGAGAAACATGTTATTCCGTCCATAGCCGATGGGCAGAATATATTTTCGGTTCAGCTCTCTGTATTTTTCCTCCAGCGGCTGTATCCGCAGGGCCGTATGCTCCTCCGTCCCGCTCATGGAAAGCACGTACATCTCCTGCGAAAACCAGGTTCCCGAGAACATCAGATACCCGTCCCGGGAATGATTCCAGTAATCCGCCGGGTAATTTTCGGTAATTTCCCTCCGCAGCGTTCCCGCCTTATTCCCCTGCATTCCGCCCTCTGCGACGCCGCTTCCGTAAGCGGTCTGCGGCTGTGCGCTCATTTCGTACCGGTAACAGCTTCTGGTTACATCCACCCTCCCATTCTCTGTGTGCAGATCGTATCGTACCAGGCTCTGCGGATCGCTCACCTCCAGGATCGCGATCTCCGCCTCCTGACCACTGTCCACCTTTTCACAGAACTGCCTGACCTGCGCGGCCTGAACCATATCAATCTGATTCCCGCTGTCAACAGCAGCATATCCGCTTTCTCCAAGCCGGGTTATGAGCTCCCGCAGTCTCTCCAGGTCAGACTGCCCTGCGCCATCCACCGCCCCGCTGTCACCGCCCGGCTTTTCATGAAAGGATGAGAAGATCTCTGCAATTTTTTTCATATCCTGATTTTCCAGGTCCTGCGCCTCGTCCGAATCCGCAAAAGCTTCCAAGGACGGCGGCCTCCGGTCACTGCCGCGAAACGCCGCGACGGATACGGCCATAACGGCGACCACCGCGCCCGCGGCCGTGACCGCCATAACGATTGCCGCCGCATTCAGGAATCTGCGAGTTCTTCTTCGATTGTGTCTGTCTTTTCTTTTCATGAAAGCCTCCCTTTTACCACTGCACGGAATCAGACCGGTTCAGAGATGTAACCTCGTGATCTGCTTTGCTCAAGCTCTTACTTATGTAATATTTTAATTATTACATTTGTAGGGTTTAAAGTCAAGCAAATTATGTCCGAAGATTGACATTTCCGCATTTTCACATTATAATGTATATTACAATCGTAAGATTTAAGGGGGGATTGCGGATGAAAACGTTGCCACAAATTTCAGAAGCCGAATTTGAAGTGATGAAAGTCATATGGAAACACGCACCGATCAGCACCAATGAAATCACCGAAAAACTGACGCAGACTACAAAATGGAGTCCTAAGACAATACAGACCCTGATCAGGCGGCTTGTAACCAAAGGGGCGCTTTCCTATCAAAAGCAGAGCAGGGTTTTCGTCTACACGCCCCTGATAGAACAAAAAGAGTACGTCGGACAGGAAAGCCATTCTTTTCTTGAACGGTATTATGACGGAGATATTACAGCAATGCTTTCTGCCTATATCAAAGATGACAAACTCTCCGAATCAGAAATTGACACGCTCCGTTCCCTTCTCGCAAAGGGTTCAAAAGACAGGGGGAAATAACATGGCAAATTTTGGAATACGCTTTTTCCTATGTAATATTTTTATTTGTATCATCATAGGTTTTCTTATTATCGTAAAACGGGCATTTAAAAATTATTTGACCAGCCGGATGCAGTTCAATTTATGGTTTTTGCTGCTTGGGATTCTTGCAGTCCCGTTTGTTCCCTTTCGTCCGGCTTCTTTTACACAAATTTTCACATTACTTGACGTATGGAAAAATGCGGTATCATCAAACAAGGGGACGATTACAGAAGGTGTCCTGAATCCAAATACGTCCGGCGCTGTAAATCAGATGAATGATTTTGCACTGTCTGTCAGCAGGGAAACGCCCTCCATTATTGGATTGATTTTGTGTGGTATATGGCTGGTTGGCATTCTGGCTATGACTTTATTAGTGATAAAATCAGTATCCCGGTTAAACGCCATAAAAAAGTCTGCGCTTCCCCTGCAGAACAAGGATGTCCGTATTTTATATCATAACTGTTTAAAGGAAATGAAAATAAAAAGAAATATTCCCGTTTACAGCACCGCCTTCCTGAAATCCCCCGTTATTGTGGGATTATTCAACCCCCGCATTTATCTTCCCATCCACCTCATATCGGATTTTAATGCAGCGGATATGCGGTATATGCTGTTGCACGAATTACAACATTACAGGCACAAAGACGCACTGGCAAGTTATCTTATGAACTTTTTCGGCGTACTCTACTGGTGTAACCCATGTGTCTGGTATGCACTGAAAGAAATGCGGAATGAACGGGAGGTTGCCTGTGATACATCCGTCCTGAAATTACTTGATGAGTGCGATTATGAAGATTACGGGAATACTCTTATCAATTTTGCGGAGAAAGTTTCACTTACGCCTTTCCCCTTTGCTGCCGGGATCAGCGGAAACATGAAGCAGATGCAGCAAAGAATTGCTAATATCTCCTCTTATAAAAAACCTTCTGCTTTCAGAAAATTAAAGGGATTTACTGCATTTGTCACGATTGGCGTTATTCTTTCCGGACTTGCCCCAATGCTCTCCACCTATGCCGCAGAGCAGAGCCGGTATCAGTGGAATATTCCCTCCGACAAGGTTTCCACGATTGACCTGTCTTCCTGGTTCAGTGGATATGAGGGCAGCTTTGTACTATATGATTTAAACGGCGATACATGGAAGGTCTATGACATGGAGCAAGCCACTTTAAGGACAGCCCCAAATTCTACTTACAAAATCTATGATGCGCTGTTTGGACTGGAAGAAGGTGTGATTGCGCCAGATGATTCTTTCATGGCATGGGACGGAACAAATCACCCATTTGAAGCATGGAACGGAAATCAGGATTTACTTTCTGCCATGCGTGCTTCCGTCAACTGGTATTTCGAGGAAATAGACCGGCAGATCGGCGGGGCTGCCATTCAGGATTATATCCGAAAAATCGGATATGGGAATGAAACTGTAAATGCGGATCTTTCCGCATACTGGATGCAGGGGGATCTGAAAATCTCCCCGGTAGAGCAGGTGGAGCTTTTAACGGCTCTCCATGACAACCGTTTTGGCTTTTCCACGGAGAATATAAATACCGTAAAAAATTCGATCTGTTTATTTTCGTCAGGAAATTTTTCATCGGAAGGCAAAAATTTTTACGGAAAAACCGGAACCGGACGTGTAGACGGTCAGGATGTGAATGGCTGGTTTGTGGGCTATGTAGAATCCGCTGACAACACATACTTTTTTGCCGCCAACATCCAGGCCGCAGAAAATGCCACAGGCAGTAAGGCAGCAGAAATCTCCCTCTCCATCCTGTCTCATATGGGTATATGGAAACAATAACAATCTGATCCCGTGCCCTCGGGCACACAAGAATGCTCTCATTTAAGTTGTCCGGACAAAATGTACCCCATAAAACAGTTGTGCAAATCTTTATCTGTTAATTGCTTAATCTCTTTCTTACCATCAAAGTATAGAATAATCTGCTCATCGAACTGTTCATCTCCGAACAAAATAACTTCCACAGAGTCCTCATGCCATGTGACCTCCCATATACTACTGTGTATACTTTTACCATCATCAAACAGTTCAAAGTCTGCTTTGGATATTCTGCTTTTGCCCTCATAAAGAACCAGCCTGCCGGAAGCCGAACCAAAAGGAAAATCAGCCTCTCCGACAGCCTGTAAAACAAGTTCATAAGTTCCATCCGGTGAAACTGACGTGTCTGTCTTTGTTATTTTGTAATCTGACACATAGACTAAACTCCCCCAAAACACGGCAATTGTAATAAAGATCATCAAAATCGTGTGTCCAATATAACCAACGCAAAAATCGCTGTCTGCCCGGTCAGACTCCTGCCGGAAGACATATGGATCTGCTGAATCGCTTTCCATGTTGCGGACCATCTCTTTACAGGCATCTTCCCATTCCGGTACGATATACTGATTTTCCTCTTCCTCTCCGCAGGCACAAAACAAAGTAACACATAACAGCATATGAATCCGTAAATTGAATTTCTTCTCTGACATCCCAGGGCCCCTCCTTTCATTTTCCTGTTTGTGACAGTTCCAGTTCCTTTTGTTCAACCGTATCAGACAGATACCGGAATGGCCCATCCGGGAATAGCCGGACTACAATCTGATTTGTAAAAGCATAATCCGGGCGGAAACTGTCTTGACCCATATATTTCAGCAAAACTTCTTCCGGTGTCGTCCCGTTCTGTCTTTTTCCTAAGTACCTATAAGATTTCATTTTCATTTATTCTTTTCTTATCTCCATTGTTTCTAATTCTTACGTTGGTAAGATTTATTTTAAACATTACAACAGTAAGATTTAAAAGTCAAGTAGATTATGTACTGCTTATGATAATCTCCCCACTTTCATAATCAATAGTTGATTCCATCTCTTTTTTGACTGTACGCAGAACATACCGACTATCCTCTTTTTATCATAACCCTGATATGTATTCCAAAGAGATTGCCTGCGCAACCGGAATGAATTTCACTTAGATGACAAGGAGCAGTACATCCCTGACGAGAAGTTTAAGCTGTCCGGCGTGAAAAGCAAATCAGCTTTTATCCGGAAGCTGATTCTATACGGATATGTCTATAACGTGGATTACATTTTTTTATAGGAATACAATACGGAGCCGCCCAGAAGCGCACAGAAGCCAGACCGGGATGATAAACCCTTCCCGGTAATTCTCGGTCTGAAACGGGCTTTAAACGCAAAAAAACAGGAGTGCCGAAGCACCCCCATTCCCTAAACTGTAGGTTTGTCAAACATTTGTTACATTGATGAAAGATAGTCGTCCAGCAC
>CANOVJ010000018.1 GCA_947570615.1 uncultured Lachnospiraceae bacterium
TTGAACCCTCGCACCGCTATTAACGACCTACTCCCTTTCCAGGGGAGCCCCTTCAGCCTCTTGGGTACTTCTCCAGACGATGCTGATTCATTCTCAATCTATTTAATTCCGAATCAAAAAATCCGGCGGAGCAGGTATCTCCAGCGGAGAGGATGGGATTCGAACCCATGCGCCCTTTCGGACAAACGGTTTTCAAGACCGCCTCGTTATGACCACTTCGATACCTCTCCATGTCGCGCGCCTTTCATCAGCGCAGTGATTATTCTATCAAAACAACCCGACACTGTCAACACCTTTTTTAACAAATTTTTCATTATTTTTTTCGCGCGGTTTTGTCCGCTGATTTCCGCCCGTTCCGCCGTCCGGCTCTCTGCGCCTTTTCCATCTTTTTTCTGATTCGCAGCATCTTCCTGTCAATTCTGTAAATGGTTCTGGCGCATTCCTTCAGATCCTTCCGGAACCGGTTATCATAATCCTCCAGAAACCGCTCTGTCTCATTTTTATATACGAAGTGATGTTCCACCGACGCCCAGAAATTCATTGCCTGTGTTCTGATCTGAATCTCGGCCTTTTTTCTGACACAGGCCTCCCTCCCTGCGCCCGCCGGGCCGCATACTGTTTCCACCGGGGCAAGGACTATGATATGAAGGCTCTGGTAGCCGCTCTCCTTGGGATTTCTCACATAATCCTTTACCTTAACCACCTCCAGCGTCTTACTCTCCGAGATGATTTCCGCAAGCTTATACATGTCGTCGAGAAAGCTGCACACGACTCTCACGCCGGCAATATCCCCCAGAAGCTGCGGCGCATTCTCCCAGTCCGGAGCCTGATTCTTCTTCAGAAGCTTATTGAGGCAGCTCTCCGGCGTTTTGATTCTGTAGGTAATCTGGCTGATAAAGGTCCTTCCCAGCTTCCTGGAATATTTTTCGTTGATCTGCTCCAGCTCCCGCCTGATGCTCCGGCAGACTTTTCTGTAAGGTTCTGTAAATTCGTCTTCCCCGATCCGGGAGAGAAACTCCTGATAGGCTTCTTCCACTCTGCTCACAATATCCTGATTCCTTCCGGTTCTCATTATGGTACAGCCGCCCGCTGTCATAAAACCCCTGAATAATATTTCTATGTGAGCCATCGTAAAAAAATGAATAAATTCAATATTTATTTTTCTGATTATCCGGAAAATCTTCTCGAAGTCCTCATCAGAGCGTATGCTACACGATCCGCGTCCGGACGCTTACGTCTTTCCCGTGCGTCTGCGCAGAAGGGCTTCCGCCAGGAAGATATCCTCCGGCGTAGTGATCTTTATATTTTCGTAGGAGCCTTCGATAAGTCTGACCTTATGGCCGGTGAGCGTCTCCACCACCATGGCGTCGTCCGTAATGACAATTCCTGCCTCTATAAGCTCCTGCTCCCGCCTGATCATGCTCTCATAAGCCTCTCTGATCAGGGCGCAGGAAAAGGCCTGGGGGGTCTGCACCAGCCAGGTGAGACTGCGCTCCGGCGTGGATGCGATGTTCCCCTCCCGGTCGGCAAGCTTGATGGTATCCTTCACCGGCATGCCCGCCACACAGGCTTTGTACTGCCTGACGCACAGGATGGCGCGCTCTATGATCTGCGCCGTCACCAGAGGCCTGGCCCCGTCATGGATCAGCACATAATCGCAGTCCGACACGCTCTCAAGGCCAAGGGCCACGGAATGGTATCTCTCCTTTCCCCCCTCCACGATATGGCGCACCTTCTGAAAGCCGAATTTCTCCACGATCTCGCTCCGGCAGTAATCCACATCGTTCGCAGAAACCACCAGAACGATCTCATCCGCCTTACTTTCCTCAAAGGCCTTCAGGGAATAAAAGAGCACCGGCTTTCCCGCCACCTGCATATACTGCTTTCTGATATTACTCCCCATGCGGGTTCCGCTCCCCGCCGCAAGAATAACGGCCACAGTGCGTGCCTGTCCTGTCTCCATAACGCCCTTTTCCTCTCAAAATTTTGTTTTGTCCGGAAATCTGTGCCTGCGGACGTTTAAAAAGCTCTCTCCCCAAGCTTTAAATTCGGCACGGCGTTTAAGTCGAAGCCGTGGCATACCCCCCTGCGGTAATCATAGAAGGCCGCGGCGCCGATCATCGCCGCATTGTCCGTACAGTATACAGGGGAAGGACAGTAAAATGAAATTCCCCGCTCGGCGCAGGCCGCTTCAAAGGCCGCGCGCAGGCCGCTGTTGGAGGCCACGCCCCCCGCGATGGCAAACCTGGAGCAGTTGTAAGCGCAGAGGGCTTCCATGGAATGCCCCACCAGCACGTCGATCACCGCTTTCTGGAAGGAGGCCGCCACGTCCGCCGTGCAGATTTCCTCTCCCTTCATCTTACAGGAGTTCAGATAGTTGAGCACCGCCGATTTCATGCCGCTGAAGCTGAAATCGTAGGGCGCGTTTTCTATTTTTGCCCGCGGGAAAAAGACAGCGTCGGGATTTCCCTCCCTGGAAACTCTGTCGATCTTCGGCCCTCCGGGATATCCCAGGCCGATGGCTCTGGCCACCTTGTCAAAGGCCTCCCCCGCCGCGTCGTCTCTGGCCCTTCCGATGATCTCATACTCTCCGTAGTCCTTCACCATCACCAGATGGGAGTGGCCGCCGGACACCACCAGGCTCATAAACGGCGGCGCAAGCTCCTTATGTTCAATATAGTTGGCACTGATATGTCCCTCAATATGATGCACACCCACCAGCGGAATACCGGATGCAAAGCTGATCGCCTTGGCGGCGGATACGCCCACAAGGAGCGCGCCCACAAGACCGGGCCCGCAGGTGACGGCGATCGCCGTCATGTCGGAAAGCTTCCTGTCCGCATCGGAGAGCGCCTGTTCGATCACTCTGTTGATCTTTTCAATATGCCTGCGGGATGCAATCTCCGGCACCACGCCGCCGTAGCGGGTGTGCAGGGCAATCTGGGAGTAAATCACATTGGAGAGCACCTCCCTGCCGTTTTTCACCACCGCCGCCGCCGTCTCGTCGCAGGAGCTTTCAATCGCCAGTATCGTCACGTCCTCTTTCATGGTTATCGCCACGCTCCCTTCAAAATCCCGGAGACATTGCGCGTAGCACAAACCTCCGGGCTGAAACAATTTTCGTGATCTGAAAATCTTCATCGTCTGATACGGTTAATTTTCAATCTGTTCCACAGGCTGCCAGCCATAGATTTTCCAGTGTCCGTCCTCATCCCTGCGAAGCAGGAATACCTCCTCGTTGGTTTCGATGTAAGTTCCCTTTCTCAGGGAAAAATTGCAGTAGAGCTTCGCCCACTTATAGCCGTCCCGGGAAAACTCCTCCACGTCGACGCTGGAGGCGGGGGTGTAGCTGGAGATCACGATCTCCTGATCCTTAAAATTGTTGATGTCCCATTTCAGGTCTTCCAGATACTGCTGCTGCGTCTTATTGGCCACCAGCTCCGCGTCATAGAGCCTCTGGGCCTGAAGCGCAAGCTCCTCAAACTCCCCGTCCGTGTAGGTCTCTCCAATCAGGCACTGGGAGAGCTGCCCGAAATATTTCACCACCTCTCTGGGAGTAGGGGGATAATTTTTGTCCAGATCCCGCATCAGGGCTTCCTGGACGGCCGTAGCCTTCACATCCTTTTCCTCCCTGCTTTTGTCCGGCGTTCTGTTGGTCAGATAATAGTAGTAGCCCCCCACCAGACCGATCAGAACAACCCCTACGATGATGCCTTTGATCAAACCGCCTTTCCCCTTCATCTGGCTTCCTCCTCATCCTCAAATATCAGCTCAATGGTTTTTCCATCCTTACAGGTCTGTGTCGCCGGAAATATTTTCCGCGCCTGCGGCAGATATTCCTCCGGCCTGTTCAGGGACGGGCTGTAGTGAGTCAGCCAGAGCCTGCGCGCCCCGGCCCGTCTTGCCAGCTCCGCCGCCTCGTAAAAGGTCATATGTTTGTTTTCTTTTGCCTTGATCTTCTTGTCAGGCTCCCCATACATGCCCTCGCAAATAAACAGATCAGCGTTCATGGCATGCTTTACAATGCTCTCGACGGGTCTGGTATCCGTGCAGTAGGTGACCCGCAGCCCCTTTCGGGCAGGGCCCAGCACCATCTCGGGGGTGAGCTCCCCCTCCCCGGTCCGGATAATCTCCCCCTTTTGCAGGCGGTTCCAGTATCTTTTCTCGATCCCCAGAGAGAGCGCCCGCTCCACCTGAAATTTTCCGGTACGCTCTACGCAGATGCTGTATCCGTAGCAGGGCACATTGTGATTGACCCTGAAGGCTTCTATTTTAAATCCGTCAAAACAGATGGTATGCTCCGCCTCGGTCAGCTCCAGCGTGTCGATCACAAAGGGAAGCTCCGGCGCGATCACCCGCAGGGATGCCACCACTCTGGAAAGTCCCTTCGGCCCTACTAAAAGAAGCGGCTCTGCCCGTTCCGCATTCCCCATTGTGAGGAGCATACCGGGCAGTCCGCTGATATGGTCGGCGTGAAAGTGGGTAAAACAGATCACATCGATGGGCTTCGGGCTCCAGCCCTTTTCCTTCATGGCGATCTGCGTTCCTTCCCCGCAGTCGATTAATATACTCTGGCCGTTATATCTGGCCATCATGGACGTAAGCCATCTGTACGGGAGCGGCATCATCCCGCCGGTTCCCAGCAAACAAATATCCAGCATAAATCCTCCAGAATACCAGGGCCTGCCTTTCGCTTCCCGTCCCGGCGAGAACCCCGGAAACGAAGATCCCCCGGTATCCTGGAGGTTCGAAAGCTAAAGCAGCTCGCTCAGTTCCTCCTCCTCCACCGCGATGGCAAAGCCTCTGATCATTTTATCATAACATTCCTCGCACAGGTCAAAGGAATGCTTTATTCCATCCTTGTTGCTGAAATAGCCAAACGAAATCTCCCCATGGAAACACCCCTCCATCAGAAGTCCGTTTTTTACTTTTAATTCTTTTCCGCACTGATTGCACACTGCCGTTTTCAGTTCTTTTTTTTCATCTTCAAAATAGCTTCTCATGTCCTTATCCTCCCTTAGTATTTTCCCCAACTACCATTATACATAAAAGAAAGGTTAAGAACAGTGGTAATTCTTCCATGCGGTGCCTATCTTTTCCACATGATCAGGGCATCCTCCGGAGGCTTTTCGTAAAATCCCGGCCTGACCCCCTCCCCCTTAAAGCCGAGGCTTTCATAGAGTCCGATGGCCGGAAGGTTGCTGATTCGCACCTCCAGCGTTGTGGCCGTGACGCCCTCTGCGGCAGCCATTTTCAGCATATAGTCCATCATTTTGCGGCCGATCCCCATCCGGCGGTATGGAGCACTCACCACCACATTGGTGATCTCACCCTCTCCCGCGATATTCCTGATCCCGCAGCAGCCCACGATTCCATCCTCAGACTCCGCCACATAGTAATGAGCGTAATCCGCCTCCACCATCTCCAGAAAATCCCTAGCCGACCAGGGCATGGAGAAGGCCTCCCTCTCCAGGCGGCTGGCCGCCTCCACATCAGACGAGTTCATTTCTCTGATTCGCAGCATATCCCCGCCTCCCTTTCCGCCTGGGAAGGCCGCAGATACTCCGGCGCATGGTCTGCCGCCGAAACGCACCTTCCCTCCCTCAGATACTGGATCGCCAGGGGAGCAAAGGCCGCCGCCCGCTGCCGGTTCATGTGGGCAGGGGCAAAGCCATAGGGAATCCGGAGAAGCTCCCCCAGCCTTTCTGCAAACACCGGCACGCCGTCCCCCAGGAAAATCACTTCCCGTCCCAGCTCGTTACACTTCCGGGCGATCTCGTCTATGGAGACGGCGCACTGGGGCAGAAGGCTTTTCAGCCGCCAGGTAAAGGGCGGCTCCTCCTGCTCTCTCTCGAATGCATAAATTCCGGTGTACACCTGATTTCTTCTGGCGTCCATCAGGGGGCACACCAGCTTATCCGAGCCGTAAAGGTTACAGGCCAGGCCGTCCAGGGTGGGGATCTCCACCAGCGGAACGTTCATTGCAAAGCCCAGTCCCTTGGCTGTGGCGGAGCCGATCCGCAGTCCGGTAAAGGAGCCCGGCCCCGATGCCAGCGCAATGGCGTCCACCGTGGACAGATCCAGCTCCACCATTCTTTTCAGTTCGTCCAGCATGGGCAGCAGCGTCTGGGAATGGGTCTTTTTGTAGTTGACATTATACTCTCCGATCAGAGTGTCGTCCTGCGCCACCGCAACCGACGCTACCAGCCCGGAGCTGTCTATCGCAATCACTTTCATGTCAGGTATCCTCTATCATAATTTTCCGGTAGTCGCATCCCTTTTGGGGATCCCGCAGCATGGTGATCCGCACACAGTGCTCCGGCAGGATCGCCTCAATCAGATCCCCCCACTCCACCAGGCTGATTCCATCCCCGTAGAAGCAGTCCTCGCAGCCGATCTCCTCCATCTCGCTTATATCCCCGATGCGGTACACATCGAAATGATAAAGAGGGCATCTTCCTCCCTCGTACACCTGTAAGATGGTAAATGTGGGGCTGCTCACCGGCTCGCTCACGCCCAGTCCCGCCGCCAGTCCCTGGGTGAAAACCGTCTTTCCGGCTCCCAGATCCCCGCTCAGGCAAAACACGGATCCCTCCCGGGCATTTTCGCCGATTTTCCGCCCCAGAGCAAAGGTCTCCTCCGGACTGTTGGTCTCCAGAATTTTCTCTTCCATAATAATAGCCATCCCCCTGTCAACTGCGGATCCTGACTTTTTTGGGCGGCATGTGGGTGGAGATCATCCTGGTCACCCCCGC
The DNA here is from genome assembly GCA_947570615.1 of uncultured Lachnospiraceae bacterium. Classification (GTDB taxonomy): domain Bacteria; phylum Bacillota; class Clostridia; order Lachnospirales; family Lachnospiraceae; genus Suilimivivens. The sequence continues at coordinate 6,756 of CANOVJ010000018.1, forward strand.
CGCCTTTTCTCCCAGATCCTTTTTGGGAAAAATGGAAGCGTTAACCGGGGAGGTATACAAAATCAGGCTCCGCGGGGTGGAAACCGCCCTGTACATGCTCTCCCACTTCTGACTCTGCACCTCCCCGTTCTGGGACACAGACACGCCCTCCTCATTCATCTGATAATGAAGAGGGTTTTTAAATGCCGGGTTGGAGAGATACTGCTGCCTTGACCTGATGAAAAGTGTCCACGGCAGATAGGCCAGGATCACCGCTCCCGCTATCAGAAAAAGGACTCCGTAGCCCATAAAAAACGTCACCACAAGCAGAGCGCCCACCACGGATCCGATCAGCCCCGAGACGCTGGTGTAGGTGTGAAACAGCATATAATCGTAAAGAACGCCCGGCGTAATTCTGACATCAAATTCCAGCTCCATCGTATGGTTCCCTCCTTTTTCGGCTTTCGACTATCGCCAAAGAGCACCTGCGCAGGCAAGTGCTCTTTTTTAACAATACCATAAAAATTTTTCATTTTCAAGAAGTCCTGCGATTTATTCGTGCCGCAGTGCCTCTATGGGGCTGAGTCTGGCCGCCTTCCGGGCCGGATAGATTCCGAAGAAAATTCCCACGCCGCAGGAAAAAAGGGATGCGGCCAGTACCGTACCGGAGCTGATCTGCGCGCTGACCCCCGCGATGGAGCACACGCCCGACGCGCCCAGTACCCCCAGGATGATCCCAATGATACCGCCCAGCAGCGTGATAATACCCGCCTCAGCCAGAAACTGCAAAAGGACCGAGCCTGTTCTGGCTCCCAGGGCCTTGCGGATCCCGATCTCCCTGGTCCGCTCCGTGACGGATACCAGCATGATATTCATCACGCCGATGCCCCCTACCAGCAGGGAGATGGCCGCCACGAAGGAGATAAAGATGGTGATAAAGCCCAGGATCGTGTCAAACTGTGCGGTCACGTCCGTAAAGCTCTGCATCATGATCTGGTTTTCCCCCCGGACATTGTGCCTGCTCTCCAGCAGGGCAAGGGCTTTGGCGGCCACCTCCGTACAGTATTCTGAGGATTCCGCCACCACATAAAAGAAGTCAATCTCGTCGATATAATATCCCAGCTTGTTGGCCATAAAGGTCAGGGGAACCTCCGCCTGTATGGAGGTATAGGAGCCGCTCCCCATATTGATCAGGGAGGCGGTATTGTCCCTGCGGATCCCCACCACCCGCAGCTCCTGGGTAATCCCCCAGAATGTGGCGTCAAAGCTCATGCCCACCACGTCCGATGTCCCGAAAAGCGCTACCGCACTGCTCTCCGATATGACGCAGGCATTTGCCGCGCTGTCGTAATCGTTCTGGGTAAAATATTTTCCTTTTACAATGGGGTCGGTGGAAGTATACTGCATTCCCACCGTCCCGCCGCTCATACTGATGTCGAAATCGCCCTTGGGCCCTTCCGCGGTTCCCCAGGTTCCCATGGACGGAGTCACACCCTTTACATGGGGGATCTGCTCCTGGATGGCGTCAAAGTCCTCCTGTGTAAAGGTTACCGTGGTGTCCTTGCGGGTGCTGTCCACCTGAAAGGCAATCTGGCCTCCCGCAATTCCCTCCAGCTCGGAATTGACCTCGCTGCGGACGCCGTTTCCGATGGAGATTACCATGATCACGGATGCGATTCCGATGATGATGCCCAGCATGGTAAGCACGGAGCGCCCCTTATTGCTTCTGATATTCATCAGGGCAATCTTGATGTATTCCCAAATCTGTGCCATCTGCTACCTCATTTCTCATGTGGTGATGCTGTGAAAGCGCCGCGCGGGCTTACTGCGGCATCGCCGCCACAGTCATTCCCTCCGTCAGCGTTGCCGTCACATCTGTTACCACCTGCTCTCCACCGGAAAGTCCTTCCGTGATCTGTACCATGGTGTCCGTGGAAATTCCCGTGGTAACCGGCTTTTTCACAAGGATATTGTTTTCCACCACATAGACAAACTCCCCTTCCATGTCTACGTTTACGGCGGTCACCGGAACCAGAACCGCGTTGCTCTCCTGTGCCGTGCTGATCACCACTTTGGCCTCCACGCCGAGGATCACCTCGCTGTCCGGATTGACGATCTTAATCTCCGTTCCCACAACGGCGGCGCCGCTGTTGTTGGTCTCCGCCTTCATGTTGATCTTGGCGACCTCGCCCTCGTACTCCCTGCTTCCGATGGTCACCCTGGCTTTCTGTCCCAGGGCGATCTTATCCAGATCGTATTTGGTGACAGAAATCTTCACCATCACATCCTGTGTGCTCTCCAGCTTCAGAAGCTGGGAGCCTGCGGCCACACTGCCGCCCTCCACCGCGTTTACCTCCGTGACAACGCCGTCAAACTCAGCGCTGATACCGCCTGCCGCGCTCTCGAGACTCTCCAGGGAATCGGCGGCCTCGATCTCTTTGGTCTGGTTTTCGGCCTCCAGCTCCTGCCTTGCCCCCGCCGTCATTTTGCCAGCCTCCGCAGAGCTCTGCTGGGATTTCATCTCCGAGCGGTATTCTTTGTACTCGGAGAGCATTTTGTTATGCTGATCCAACTCCTCCTGCCATTTCTGCACATCCTTATTGTTCTGCTGCTCATAGCTGTTTAACTGCACCAGCTTCTGCAGGTTCATATATTCGTCGGAGTCGGGCTGATCCTGCCAGTCCAGCAGAGAGATCTGGAGCAAGGCTCCCTCGTAGGCCAGATCGCTCTTTTTCTTCTCGATCCTCTTTTCAAGATCGTCTATGTGCGCCTCCACGTCCGCGATCTGCTGCTCCAGAACGTCAAGATTCACATCCGCCTCTCTGATATCTCCCAGCTTCTCATTGTTGCCCTGCAGAGAGTTCTGGTAGCTTCCCTGGGCAGACTGTGCTTTAAGTCTGGCCAACTCCGTCTCCTTCTCCAGGTCGGCGGTGTCGTAGGAGATCAGCAGATCCCCCGCCTTAACCGCATCCCCCACGTCCACGGGAACGCTGGCAATCTTCACGTTCACATCGGAAAAGTAGCTTTTGGTTTTCTGTGTGGTCACGGTTCCGCTGGTGTTGATCACCTGCTCGATCTCTCCCGTGGTGGCCTGGGCTGTGGACACGAAGGTCTGAACCTCGTTTTTGCCGAATACATTCTGAACCACCACGAAAAGAATCACCACCCCCGCGAGACTGCAGGCGATAATCTTTCTGCGTTTCTTCCTGGACTTCCCGTCGAGGGGCGTTTTTTCTTTTTGGGGCTTTGCTTCAAATTCCCCGTCTTTTTTCTTTTTGAACATAATCTCTCCTCTTTCCTCTGCGTTTGCAGTTTTATATTTCTTTTTCTTCTAATATATCAATTGTCATGACCCGCCTGCGCTTCAGCGCAGTTCATTATATCTACTGTCGCAAGGGGGGACCCATCACCGATGGGGGGATTCCTTGGGACCTGCCTGCGCATCAGCGCAGTTCATTATATCCTCTACGATCCTGCCGTCCATAATCCGGATGATTCGTCTGGCCCTGACGGCGATCTCGTTGTCATGGGTGATCAGGATTACCGTCCTGCCCTCCCCGTGAAGCTCCTTTAAGATCTCCATGATCTCCTTTGTGGAGCCGGAGTCCAGGTTCCCGGTGGGCTCGTCGGCCAGGATCACCGGCGGCGCCTGGGCGATGGCTCTGGCGATGGCGACCCTCTGCTGCTGGCCACCGCTCATCTCGGAGGGTTTATGATCCATACGCGCTTTCAGCCCCACCTTTTCAAGGGCGATCTGCGAAAGCCGCAGCCTCTCCCTCCTTCCGACTCCCCGGTAAATCAGCGGAAGCTCCACATTCTCAAGCGCGGTGAGCCCTGCAATCAGGTTAAAGCCCTGAAAGATAAAGCCGATCTCCCGGTTTCGGATGTCAGAGAGATCATTGTCAGTCAGGTTGGAGACATCCTGTCCGTTTAATATGTAGGTTCCGCTGGTAGGTACATCCAGACAGCCCAGCATGTTCATCAGTGTGGACTTGCCGGAACCGGACTGGCCGATGATCGCCACAAACTCATTTTTATCAATCTTCAGATTCACATGGTCCAGCGCCCGGACCTCGTTTTCTCCGGGATTATAGATTTTACACATCTCCCGGATTTCTATCAGTTCGTTCATAATCAGTAATCATGCTCCTTCCAGACGTCTTCCGCATTTTTTCTTTGTACTATTGTATTATATATATAATACAGGCTTTGTCAATACCCCTGCGGCAAATTGTCAGATTCCGGTATCCAAATGTCCGAATGAGAAGCCAAAATCCTCAGAACAGCCGCCTTAAAGAGAAATTCAGACACGCTCTTTTACTATAACGAATTATATGTGGAAAAAATTACAGGAATATATAACAATTTCTTAAAATTATCTAAATATTTAAACCGGCGAACAGGAATATTCTCCTGCCGCCGGTTCTTTATGTGACATTATTCTGTTCTGTGACACGTCTTCTGTGTAGTTGCGCCGCCGGTTATTTCGCCGTCTGCACTGCCCTTTCCTTTTTGCTGATGGTTCCCTGCTTTAAGATGGGACTCAGCTTTTTGTATGTGAGCATGGTTACCAGGGAAACGCTCCCCCCCTTTAACAGGTTAAGAGGCGCTACCGCAAAAATCACCAGGCTGGTCACACTGGTAATGCTGCTGTTAATGGCTGTTCCCATGCCGACGATGGTGTCAAGGGACATCCCGTAAAGCTTTGAGAACGCCGGAAGCAGATAGACCGCGTTGAACATGGTCCCAAACACGCTCATAATCAGAGTTCCCGTGACAGACGCTGCGATGGCATTATTTCTGGTCTTCCTTATCATATAAATGATCGACGCCGGAAGGATGAAGCTGCATCCGATCACGAAGTTGGCCAGATCTCCCACAAACGCCGTGCTGGTGCCCTTCATAAAGAGCTTTAAAAGAATTTTACAGAACTCGATCATGACTCCTGCCACCGGGCCGAACGCAAAGGCTCCCACCAGCGCCGGAATTTCCGAGAAATCCAGCTCATAAAAGGAGGGTGCGAAGGGTACGGGGAACTCAAACAGCATCAGAACCGCCGCAATGGCGGAAAACACACCGATCACCGCAATCTTTCGGGTGGTAAGGATCCGTTCCTCATCGCCGTTTTTCTTTTTCAGAAACTTCTCCGTCAGATACGCAATCAGAAACAGGGCGGCGGCGATCCCCACCGACACCAGCACAAAGGTTGCGTTGTCCACTACACTGCTCCATAAACCGTTATTCATTTCTTTTTCCTCCTGATTTTTCATCCCGCAGACGCGGTTCTCGGCTTGCGCCGGATTTTCAGAAAGGTTCTTCCTTTTTGGTGAGCAATACTGCGACAGCAGCAAATTCGCTTCTGCGCCCCTGCGCATAAAAAGTCCCGGATGCAACTGCTTACATCCGGGGCGCTTCTTTCCGCATTCTGCTCGTGGCCGTCCCCCGCTTTCGCATCAAAATACCGTCGTCTCACGAATTATTTGAGTGCGTCTGCTCAAAACGGCCATGCTTCTTCTTTCATCCAGACTGTACTGTTGGTTTTGGAATTTCACCAAATCAGCCACTCGCCTTCCTCCGCCTGTCTGCGGCAAAGACTTGTGGGTCGCGGACTGTACCGCCAGTAGGGAATTTCACCCGACCCCGAAGAACTTTTCCATGTTTTGTTTCCATGAGCTATTGTAATACTGTCCGGATCAGAAATCAAGAGGTTTCGCATATTTTTGTATACATGCAGTTTTCTATTTTCTTTATTCTGTGGTCCGCGTAATACGGCGCCACTATATATGGATGTTCAAAACAATAAAGTATTATCCAAAACAGTCAATGTTATTTTCACAATTTTTATCCATTTTTATGATAATTTTCTGGACTTTCCATTCATGCTGCGCTATAATGGTTCCACGGGAGGTACAAATGAATGAGCAATGAAAACAAAGAACTGATGCAGTTTCTTTCAGACCAGTTTCAGAAGATCGATGCCAGGTTCGATAAGATAGAGGGCAGGCTCAACGAAGTAGATGGCAGGCTCGATAAAATTGAAAACAGGCTCGATGTCATGGAAGTCAGACAGAACAAAATGGCCGAACAGTTGACGTCTCTCCAGATTGCTCAGAAGCAGTTCGAACTCAGTGCCAACAGAAAATTTGTCAGATTGCAGGATGGCATGGATACAATTATGGATACAATTATAGAAATTCTCAGGGTAAACGATTTGATCGCCAATTAATACCATAAGCCGTCACCCTTCGTCAGTTCTGTTTTACTGACATATTTGGTGCCCATGTACATGAAAAGGAGGAAAGCTCCCCGAAACAGGCGCTTTCCTCTTTTATTTTTCTTAATATCAGGCGTTTCGCTTACGCCTTTTTCTCCTGGCCAATCCGCATGGTAAGACTGATACGCTTTTTGGGTATGTCCACAGAGAGCACCTGCACGTCCACAATGTCCCCCACGCTGACCGCCTCAAGGGGATGTCTGATAAAGCGTTCCGTAATCTGGGAGATGTGTACCAGCCCGTCCTGATGGACGCCGATATCCACAAACACCCCGAAGTCGATAACGTTACGGACAGTTCCCTTTAAGATCATACCCGGCTTTAAGTCCTTCATATCCAGCACGTCGCTGCGCAGGATGGGGGCGGGCATGTTCTCCCTGGGATCCCGGGAGGGCTTCTCCAACTCCCTGAGAATGTCTGTCAGGGTGATCTCGCCGATTCCCAGCTCCTGCGCCATCCGCTTTTTGTCCTTTACCCGTTTTTCAAGGGCGCCTGCCGCCGCAGCGGCCGGCTGCGTCCCTGCCCCTTTGCGTCCTGCTAAGGAGCTCTCCTGCTTTTCAGCGCTTAAGGTCATACCGCCCATAGCCGCCGCCAGGGCTTTCCCCATGGCAGTGCTGGTGTTGCGGATCACCACTTTCTGCGCTCTGCCTCCCGCTTCCTTTCCGGAAGCCGGAGCCTGGCTCTTTACGGCTGCTTTTGATCCGGCCGCCTCCTTCTGGGCCCTGCGCACGTCCTCCATGGTCAGGCCGAGCCTTTCAAGGAGCTTTAAGGCCGCCTCGTAGGATTCCGGGTGGACGCTTGTGGCGTCCAGGGGATTGTCCCCGTCGGGAATGCGAAGGAAGCCCGCGCACTGCTCGTAGGCCTTTGGCCCTAATTTGGGCACCTTAAGGAGCTGGGCACGATTCACAAAGCGCCCGTTCCGCTCCCGGTAGTCCACAATATTTCTGGCGATGGTCCTGGAAACGCCGGAGATATATTCCAGAAGGGAGGCGGAGGCGGTGTTTAAATCCACGCCCACTTTATTCACGCAGTCCTCCACCACGCCGCCCAGGGCCTCGCCCAGCTTTTTCTGGTTCATATCGTGCTGGTACTGTCCCACGCCGATGGACCTGGGATCGATCTTCACCAGCTCCGCAAGCGGATCCTGCAATCTCCTGGCGATGGAGGCCGCGCTTCTCTGCCCCACGTCAAAATTGGGGAATTCCTCTGTGGCCAGCTTGCTGGCGGAATACACGGATGCGCCCGCCTCATTGACGATCACGTACTGGACGGGGGTATCCAGCTCTCTGATCAGATCCACGATCACCTGCTCCGACTCTCTGGAGGCGGTGCCGTTTCCCACGCTGATCAGGGAGATATGGTATTTCTTTATCAGTCTCTTTAACTCGGCTTTGGACTCCTGCACCCGGTTCTGGGGCTCTGTGGGATAGATCACTCTGGTGTCAAGCACCTTTCCGGTGGCGTCCACCACCGCCAGCTTACAGCCGGTGCGGAAAGCGGGATCCCACCCCAGCACCACCCTTCCGGCGATGGGGGGCTGCATGAGAAGCTGCTCCAGATTTTTCCCGAAAACGGATATGGCGCCGTCCTCGGCCTTTTCTGTGAGCTCGTTTCGAATCTCCCGCTCGATGGCGGGGGCGATCAGCCTCTCGTAGGCGTCCTGCGTGACCTCCCGCAGAACCGGAGCGGTATAGACGTTTTCGACGGTGATCACCTTTTTGGCCAGGTACTGGAGAATCCGCTCGGTGGGGGCCTGTACCCTGACCGTCAGGAACTTTTCGTTCTCCCCTCTGTTCAGGGCCAGAATGCGGTGTCCCGCCGCCTTTTTCACAGGCTCCTCATAATCGTAATACATCTCGTAGACGCTCTGGGCCTTCTCATCCCGGGCGACGCTGACAAGCAGCCCCTCCTCCATGGTGATATTGCGGATGTAAATACGGTAATCCGCCTCGTCGGAGATCATCTCCGCAATGATATCCCTGGCTCCCTGCAGGGCCTCCTTTACATCCTTTACCTCCTTTTCCCCGCTGACATACCCGGCGGCCTCCTCCTCCAGGGGATGGTCCGCGTCCTGTCTGAGTATGTACAGGGCAAGGCCCTCCAGCCCCTTTTCTCTGGCTACGCTGGCCCTGGTTTTTCGTTTGGGCCGGTAAGGACGATAAAGATCCTCCACCACCACGAGGGTTTCCGCCGCCAGGATCTTCTCCCTCAGCTCATCCGTGAGCTTTCCCTGCTCCTGAATGCTTCCTATAACCTGCTCCTTTTTTTCCTCCAGATTGCGCAGATAATTCAGTCTTTCATAAAGGTCCCGCAGCACCTCATCGTTCAGGGAACCGGTTACCTCCTTGCGGTAACGGGCGATAAAAGGGATGGTATTCCCCTCGTCGATGAGCTTCACAGCCGCTTCCACCTGCCATTTTTCTACCTTAAGTTCTTCCTTTAACTTCAGTATAATGTCCATATTTCCTCACATTCTGATATCTTAAACAGTTTTTGTTGCCGGGTTCCTTAAAACATTATAGGGATAATGTCTCTGTTTTTCAAGAAAGATTTGTATTCCTGCCCGGAAAGTGTTAAAATAAAGGCTGTCGCAGAAGTTTTCATCACAGGAAGCGAATTGTTTATGGACTACAATAATAATAACAATCCCCATACACAGCAGAACAGCCAGTATTATTCCCAAAATCCCCGGCCCGGTATCAACAATCCGGGGCAGTCCATGGCCACCGTCGCCATGGTTCTGGGGCTGGCCAGCGTTTTCTGCATCTTTACCGTTTATCTTCCCATGATCTTTGCCAGCATCGCCATCATCCTGGCGGTCCTGTCCAAAGGCTATGGCAAAAAGATGCTGACGACCGCCAAAATCGGTATCAGTACCGCCGTGGGAGGTCTCGCAATGGTGATCGCCCTGGTCGTCTCGGTGTTCTCCCTGCTCATGTCCAACGGCGATGTGCTGATCAATCAGGGACGGATGCTGGATGAACAGTTCGAACGGCAGACCGGGCAGAAGCTGGAGGATGTCTTCGGAAGATCCTATGAGGATATCATGAGAGATTACGTGGAGTTGTTCCAGTAAAGACCGATTTGTACAGGGGCAGTTGAATCAGTTATCCAGGAAAGGCAGGAATTTTTATGAGCGCAATCATAACCGGTTATTCAGGATACGGAAATTCTTATATGGGCGGCTATCAGACCCGGACGGGCGCCGCAGGGGCAGCCGCCTCAGAAAGCGGCGGCGTGATCGTCAATCCGGGGCAGTCCACCAGGGTTTCTCCCGGGCGCAAATCCTCCCCGGCGGAGTGCGAAACCTGTAAAAGCCGCAAATATCAGGATGGCTCCGACGAGATGGTCTCCTTCAAGTCGGCGGCCCATATTCCCCCCCAGGCTTCCGCCTCCCGGGTCAGGGCCCACGAGCAGGAGCATGTGAGCAACGCCTACAGCCAGGCCGCCCGGAAGAACGGCCAGGTGATCTCCGCCAGCGTGGCGCTGAAATCCGCCGTCTGCCCGGAGTGCGGGCGAAGCTATGTGGCGGGCGGAACCACCACCACCCGGATTAAATATCCCGACGAAAGCAATCCTTACACCAGGAACAGAAAGAGCCAGGACGCCCTCTCTCTTATCGGGCAGAACCTGGATATGGCCGTATAAAAATCGGACGGAAAGTATCAGAGGAGTTTTTGACATGAATCAGTATTTATCTTCTGCCAGCCTGAAAGCCATGGCCAGGGGGCAGCTGCTTGGAAAATACGGGACGGTGATCGGCGCTTATCTTCTGCATTTTCTCTGTATCGTTCCCGTCACCATGATCGCCTCGAGAGTAATCGGTACGGATTCCATAGGAAGCAGTCTGGTCTACTGTGCAGCCAGCTTCCTGATCAGCCTGCTGACAGGTTTTTTTCTGGCGGGGGAAGCGTTTATCTACTTAAAGATCGCCTGTGGGCAGATCCCTGCGGTGAGCGACCTGTTCCACTGTTTTCATGGAGACCAGTCAAAGGTGCTGCGGATCCAGTCCATTATGGCGGCAGCCTCTGTCCTGAGCTCCCTGCCCTCCATGATTGTGGGGAGCATCATGGGACGCTCTCTGCTGATCATGGTGCTGGGAGGGCCTCCCACAGGCTCGCAGGCGCCTCTGTTTTTACTGTTCACAGTTTTCTATGTGGCGGGAACCGCCGTTATGATTTTCGTTCGCCTTCTGCTCTCGCAGGCCTACTACCTGATGCTGGATTTTCCGGAGTACACGGCTCCCCAGCTTGTGAGAATGAGCATCCGTCTGATGAAGGGGCATAAGGGAAGACTGTTTTACATCCAGCTCTCCTTCTTCCCCCTGATGATGCTGAGCATGTTCTCCTGCGGGATCGGGATGCTGTGGCTGCTGCCCTATATGGACGCCACATCGGCGAATTTTTATCTGGATCTGATCAGAAAAAGCAAGGGAAAAGCCGTCGATTAATTCGACGGCTCTTTTATACTGATCCACTTCAGATAGGCATTGATAAAAAGATCAATCCCTCCATCCATCACCGCGTCCACGTTTCCTGTCTCCGCGCCGGTTCTGTGATCCTTCACCATAGTGTAGGGCTGCATCACATAGGAGCGGATCTGGTTGCCCCATCCGATCTCCTTCACCTCGCCCCGGATATCCGAAAGCTTCTCGGCGCTGGCCTCCTTTTTCAGCATATACAGCTTGGCCTTAAGCATCTGCATGGCCTTGTCCTTATTCTGGAACTGGGAGCGCTCATTCTGACACTGCACCACGATTCCGGTGGGAAGGTGGGTGATACGGATCGCCGAGGAGGTCTTGTTGATGTGCTGTCCTCCTGCGCCGCTGCTTCGATAGGTATCGATGCGCAGATCCTCGTCATTGATCTCCACGTCCAGGTCTTCCTCGATGTCGGGCATCACGTCCAGGGATACAAAGGAGGTCTGCCGCTTTCCCTGCGCGTTGAAAGGGGAAATCCTCACCAGACGGTGTACGCCCTTTTCGGATTTCAGATAACCGTAGGCGTTGATCCCGTTTACCTGAAAGGTCACCGACTTGATTCCCGCCTCGTCCCCGTCCAGATAGTCCAGCACGTCCACGGCAAAGCCCCTGCGCTCAGCCCATCTGGTATACATACGGTAGAGCATGGCGCACCAGTCGCAGCTCTCCGTGCCGCCCGCCCCCGCGTTCAGCTTCAGGATCGCGCTGCTTGCGTCGTACTCATCGGAGAGCAGAGCGCTCACGCGCACCTGCTCAAAGTCTGCCACAAATTCATCCAGCTCCCTGCGGATATCCTCCGCGAGGGCGGCGTCCTCCTCCTCGTAGCCCATCTCGATCAGCGTCTCGATATCCTCGCAACGGGATTCCAGCCCCTGAACGGTCTCTACCGTATCCTTCAAATTCTTAAGCTCTTTCATCTTCTGGTTGGAAACGTCGGGATCGTCCCAGAACCCGGGAGCCTCCATTTCCCTCTCCAGCTCCTCGATTCTCTTTAACTTGTCTGCTAAGTTAAAGTGAATCCCTCACTTCCGCTAAAGGGCTTTTGTAAGTCTGGAGCTCAGACTTCATCTGGTCTAATTCTACCACTTTGCGTTCACCTCTTTCCTTTTTGAAAAACAAGATTTATGGTTATTATAATCGGGCCGGAAAAAATTTTCCTGCCCGAAGCGCCCTCTGATCCGGCCGTCATTTTGTCATCCCCGGGCCGGAGCGCCCTTTCTGCCGCAGCACTGCTTGTATTTCTTCCCGCTGCCGCAGGGGCAGGGATCATTGGGATAAATCTTGGTGGAAGCGCGCTTCACCGGCGCTTTGGCCAGGGATTCGTCCTTGTTGGTTCCCGTCACCTTCGCCACCTGTTCTCTCTCCACCTTCTGCTCCACCCTTACGTGGAACAGGACTCTGACGGTCTCCTCACAGATATTCCGGGTCATCTCGTCGAACATCTCATAGCCGCTGAGCTTGTACTCCACCAGCGGATCTCTCTGCCCGTAGGCCTGCAGGCCCACGCCCTGGCGGAGCTGCTCCATATCGTCGATATGATCCATCCATTTGCGGTCGATCACCTTGAGAAGAATGACACGCTCTAACTCCCGGATGGCCTCGATCTCAGGGAACTCCGCCTCCTTGGACTCGTAAAGCTTTACGGCCTCCTCCTTGAGCTGCTGCTTTAAGGCGTTCTTCTTAGGGGTATTGATGCGGCCGCGGTTGACGGGCCGCAGGGGAATCGTGGGAAGAAGCAGGGTGTTGAGCTCCTCCAGATTCCAGTCGTCGTAATCCGTGTCGTCGCCGATCACGGTGTCCACCTCATTTTCAACGATATCCGTGATCATCTTGTAGATGGCGTCCCTCATGCTCTCGCCATTTAAGACGCGGCGTCTCTCCTCATAGATGATCTCCCTCTGCTCGTTCATCACCTGGTCGTACTCGAGCAGGTTCTTACGGATCCCGTAGTTGTTGTTCTCTATTTTCTTCTGGGCGTTCTCGATGGCATTGCTGAGCATCTTGTGCTCGATCTCCTGATTCTCAGGGATGCCCAGGGCGTTGAACATATTGATCAGACGCTCGGAGCCGAACAGCCGCATGAGGTCGTCCTCCAGGGAAATATAAAATTTGGATTCCCCGGGATCTCCCTGACGTCCGGAACGTCCCCGCAGCTGATTGTCGATCCGCCTGGACTCGTGACGCTCGGTGCCGATAATCTTAAGACCGCCCGCCTCTCTGGAGAGATCGTCCAGCTTGATATCCGTACCGCGGCCGGCCATGTTGGTGGCGATGGTAACCGCCCCGTGAACGCCGGCGTCCGCCACGATCTCCGCCTCCAGCTCGTGGAACTTGGCGTTTAAAACCTTGTGGGGGATTCCCTGCTTCGTAAGAAGCCTGCTCAGCTCCTCGGAGGCCTCGATGGTGATGGTGCCAACCAGCACAGGCTGTCCCTTGGCGTGAGACTCCTTCACCGCCTCCACGATGGCGTAAAGCTTTTCCTTTCTGGTCTTGTAGACCGCGTCCTGATGATCCTTTCTCGCCACCGGCCTGTTGGTGGGGATCTCAATCACATCCATCCCGTAAATATCGCGGAATTCTCTCTCCTCCGTGAGGGCCGTACCGGTCATGCCCGCTTTCTTCTCAAATTTATTAAAAAAGTTCTGGAATGTGATGGTCGCCAGGGTCTTGCTCTCCCGCTTCACCTTCACATGCTCCTTGGCCTCGATGGCCTGATGCAGACCGTCGGAGTAGCGTCTTCCCGGCATGATACGGCCGGTGAACTCATCCACGATCAGCACCTGCTCATCCTTCACCACATAGTCCTGATCCCGGAACATGAGGTTGTTTGCCCGAAGGGCCAGTATAATATTATGCTGGATCTCGATATTTTCGGGATCTGCAAGGTTTTCGATCTGGAAGAACTTCTCCACCTTCCCCACGCCCTGGGCGGTGAGATTGACCACCTTGTCCTTTTCATTGACGATGAAATCCCCGGTCTCCTCTCTCTCCACACCCATGATGGCGTCCATTTTGGTGAGCTCCTGCATGTCCTCGCCGCGCTTTAACTGTTTGGCAAGCACGTCGCAGACCTCGTAGAGCCGGGTGGATTTTCCGCTCTGACCGGATATGATCAGGGGCGTCCTGGCCTCGTCGATGAGAACCGAGTCCACCTCGTCGATGATGGCGTAATGCAGAGGCCGCAGCACAAGCTGTTCCTTATAGATCACCATGTTGTCCCGCAGATAGTCAAAGCCAAGCTCATTGTTGGTGACATAGGTGATATCGCATCCATAGGCCGCTCTTCTCTCGTCGGACTTCATACTGTTTAAGACCACACCCACGCTCAGCCCCAGGAATTTGTAGATCTCTCCCATCCACTCTGAGTCACGTTTGGCCAGATAATCGTTGACAGTGACCACGCATACCCCTTTTCCCTCCAGCGCATTGAGGTAGGCGGGCAGGGTCGCCACCTGGGTTTTTCCTTCTCCGGTTTTCATTTCCGCGATACGGCCCTGGTGTAAGATGATACCGCCGATCAGCTGCACCCGGTAGTGCTCCGTGTTGAGCACCCGGCGGGCTGCCTCTCTCGTGACCGCAAATGCCTCCGGCAGCAAATCATCCAGGGTTTCCCCTTCCGTCAGACGCCTTTTAAATTCCTCCGTTTTCGCCGCAAGCTCCGCATCCGACAGGGCCTGCATGGATGGCCGTAAATCCTCGATCTGCTGAACGAGCCCTTCGATCCGTTTCAGCTCTCTTTCGCTATGGGTACCAAATACCTTCTGGATTAGATTCATTTTGATCCTCCACACCGCGTTCTTCGCGGCTGTTCCCGGGGCGCATGGGCCGGGGAATCCCTTTTCAGACACGCTCTGAGCGCGCAAAAAACTTTAAACCTTATTGTAACAGATTTGAGGCGGGGATTCAACTGTTAAGAAAAAAACATATCGGAGCCCCGGGGCGTTCTTAACAGCGTCGCGGTTTTGTGGTATACTCGAAAGGGCATACCGGATTTGGTAGCGCTCTTACAGAAGAAACGTCGCAAAAGGTCAGGTAATTTATGAGGAAACTGCTGCGCAAAAGAAAAGCGCTTTTTTTCAAAATATGGCTCTCCATCGTGCTGATCAGTATCGTGCTCTTCGCGGCAATGAATCTGATCTGGTACAAAAATACCAGCGATATCATCTACAGAAACGAGATGCAGTCTGCGTCCAGCCTGCTCTACCAGCTCAACATGCGGATCGAGAATATCTTTAACTCCATCAATATCAATTCCTATTCCTTTCTTTTCGACTCGGACGTCAGGAACATGCTCAGCGTTCCGCCCCGGGACGAGGATACGCGGCGCGCAAATGAGCAGTATATCCGCGATATTTTCCGGCAGATGAAAAAGAACACCACCATGATCTGCAGCCTGGAGTTTGTGGGGAGATACTACGACATCTCCTCCGAGACGGACCGGTCGGCGGTGGATTTCGACAGGCTCCGGCAGTATGACTGGTACCGGGAATTTTCGGACTATTATGTGGATCTGGTCACCCCGGTTTACAGAAACCAGTACATCGAAAAATACAATACCCGGGTGATCGGGTGGGCCCGGAAGATCTCCGGCAGCGAAACCAACAACACCATCGGCACCTTTCTCATCGAGATCTCCTACCCCGGCATCGAGAACGTGATGAGGGAGGCCATGGAGAAGTCCGGGAACCGGATTCTGGTTTTCGACAAAAGGGGAAACCTCTTTTTTCATCCCGGCGGCTCCGGGGACATAACCGTTTCCGGCGGGGAGACAGCTGCGCTGATGCAGAGGGTGAAATCCGGAGAGGACGCGTTCCTTTTTGAGGAGCAGGGAACAGAGTACGCCTGTCTGGTGGAGCGCTCGGCGGCCTCCGGATGGTACATCGTGATGATGGTCAACCGGCAGGAGCTTCTGGACTCCACCCGCGCTTCCGTGCGCCAGAGCCTGCTCCTTACCCTGTTCATCGCCCTGCTCTCCTTCGCGGTGGCCTACATGCTTTCCCGGTACATCACAAGGCCCATCCACCAGCTGGCGGATACCATGAAGCTGGTGGAGAATAACCGGCTGGACGTGGCGGTTCCGGTGGACGGCTCTGTGGCGGAAGCGGAGATCCTCTCCCGGGGCTTTAACAAGATGCTCTCCCACATCCGGAATCTGATCGGGGATATCCGCCGGGAGGAGCAGGAGAAGAACGCCATCGAGATCAAAATGCTCCAGGCCCAGATCAACCCTCATTTTCTCTACAACATCCTGAACGTGATCCGCTGGAAAGCCGCCATGCACGGGGAGGAGACCATCAGCTCCATGCTCCTGTCCCTGATCCGGCTTCTGGAGTTCAGCGGAAAAAAGACCGACGTCTTCGTCACCATCGAGAAGGAGCTGGAGCACGCGGCCAGCTATATCAGCCTGATCCAGTATCAGTATGAGGACGACTTTGAGGTGGTCTACGACGTGGATCCCGACGCCCTCCCCTGCTACACCGTAAAATTCATCCTGCAGCCCCTGCTGGAAAACGCGGTGTTCCACGGGATCGAGCCCCTGGAGGACAAGGGGCGGATCGGCCTGTCCATCCGCCGCAGAAAAGACGGGATCTCCTTCACAATAGAGGACAACGGCGTGGGAATGCCCGAGGAGGTTCAGCATGATGTCTCCGCCTTTCGGGGCCTGGGCCTTTTCAACGTCAGCGAACGCCTGAAAAAGCATTACGGGGAGGGCCCGCCCTGCACATCGAGAGTCAGGAGGGCGTGGGAACCAGAATATCGTTTACAATTCCTGTGGTCTGTCACAGTAAGTCCGGGGAGGAGGTGTGATCTGTGATAAAAGTTTTGCTGGTGGACGACGAACCCATTTTCCGGATGGGCCTTCGGTCCGGGATCGCCTGGGAGGAGGAGGGCTGTGAGATCGTGGGGGAGGCCAAAAACGGGGAGGAGGCCCTGCTCCTGATCGACGAAAAAAAGCCCGATCTGGTGCTCCTGGATCTGAAGATGCCCAAGATGGACGGAATCGAAGTGCTCAGACGGATGAAAGGCAGGGAGGGCGGGCCAAAATTCATCGTGCTGAGCTGCTTCAATGAATACGAGTATGTCCGGGAGGCCATGAAGCTGGGGGCCTGCGACTATCTTTTCAAGCCTCTCATGGAGGGGAAGGATATCGCCGCGGCCGTTCACGAGATCACCAAAAACATGCCCCACTCCGACGCCGCGGACCGCAACGCCCGGATCAGCCTTCTGCTGGAGGGCCTTCTCACGCAGCCGGATCCCGCCGGGGAAAAAACGCAGGCGCTGCTGACGCTGTGCCCCGCCCTGGAGAACGCTCCTTATTTTGCGCTGGCCGTGAAAATTCCCGGCAGCGCATGCGACGACCGCAAAAAGGAGGCCCTGCTTACGCTGTGCAGGAGCATCCTGATCCGGTGCTTCGACGACGGCTGGCCGCCTCTTTTCACAGAACGGGAGCAGACGCTGTACGGCCTGTTCCCTGCGTCCGCCGGGGAAGGGACGGGCTCTTTTCCCAAAAGAAAGCTGCTCCTGAAAAAGATCCGGGAGTACGTGGAGCACCCCGTCCGGATCGGCTGTTCCCAGGCGATGGGGGATCCCTCCCGTCTGCGGGAGGCGCTCGCGCAGGCCGACGCCGCGCTGTCCATGCACTTCTTTTCCTGCTATTCCCGCAGCGGGGAGGAGTTTCTGGAATTCTGCCCCCGGCAGACCCAAAGCCAGGATCTCTCCCCGCTCTTTGAAAGGGAGCTGAACATCATCTCGGAGGCGTTCGGGGCCGGCCGGCTGGACGAGATCCGGGAGGCGCTGATGGAAATCTGCCGCGCCATCCTCTCCCGGAAGCTGTTCTGCGAAAAGGATTTTCGCCACATGCTGGCCGAGAGCATCATCGGCAATATGCGTCTCTATCAGTGCCGGGATCTCATGGAAAAGCTGGTGATGGAGGAGTACAATGTGATCTCAGAGCTGTACCATCAGGAAACCATGGAGGATACCTGCAACTATTACCTGGAGCTGCTGGAGCGGATTTTCGACCTGATGCGCCAGAGTCTCTACGGCAATTCCCACGCCGACACCATCCAGAATGCCCTGGCGTACATGGAAGCCCATTTCTCCGAAAAGATTTCCCTCTCCGATATCGCCCGCAGGGCGGGGATGAGCGAAAAATATTTCTGCCGTCTGTTCCGGGAGCAGACCGGAGACACCTTCGTGGGCTCCCTGACCGCCATCCGCATCCGGGCGGCGGAAAAGCTGCTGGCACAGACAAACCTGAAAACCTACGAGGTCGCCCAGCAGGCCGGATTCGGAGACTACCGCCACTTCTGCAAGACCTTCAAGCGGCTCACCGGCAAGACCCCCACCGAGGTCCGAACGGGATAACCCGGTCAGAAGCTACAATCCCACACCAGAAGCGAAAATATGACACAGAAAAAATCCTTCCAGAGAGAAACTTCGATTATCCGACACAAAAATGCGAAGTTTCTTTCTGTTTCTTTTGGGGAATCCTTTCTATAATAAACACACTCGGACTCCGTCCGGGAAAAATCATTGCGACGAAAGAAGGAGGATGCAGAATGAAAAAGAAAAAAGCAGCCAGATTGCTGGCGCTGGCTCTGACAGGTATGATGGTCCTGTCAGGATGCGGAGGAACGGGCGGTTCCGGTTCAGACGCCGGGAACAGCTCCCAGCCCGCGGCAGATACCACCACAGACACCGGGGCAAAGGCCGATACCGATACGGCTTCTGACGGCGGAGAGACGGCAGGGGATACCGCCGCTTCCGGCGAAAAAACCGTGATCAATTTTTACTACTGGGACGAGGGCCAGAAGGGCGGTATGGACGAGCTGATCTCTCTCTTCGAGGCTTCTCAGGACGAAGTGGTAGTGGAATCCACCATCGTTCCCTGGGGCGAATACTGGACCAAGCTCCAGACCGCGCTTCCCACGGGGACAGGCCGGATGTGTTCTGGATGAACATGTATGCCCCCGACTACATCAACGCAGGCCTGCTTCTGGATCTGTCAGAGGGACTTAAGAGCGCCGGCTTTGACGAGTCCAAATATCCTGCGGCCGTGTTGGAGATGTACACGAAGGACAGTAAAATTTATGGCGTCCCGAAGGATTACGACGGAACGGCGATCTACTACAACAAGGCTATCTTCGACGAGATGGAGGTAGAGTACCCGCAGCCCGGATGGACCTGGGACGATCTGCTGGAAAAAGCCCAGGCGCTTACCAATGAAAATCATTATGGATTCGCATCCCGTTCCAGCGGGAACTCCGGTTATCAGAATTTTGTATTCCAGAACGGCGGCAGCTTCCTGGACGAGAACCAGATGCCACTGGTAAACGGCCCCGAGGTGGCAGAAGCGCTGCAGTTTATGCACGATCTGATGTATAAGTACAAGGTTTCCCCTACCGGAAGCGAACAGCTTGAGTTCCAGCCCACAGACATGTTTATTTCCGGACAGGTCGCCATGATCACGGACGGCTCCTGGATGCTCACGCAGTACAATGAGGCGATGGGCGCCGACTGCCAGCTGGCAGAGCTTCCGATCCAGAAATGTCAGGGAGCGACCACCCATGGTCTCGCCTATTCTGTGGCAGCAAACAGCAGCAATAAGGAAGCGGCTCTGAAGTTCGTGGCGTTCGCCGCCACAAAGGAAGCGCAGGAGGTAACTGCCCAGGCGGCCATTCCGGCGTACGAGGGAGCCTCCGAGATATGGAAGACGCTGTATCCGGATCAGGATGTTCAGATTCTGCTGGATTCCGTAGATTACGCTTCTCCCAACCCTTATTACGCAAATAACAACTCAGAAACCGCACAGATTTTTACCGATATGATCGCCACCATCTGGGTGGATGAGAACGCGGACATTCAGGCCATGCTGGATGAAGCGCAGGCAAAAATGACGGAGACTGCAAGTAAAGAATAAGCAGAAGAATACAGTCTGGGGGCCGCCGGTTTTCGGCCCCCTTTCTGATTTAACCGGCTGTGCGCGCAGGGCAGGAGCTCTGTTATCCCGCGCCCTCTGCGGGGATGATCCGGGGAGATATGCGTTCTTCCTCTCCCTCCGACGCGCATGCCGGAGCACACAGACAGGAGCAAAACAATATGAAGAAAAAGAAATTCAAACGGGAGTGGCTGTGGGCCTATATCTTCATCGCGCCCATGGTGATCGGTACCCTGTGCTTTGGAATCCTCCCCATCCTCTACTCCATCGGACTCTCGCTGATGCGTTGGGATGGCCTTGGCGAAAAAGCTTTTGTGGGGCTGGCAAACTTCGGGGAGCTGGCGAAAAACGAAAAATTTGTCTATGAGATCCGAAATACCCTGGTTTACACCGTTTGCTCAGTTCCCATCACGCTGATCCTTTCCCTTGGGGTGGCCAATCTTTTAAACAAGGGGCTGAAGGCCACCGGATTTTTCCGGGTGATCTATTTCCTTCCCAATATCGTCATGCCGGTGGCGGCGGCCATGGTCTGGCGCTGGCTGCTCAACTCAAAATTCGGCGTGGTAAATATTGTCCTGAAAGCGCTCCATCTGCCCGCCCCCAACTGGATCTCCGATCCAAAATATATCCTGACTTCCCTGATCATCGTCAGCGTGTGGACAGGAGTCGGATACAACGCGATTATTCTTCTGGCGGGCCTGCAGGGGATTTCCGCTTCCCTGTATGAGTCGGCCCGGCTGGACGGCGCGAAAAGCCGGCAGATCTTCTGGAAGATCACCGTACCTCTGCTGACACCCACCCTGTTTTTCCTGCTCACCATGTCCATCATGAACAGCATGCGCATGTTTGATATGGTTTACACCTTCATCGGAAGCGCCGACCAGGGCGGTCCCATCGTGGACGCCTCCAGAACCGTGGTGTTCGGGATCTACGAGAAGGCCTTCCGGTTCATGAGTATGGGATCCGCCTCGGCGGAGGCCTTCGTGCTGTTTCTCATGATCGCGGTGGTGACGGTGATCCAGTTCAAATTCCAGGACAAATGGGTTTTTTACGAATAGGAGGGGCGTATGGGACAGAGTAAAAAGAAGTTTATTGACAAATTTATTACCTATACGATCCTGATCCTGGGGTCGGTGATCATGCTGGTTCCCTTCGTCTGGATGGTGCTGACGTCCTTCAAGACCTATGCCGAGACCGTAAAGCTCCCCATCCAGTGGCTGCCCTCCGTGTGGAATCTGGACAACTACCGGGAGGTTCTGCTGAAGCTGGATTTCATCCGGTATTACAGAAATACCATCCTCGTCACCGTGCTGACGCTGGTGCTCATGATGTTTATCGGATCGCTCTCGGCCTTTGCCTTTGCCAGAATGAATTTCCCCCTGAAAAACCCGATCTTTTATATGCTTCTGACGGTTTTTATGGTTCCGGCGCAGATGACCATGATCCCCAAATATCTGATCATCAGCAATCTGGGATGGGTGGATTCCCTGAAAGCCATCGTGATCCCCAATCTGTTCAGCGTCTACACCATGTTCATGCTGCGGCAGTTCTTCGCCTCGATCCCGCAGGAGCTGGAGGACGCGGGAAAGATTGACGGATGCTCCTGGTTCCGGCTATACTGGACGATAGAATTGCCGCTGTGCCGCAGCTCCTTCGTGGCCATGACGGTGCTCAACATCCTCTGGTGCTGGAACGACCTTCTCTGGCCTCTGATCGCCACCAGCTCCGACAAGATGCGGGTGCTGTCCGTGGCCATGGCGACGCTGCAGGGCCAGCACGGCACGGAGTACCATCTTCTGATGGCGGCAGGGGTGATGGCCATCATTCCCATGATCGTGATCTACACCTTCGGGCAGAGATACTTTATCGAGGGAATCGCCTTTACAGGGGTGAAGGGGTAAGGGAGTCTTCCCTGTGCGGCCCCCGCGCATGTAACAACCAATGGTACATCCTCATGTCAAACGAAAAAAAGAAGGATGTCACACACATTTTCTCATGCGCCGCGTCCGGCGGAGGCGGCAGAAAGGAAGGTTCAAAATGAGAATCGACGCACACGTACATATGACAGGAAACGAGACTGACTGCTCCGGACTGATGGAAGGGCTTGAAAGGGCCGGATTTGACGGGGCCATCGTTTTTTCCCCCTCTCCCGACGGGATGCTGGGAAAAACCGGCTCCAACCAGGAGCGGCTTGAGAAGCTGATCCGTTACACCCAGGGACAGGAGAAGCTGTATCCCTTCTATTTCATCGATCCCACCCAGGAGGACGCGCTGGCGCAGGCCGAAGCCGCCAGGGCCGCGGGCGTAAAGGGCTATAAGATCATATGCAGCCACTTTTATCCCAGCGATGAGCGGGCCATGGAGGTTTACCGCTGGATCGCCGCGCAGGATATGCCTCTCATGTTCCACTCCGGGATTCTCTACGACGGCATCAACGTATCCGGGAAATACAACCGTCCCTGCGAGTTCGAGCCCCTGCTGTCCATAGAGGGCCTGCGCTTCTCCGTCGCCCATCTCTCCTGGCCATGGGTGGACGAGTGCATCGCGGTGTACGGAAAATTCAACGCCTTCCTGGAGCGCAACCCCGGCGGGAAGGCCGCCAGGATGTACCTGGATATCACCCCCGGCACTCCGCCCACCTTCCGCGAGGGCGCGCTGACCCACGTGTTCGGAAACGGCTTTAAGGTGGAGGACATCGTGTTCTGGGGAAGCGATAACCACGCGCAGGACTATGATTATGCCTACGCTGAAAGGATCCGGAAGCGTGACGAAGAGATTTTCGAAAAGCTGGGGCTTTCCCGGGAGCAGCAGGAAAAGATTTTTGAGGGAAATGTGAGGGAGTTTCTGAGCGTATAAGTTCCTTCCTGCATACGGAGCCCTGCTCAGGCAGGGCTCTTTCCATGAAACCGGGATCTGCTCCCCGGCCCGGGATATCAGGATCCGGCCCTTTACATTTCCTCCCTCACCATCCCCGCAATCCGCAAAAGCAGTCCGATACTCCCCACATTGTAGCCGCTGCTGGCATATCTCCCTGTTCCGTCCGGGCTGATCAGCAAAACCAGGGGGAGCTTTTCCGGATCAACATACATTCTCCTGGCAAGCTGCTCCGGGAGCTCCTGGAAATCGTCCCGGTAAACCTTTGCCCCGAGAGTCTCTCCGGCCCGGGCCAGCGTCGGGTTCTCACAGGCCTGTGGGCCGGACACCACAAAGACCACCTTAAGGCCGTTCTCCTTCACCTGTCCGCTCAGCTCCAGGAGCTCATTCAGGACATGCTCCGTGGGCTCCGCCCCCTCCTCCAGAAAAGCCAGAAGGGTAAGATCCTCCCCCATGATCTCCCCGAAATCCACCAGGGTCTGATCCTGCCTGTGAAGAAAAAAGGGCTCCAGCGCAAGCTTCTCCAGCATCTGGGAGAGCTCCGGCTTTCGGATCTCCAGCTCCAGAGTATTTTCCGGCAGTCCATCCGTCCCTTTGCGAAAATCCGCGGTGTCCACGATCCGGCTGGCCGCCAGTTGATTTCCGTCGGGAAGCCTCACCGTTGTGATCAGACGGTAAATCCCTTCCGTCAGCCACAGGGTCAGCGCCCCGTCCGTGAATCTCTCCCCCGACAGCTCCAGCGTCTCAAACCTCTGATTCTCACCATTCCATCTGCCGATGGTCCAGGCGAGTCCATACTCCGGCGCTTCCCCGCCCGTATGCGTCAGAGTAAGGCGCGCCTTCTTTTCCTCCTGCCCGGGGTCCTCCACCCGATGGAAAGCATGGTTTCTGTAGTATTCCGCCTCCTGGGAGGCCGGGTGCAGCCGTGCGGGGATTCCAAGGGTCCGACAGAGGGCGACAAAGAGTGTCCTTTGCTCCGTAAGGGTTCCTGCGCCGATTCTCAGGACTCCGGCAGGGGAGGTCGCCACGGGGGCGTAATTTCTGCTTTTCACTGCCGCTCCCGTTTCCGGGCATATGCTGTCCCGAATCCATCTCCAGACCAGCTCCGGCTCCTGCCGGAAGGCCTCCTTCTGCTGCGGGGTCAGAACCGCTGAAAGAAACGTGCGGTAGGGCGTGATGGCTTCATAACGGATTCTCGGATTCCACACACAGGAGAGGAACAGCTCCCCGCGCCGCGCCTGCCCCTCCCCCTTCAGGAAGGTTTCATAAGAATATTCCCGCACCTTCAGGCCCTGTATATAATGCTCCTCCAGCAGCTGCGCGCAGATATCCCGGTAATCCTTTTTCGTGAGAACGCTCAGAAATTCCAGGGCCTCCTTTTCCGGGTGGGCCTCAAGGAACCGTACAATCTGCGGATAATTTCCGAAGGACAGACTCAGAATTTCCCGGATCTGTTCCCCCGCCAGCGCGCCGGTTGTGTCCCCTCTTCCGCCCGCCAGTCTCCCGGCCTGTTCCTGCGCCTGTCTCTCCAGCGCCGCCAGCTTATCCTTCCGGCGCTGCTGCGCCTTTTGCCTGCGCTCTTTTCCCCTCTGTCTCTGCTCCGGAGTCAGCTCCGCCGGATGCATGGGGAAATCGGAAGGGGCGACGTGATCCAGATACTGCCAGAGCGATTTGCACCGTTCCGGCTCCCGGCCTTTCTTTGAAAGCGTCACCTCCACAGGGCCTTCTCTCCGGTTATCCGCCAGCTGCTCTGCGCAGTTGTTTCCATCCGAGACATGAAGCAGAATACTCCCCAGCCCGAGGTGAAGGCGCACCTGTCCGTCCTCGTCGGTGTACCGCTCCGCGATGGAAAAATATTCCGCGCCGTTTAAGAGCCGGAAGGACACTCTGGCCCCGGAAACGGGATTGCCCACACTGTCCTTCACTACCACCGTCAGAGGCCTGGTCTTCGCATAGGTGCAGGTATCGTTCAGGAGAATAGCCGCGCCCTCCCGCGCCGTGACCTCCTGTGGATCTGCCGCGCCGCCGTCCTGAAAATCTGAAAACACCCGGCTATGCACCAGCATGGCCCGGGAGGATGCATTGGTAAACCACCCCTTATCCAGCACCTCCTCCGGCTCACAGGCCCCCAGGAAACGCCACTGTCCCCCGATCCATACCTCTGCCCAGGCATGGTTATCGTCGCAGTGGGCCCACCTGGGCGTGTACACCTGCCGGGCGGCGATCCCCACGCTGCGAAGGACGCTTACCAGAAAGGTGGATTCCTCCCCGCACCGCCCGCTGCCGCTGTGAAACACCCCCACGGGATCGAGCGTCCGCTCGTCGGAGGCCGCATAGGATACCTGCGCGGCGCACCAGTAGTTGATCTCTTTCACTGTTTCTTCTATATTAATACGCGCCGTCTTTGCCTTCAGCAGGGGCTTTACCATTTCATAAAACAGGCTCCGACAGTCCACAATGGCCTCGTTGTTTACCCGGGGACAGAGCACGTAGTTTAAAAAGACTGCCTCCGGCAGTTCCGCTGTCCATGGCTTTGTACGCCTCAGAAAGAGAGCGTGCCTTACATAGCTGTAAAACAGCTCCGGCTCGCAGTCCGCCGCATCACACAGGGGCATGGTTCCGTAGAGAAATTCCATGAGAACCCGCTCATCCCCTGAGCGCGCCTCCACCGCAGAGAGGATCTCTTCCCTTCTCTGTCCCAGCAGGGGAAGCGTCTGCCGATATTTTTCCGCCGCATAACGGGCGAGACGGTCTGATAAAATTGTGTTCATTTTTCTCCTTACAGAATCGGGCAGGGAAATTTCCCTGCCCGCATTGTGTCCTAGATCTCGTTTCCAGGGAATTTCGGGATCCCTGCAAAGCCTTTCGCAAGCTCCTCGTCGGTGGGAATATAATCCGTCATCTCGCCGTTATTGAAGCGCTCGTAGGCAACCATATCGAAATAACCGGTTCCGGTAAGGCCAAAGAGAATGGTCTTTTCCTCGCCCGTCTCCTTACATCTGAGGGCCTCGTCCATGGCCACCCTGATGGCATGGGAGCTCTCCGGCGCGGGAAGAATTCCCTCCACCCTGGCAAACTCCTGGGCCGCCTTAAACACCGAGGTCTGTTCCACGCTCACCGCCTCCATAAGGCCGTCATCGTAAAGCTGGGAGAGCACGGAGCTCATGCCGTGGTAGCGCAGACCGCCTGCATGGTTGGCCGCAGGGATGAAGCCGCTGCCCAGGGTATACATCTTCGCCAGAGGACACACCTTTCCGGTATCGCAGAAGTCATAGACGTATTTTCCTCTGGTAAGGCTGGGGCAGGAGGCCGGCTCCACCGCTATGAAACGATAATCCGCCTCTCCCCGCAGCTTCTCGCCCATAAACGGGGAGATCAGCCCGCCCAGGTTGGAGCCGCCGCCGGCGCAGCCGATGATCATGTCGGGTTTCACTCCATATTTATCCAGAGCGGCCTTTGCCTCCAGACCGATCACCGACTGATGAAGCAGTACCTGTGTGAGCACGGAGCCCAGCACATAGCGGTAACCCTCCTGGGATGTGGCGGCTTCCACCGCCTCGGAGATGGCGCAGCCAAGGCTTCCCGTGGTTCCCGGAAACTCCTCCAGGATCTTCCGTCCCACCTGGGTGGTCTCAGACGGGGAGGGCGTCACATTCGCTCCGTAGGTGCGCATCACCTCTCTGCGGAAGGGCTTCTGTTCATAGGAGCACTTAACCATATATACCTGGCAGTCAAGCCCCAGATAGGCGCAGGCCATGGAAAGCGCCGTTCCCCACTGCCCCGCACCGGTCTCTGTGGTCACGCCCTTAAGCCCCTGCTTCTTTGCGTAGTAGGCCTGGGCAATCGCAGAATTGAGCTTGTGGCTGCCGCTGGTGTTGTTTCCCTCGAATTTGTAGTAAATCTTTGCAGGCGTCTGCAACTTTTCCTCCAGGCAATAGGCCCGAACCAGCGGGGAAGGACGATACATTTTGTAAAAATTCCTGATCTCCTCCGGTATCTCAAAGTAAGGCGTCGCGTCGTCGAGCTCCTGTCTGCAAAGCTCGTCGCAGAAAATGCCGCGCATCTCCTCAAAGGTCAGGGGCTGTAAGGTTCCCGGATTCAGAAGCGGGGCGGGTTTGTTCTTCATATCGGCCCGCACATTATACCAGCTCTTCGGCATCTCGTTTTCTTCCAGATAAATCTTGTAGGGGATTTTGCTTTGTTCACTCATGTTCGTTTCCTCCATTTTCCCAAAAATTTTTCAGAAATTTATTTGCTCCGACTGGTCTGTTCGCCCCTGTGCATCAAAAAAACTCCCGTCCCAGTCACTTCTGCTGGGACAGGAGTATCGTCTCCTGCGGTGCCACCCGGCTTGGCGCAATAGAATACGCCCGCTCACTGCATACCAACATATGCATGATTTGGTAACGAAGTCTCCTCTCCGTCTCGTCTACTTTCCGTTCGACTCGCCCTCCGAAGCCCATTCCTTCCGTTTCCTCATACCGCCTCCCACCTGCCGCGGCTCTCTGTGATAAGGAGTGACCAAAGTACTTACTCTTCCTCAACGGTTTATGTGTTCTTTTATAACATATGCGTGAGGGAATGTCAACGAGAATTTTTCCGGACGGTTACTTTTCAGCGCTGCGCCGGGGACGCCCACATAAAACGCACAGCGCGCAGACGCACTTCCCATATGGATAAATCCTCTGATCTGTGATATCATGAAAGGCAGTGCGGGAGGTATAAAAATGTTGATTGGAATACTGGCGATTGTGATCGTATTCATACTTCTGCTCCTGCCGTTCATTCTGATCGGTATGGACGTGATGTTTTTTGTAAAGGGTCAGGAAAAGCCCATTTTCGAGCTGATGGCGTTTCTGACAGGCGGACTCTATGTGATGATGGCGCTGGTGTTCTGGGAGCTGCCGCCCTGGAACGTACCGCTCAACAGGCTCTCGTCCCCTGCCGCCCACGAGCCCTTTTCCAGCGAGCATTTTATTGCCATCGGCCTGTTCGCCCTGTGGGGATTTTCCAGTTATTTTCTTCTGAAATTTGCAGGGCGAAGGCTTGCGCCACTGGTGGAGGCGTTTTTGCTGGCCGGCGTGTATGTGGGGTGCGGCCTCTGTCTTGTGTGGATGTTTCAGCTTGTATGCGGAGCCCATCCGGAGGGATTGGATACGAGCGGCTCCGACGTCTTTTTCATTTTCTGTCTGTGTGTTCTGCCGGGCATTTACCTGCTCCATGCCGTTCACCTGATGGTGCGCCTCATAAAAGAGAAGGCGCTCAGACAGCAGACGCTGCACTACGAAAACCCGTTTATGCAAAGACTCAACCTGTGGTTTTTAAAGGGGGCCAATCTGTTTCTCGGGGCGGTTGTGGCACTGCTTCCTGTGCTGGGGCTCCTGACCCTCCTTCTTATTCTGTTTGGCCAGCAGCCGGACAGCATTCTTCTGGCCTTTACCAGAACCAGCGACTGGATCCTGTCGGCGGAAACGGCGCCTCCCCCGGTGGAAATCGACACCCATTATCTGTGTACCGTGTCCCTGCGGGGGCACCGAAGGCTGGTAAGGCCTCTGCGCTACGGCGTGCGGAAGGGAGCACGGATCATGGTAAACCGGCAGCTCTGTGTGGCCAACGCCTTTGAACAGCTTCTGATGGAAAAAGCGCCCTCTCTCCACAGACGGGTGAGACACTTTTATGATACTTACGGGTACCCCCTTTCCAGGCACATCACAGGCCCCTGGCAGGCGGATCTCGTTTATCTGCTTATGAAGCCCCTGGAGTGGGTTTTCCTGGGGGCTCTGTATCTCCTGGACGAAAAGCCGGAGAACCGCATCTGCGGCCAGTATCTGCCACAGGCACACGGAGGAAAACATGTTTGAGAACAAAAAGCTTGCAGTCCTGCTGGCTCTGGGGGAGCTTTTCCTGCTGGCTCTTCTGGCAGCATACCCTGCGCTCAGAGAACAGATCAGCCAGTTAAGGCGGACGGAAATTTCCCTGGAGGAGGAGCCTTCCCCGGAGAATACGATACCCGAAAAAACAGACGCGCGGGAGCCCTCAGACGCCGGACAGTGGGCGGCGGTGAGCAATCCCTCCGCTGTCCATGAGCTGCCGGAAATTATTTTTCGCCTGGAGGAGGAGCGTCCGGAAAAAGATACATCCCGGAAGGAAGGGGATCCTTCTGCAGAGGGACTGGCTTCGGTAGAGGCTTTGGGTTCGGCAGAAGTTTTGGATTCGGCGGGCGCTTTTGGAGAGTTTGAGATCTCGCCCTGGATGAGCGGGGACGGAATCTGCTACTTTTTTCTGCCGGGCTTTGCCCGGGGAAAAGGACTTGTCCTGGCAGAGGCCGAAGGAGGAAGCATTCAGATCGGAGACGCGCTGATAGAGGAGGGGGACGTTCTGCGTGGAATCTCGGAGGAAAGCGTCTACACGCTTTCCCTGCCCGCCCGGAACGAGGACGCCCCCTTTCAGGTCAGAGCCGCTTTTCTGTATTCCTCCGAGCTGCCCGTGCTCTGCGTGTCCACCCTTTCCGGGAACATGGAGCTGGTGGACGGGGATAAGGAAAACGAGGAGGAGGGCAGCGCGGTTCTCTATGATGCGGCCGGAGTAACACTCTACACTGGCGGGATGGAGAGCATCCGCGGACGGGGGAATTCCACCTGGGGCCTCTCCAAAAAGCCTTACCGGATCAGGCTCTCCCGGGAGGCGGATCTCTTCGGGCTCGGCCCGGCGAAATCCTGGAACCTTCTGGCCAACGGTTATGATGAGACCAGGCTTCGCAACCAGATTGTACTGGATCTGGCGTCGCAGCTGGATATGAGCTATGTCCCCGGCGGGCGCATGATCGATCTGTATCTCAACGGCGTCTACCAGGGGAATTATTTTCTGACCGAAAAAATACGGGTGGACGAGAACGGCGTCGCGATCCGGGATATGGAAAAAGCGCTGGAGGAGGCGTACAGCGCGCAGGAGCTGGAGAAGCTGAAGCTGTGCCAGAATGAGGACGGCTCCCGCAAGTGGGCGGACACGCAGCTTCCCGAAGGGGCGCAGGAGGATATCTCCGGCGGTTATCTGTTTGAGCGGGAGCTTCTGTCCCGGTTCAAAACCGAGATCAGCGGCTTCATGACCGACCAGGGGGACTGCTATACTCTGCAAAGCCCTCTGTATGCTTCCCGGGAGCAGGTGGATTATATTGCCGATCTCATGCAGGAATTTCAGGACGCCTGCGAGGAGGCGGACGGCGTCCACCCCGTAACCGGAAAGCATTATTCGGAGTATATCGATGTGGATTCCTTTATACAGAAATATCTGGTGGAGGAGATTACCAAAAACTATGACGGCGGCGTCACAAGCAGCTTTTTTTATAAGCCACAGGACAGCGTCAGCACCAGGATCTTTGCCGGGCCCGTATGGGACTATGACGTGGCCCTGGGCAACTGCAACCTGGACCGGATCGCCAGCAATCCTCTGGGCGTCACAAAGCTGAACGACCACGTATATGGCACGGATATTTTCGTGCGGCTGTATGAAAAGGAAGATTTCTACGAGCGAATGGTGAAAATGTACGAGGAGAAGGCGCTTCCTTATCTCAACGCCCTGCTGGAGGACGGAATCGACCGCCTGGCCGCCGGGAGCCGGGACTCAGCCCACATGGACAGCATCCGCTGGGCGGAGCTGGAGAACCGGTATCAGTATTATGAGGATTACGACAACGATATCCGGTATCTGAAATATTTCATAGAAAAGAGAAGGGACTTCCTGAACGGCGTATGGCTTAAGGGAGAGCTCTGGCACAACGTGTCCTTTGTGGTGGACGGGGAGATCTGGCAGGTCGCCTGTGTGCGGGACGGAGAAACCTCCGGCCCGCCGCCGCTTCCCTTCCGGTACAGCTCCCCCTCCCTTTTTATCGGGTGGGCCACAGAAAATGGCGTTCCCTACGACGCCTACAAGCCCGTCTATGAGGATATGACCTTTTACGCCTCCTGGACGGAGCTGCCCTCCACAGAGGCGGCGCAGGGGGATGCTCCGGACACTGGCGAGTAAGCCGGGCGGGCGGTTTAAAGAAACTGTATAGACCGAAATTTACAGGAGGACAACGCAATGAGCGACCACGAACTTTTACTGGAATTTGCAGACAGAGAGGCCTTCAGGAACTGGCTTTATGACCATTGCCTCTCCGGCGGTGGCGTCTGGCTTTTATTTGGCAAGGCTGGCGGGCCGAAAACCATCAAAGCCGGGGAGGCCCTTGAGGAAGCGCTCTGCTTCGGATGGATTGACGGACAGATGCAGAGCATCGACGCCAAAACCTATAAGAAATATTTCTCCATTCGCAGGGAAAAGAGCAAATGGTCCAAAAAGAATAAGGAACTGGCCCAAAGCCTTGAGAAGCGGGGACTTATGACCGATTTCGGCAGAGCGAAAATCCAGGAGGCCAAAGAGAACGGCCAGTGGGACGCGCCGGATCCCATGGCGGTCACAGATCAGCAGATCGCCTGCCTGTCCGCCCTGCTGGAAGGACGCGAACCCGCCTTCACCAACTTTCAGGCCATGCCCATGTCCGTGAAGAAAACCTACACCCGGGCGTATTTCGATGCCAGGACCGACGCCGGACGGCAAAAGCGCCTCGCCTGGCTGGCGGATCGGCTCGATAAAAACTTAAGGCCCATGTAGGTGCCCGGTCAGAGCGAAGCGCTCTGCTCCGTCAGAGGGGAGAACAGAGCGGGGATTCTGTCGTCGCTGTAGCCGAGCAGTTTTTCCCGGCTTTTCTGAAGGTCGATTTCAGCCACAAATCCTCCATACTCGTTTTGTCTGAGCAGAACGCATTTTCCTGACGGGTCAAAAACATATGCCAGCGGGATTTCTCCGGAAAAATGGGAGCATCCGATAACATATACTTCATTTTCGATAGCCCGTGCCTTCGCAAGGGACGTCCACTGTTCAAGCTGTAAGGCATGATACATTCCCGTTCCGATTATGTTAATCAACAAAACCGGATGCTCCAGACACATAATCCGTGCCACTTCCGGAAAATGTATCTCATAACAGACCGGTATCCCCACTTTCCCAAATTTTGTGCTGACACAGGATATCTTTTCCCCGCGCCTTTTCCCTTTCTGTTTTTCTCCTTTCGTCAGGATGCATTTGGTGTATTCGTCGGCAATCCTGCCTCCATCTATAACCAGCGCTTTCTGCTGGCCCTTCCTGTTCAGGTCTTTAAAGCCGGTGATAACATATTTTTCTTTTTCGCCTGTCAGAGCGATTGCCTCCTCCAGAACGTTACTATCCAGAAACCCCTCCGGAAATATATAAAGATCCGCTTTATCCTGTGACAAGAAGTGATGTAATTCCCAAATCGCCTGATCCGGTCTGGGAACAGCCAGTAATACCTTCAAAATCAATCCTCCTGCCTTGTCCGTTTTGAGAAATACAAAACAAGATCGTCATCGTTACAACACTCTGCGTAGGGCCCGCACACGCTTTCTCCATACCACACGCCGGAGCCGTCCGGAATGTAACCGCGCTTTACGTACATCCGCTGAGCGCTGCCGTAGCCGCTGTGCAGGCCCACGCCCAGATACACCGTGTCGCTGTATTTTCCGGCGATCTCCTCCGCCACATCCATCAGCTTACTTCCGATTCCATGCCTGCGGAATTTCTCCAGCACGCCGAAATCCACGATCTCCGGATAGCCCTTTCCCCCGAAGGGCCCCCAGGAAGCGTCCGGATAAATGTTGATATATCCCGCCACCTGTCCGCGGTATTCCGCCGCAAGCGCAATTGCCCCCACCTCCTCCCGGTGCCTTAGGCGGAGCAGATACTTTTCCTCCGTGATATGCCATCCCTGGGCAAGCTCTTTCTTTACAATCACCGGGATATCAGCATTTTCCAGATCCCGTATCCTGATTTCCTTATCCTCATAGTAAACCATGGCTCTCTCCGTTTCTGTAATATGGCAGGGACACGCCGATGCATGCGAAATCGTAAAGCGCCCACGGCGAATCCCCCTGCGGTTGTTCACTATAACTTTATCCGCAAAAGTACGAATCGTCAATCTCCAACCCTGCCCTTTTCATTCGGCAGGTTCATCCTCTGCCTGATAAGAGAAAATTTTCACAAAAAAAGAATGGGAATTGCCGGTCAGATATGCTAAAATATACAAATACAGACAGGCCGTATGGCAGGAGGTATCCGCGTGAAAAACATCAGCCGCAAAAACTGGCTTCTGATCTGGATCCTGGGCATGACCGGGCAGATCTGCTGGAATATCGAAAATTCCTGGTTCAACAACTTTGTCTACGACAAGATCGCCCCGGATCCGGCCATCGTGTCCTGGATGGTGGGGGTCAGCGCCGTGGTGAGCACCTTCTGCGCCTTTCTGGTGGGTATATGGGGTGACCGGGCCGGGAGGCGAAAGCCCTTTATCTGCGTGGGCTATGTGCTCTGGGGACTGTTTACCTTCCTGTTCGGGGCGACGGAGATGATCCCCAAAAATCCCCTTTTCATCGCGGCAGCGGCGGTGGTGCTGGCGGACGCGGTGATGAGCTTTTTCGGCTCTGTGGGAAACGACGGCGGGTTCTCCCCCTGGACCACGGA
Source organism: uncultured Lachnospiraceae bacterium (assembly GCA_947570615.1). GTDB lineage: Bacteria > Bacillota > Clostridia > Lachnospirales > Lachnospiraceae > Suilimivivens. The sequence continues at coordinate 39,876 of CANOVJ010000018.1, forward strand.
TATCTCCAATGATCAGAACCGGGGGAAGCTGGGCGGCGCGCTGGCGGTGATGCCGGTCTTCGCCACCATCTTCGGTGCGGTGGTGTCCGGTATTCTCATCGAGAAGCTGGACTTTTTCGCCTTTTTCGGGCTGATGGGAGGCCTGGTGGCCCTGGTGGGTATTTTCTCGCTCTTTACCCTTGAGGATTCCCCCACCCTTGCCCCCAGACGGGACGAAAAGGGCTTCCTGCATCAGTTCCTTTCCGTGTTCAACTGGAATACCGTCCGGGAAAATCAGGAGCTTTTCTGGGTGTTTATCGTCATGACGGTGTATTTCATCGGTTTTAATGTATATTTCCCCTATATTACCATTTACTTTGTCAACTATCTGGGATATGACTACGGTATGACCGGTATCATTCAGGGCGCGGGGCTTCTGGCCGCCTCCCTGCTGACCATCCCCGCCGCCCGGCTCATCGACCGGGGGAAAATGGCGTCCGTCATCCTCGGGGCCCTTTTCTGTAACACGGCCGGGCTGGTGCTGGTGAGTATCTCCCAGCTTCTTCCCGTTTTGCTGGCCGGCGTGTTCGGCGCGGGCATCGGCTATATTCTGGTGCTGCAGACCCTCACCGCCTGGATGAAAAATCTCTATCCCGAGGAACAGAGGGGACAGTTTGAGGGGATCAAACAGATTTTCTTTGTGTGTATCCCCATGATCGCCGGGCCTGCCATCGCCGCCCCGGTCATCAACCATCTGGGGGTGGAGCGGGAGGTAAACGGCGTTATGGGAATGGTTCCGGCTCCCAGCCTGTTTCTGATCTCCGCCCTTCTGACTCTGCTGACGCTGATCCCGCTGGTCATAGCCGTCCGGAAAAAATCTCAATGAAACAGGCGTGCGATGCACGCAGACAGGAGCTGCCATGGAACGAGAACTTGTTACAAAGGGCCCCGTACTGGACAAAAGGGGCCGGCCCATCCCGGGCTTTTCCAGAAAAAGCGTACTGACCTATGACCGGAGCGCCATCAAGGCTCCCCCCTGGCGGATCAAGGAGTGGGATTTCTATCAGATTTCCAACGATCATCTCTGCCTCCAGCTCACCATCGGCCACGCCTCCTACGCGGGACAGGTGAGCCTGATGCTGTTTGATTTTCAGAAGGGCAAAAAGTATCTGGATGTATGCCGCACGCTGGCTCTGCCCTTTGGCTCCCTCCACATGCCCGCGGACGCGCAGGAGGATCAGACCCTCGCATACTCCCACAAAGGACTGCCGAACAGATACGGAAACAGCGACGTCTTTATGAGCTTCGAGGTTCTGGATGGACGGCGGATCCTGAACTGTTGCTGGAAGGATCTGGAGGCCAGGATCACCCTGGAGCGGGTAAACCCGGACTCTCTGGTGATCAATCTGCCCTTCGACGAATACGAACACGCCTTTTACTATAATCACAAGATCAACTGTATGAAAGCGGATGGCTTTGTGTGTACCCGCAGTCACAGATGGCGTTTTGACAAAAAGGATTCCTTCGGCATTCTGGACTGGGGGCGGGGCGTGTGGCCCTTCCACAACGAGTGGTACTGGAGCAACGGCTGCGGCTATATAGACGGGGAGATGTTCGGCTTCAATCTGGGATGCGGCTTCGGAAATACGGATACCGCCAGCGAAAACATGCTTTTTTATAAGGGAACCTCCCACAAGCTGGGCAAGGTTGATTTTGTTCTGGGAAAGGATTATATGGATCCCTGGCATTTCATGGACCGGGAGGGCCGGCTTGACTTATGGCTTCACCCGGTGTATGACCGGGAGACGAAAATAAAGCTTCTGTGGGTGGACAATCACTGCCACCAGATGTTCGGGAGCTTTTCCGGAATCGTCATCCTGGACGACGGCTCCACGCTTAAGGTGAAGGACGTGATCTCCTTCGCGGAACACGCGGTGAATAACTGGTAAAGGTGGCAGAACGGCGGCACAGACAACCCGTGGAAAGAATGTCCCTCAGGACATTCTTTCGGTATAAGAAAAGCTCGCAAAAGCGAGCTTTTCTTATGCTTTCCACGCCTGATACAGCTGTGTGATCACCTGCTCGATGGGCGCTCTGCGGATTTCCACGTCCCTGATTCCGTCCGCCTTTGAGAGCCTCTCCAGCAAAACCTTAACGGGCAGGCGGGAGAGATCCGTCTCGAACTCAAACACCCCCTGTTTTCCGTCGAGAAACCGGCAGCCCTCCAGCTGTGGCTGTGTGCCGTCTGTGGTGACGGTGAAACGGGTCAGATTGCCCGTAATCTCACGCAGCCCCTCAAAATCTCCGTCGTAGGCCAGCTTTCCCGCGGAGATTATCAAAATCCGCCGGGCCATCTCCTCCAGATCGTCCATGTCATGGCTGGTGACCATAATCGTCACGCCCGCCTGCCGGTTGATCCGTTTGAGGAAATCGATCATCTGGCGCCTGGCCACCACATCCAGCCCCAGGGTGGGCTCGTCCAACAGGATCAGCTCCGGCGAGTGCAGAAGCATCATGGCCAGATCCGCCCTCATCCGCTGTCCCAGCGACAGCTCCCGGGCAAAGGTGTTCCTGATCTGTCCCATATCCAGAAGTTCTGTGACCATATCCAGATTGCGCCGGTACGTTTCCTCCGGGATATCCCACACTACCTTTTTCCATTCAAAGCTCTGGATCACAGGATGATCCCACCAGAGCTCCGTCCGGTTTCCAAACAGCACGCCAAGCCTCTTCATTATGGCGATCCTGTCCTTTTCCGGCGACATGCCAAGTACGGATATGGATCCCGCCGTGGGCTGCAGCATCCCCGTAAGAAGCTTCATGGTGGTGCTCTTCCCGGCTCCGTTGGGGCCCGCATAGGCCACGAACTCTCCCGCCCTGATCCGGAAGGAGACGTCATCGACGGCCGTCACCATTTTCTTTTCCTGCCGGAGCAGATTTCTGATTCCCTCCCTTCTGTGCCACTGTGTGAAGGATTTGCTCACGTGATCCATCTTTATAATCATATCGTCAGGAGCGGTGTCCGCCCGGGATATATCTGTTGATTCCTTTCTGTACATAATATCTGAATCCTTTCCTGAAAAAATGAGCTGCGGCAAGCGATACTGCAAGGGCGAATACCGCAGGATAAAAAGTTTCAAAGGCAGTTGTCTTTCCCAGAATAATCATGGTCGGGAACCATGCCATAAGCCCCGCCGGAAAAATGCTCAGAAGCGGATACCGGATATAAAAAGGCATACCGGAAAGGGGAAACGTCATGGTATGCTCCATACTGTATACCACCGTGCTGGAAATCTCCTCACACTGCACCGGGGCATAAAAGGCAAGGCTGGAAAACAGATAGGAGAGGGCCGTCACAATCACCATGCTGGTCAGAAGCAGCAGGAGCAACGCTCCCGGCCACCACCACGGCAGGACCGTCTCCATATTCCAGACTGCCACGCACAGCATCCCGAGTCCCGACAACAGGCTCCCGGAGCCGGTAAAGGGAAAGATCCCCACCGTGAGCTGCAGCGCGTATGGAAGGGGCATGACAAACATGTGCTCCCACTGCCCTCTCCCGATGATCCTGCTGGGAAAAAGCGCATTACAGCCGCCCATCATATTCAGAAAGCCCATCACAATGTTTCCATAGGCCAGCATGAACAGCACCTCGAACCGGTCCAGTCCGCCGATCCCCCCGAATTTCCACGCCAGGAGAAAGATCCCGGAGATGGAGGATATGTTGGAGATCAGGTCCGCTGCGATCACGATGGCCATGAATTTTCCATCCCGCGCAAGGGACGCCAGATCCATCCGGGCATAGATCCCAAGCAGTTCAAAATATCTCTTTATTCCTCTTTTACCCACCGAAGCTCACCATCCTTTCCCTGGATCTGCGAAACCAGCAGACGGCGGCGATCCACATCACAATGTTCCAGAAAACCTGCACGGGAATAATCTGTGCAGGCTCCCTGCTCCCCACATACAGTGCCAGAAAGGCGCCTCCCAGACTGCCGAAGGGCTGATAGTCCATCCACCTGTCCATACCAAAGGGCAGGATTTTAAAGGGGATCACCGTCCCCGAAAAAAACGACACCACCGCGCTCCTGATCACACAGGTAAGCCATGCGGCGTTGCGAACCCTGACGGTCACGCAGTAAAAAAGAAATTCGAAGGCAAACCCCAGGGAGACGCACAATATGAGCGAGGGGATCACCCACACCGTCTTCGGCAGGATCCTGATCCCGAAAAGAGGCGCCGCCAGGAACATGGGAAGCGAAAACAGGGTCAGCATGGGAAGCCACTCTCCCACCGTCCCTGATATGATCTGTCCAAACCCGGACATGGGCCGGGTAAACATCTCCATGCTCCTGGTATCGTAATTCCATGCTGACAGACAGGTGTTCACGATCATCATATCCGCCAGAAGCGCATTGACCCAGGTGTAGCTCAAAAGCTGGGAAACCGTCATTTCCACCTCGTAACCGCTGTTTGCAAAGGCTCCCCAGATAAACATTACCGGCAGAAGGTACATCACCCTCATGGCCATATCCGGAAACATATACAACACGCCGCCGTTGGTTTTCCCCCGTACCGCCATCCGGGCTGTGGCAATATATTTACTGAACATCATTCTTCCTTTCTGCCCTGTGCGCTCCTGTGCATAGAAAAGCCCTGTACAGACTGTTTTGTCCGCACAGGGCTCTGAGCCGCAAACCGGTGTATAACGAAATCGTATGATTCCGTTATCCGCTTATGTCTTTCCGCGGTGAGCAGCATACAAAACAATCCGTCATCCCAAAAAAGGGCACAGTTATCCCGTACGGCTGCATTTTGTACCCGAATCTGCGCACAATATCACTTCCGGCAAATAATTCTTTCGCCAGCAGAACTTCGTATTGCTTCATGCTTCTGCCCACCTTTCGTTTACACTGAGATTATTGTACCTTATTTTATGAGGATTTACAATATATTTTACAGGAGAATCCGTCAATCGCAGGGAGCGGAATCGGCCCCTTCTGCCTGTCCGCGGCGAAGCCGACGGAATTCCCCAGGAGAGACGCCTTCCAGCTTTTTGAACACTCGCGTAAAGGTCGTCCGGTTATTAAACCCTGTCTGTCCCGCTATATCCTCCATGCTCATGTCGGTTTTTAACAGCTTTTTAATTTTCTCCACCCGCACGTAGGTCAGATAATCGGAAAGATTGATGCCCATGGACTGCTTGAAGATGCGGGACAGATATTTGGCGGAAATCCCCAGGTCGTCGGAGAGGATTTCCAGGCTTAATTCCCGATGATAATTCTGATCAATATAAGCCTTCGCTCTCCTGCTGATCTCCTCACCGGATCTGACATTTATGTTGCTGTCCTGGTACGGGATAAAGTCCAGCAGCGCCGAGAGCAGGGGAGCGGGATTGATTTCCGGAGAGAGCAGCAGAACCTCCATCGCGCTGAAAGGCTTCTGAGGAGCGGTCATGGCGCTTTGCAGCTTCCTGGGAGCCAGATGACGCTGGATATCCATGATTGTCCGGAACATATTCTCCAAAAGCGTCTTCGCCTGACCGTAGGTCACGCCGCATAGCCTGGCCCGTGTCAGAATATTTTTTACGCATTCTCCGATCAGCTTTAAGTCCCTCGTGTTGGCCGCCTGAATGATTTCCTGGCTGTCATAAGCAAAAGCCGGTCCGATGTAATCGTTTTCTTCCGTCCTGGCGCCGACAAACACCTCCGTCATTGCCTGTTCCAGGGAACGGGATATCTCCGTAATTTTGGAAACGCCGCTTCCCGTTCCTGTCCGCAGTGAAAACGGTCCGCTCCGGGCATATTCCTCCCGGAGGGCTTGCAGTATCGTCCGGATATCTGTTTCCTGCGCGTCCGTGTCCGTCAGCACGGCCAGCATGTTCTCCTTCCAGTGCAACGGCAACAGCGCGGAAACATTCTTAAACTTCTGATAAAGCTCCTGTGTCAGCTCACCTATGAACTCCTGCCGCAGCACATAATCCTCCGCTTCGGTCTCATTATCTGCCACAATAACCACACAGCGATAACCATTACCGGAAAATCCACCGTCTGTCCTGAGAAGACGGGCAAAATATGGCGCGTCCTGCAGGGACTGATCATTCAGCAGAGCTGTAAAGCTCTGAATCATATAGTGCTGAAGATTCTGTCTGTTCTGCGTGCGGCTGTCGTTGCGCTCGTCGATCAACTGAAAGATGGCCTGGCTGATACTTTCCAGTTCATTTTTCAGATAGCCGCCGTTCTGCGGAGGATCGTCCTGAGCGCTGTAGAGGCTCTGTCCAATGTTGCGGATGGGTTCGTAGGTCCGTCGGGAGAAAAGCAGCGCTATGACAAGGCCGCAGAAAAAGGAAATAAGGATGATGACAGACATTTCCAGACGGAATTCAGAGGTCGCGATTGCGAATGTGCGCACAGGCACAAAGCAGTAGATTACCAGCCCCAGACCGTTATGATCGTAGCAGGTAACGTAACAGTCCTCGCCGCCAAAACGAATGTTTTTTCCCGGGAGGATTTCCTGCCCTTCCAGGACGTCCTCCTGCCCGTAGATCAGTCTGCCCGCACTGTCATAGATTAAGATATAATCCGACTCCAGATAAGGCATATCTGTAAACAGCTCTACCACCCTGGAGAGTGACAGGTTCATTACCAGAATCTTTCGATCGCCCAATCCGCTGCTTCTCCAGACCAGGGGGATCACACTTTTCTCCCCATACACTCTGGAGGTACGGTAGGAGTCCGCGGAAAGGATGGTAAAGGGAGTCATGTCGCCTTCCTCAATCTGACTCCGCCAGAACTCCTGGTTATAAGTCTGATAATTCATGAACGCGGAAAAAAAGGTATCAAACTCCGCCATACCGTATTCGGACATGGAATAAAGGATTCTCTCCGTGTCCGCATACAGAAAAATGCTCTCCACCAGACGGTCCGCCTGAAGGCGGTTCTGGCGCAGCAGGTTGATGACATACGGATAATAAAACCGTTCCTTCATCCCCAGATCCTCATACGGATGTACATTTTCCGTAATCAGTATGTTTTCCAGCATCGTAGCGCTCTGTGCGAACAGCGTCTGAATCCGCTCGTCCAGACGCATGCCTGTGGCATTCGTGCTCTCCTTAAGCTGAGCAAGAAATGTTTCCTCCGATTTCCGGGAAAACAGATAGAAGTTGATACCGGATATGATCACCGAAAAAATGACCATACACAAAAAGAACAGAATGATTCGCCGGTATACTTTTCCGCTGATCCTCTCCCGTATATTTCTCATTCTCATCCCCCTGCGCACCCAAAGGGCAACAGACATTTGTGCCTGCTGCCCTTAAAATCTCCATCAGGGATTTAAGGATGCCTGATATGCATTATTATAAATTTCCTCGATTTTATCCGCTCCTGCTTTTTTCAGCTCCGCGGCAAAGTCGTCAAACTCATCCAGCGGCCTTGTCCCCATGATAAATTTCAGGGATTCGGTGGAGACCAGTGTCTTACATGCGGTCATGATATCCGTGACGGCCGCCGTATCCTCCGCGCTCAGGCACAGTGTATAGCTGTAAGGGGTGATATTCTCATCGCTCAACCAGAAAGCGTACATGTCTTTGGAATTTTCATCCATAAACTCATACCAGGCGTCGTCGTAAAACCGTCCTGCCAGAGCCAGACAGCCTACGCCGATTTCATTACAATACTCCCGGTAAGGGTCGTTGGCATTGTTCAGATACCAGTCGATTTTTTCCTGATCAAATTTAATCGTACCGTTCTCGTCGGTGTAGTGCTCCCCTTCAATCCCCCAGGAGCAGAGCCGGGCGCCTTCCTCGCTGTATAGATAATCCATAAAGGCCAGGGCTGCGTCCAGATTTTTACAGTTTTTCGAGATCACCCACACATCGTTGCGGAACGGGCTGATCACGCCGCTTCCCTCGAAAAACATGGCCCGCCGGGATCCGAAATAATTCTCCAGGGTCGTCATGGGAACGAAAAGGGCCTCTGGATCCTGAGCTGTTGTGACCAGATTAATGTCGGTAGCGAAGGATCCGTTCTCAAAAAAGAAGTAGCTCTTGCCGCTGGTCAGGTACTCCATCCAGATACTCTTATTTGAAGATGCAAAATCAGGGTCCAGCAGGCCTTCCGTGTACAGACGGTTCAGATATTCCATAAAGGTTTTGTATCGGTCATACATGGGGCCATACTGGTATTTACCCTCGTCCGGCTCATAGTAGATATCGTTGTAAGTGCCGAAGGAGTAGCCCATCCGCCACAGGACGTCCTCCCCCCGGGTGACCATCGGAATACAGTCCGGATCATATTCCTTCATGGCTTTGAGCATCTCGTAAAGCTCCTCAAAGTTGTCCGGAGCCTTATCCTGGTTGATCGCTTTGAGAATATCCTGACGCACCATGGGGAAGTTGCCGTATGCGGGGGCATTCTCGGCGGTCATGATAAACCAGTACATGTCCCCGTCAACCCTAAACGCGTTGGCCAGCTCCCCGTATTTCTCCAGAGTAGCCTTATAGTTGGGGAGCTTATCCATATGCTCTGAGAGATTGACAAACATATCCTGCGGCACATAGTCTGCCAGATTGGTATATGTGCTGAAAACGATGTCCGGCAGATCGTTCGTCCCAAGCTGGAGCTTTAGCTTGGTATTATAGTCGGCGCCGGGATAGGCCTCCAGTTGGATATCCACGCCAAGACGTTTTTCCAGCTCAGCGATCACGGGCTGCTCTTTACTGTAGGTAAACGAGGCATGCTCCGTGCGCTCAATGGTCAGTACCGGGTTTTCGGTTTGTCCGCCGCAGGCGCACAGTCCGAGAGTCATAGCCGCGGCGAGCAGCAGGGACAGAGTTTTTTTTGTAAATTTCATAAAATACCACCTTTCCATGAGCTCCCCGGGCCTTATGGCCCGGAAGGCTCCTTAGCTTTCGTTGTCAGTCCGGCTCACAGAGCCGCCAGTGGAACCCTTGCAATACGTATGTCTTCCTTCCAGACAGAGTAAATAACATAGAGTCCGTCCTCATATACTACAGCATGAGGATAGCCATACATGCCGCCCTTATACATCCCGGGAAATTTTCTGGATATGGGCCGGGATTCGATCAGAGCGTGCGTGTCAAAAACCATATCCTCGCCTGCCAGGGAAAGCGCCAGGGGGCAGCGGGACGTACCGGGCCCGGGATTCCCGATGTAAATGTAACGTCCGTCCGGCAGTGTTCCGAGCCAGAATTTTGCGTTGCCATTGGGTATTTCCGTGGGCTCCGGCACGGACCAGGTTTCGCCGCCGTCTGTGCTGTCCGACTCATACAGGATCGATCCATAGCTGCGGTGAAGCATATGGATGCGTCCGTCCGCTTCCAGAAAGGCCCCCTCACAGAGAGCGTTGGGAAACCCCATTGCGCTGGAGACCTTCCAGAAGTAGCCAGGATCATCCCGCACCGGCTCCTCCAGGAGCGACGGGTCGCTGCAAAATCCCCTCAGCGTCCACCCCCGCAGTCCCGCCGGATCATCCGTGTAAGCGTGGGCCCAGTTCCCGGTCATCAACAGCCGCCCGTCCTTCAGCTTCCGGGGACCATAGTTGGGGCACAGAGCCACCCCCAGATCCCGGGGCGGAGAAAAGGTTTCCCCGTCCGTGCTGGTCAGCGCATACAGACGGGTATCCACACATTGCGATCCCACCCGCGAAAAACCGTGGGAATCCGTCAGCCTCTCCATGCAGGCATATTCGTAAGCGCCCACATATGCGGTCAGTACGCCGTCATAAACATGGAATCCGGCCGCCGTCAGCGTATTGATCCCCTTTACGCCGTAAAAGGCCTCGCAGAGCGCCTTCGGCGCAGACCAGCTTTTGCCGTCAGCGCTGACCGCGTACAACACACGCTGACCGATTTCGTCCTCCCCCTCTCTGCCGTTGGACCACATGGCATACAGCCTTCCCCGGAACACCCCCAGCGCCGGATGATGACAGAAATGCCAGGGATGAAGCGCCGCGTCATACAGACAGCTTTGTTCCGGCTCCAGCGTTTTGTGGGGAGCCACGGGATAAGTAGAACGGACATGTATCATATTTTATGCCTCCTTTCTCAGCCCTTTACAGAGCCTATCATTACACCGTTCACAAAATATTTCTGAAGAAAGGGATAGATCACGACCGCAGGTAATATGGAAACAATTACGATTGCATATTTCAATTTTGTCTCCGTGATCAGCATTTCCGTGGAGGCGGATGCCGCATTGGAGGTGGTCATGCTCGCAATATCGCTGTCAATCACCATTTTCCGTATAATCATCTGCAGAGGCATCTTTGCAGAGTCCGAGAGATACAGCAGAGCCGAAAGGTATCCGTTCCAGTGCCCTACCGCATAAAACAGAATCAGCGTTGCAATAATGGTCTGAGACAGAGGCAGCACAATAATCAGGAATGTCTGGAAATGGCCGGCGCCGTCGATATGGGCTGCCTCATGAAGCTCCTCCGGGATTGTAGAGAAAAAAGTCCGCATGATAATCATGTTATAGGTGCTGATCGCTCCCGGCAGCACAATCGCCCAGACAGAGTCAAGCAGTCCCAGATTTTTCACCTGAAGATACATGGGAATCATTCCCCCGTTGATGAACATGGTCAGCATGAACATAAAGTTAAAGAGCCTGCGTCCCTTAAGTCCGGGACGTGAGAGCGGGTAGGCGCACAGCAGGGTCATGACCATATTGATGGAGGTGCCCAGCAGGGTATAAAACAGCGTGTTTCCATAAGAGCGCAGAATCTGGTCATTGCTGAAAACGGTCTTATAAGCGGAGAGATCAAATCCTATGGGTTTCCAGAGAACTTCGCCCCTGGTGACCGCCATGCCGTCGCTGATGGAAACAATGGTACAGTAATAGAGCGGATAGATCACTGTTATAACCACGGCGAGCATAATCAGACAGTTGAGCCAGTCGAACCAGTTCATTTTCTTTCTCCGTCCCGTGACGGAAGCGCCTTGTATATTTTTCATTTTGAACCCTGATTCCTTTCCACCGCCTTAACGCGGACGGTTTTTGCCGGAGAATGTCAGTTTATCATTTACCACAGGCCGGTGTCGCTGATTTTACGCCCGATCCAGTTGGTGATAAGGATCAGAATCAGAGAGACGACGGTCTGGAACAGCTCGATGGCCGTGCCATAACTGAAATCCGCGGTCAGCAGGCCCCGGCGGTAGACATAGGTTGAAATGACATCCGCCGTCTCGTAAGTCGCTCCGGAGTAGAGCAGCAGGATTTTTTCATATCCCAGATTCACCAGATTTCCCACCCGCAGAATCAGCATAATCGTGATCGTAGGGGCAATACCCGGCAGGGTGATATAAAGCGCCTGATGGAGGCGGTTGGCCCCTTCCACCTGGGCGGCCTCATAGAGCTCCGGATCGATTGCGGTAAGCGCCGCAATATAGATGATGGCATCCCAGCCCAGGTGCTGCCAGATCTCCGACACTACATAGATTCCCCGGAAGTATTCCGGCTGCGTCATAAAGGAGACGGGCGTACCTCCAAACAGGGAAATCAGGTCGTTGACCACACCGCCGTTTGTCCGGAGAAAATTGGTAATCAGACCGCATACTACTATAGTAGAGATAAAATGCGGCAGATAGGAGACGGTCTGCACCACCTTCCGGTATTTTTTATGGCGAATCTCATTCAGAAGCAGCGCAAAAATAATGGACGCCGGAAACGCAAGCAGCAGATTATAGCAGTTAATCAGTAATGTATTGCGCACCAGCCTGTAAAAATACGGGTCTGACAGGATTTTCTGAAAATTTGCAAATCCAATCCACTCGCTGCCCCACACACCCAGCTTTGCGCTGTACTTTTTAAAGGCGATTAAGGTGCCGTACATGGGAACGTATTTCATCAACAGGTAATACATCATGGGAACGGCCAGCATCAGATAAAGCTGCCAGTCCCGTTTTAACCACGCGGGAAATCCTGCGCTTACTCCTCTTTTCTGCCGACTGTTTTTTTCCATCCTCTTCGGGATTGTCCGGTTCATATCTTTCCCCTCCTTTCCTGACCGCGTTGTTTTTCGTTCGGGATGCGGCCGTGTCTGACAGGAACAGTCTACCGCGCGCCGCCCGGAAAAAACAACGTGCGATTCTCCGTTATCTGTTTCATTTCTCCTCAAAGAAATCGGAAGGGCGGATTCGGCTGAGAAATGAAGCCGAAGCATCTGTCCCTTTTTTTCTACAGTTTTCCCCTTTTTCTTGACCGCAAATATTGGGAAATCCTATAATTTTCACATAATCGCAGACTCCGCCCGTTATGTTTCTGTTCGATTTTCACAGACGATATGGCAGGCGGCCAAAATTTATCTGGAGGAGACAGAGATGAAATATGTGATCGGTGTTGATTTCGGGACGCTTTCCGCGCGGGCGATTGTCGCTGGTCTGGAGGACGGACATATCACTGGAGAAGGAGTAAGCGCATACGCAAAAGGCGTCATGACTACGGCCCTGCCTGACGGTACGCCCCTTTTGGGCGGCGACTGGGCGCTGGCGGACCCGATGGATTACCTGGATTCACTCAGGGCTTCCATAAAAGGCGCTCTGGACTGTGCCGCCGTGCAAAAGGAGGATATTCTTTCCATTGCAATCGCTTCCACTGCCTGTACCCTGCTGCCCGTGACAAAAGATTTAACCCCGCTCTGCGCCCTGCCCGGTTTCGCCAGCCGGCCTCACGCCTTTGCCATGCTCTGGAAGCATCATCGGGCGAAGGCCTTCGCCCGGCATATGACAGATGTGGCGCGGGAAATGGATATCCCCGTTCTGAATGATTACGGAGGAAGCATTTCCTCCGAATGGGCCGTCCCCAAAGCAATGGAAATAATGACCCAGGATCCCGAATGCTATATGGCGGCGGACCGTTTCATGCAGCTTTCGGACTGGCTTACAGCCCGCCTTGTGGGCGACCCGGATGTTCAGAATGCATCCATTCTGGCCTACAAAGGCATGTGGAGACATCACGGAGGATTTCCGGACGATACATACCTTGCTGCCACAGGAGCTTCCGTACCGGAAATCATACATCAGAAGCTGCGTGGAAGGCGAATTCCCGCCGGAGGGCCGGCCGGGAGGCTGACGGCTTCTGCCGCGGAGGCCCTGGGCTTATGTCCGGGCACCGCAGTCGGTATGGCCCACACAGACGCCCATGCCGCTGCCCTGGGTGCGGGCGCCTGCAAAGACGGGGATTATGTCTATATCCTGGGCACTTCTTCCTGTGCCCATTTTTTAAGCCGGAAAAAGGTTGTTGTACCCGGAGTGACCGGAGCCATCGAAGACGGTCTGATCCCCGGACTGACCTGTTACTCAGCCGGGCAGGCCTGTGTGGGAGACATGCTGGACTGGTTCATCCAACATACCGTCCCCTCACAGGTCAGGGAGGAGGCCAAAAGGCAGGGCAGAAATATCCATTCTCTGCTTGAGGAGCAGGCTGCGGCGCAGCGTCCCGGAGAATGCGCAGTGATGGCGCTGGACTGGTGGAACGGGAACCGTTCTGTTCTGGGAAACGCGGCCCTCTCAGGCCTTCTCGCGGGGCTGACGATGGACACCCGGCCCGCCGATATTTACCGGGCCCTGTTGGATTCGATTGCGTTCGGACATCGGGAGATCTGGGAAAATTTTCAGCAAAAGGGGCTCAGGCCCCGTCAGATTATTCTGTGCGGAGGCATCGCCCGGAAAAACAGGCTTCTCTCCCAGATCATAGCCGATGTGCTGAACTGTCCGGTTTCCATCTCAGAGGAGACGCAGTCCACGGCCAGAGGGGCGGCGATCTGCGCGGCGGCGGCGCTGGAAAAGGAGCCGGGATACGACAGCCTGGCTAAAGCCGTACGCCGTATGAAAGGCGGTATTGCGTACATACTGCGCCCCGTCGCCGGACATGTTTCAGACTATGAGAGACTGTATGGCATTTATCATCGTATTCATGATTTTTTCGGACGGGAAAATCCGGGGCTGATGGAAGAGCTCCGCAATGGCTTTTCCGCCCGGACGTGAATCCTCCGTTGAAAAAGAGGCTGTCCGGAATGTCATGGCTTTTCGGTATCCAGGATCCCAAAAGCGCGCTTCATGGCGGCCAGATTCTCTTTCGCTCCGCTCATGATATATTTCACATCATAACCGGAGGAAATCATCCGCACGCCGCGCCGGTACCAGTCCCGCAGGGAATCCTCATCCGCCGCCCCCAGGGATACGCCCGCGACACGGCCGGCGGCACGGATCCTGGCAATCGCCTCATCGATGATCTGTCGGATGTCCTCATCCTGTGTGTGTCCCAGTTTTCCCAGAGAACCTGACAGATCATTGGGGCCGAAGATAAAGGCGTCGATCTCCGGAATGGTCAGAATGCGATCCAGGTCTCTGAGCGCATCGATATGTTCAAGCTGGATAAATCTCAGAATATTTTCATCCGCGTGGGCCCGGTAATCCTCCCCGCTTATCATTCCAAACATTGCCGCCCGCCGCGGTCCATAGCCGCGCACTCCTCCGGGCGGATAGGAGGTCGCCTCCACGGCTCTGTGGGCTTCCTCATAAGAACGCACCATCGGACAGATGATTCCGTCAGCGCCCGCATCCAGCACCGGTTTGGCCAGTACGGGATCATTCCATGGAATGCGCACAATCGCGTTTATCCCGGAGGCGCGGGCCCCCATCAGATGATTCAGAAGCTGATCCGTATTGATACACGAGTGTTCCATATCAATCCACAAAAAATCATAGTCCAGATTTCCCATCATCTCGCTGACCACTCCCTCCCCCAGGGACACATGGGTGCCGATGCACAGCTCCTGGCGGCGCAGTTTTGCCTTCATATCTGTTTTTTCTTTCCTCATTACCTGACCCTCCTTTGTGATTGTAAAAAATCTGCGGTCTGAAGTCCATTATACCGTCGTGAGCCGGTTCCACAAGCGGTATGTGGCGTCATATGGAAAACTGATACGCAAAGGGGATTATTGAAAAATGAAACAGGGAAAAATCCCCGACATTTTATAAGTTTATCCCGCACACTGCCCCGCTGATTCTTGCATTTTCCCCCAATCAGTGTTATTATTTTAACGATGTATTTCCCGTTTATTTTTATAAAAATTTAATCATATGAGGTGAAACAAATGAGCAAGACATTCGCGGACTTAATTGCAAGGGTTAATGACTGCCCTGTGAAGACCGTAGCGGTGGCCGTAGCGCAGGACTCCGCCGTGCTGGAAGCCGTTGTGGCCGCCAGAGAAAGGAAGATCGCCAACGCGATCCTGGTGGGCGATGAGAAGAAAATCAGGGAGATCGCCGACTCCATGGGTATGGATCTTGACGGTTTTGAGATCATCGACGTGGAGGATATGACCGAGGCCGCCCACACCGCAGTGAATCTGGTACATGAAGGAAGAGCCGACATGTACATGAAAGGCCTGATCGATACCAAGGGCTTTTTAAAGAGCGTTCTGGACAAGGAAGTGGGACTGCGCACAGGCAAGCCTCTCTCTCACGTGTGTGTATTTGAGGTGGAGGGAATCGACCGTCTGCTTTTCCTCACCGATGTGGCTTTCATTCCTTATCCCACGCTGGAGGACAAGGTACATATCATCAACAACACGCTGGAAATCACAAAGGCCTGCGGCATTGAAAATCCCAAAATTGCCCCTCTTGCGGCGGTTGAAGTGATCAACCCCAAGATGCCCGCTACCGTTGAGGCCGGCGAGCTCACCCGCATGAATAAGGAAGGGGAAATTACCGGATGTATCGTGGACGGCCCCCTCTCCCTTGACCTCGCCATCGACCCCGAGGCCGCAAAGCACAAGGGCGCTACAGACAGAGCCATCCAGGGCGACGCCGACATTCTTCTTTTCCCCGACATCCACGCCGGAAATCTGGTTTACAAATGTCTGGTACACACTGCCAAAGTGGTGAACGGAAATATCCTTACCGGAACCAAGGCTCCCGTTATCCTGACTTCCCGTTCCGATGATTTTGAGACCAAGGTGAATTCCATCGCTCTGGGCGCGGTTGTGGCGCAGGCCATGTCGAAGAATTGAGCTGATCCAGTTTCCTGCCGGGCAGACGCTGCTCTGCGCCGGTTTCTGAAAGGAGTATGATTTTTATGTCAGTTAAAAGTCTGATCATCAATCCCGGTTCCACCTCCACCAAGATCGGTGTGTTTGAGGATGAAACCCTTTTATTTGAAGAAACGCTCCGCCATTCCACGGAGGAGATCGCCAGCTACGCTTCCATCGTAGACCAGAAGGATTTCCGCAAACAGATCATTCTGGATCTGCTGAAAGAGAAGAATTTTGATATCCATTCCCTCAACGTGATCGTAGGCCGCGGCGGTATGCTCAAACCCATTCCCGGCGGCACCTATGCGGTGAGCGATGACCTCCTCGCGGATTTAAAGATTGGCAGGCAGGGACAGCACGCTTCCAACCTGGGCGGTATCCTTGCCAGAGAGATCGGCGACTCCATCGGCGCTCCCTCCTATATCGTGGATCCCGTGGTGGTGGATGAGCTGATGCCCATCTCCAGATACTCCGGCGTTCCCGAGCTGCCCCGCACCAGCGTGTTCCACGCTCTGAACCAGAAGGCGGTTGCGAAGCGCTACGCGAAGGAGCAGGGAAAGGCTTACGAGAGCCTGAATCTGATCGTCGTCCATATGGGCGGCGGCGTGTCCGTGGGCGCACATGAAAAAGGCCGGGTAGTAGATGTGTTCAACGCCCTGGACGGCGACGGCGCTTTCTCTCCGGAAAGGGCAGGTGCGGTTCCCACCGGTGCTCTGATCAAAATGTGCTTTTCCGGCGAGTTTACCGAGAAGGAAGTTTATAAGAAGGTAGTCGGAAACGGCGGCTTTAACGCCTATCTGGGTTCGAACGATATGCGCGATGTTGATAAGATGGTTGACAATGGAGATAAACGTGCCGAAGAAATCCGGGACGCTTTCATCATGCAGGTCGCCAAGGACATCGGCTCCATGGCCTGCGTCCTGAAAGGAAAGGTTGACCAGATCATCATGACCGGCGGAATCGCCTACGATAAGGCTGTGATAAGCGGACTCACCGAGAGAGCCGGCTTCCTTGCCCCCATCACCGTATATCCCGGCGAGGATGAGCTGCTTGCCCTGGCGCAGGGAGCCCTTCGCGTGATGAACGGGGAAGAAAAGGCGATGGAATATTAAGGCTTCGTCTGATATCCTTTGTTAACAACGGCCGGCACGTTTCGCGTGCCGGCCTGTTAAATACTGTTTCTGATTTCCCAATACCCATTTTTAGGAGATCCATGACGGACTAAAATGCCCTTTTCTTTCAGTTTTTTAATATTTGCCTCAACATTTCTGCTTGCCATGCCGAGCTCTCTGGCCATTTTTGCAGCTGAAAGAGATTCGTCCAAAGATAAAAGCTCCAAAATCCCTGCCTGCGTATCATTCAAATCTGTACCAAACTGTTTCCGATACTTCTCCGATGCTTCTCCGATGCTTCTCCGATGCTTTCTTCATTGCTATTAAATGTTTTATCATAATCCTCCTGCCCTTCCGCCATTTGATTACGATATAGATTCACTCTGAACATCGTAAGCCCATTATAAAGCCCTCCCGGAGATGTGACCTCCAAACGATCATCATACACTGCCACCTGGGCTTTGAAAACGCGTCATCCGTTTTCGGAGAGCCTGTCCTCCTCACGCTCTTTGTGTTGTGCTTTTTCCTGACGCTGCACCTCCTCCTGGCGCATAGCTTCGGCCTTTTTCTCATCCCGCTTTTCATTGTTGATGCGCAGGTAACGCCGCACCACGCACAGAAGGGCCACGCTGACCACCGAAACAAAGTCCTGATAAGGTGTGGTCTCGCCCACGATCATATGCCGGGCCACCAGGAAGATCAGCACCTCGATCACATTCTCCGAATTGGGACGGCAGAGCATAACCAGAAACTCGATACCGATCACCAGCATAAAGATCTTATCCATGTAGCCTCTGAAAGAGGATGTGTCCGACAGAAGCGCTCTGAAAAGCTCTCCGTCCGTTATGAGGCTGAATGTGGAAAAAAGAATTCCTACCAGCATCAGCGCCGCCGCGATCATCTCCAGCACTTCGCAGATGATGTGGACGGCGGCTTTCAGCCTTTTAAACCTGTCCATCAGTTCACCCATCTATACCTCCATTCCAGTTCCGCAGGGGGCTACGGCACATCCTTCTGCAGCACGGTTTCCGGCCACAGCGTGTCCGTAAATCGTGCTATGCGCCTCACACCCTCCTGCTGTTTCCAGTTCCGCAGAGGGATCCTTTTGCAGGCCCCGTTTTTATCTGTCATGGGCCGACTTCGCAAACAGCAGAAACATGGGGAAAATTTCCAGTCTTCCGGTCAGCATGACCACGGACAGAATCACCTTCACCCAGTCGGAATACACACTGAAATTCGCCATGGGCCCCACTCTGGCAAGGCCCGGACCGATATTGTTAAAGCAGGAGAGTACCGCTGTAAAATTCGTGGTAAAGTCCAGCCCGTCCAGGGAAATCACCAGAGTAAACACGCAGATTAAAATCATATAGGCAGCCGCGTAGATTCTGGTAGAGCTTAAGGTCTTCTGATCTACCGGCTTTCCGTTCAGGCATACCGTCACCACCTCCCTGGGATTGATGATCTGGCGAATTTCCGCCACAAAGGATTTCACCAGGATCAGAACCCGGGACACCTTCATGCCGCCTCCCGTAGAGCCCGCGCACGCGCCCACCACCATCAGAAGCACCAGCAGATGTTTGGAAAATTCCGGCCAGAGCTCAAAGTCCACCGTGGCAAAGCCTGTGGTGGTGATGATACTGGACACCTGGAAGAAAGCCTCTCTCAGAGCGTTTCCAATGCTCTCCACCCCGTGCATGATATTAAGGGCGATGGCCCCTGTGGAGAGGGCCACGATCACGAAGAAAACCCTGACCTCCTCCATACACAGGGCTTCCCTGAATTTCCGCAGCAGAATCAGATAATACACCGTAAAATTAACGCCGAACAACAGCATGAAAATCCCAAGGGTCACTTCGATGGCCAGGCTGTTATAGCCCGCGATTCCCGCGCTGGAAACCGCAAAACCCCCCGTTCCCGCTGTGCCGAAGGCGATACAGAAGCTGTCGAAGGGCTTCATTCCAAACAGACACAGAAGCGCCACCAGAACCAGCGTCATGATTCCGTAAATGCCATACAGAATCCGGGAGGTGGTGCGCATTCTGGGAACCAGCTTTCCGGCCGTAGGACCCGGCACCTCCGCCCTCACCAGATGCATGGAATTGTCGTTTTCCATGGGCATCACCATCATCAGAAACACCAGTACCCCCATGCCCCCGATCCAGTGGGTAAAGCTTCTCCAGAAAAGAACGCCCCTGCCCAGATCCTCGGGCCGGGCCAGAATGGACGCGCCCGTGGTGGTGAAACCGGAAACGATCTCAAACAGCGCGTTCCAGTAGCTTCCAAATCCTCCCCCCAGGTAAAGCGGGACTGCCCCGATCACGGAGATCAGAATCCAGGCCGACGCCACAATAAAATATCCGTCCCTGCTGCTCATCCTCTGGGCGGAACGCTGCTTTACAGACATCATCAGTATGCCCGCCGCCGCCGATATCGCCACCGTCACCAGAAAGCCCGGGGTGTCGCCGTCCCCGTAGAACAGCGATACCAGAAGCGCCGGCACCATAAGCAGGGCCTCCAGGAAAATGATTTTTCCCACAGTGCTTACAATAATTCTTTTATTCATAATCCGCCAGCCTTTCTATGAGATAAAAATATCTTCCAGGCGGGCGATCTGCCTGCCTATGGTCGCCACCAGCGCCATATCTCCGGGCAGAAGCACATCGTCGCCTCTGGGAATAATGGTTCTGGTATCTCTCATAATACAGCCCAGCAGGATATTTCTTTTCAGCTTTAAGTCCTTTAAGGGAATGTTTAAGTTGTCGTCCTTTTCATCGATCTTGAACTCTATAAACTCAATCTTTCCATCCATCAACCGGTAAAGGGATTCCACCGCGTCATTGTCCTCCGCGTTTAAGAGAGAGCGACTGTAGCCCAGGATCCGGTCCGCCGCCACCTCCTCCCTGGAAAAGGTGCAGATCCTGCTCTCCGGCGGCAATACTTTGAGCCTGGAGCGGGCGCTGATGCGGGACACCACCTTGCCGATCCCCTGGGACTCCGCATACATGGCCGACACCAGATTGGACTCGTCATTCTCCGTCATGGCAATAAAGGCGTCCGTGTGGGAGATGTCGGATCCCGACATGGCATCGAAATAGGCCAGCGTGTCGTCGCAGATCACCGCCGCTTTGGGCATGGCCGCCGACACCTCGTCCGCAATCTTTCTGCTCCTCTCCACGATGGTGACCTTGGCTCCCTGTTTGAGCAAAAGGGTCGCCAGATAGCAGGAAATATGCCCGCCCCCCGAGATCATGACCGACTGCAGGGGCTTGATGGGGAGCTTCAGCTTTTTGAAGGACTTGCGAAACTCCTCCGGCGCTCCCGTCATATAGAGAATATCGCCGGAGCGGATCACCGTCTCGCCGTTGGGAACATAAGCCTCCCCGTTTCGCACTACCGCGCAGATCAGCAGATTGATTCCCATGTTCTGGTTAATCTGGATCAGCGACTTTTCATTCAGGGGGGAGTCGGCCTTCACCGCCATTTCCACCAGCTCGGCCCTGCCCCTGGCAAACACCTCCACTCTGGTGGCAAGGGGAAAGCGCAGAAGCCGGAATACCTCCATGGCTGTGGCCAGCTCCGGGTTGATGGTCATGGAAAGTCCCAGCTTATCCCTGTAAAAACGGTTCTGCCCCGCATAATCCACGTCCCTGATCCGGGCAATGGTATGCCGGGCCCCCATCATGTGGGCGGTCAGGCAGCTCAGGATATTGAGCTCATCCGACTCCGTCACCGCGATAAATATATCCGCTTCACTTGCGTTTAACTCCTTCAGCGTAGCGTAGGATGCCCCGTTTCCCTGAAAGCTGATGGCGTCTACGGTATTGCCGATACTGTTCACCACGCTTTCCTCCCGGTCAATGATGGTCAGCTCGTAACCGTCCCTGGACAACTGAACGGCAAGAGCTCTTCCGATCTCGCCGCCTCCTACGATAAAGATTTTCATACTTCTATGGTACCTCAATTTTATTACCTTCCTTTGAAAAGCAAACGCTGTCCCGCTCCGCGACCCAGCTTATTGCCGCAAACGCTGTCTTGCTCCGCGGCCCAGCTTATTGCCGCAAACGCTGTCTTGCTCCGCGGGCAGCTTATTGCCGCAAACGCTGTCTCCATTTGCAGGGCAGCTTACTGAATATAAATAATTATGCCCC
>CANOVJ010000019.1 GCA_947570615.1 uncultured Lachnospiraceae bacterium
CCCTATCCTTTTTATGATTGTAACATTTTTGTAATTTCAAAAGTTTATCCTGTCATCTGGAGCTCCCCTCAAAAAACAGCGCGATGGTTCCCGGACCGGAGTGGGCCCCGATGGTGGGCCCGATGTGGTTGATCATAAATTTCTTAATCCCGAAACGCCTCTCCACCTCATTTTTCACATATTCCGCATCCTCCAGGGCGTCCCCATGGCTGATGAACACAATATCATTCACTTCCGGATAATCCCGGATCTTCTCCTCCATATAATCCACCAGCGCGTTCAGAGACTTCTTCCGGCCTCTTACCTTGCTCAGGGGGATCAGATGCCCTTCGTCGTCCACATGCAGAATGGGCTTGATCCCGGCGATGGTTCCCACAATGGCGGCGGCCCGGCTCACTCTCCCGCCCCGGTAGAGATGGTTTAAGTCGTCCACGGTAAACACGTGGGTGAGATGGGGGATCAGTGCGTTCAATTCATCTGCCGTCTCCGTCAGGGATTTCCCCTGTCTCTGCATTTGCAGCGCTTTGTGGACGAAAAGCCCTTCCCCCATGGAAGCGCATCTGGAATCAACCACAAGAATCTGACAATCCCCGTTCTCCTCCATCAGCTCCTGCGCCGCGAGAACCGCGTTCCCACAGGAACCGCTCAGTCCGGAGGAAAAGGAGATATAGAGCAGATTCCTGTTCTCTGTGAGGAATTCCGTGAAATACTCCTTATACTGCTCCGGATTTACCTGAGAGGTGGTCGGCATCTTCCCCTCCTGACGCATCAGCCGGTAAAACTCCTTCCAGTCGAGCGTCTTATCCTTCCCATAGGAAACGCCGTCCATAATGTAATTGAAGTAAATCAGTCCCAGCTTATTTTCCCTGATATATTCCGCAGGCAGATCCGCCGTAGTGTTCGTGATAATTTTGTAAGAATCCATATAGATACCCCTGTCCTTTCCGCTGCCGTCACCCGTTAAATAAGGCGCCGGCGCAACTCGATTCATTCCTGCTAAAATGTATATTGTTCTGTATTTTATCATTTTTCATGAGATTTTACAATGAACGGTTTTGTATAAAAGAAGCTCC
Organism: uncultured Lachnospiraceae bacterium; assembly: GCA_947570615.1. GTDB lineage: Bacteria > Bacillota > Clostridia > Lachnospirales > Lachnospiraceae > Suilimivivens. The sequence goes on from CANOVJ010000019.1 coordinate 1,074, forward strand.
TTTGTCCCATACTAACGGACACCAGCATCTATGGAAACAGAATCAAGGAGTTTTATTATGAGCAAAATGAGTTCTTCACTTTCTGAAAATATGAAGTATCTGAACAACTATCTGGCGGTGGACACCAGCTTTGATATCGTCTACCGGGTGATCCGCATCGGCGGCCGGGACGCCTGTATGTATTTTATCGACGGCTTTTGCAAGGATGATCTGATGCAGAAGGTACTCCAGTATTTTCTCAGCATAAAGGAGGACGAAATGCCCTCCACCGCCCATGAAATGTCCAAATCCAACCTGCCCTTCGTGGAGGTGGACCTGCAGGACGACTGGAATCAGATCTCCTATTTTATCATGTCCGGCGTTTTCGCCCTGTTTATTGAGGGGTATGATAAATGTCTTCTGATCGACTCCAGAACCTATCCCGCCAGAGGGGTGGAGGAACCGGAAAAGGACAAGGTGCTGCGGGGATCCAAGGATGGATTTGTGGAGACCATCGTATTCAACACGGCGCTGATACGAAGAAGGATCCGCAGCAATCAGCTCTGTATGGAAATGCTTCACGCGGGCAACAGCTCTCAGACGGATATTGTGCTCTGCTATATGAACGACCGGGTCGATCACACCTTTCTGACGAAAATCCGGGAGCGCATCAACCATATTAAGGTGGACGCCCTTACCATGAATCAGGAGAGCCTGGCGGAATGTCTTTACAAAAAGAAATGGTATAATCCCTTCCCCAAATTTAAGTTTACGGAGCGTCCCGACACGGCCTCCGCACAGATTCTGGAGGGAGATATCGTAATCCTGGTGGACAACTCCCCCTCCGCCATGATCGCTCCCACCTCCATCTTTGACATTGTGGAGGAGGCGGACGACTATTATTTTCCTCCCATCACCGGAACCTATCTGCGCCTGTCCCGGTTTCTGATCGCCATCCTCACCTACATCCTGACTCCCACGTTCCTGCTCCTGATGCAGCGGCCGGAGTGGATCCCCACAGGATTTGAGTTTATTGCGGTGAAGGACCCCACCAACATCCCGCTGGTATGGCAGTTCCTGATTCTGGAGCTGGCCATCGACGGTCTGCGGCTGGCTGCGGTGAATACACCCAACATGCTCAGCACCCCTTTAAGCGTCATGGCCGCCCTGGTGCTGGGGGAATTTTCGGTAAACAGCGGCTGGTTCAACTCCGAGGTCATGCTCTACATGGCATTCGTGGCCATCGCCAACTATACCCAGGCGAGCTATGAGCTGAGCTACGCCATCAAGTTCATGCGTATCATCAATCTGATCCTCACCGCCATCTTTGGCATATGGGGCTATATCGGCGCGCTGATCCTCATGGTTCTGGCGATCGCCACCAACCGCACGGTATCCGGGAAAAGCTATATTTACCCGCTTATTCCCTTCAACTTAAAACAGCTCTCCAAGCGCCTGTTCCGCTACCGTCTCCCGGGATCCCGGGATTAAGGGCGCGAAAAGGACAGGCACAGCTTTTACTGCTTTCCGGTGCTTCCAAACCCTCCCCGGTCCGTCCCCTCCAGGGCCGTGGTCTCCTCGAAGCAGATCTTCGGCTGGTTTTCCATGATACGGAACTGGCAGATCCGGTCGTTGCAGGAGATATGGGTATCCCTCAGGGCGTAGGCGGACATGAACCACTGGTCGTTGTCCCCGCAGTAGGAGCTGTCGATGACCCCCTGGTGGTTGGTCTGGATGATACCGAAATTTTTGAAGGTGGAGCTTCTGGGCACCACATGGGCCTCGTATCCCTCCGGCAGCTTCATGGCCACCCCAAGGGGGATCAGCTTATGCTCCCCCTTCTTCATGTCCACGTCCTGGGCCGCACGCAGATCGATCCAGTCGGACTTTCCGTCGATATAGGCGAGTCTTTCGATTTTGTCTGTAAAATATTTGATTTTGATGGTTTCCATTTTAGCATAACCTTTCTGTCATTTTGCATAATCCCCGCAGTGGAGCGCCGGCGGCTGCCCTTCTTCCCGGGCAAGGCTTTTTTTCACATCGATTACCCGCTGGTTGCTGCTCCCCTTCCAGAGAAGCTTTTTATCTTTTTTCTGAATCTGGAATTCCCCATCCACCAGCACGTCGACATACTGCATCAGGGTCAGATGACGGATATTCTCCCATGTGTCCCCGGTATAGAGCCAAATGGTCTTATCCGGATATTTTTCTCTGATCTCCTTCATCAGGTCCCGCACATCCAGGCGGTTGGCCGCATGCAGAGGATCCCCGCCGGAGAAGGTGATGCCCGAGATGTAGGGCTTATCAAGCTGCTCGAACACTTCCGCCCTGGCCGCATCGTCAAAGTAAAGCCCCCCGGCCGGATCCCATGTGACGGGATTATGACATTCCTTACAGCAATGGGAGCATCCTGCCACCCACAGAACCACTCTCAGTCCGTCGCCGTTTAACATGTCGTCCTTTGTTATATTGTGATACCTCATATCTGCTACATGCTCTTCCTTTCCGCTATTTCCGCCATTTTCGCCTCGTTCAGCCTGGTGTCCCCATGGACTCTCGAATAGGAAAGGTAGCCGTTCATGCGCTCGATCTTGGTCAGATTTTTGCTCCCGCACACGGGACAGACGTCCATCTCCAGCTCCTGATGGCCGCAGTCGTCGCAGTAGGCCAGGGACAGATTGACGCCCTCGTAAAAGCCCATGTCCATGGCCCGGCGGATCAGGGTTTTGATCGCTTCCACATTATAGTCGATGGGATATTTCACGTACTGTATCTTTCCCCCGTTTGAAAGCTCCCAGAAGCGGTATTCCAGATCCTGCTTTTCAATGGGCGTGATGTCCTCGGTCACGTGGCAGTGGAAGCTGTTGGACACATACTCCCTGTCGGAGACGCCCTCCACGATACCATATTTGGCGCGGAACTGCTTTACCTGCAATCCGCACAGGCTCTCCGCCGGCGTCCCGTATATGGCGTAAAGATTGCCGTCCTCCTCCTTAAACTGCGTCACCTTCTGATTGATATGCTCGAGCACCTCCAGAGCGAAGGCTCCGTCCTCCACCAGGGATTTTCCGTTATACAGCTCCTGAAGCTCGTTAAAGGCCGTGATTCCGAAGCTGGCCGTAGCGCTCTTTAAGATGGGCTTGATCTTGTCGGAGAGCTTCAGATTCCCTCCCAGAAAACCGCCCTCACAGTAGGCCAGCGGGTTGGTGGAGGCGCGCATCTCCCCCAGATAGGCATAGGTTCTGATGTGGAGCTGTCGGATCAGATTCAGGTAGTAATCCAGCACCTCATAAAAATCCCGGCTCTCCTGTCTGGCCCTGGCCAGGATCATGGGCAGATGAAGGGAGACGGCCCCGATGTTAAACCGTCCTACAAATACAGGCACATCCTGATCGTCCGCCGGATGCATTCCCCCTCTCTCGTACCAGGGGGAGAGAAAGGCCCGGCACCCCATGGGGGAGATTACCCTGCCGTACTGCCTGTACATGCTGGCAATATACCCCTTTCCGGTGAGGGAGAGCCAGTCCGGATACATGGTCTTCGCAGAGCATCTCACTCCGGCGTCGAACACATCCTCCAACTCCTTCCCGGGGCCGTGGAGATTTTCATCATACAAAAACACGATCTTGGGGAAAAGCACCGGCTTTTTGCACTCCGCCTTTCCCTGGCCTTTCCTGCGCACATCCAGAAGGGAGATGGTCGCCATGCGCGCAAACCGCCCTGTACCAAGGCCTGCGGTCACGGTGATAAAGGGGTAGTCTCCCCGGCTGGAGGCTACCGTATTGAACTTGTATTCCCAGCCCTGGAAGCCCTGCTCAAACTCCCGCTCCACGTCCACAATGGCTTCCGCCTGCGCCCGCTCATCGCCGATCCCCAGATTCATATATCTTTTCAGGCTTCTCTGATAAGTCTTCTCCGCGTAGGGCTCCAGGATTTTGTCCACCTCCGGCACCGTAAAGCCCCCATACTGCTGGCTGGCGGCGCTTAAGACGATATCCCCGATCACGTCGAAGGCCACATCCAGCGTCTTGGGCTCGTTGTACCAGATATTTCCCATCTCAAAGCCGCCCGTGAGCACATTTGCAACATCAAAAAGGCAACAGTTCATGGTGTCCCTCCGGGCGGACATATCATGGACATAAATATAACCGTCCCGGCAGGCCTGGATCTCCTCCACCGTCATAAAAAATTTCTGATAAAGCTCCTTGTTAAACTGGTTAAAGATCAGGCTCCTCTTGGTGGAGACCAGGGCGCTGTCCGTGTTGGCGTTCTCCTTGTCCCCCACGTACATGATGGACTGGCTCTTTTTGTACACATCATCCATCATCCGCACGAAGTCCTGCTTATAATTACGGTAATCCCGATAGCTCTTGGCCACAATGGGCTTTACCCCTTCCAGAGCGCTCTCCACAATATTGTGCATGATGGGGATGGGGATCCTCTCCTGCTCCATCTCGTCCACCTTGTCCACCACAAACTGACAGATATGCTCCTTCTCCTCATCAGTGAATTTCGTCAGCGCCCGGTACGCGCTCTTTCCCACCGCGTCGATCACCTTCTGTACATTAAACACCTCCAGGCTGCCATCCTTCTTGATGACCTTCACATCCCTTTTCGGCCGGAACATCTCACTGTAGGCCTTTGCATTCTCCTGCTGATTCTCCATATCAATCCTCATGCCTTCCCGTAACCTGCACCCTCCGGGCCGCAGGCACAAATCTGCGTGGAAAACAGATTTTCCACACTTCCCTCCAATTCATCCTTTTTGTACTTTCCACATAAATCTAAATCTGGTATGCGTCAGCAAATTTACATCTATATATTGCGTCACTCTCCAGTATAAAGAACCTTTTCTCCCATGTCAACCACAACACTCGAAAACCTTATAAATATTCAAAGTAACAGGTAATCTCACCGTTTTTCAGCTGCTTACAGGCAAAAACAGCCCTGGGCAGGTAAATATTTCATAAGGAGCCCTTACAAAAACACCGGCGCTTAGCGAGGTTTTTTCGAGCTTAGCGCCGCTGTGTTTTTGTAGAGCGGGAGCGCGGCGACGATGAAATATTTACCTGCCCAGGGCGTCCCCCCGCCACTGAAAAACCCTCACCCAATCATTCCGCTCTCCTCCACCGCCTTCACCGCCTCCCGGATCTCCTCCACAGGAAGCGTCAGCGCAAACCGCACATGTCCCTTTCCCAGCCGTCCAAAGCTGCTCCCCGGCGTACACAGGACGCCTGATTTCTCCAAAAGCTCCATGACAAAGGCCACATCGTCCTCATAGCCCTTCGGAATCCTTCCCCAGGCGAACATGGTTCCCTGACTGTCGGGAATATCCCAGCCGATTTCCCGCAGACCGCCGCAGAGCGCGTCCCTTCTCCTCTGATAGGCGGCGCATCTGTCCTTAACTCCCTGGTCTGATCCGGTGAGGGCCGCGATGGCCCCATACTGCACGGGCAGGAAGGTCCCGTAATCGATCTGGGAGCGGAGCCTTTTAAAGCTCTGCACCAGCGTCTCATTCCCCACCAGAAATCCCATCCGCGCCCCGGTGTAATCGTAGCTTTTGGAGAGAGAATAAAACTCGATGCAGTTTTCTTTTGCGCCCGGAAACTGCAGGATGGATTTCCCCCTGCGCCCGTCAAAAATAATGTCGGAGTAAGCGTTATCGTGAACGATAATGATATCCCTCTCCTGCGCCCAGGGGATCAGCTCCTCATAAAAGGAATCCGGCGCGATCCGGCACACCGGGTTTAAGGGGTATGACACCATTATGAATCTGGTTTTCTTAAGCAGCTCCTCATCCAGAGCCTTCAGGTCCGGAAGATAGTCCCTTTCCGGTACCAGCTCATAGGTATGAACCCGGGCCATGGCAAGGGCCGGCCCGATGGAAAAGATGGGGTAGCCCGGATCCGGAACCAACACCACATCGCCGGGATTGCACAGGGCCAGCCCGATATGGGTGATCCCCTCCTGGGAGCCGTACACGTCCGTGATCTCCCTCTCGCCCAGGGTCACCTGATAGCGTTCCTGAAAACGCTTTATTACCGCCTGTGTAAGCTTCGGCAGCATTTTCAGCGCGTATTTGTAGTTGGCGGGATCCATGGCAGCCTGCGTCACGGCCTTTATGATATGGGGCTCTGTGGGAAAATCCGGCGTCCCCACCGACAGGTTATAGACCTTCCTTCCGGTTTTCTCCACCGCCTCCTTTTTTTCGTTCAGCAGCTGGAAGATCCCTTCCTCAAAATCCTTCATCCTGTCCGCGATCTGTAAATTCATCTCCCTGCCCTCCTGTATCCGGTCAGCTCTTTCCTCTTTTTTGCTGCCATTCGTTTCATTCCCCTTCCTCCGGCCTTTCATCACCGTAGCTCTCCAGAATCCGTCTCAGATAATCCCGATACCCATCCCTTACATGAGAAGGAGAGGAAACCGTCACCTTCCCGCCAAGCCCGGAGAGCCAGCCGTAAAACTGCATACTCACCGTCACTCTGGCCCGGACGCTCACCATCTTTTCCGGAAGTCTGCGGATATCGATCTCCTTCCCGAAACGGTCCAGAATGACCCCGATCAGCTCCTCCGGAAGCTTTAAGGTCACCGTCCGGGTCTCGCCGCCAAACATGCCGAAGGTGCGGTTGGTGTATTCCGCTATGTCAATCCGCCCAAAGGCCTGCTCTCCGGCGCGCTTTTCCCCCTCCACCTGCGCGATGTTACTCATCTTATCCACCCGGAAATGCTTGATGTGCTCCTGCCTGTCGTCATAGGCGATCAGATAATAGTTTTCATCCTTCCAGGTCAGTGCCCAGGGACTCACCCGATAGCGCCTGCCGTCCCGCCTGGGCTCCAACTCCTTTCTGGTATTCCAGTTCAGATAGGTAAAGGTGATGGGAGCATTGTCCTGTATGGCTCTGTGGATGCTGTCCACATTGTAGTAAATGCTCTCGTTCTCCGCCTTCACCCTGCCCACCACAAACACCTGCCGCTGAAGCTGCCTGCCCTCGTAAGGGCCCGCCAGCTTCTCGATCTTGGAGATCAGCTCCCTGGACTTCTTCTGGGTGATGAAACGGGAAGACTGCACCGCATCCACCAGCAGCTTAAGCTCCGCCAGCTCAAATCTGCGCTCCGCCAGATAATACCCGCCGCCTCTGCGGGCCTTTATGTATTCCACCTCATATCCGAAGAGCTTAAGGCACTCCATATCGTCATAAATGCTCTTTCTCTCCGCCCGGATATCATACGTCCCCAGCGCATTGATGATCTCCTGGGTGGAGAGAGGATGCTCCTGGTCTGTTTTTTCGTGTAATATTTTCAGAAGATATAAGAGCTTAAGCTTCTGCTTCTCCGTCCTGGACACGGCATGTCCTCCCTGTGTTTTCCCTGTCTTAACCCAGTAGATCCTTCAGCTCCCACAGATTGCGGATCTCATAATCAATCCGCAGCGGGGTATCATTTTTCTTTTTTTCCGGGTTGTACCAGCAGCAGCTCACCCGGGCGTTGTTGGCCCCCTGTATATCGCTGGTGAGGGAATCGCCCACCAGCAGAGCCCTTTCCCTTACAAAATCCGGGATGCGCTGAAAGCACTTTTCGAAATAGACAGGGCTTGGCTTTGGCTCTCCCATCTCCTCCGATACGAAAACATCGTCCAGGAGCTGATCCAGCCCGGACAGACGCAGCTTGCTTCTCTGGGTGGAGGAAACGCCGTTGGTCAGAGCATACTGCCAAAATCCCTCCTCCTTAAGCTCCCTGCAAAGCCGCTTTGCGTCATCCCTGAAATAGTATACCTCCCCCAGCGCCTTCTGGTAAAAGTCGGCGAACGCATCCACCGGAATATCCGTGATTCCCAGCCGGGAAAAAAGGCTCGCAAAGCGTCCGGTGAGAAGCTCCTTCTTCGTAACCTCTCCCCTCTCGTGACGTTTCCAGTAATCGTCGTTGATGGACACGTAGAGAGCCAGGGTATCCTCCCCCATGGTTCTTTCGTAGCGCATAAAGCTTCTGGAGAGAGCCTCCCTCTGGGATTTTCCAAAATCCAGCAGGGTCTGATCCACGTCCCACAGTATGATATCGAATTTTCTCATAACCGCTCCAATCCGCGCGCTCCGTCGCGCGTGATACGATGTTAAATCGAGCAGGGGAGGCTTTTTCCCCTGCTCACCGCGCGCCCCATGCGCCGCTTTAGCGGCATACTTCCTCTGCATGGGACTGCGCATAAAAAACGAGGCTGTGAAAAATGAAGATTTATTCCCATCTCCGTTTTTTCACAACCCTTTTCTGATCAGCATACATATCGCTTACGCGTCTGCACCGCTCTGCCCGCTCTCAAGCTGTTTATTTTTATTTTTGCGAAGCCGGATCCCGATAAAAATCGCAACTCCCCCCAGCGCCGCAATGATAACCAGCAGGAGCAGATAAGATAAAAATGTATTGATAAATGCCAATTTCTTCACCTCCACATCAACGTCAGCTTTCTTTCTCCTATCATATCATTCCATCAGAGCACAGTCAAGCCTGTGCCACACTCCCGACGTCAGAAAATCTCCCGCCATGGCCTCCGCCTCCCGGATGATCTGTTCGTCATAGCCCATAATCCCCAGAAGCCGGATGGCGTTTCGGGTACTTGCCCGTCCTTCCATGATCTTATAGCTGAAATAGATATCGTTCTCCTCGATCCTTTCCGAAAAGTGGTAATTCCGATAGCAGTCCGTCAGCAGATGGGTCAGCTCGATATCATGGGTTGCCGCAAAACACATACAGTTTCTGCGGGCCATACTGCGCAGGATCTGTGTGGAGGCGGCGATCCTCTCCACCGTATTGGTGCCGCGCAGCACCTCGTCCACAAAGCACAACACCGGCAGATTCTCTCCCTCTTCCGAGAGCATGTCCAGAATCCGCTTTAAGGACTTGATTTCCACCATGTAATAGCTGTCCCCTCCCTGCACGTTGTCCCGAAGACTCATGGAGGAGGCGATGCGGAACATGGCTCCCGTATACTCCCTGGCCAGAACCGTGTGAATGGTCTGCGCCAGGATACCGTTTAAGGCCACCGTCTTTAAAAAGGTGGACTTGCCCGAGGCGTTGGAACCGGTGATCAGCACGCTTTCAGCCGTATCGATATCGTTGGCCACCGGCTCTGTGATCAGGGGGTGGTAAATCTCCCTGGCCCTGAAACACAGACGCTCTGTAAACGCAGGGACACAGTATACCTCAAGCGATTCCCTGTAGGCTCCCACCGCAATCAGGGCCTCGATCCTTCCAAGAATCGTGATCATGGTATCGATCTCGGAAATATGCCTGCGCACCTGTGAGAGCATCTGATTGAACTTGATCAGATCCAGATGAAAGCCCATCCGGAAAAAGTCCAACAGCATATCCAGAGGATTCCCCGAACCGGACATACGCCCCTGGGACATGATGATAAAGGAGCCTCTCTTATAGCTGCCCATGGCGGCCGCGCTCTTTTTCAGAAGAGCCATCTCCTCCTTAAGCGCCTCCGCTCCGGAGAGCTTTAAGCCCTTCACAGTCTCCAACAGCCGAAACACGTAGGAAAAGCTGGTGATATAGGGGTCGATCTCATTTTTCACCCGAAAATAGGTGACATTGTTATAGATCAGGATACATACCAGGAACACCAGCCCCATGGGCAGATTTACGAACAGCGAGAGCACGGCGGCGGCCAGCAGAAGCAGCGACAGGTAATGGCCGCTGTTGCTGCGCTCCCCGAGCTGGTCCAGGTGATCCAGATAATCGTAAATGGAAAACTTCCCGGTTCCTCCCAGCCTGCTGAATACGTACTGGCTGGAGACACGCTCATCGGGGTGGTTTCTGAAAAATTCTATGATCTCCTCCCGGCGGCAAAGCTCCGCCTCCGTCGTGCAGGGCACCCGGAGCATATAGTAGAGATATTCCTCTCCGGCCGCCGACCAGGTATAATTCATCCTCCGGAACACTTCGTCCATATTCAGATCGTTCCAGGTGATATCGTCGATCTCCACATCCCTGGGGTGCTTCAGATAATAGTGCGAGATCCCGGCGAACTGCTCCGGCTTATATTCCTTCTGAGGTAAGGATCCGTAGTCTCTGCAGAGCCGCTCCCTGAATCTTTTTTCCGACTTTCTGTAATCAAGCAGGCCCTTCACGAACAAAAGCGCAAGGGCCCCGGCCATCACGGCAACAAAAACAAGATATTCCATTTAAGCCTCCATACCGCATCGGCGGCGCAAACAGTTTAACCGATCAGTCTTCTTCTGATCTGCTCTGCCTTCTCATAAATCTCCTCCGGCGCTGTCCCGGTATGGAAAATCCCTTTTTCATAGAGGATCGCCCCGTTAATCATGGTCATGATCACATTCTGCTTGCTGCCGCTGTACACCAGATTCTTTACGATATTGTTAAGGGGCCGCATGTTGGGCTGGTTTAAATCGATCAGGATCATGTCCGCCGCCTTCCCCGGGGCGAGCACATCCGTATCGGGAAGACCCATGGCCAGGGAGCCGTTCACCGTGGCCATCTTAAGCACCTCCCTGGCGTCCACCGCAGCCGCGTCCATCTCCCGCAGTTTGGCCAGACCGGTCACCAGGAACATTTCCCGGAACATGTCCAGACAGTTGTTGCTGGCAGGGCCGTCGGTTCCGATGGCCACCCTCACCCCCGCCTTTAAAAAGTCGCCTATGGGCGCAATACCGCTGGCAAGCTTGGTGTTTGAGCCGGGATTGGTCACCGCATACAGGCCCTTTTCCTTCATGACGGCGATCTCCTCCGGCGTCACAAAGACGCAGTGATAACCGCCGCCGCCATAGTCAAACATTCCCAGGCTGTCCAGAAAGGCGATCGGCGTCATCCCATGGCGCTGCTTACACTCCTCCACCTCCTGACGGGTCTCCGAAAGATGGGTAAATACGGGGGCCTTATATTGATGGGCAAGATCCGCGATGGCTTCGAGCAGCTCCCTGGAGCTGGTGTACTCGGCATGGACTCCCAGCATGAAGGACTGGAGAGGACTTTTGCCGTTGAGCCTTACATACCGTTCCTGCGTCTGGGACGCGGACTGACTGGCCGCCACCTGCACACAGCGCATTCCCATATTGTCGAACGCATCCGCAATGGTCTCCGGCGTCAGATACATGTCAAACACCGCCGTGATCCCGCTGGTGAGGTATTCCAGGACAGCCAGCCTGGAGAGCTCATAGATATCCTCCCCGGTCATCTTCGCCTCCACCGGGAAGATCTGTTTATTGAGCCAGTCGTGGAGCGGCATGTCGTCTGCCAGGGAGCGCAGAAGCGTCATGCCCGAGTGAGTGTGGGCGTCCTTGAAGCCGGGCATCAGCAGATTCCCCTTACAGTCGATCTCCCGGTCCCAACGGGCGGGTCTTTCAGGCATTCCTGCGCCCTGCTCCTCTGCCCCCTTCCCCACATATGAAATTTTGTCGTCCTTTACCCATATCTCTCCCAGAAAAATTTCTCTGAGCTGTCCGCCCTGTTCCTCCATGGTGAGGATTCTGGCGTTATAAAATCTGATATTCATAATTTTTCCCCATTATGTTGTGTTATCTGAGATTCTCCGGCCCAAAGCTCTCCGGAAGAAGCTCGCTTAAGCGAAACAGCTTATAATCCGCTTCCCCTCTGGCCACGATCACCACCAGCGTCTGCGGATCCGCAAACTCACGCATCACCTGCCTGCACACGCCGCAGGGAAAGGAATACTGACTGATCTCCTCCCCCTTTGGGCTGCCCACAACCGCAACCGCCTTAAGGGCACGCTTTCCCTCGCTGACCGCCTTGAAAATGGCAGTGCGCTCCGCGCAGACGGTGGGCGTGTAGGAGGCGTTTTCAATGTTACAGCCGGTGTAAATCCGAAGATCGGATGTGAGCGCCGCCGCCCCCACCATATACCCGGAGTAGGGGACATAGGCCTTTTTGCGCGCCTCCATGGCCGAACGGATCAGTTCCCTTACCGGAAGATCCTGGGGCAAATCCCTCTCTGTCATAGCCTGCCGCCTCCTTCAAAACGCGCCGATGGACTCGGTGACAAGCTGCCGGAACAGAGGCGCCGCCTGATTGGAGGCCGCCTGAACCTCCTCATGGGTCAGCGGATTGTCCGTCATTCCCGCCGCAAGGTTGGCCACGCAGGAGATCCCGCAGATGCGCATTCCCATATGGTTGGCCGCAATGGCCTCCACCACCGTGCTCATTCCCACAGCGTCCGCCCCAAGGCCGCGAAGCATCTTAATCTCCGCCGGAGACTCGAAGGAAGGGCCCGTGAGCTGCACATAGATCCCCTCCTTAAGAGGAATACCGCACTCCCGTGCCTTCGTGCGGATCACATCCTGCAGGGAAGGATCATAAACTTTACTCATGTCCGGGAAGCGCACGCCCAGCTCGTCGATATTCGCGCCGATCAGCGGATTGGGCGCAAAGCAGGAAATATGATCGGTGATCAGCATAAAATTCCCTGCCGCGAAGGAAGGATTGATCCCCCCGGAGGCGTTGGTCAGAAACAGGATTTCTGCTCCCATGAGCTTCATCAGCCGGGCGGGAAGCACCACATCCGTGATGGGATAGCCTTCGTAGTAATGAACTCTTCCCTTCATGCACACCACCGGAACGTCCTTCACATAGCCAAAGATAAACTTCCCCTCGTGGCCGGGAACCGTGGAAACCGGAAAATCCCGGATCTCACTGTAGGCGATCTCCCCCTTTACCTCTATACTGTCCGCATAGTTTCCGAGCCCGGATCCTAAAACCAGCGCCACCCTGGGCTGAAAGGGAAGCCTGTCCTTAATGCTCTCGTAGCACTTTACTACCTTCTCATATACCTGATTCATAAAACACCCCGTCCTTTCCGTGGATTTCTTCTGTCCCATTCATACTATCACACAAAAGCATCCCCCGCAACTTAAAAACGCCCGCGGCGGCAGGACAGAAACACGCTCTGTCCGGGCCGCAGGGGCGCTTTGGATCGGCAAATCCACGATCCATACCGTATCCGGCTGGCACGGGAACGACCGATGAAACCCGTCATCCCTTTTATATAATAATGCAGACCATCCCGCCGTTGGAGTCGTTGACGATCTTCTGCATGGTCTCCTGGAGCTTTAGCTGGCTCTCATCCCCGATCATGGTGAGCTTTCCGGTGATACCGTCGTTCACAAGCTGTTCCACGGATTTTCCGAAAATGTTTGTCTCCCAGATCCCCGCCTCGCTCTGGCTGGAGTCGGAGATAAAGCGGATCAGATCCTGGGCCTGCTCCTCCGAACCCACGATGGGCGAAATCTCCGTCTCGATGTTGGCCCGGATCATGTGGATGCTCGGGCTCTCCGCCCGGATCTTTACCCCGAACTTGTTGCCGTGGCGGATCACCTCCGGCTTGTCGAGCCTGATCTCATCCCGCTCCGGCGTCACCACCCCGTACCCCTTCTGCCGCACGGAGTCGATGGCGTGGAGAACCTTTACATATTCCTTTTTCATCTTCGCCATTTCCTTCAGGACCGACAGCAGGTGATATTCGTTGTCGATGTTCTCTCCCACCATATCGCTGAGCATCTCATAGTAGTAAGCGTCGTCCACATCCAGCCAGACTCTGATACAGCCATCCGCCATGTTGATACTGTCCATCTTGCATTTTTTGATAAACGGGCCCTCCAGAGTGACGGGATTGTTCTTCACGTCCCGGATGCAGTTGTACTGCTGCATGATCTCCTTCACGCGCCCGATCAGATCCACCTTCATCCTGTGTCCCGCCGGCAGCATCTCCACCCACTTGGGCATATAAAATTCGATCATGGTCAGGGGGAACTCATAGAGAATGTTCTCAAGGATCTGATTGATATCCTCCTTCTTGAGCTGTTCGCAGTTTACCGGCATCACTGATACCGCGTATTTGTTCCCGATCTCCTCCGCAATCCTTACCGCTTCCTCCCCGTAGGGCTTCGCCGTGTTTAAAAGCACCACGAATGGCTTTTTGAGCTTTTTCAGCTCCCTGATGGTGCGCTCCTCCGCGGCAAGATAGTTTTCTCTGGGAATATCCCCAAAGCTGCCGTCGCAGGTGATCACGATTCCGATGGTGGAATGATCATTGATGACCTTACGGGTTCCGATCTCCGCCGCCTGGGTAAAAGGGATCTCCTCCGCAAACCAGGGAGTCTTTACCATGCGCTCCGCGTCGTCCTCCATGTGGCCGCTGGCGCCGTCCACCATATAGCCCACGCAGTCGATAAGCCTTACCCTGGCCTCAATTCCATCCCCCAGGGAAAGCTTCGCCGCCTCCTTGGGAATAAACTTGGGCTCCGTGGTGGTGATTGTCTTTCCTCCCGCGCTCTGGGGAAGCTCATCCACCACCCGCTCCTTTTCATAGGATTCCACCATATTCGGCAGCACCATCAGATCCATAAACCGTTTGATGAATGTGGATTTTCCAGTCCGAACCGGCCCTACGACGCCTATGTAGATTTCCCCGCCGCACCTTGACTGGATGTCGTTGTACAGATCGTATTCTCTCTTTGCATTTATGTCCATCTGCTCTCCCACGCCCTTTCCGCAGCCTGCCGCCCCGGACGGGCTCAGCAGGCAGTCGCTCTTTGAACGAACCGATCTCTCTTCCGGTCATGTACACGCCGGACTCCATCGGATTCGTCCCTGCCTTTTACATACTTAATCAAGTGTATGCGGGAAAGGGAAGGGGTTATTACTGTTTTTCAAAAAGATGAGGAAATCGGCCGCCACACCTTACAGGACATAAAGCCGCTGCCCGTTCTCCTTAAGCCATCTCCTGTACTGCTTATACTCCGGGCATATGCTCCCCACCAGCTCCCAGAAACAGGCCGAGTGATCCATAAACCGCAGATGGCACAGCTCATGGATGATCACATAGTCGCACACCGGCTCCGGGGCCATAATCAGCCGCCAGTTGAAGTTGAGGTTTCCCCGGCCGCTGCAGCTTCCCCAGCGGCTTTTCTGGTCTTTGATGTGAATCTCCTTAAAATCCACCCCGGGGATTTCGGCAAACTCCTGCGCCTTCTGCGCGAAAACGCTCTGCGCCTGTCTGCGGTACCATTTTTCAAGGCAGGCGCGTTTCAGCTCGTAGTCCGCCTCATAGGGTACCCACAGCAGAAGCCTGTCCGTCACACATCTGACCCTTGCCCGGCTGCGCTGCTCCCGGATCACGCTCAGAACCCGCTTTTCTCCCAGATAGCTGAGCTCGTCGCCGTTTTCCAGCCGCAGTCTCCCTGCCAGGGCCTTTTCCCGTTCCCTCTCCAGCCTTACGGCGGTGGCCAGGATCCATTCCTCCTTTGAAGCCACGAAGGCGTCGATCCTGCTGCGGCTTACCCAGGAGGGCGCCTTTACGGTCAAATTGCCATCTCTGTCAAAAGAGATGGCAATGGATTTTCGGTTGCTTCTGATTAACTGATATTGCATCACTTCAGGACCACCCTGCGGAAGTTCTTCTTCCCCCTTTTCACCACAGCGCCCTCGCCTGCGAAGGTATCCTTTCCAAAGGCCGCCTTCACATCCGTGATCTTTTCGTTTTCCAGGGTGACCCCGCCCTGCTCGATGGCCCTTCTTCCCTCGGAGCGGCTCTGAACCAGCCCTGCCTTACAGAGCACGGAGATCATATCGATGGCTCCGTCGGCAAAGTCCTCCTCGGAAAGCTCCGTGGTGGGCATCTGCGCCGCGGCCCCGGTGCTGAACAGCGCCCTGGCGCTTTCCTGGGCTCTGGAGGCTTCTTCTTCCCCGTGAACCAGCTTCGTGAGCTCGAAGGCGAGGATCTCCTTGGCCTGGTTGAGCTGGCTGCCCTCCCATCCGTCCATCTCGTCGATCTGCTCAAGAGGCAGGAAGGTGAGCATCCGCAGGCATTTAAGCACGTCCGCGTCCGCCACGTTACGCCAGTATTGATAGAACTCAAACGGACTGGTCTTGTTGGGGTCAAGCCATACGGCCCCCTTCTGGGTCTTGCCCATCTTGTTCCCCTCGGAGTTAAGGAGCAGGGTGATGGTCATGGCGTAGGCGTCCTTCCCCAGCTTCCTGCGGATCAGCTCCGTCCCGCCCAGCATGTTACTCCACTGGTCGTCCCCGCCGAACTGCATGTTACAGCCGTATCTCCGGTACAGCTCGTAGAAGTCATAGCTCTGCATGAGCATGTAGTTAAATTCCAGGAAGCTTAAGCCCTTTTCCATCCTCTGCTTATAGCACTCCGCCGTGAGCATCCGGTTCACGGAAAAATGGGGCCCGATCTCCCGCAAAAACTCGATATAGTTTAAATCCATGAGCCACTCCGCATTGTTCACCATCATGGCCTTTCCGTCGGAGAAATCAATAAAACGGCTCATCTGCTCCTTAAAGCACTGGCAGTTGTGGTCGATGGTCTCCCTGGTCATCATGGAGCGCATATCGCTTCTGCCGGAGGGGTCGCCCACCATCCCGGTTCCGCCTCCCAGAAGGGCGATGGGCTTATTGCCCGCCATCTGCAGGCGCTTCATCAGGCACAGCGCCATAAAATGTCCCACATGAAGGGAATCCGCCGTGGGGTCAAAGCCGATATAAAAGGTGGCTTTGCCCGCGTTGATCAGTTCCCTGATTTCCTCCTCGTCCGTAAGCTGGGCCAGAAGTCCTCTGGCCCTGAGTTCCTCAAAAATCGTCATCTTTTCCTCATTTCCGCGCGGCTTTTACGTACGTCAGATTTGCGGATACCGCGCGTGCGCAAACCCCGGGTCAGTTTTTATCACCGTATTATTTGTTCAGCATGAGTTTGATCATGGCCTGGTTGAGTCCGTCCACCGTCAGCTTATACATGGGAAAGAGCCCCTTGATCGCTGTCTCCGCCTCTCTCCAGGGCGCGTGTCCCGGCGCCATCTTGGGATTGAGCCAGACCACCTTCTTATAGTGGCGCTTCAAAAGCCGGAGCCAGTCCCAGCCCGCAAGGCCGCCGTTGGGCCCCCGGTAATTGCCGCTGGCAGAGTAGAGCTCCTCGGGGGCCATGGCCGCGTCCCCCACCACGATCACCTTGTAATCGCTGTCCAGATTCCGGAACATCCACTCCGTGTCGATCCAGTCCCCGTTCTCGCACTCCGGGGTTTTGTAGAGCTTGGAGTAGATACAGTTATGGAAATAATAGGTCTTCACGTCCTTATAATGGTTGGATTTGTGAACCGCCTGAAACAGCTCGTTTAGAAGGGAGCTGAAGGGGATCATGGTACCGCCGGAATCCATCAGCAGCAGGAGCTTTACCGCGTTTTTGCGGGGCTTAGCCATGACGATCTGCAGACATCCGCCGTTGTTGCAGGTCTTATCGATGGTGCCGTCGATATCCAGCTCTGTCTTCGGGATATCCAGCCTGGTGGAAAACTGACGCAGCTTTCGGAAGGCCAGCTGGAACTGACGGTTATCCAGCATCCGGTCGTCCCGGAAGTCCCGGTACTTGCGGGCTCCCACCACCTGGAAGGCGCTCTGGTAGCCGGTCTTTCCTCCTACCCGGATGCCTCCCATAAAACCCCCCATATTTCCAAAGGCGGTCTTTCCCATGCTGCCGATCCAGAAGCTGCCCCCGTTGTGCTCGCTGTCCTGATCCCGCAGGCGCTCCTTAAATTTGGTCTCCACCTCGTCCTTGTCGATAAACTGCATGCCGTCCTGCTCGTTCATACGGTAGCGCTCTTCCTCGTCCACCATATCGATCAGCTCCGACTTGTCCAGCCACTTCATCATGTTTTTGGAGATCTCGTTCTCCGACTGGATGCCTTTAAAGGTCTCGTCAAAGGCCATATCGAATTTGTCGAAATCCGTCTCGCTCTTAACCAGAATCATCCGGGCAAGATAGTAAAACTGCGTCAGGCTGCTCTCGCACAGTCCCTTATCCAGCGCCTCCTGGAGCGTAAGCCACTCGCTTAAGGTGATGTTTAACCCCTTGGCCTTACAGGTATAAAAGAAATTAGAAAACATACGCTTCCCCCTTTCCGGGCCACGCTTTTCAGTCCAGCTTCTGCCGTACCGTCTCCAGATCCTCGTCCTTTTTCACTACCACTCCCACGAAGGGGAGTTTTGCACGGATCTCGTCCGCAGAGATACCGCCGATCTGCAGAGCGTTGATCCAGTCGATCAGCTCCGATGTGCTGGGCTTTTTGCGGATATCCCGCAGGGTGCGGATATTGTAGAACACCGTCATGGCGTTTTTGAGGAGCTTATCCTCCACATCCGGGTAATGGGTGCGCACGATCTCCTCCATCAGAGCCTCGTCCGGGAAATCGATGTAATGGAAGATACATCTGCGCAGGAACGCGTCCGGCAGCTCCTTTTCCGCATTGGAGGTGATAATCACAATGGGACGGTGCCTGGCCTTAACCGTGCGTTTTGTCTCATGGATGTAAAACTCCATCTGATCCAGCTCCCAGAGAAGGTCGTTGGGGAATTCCAGATCCGCCTTGTCGATCTCGTCGATTAAAAGCACCACCTGCTCCTGCGCCTCGAAAGCCTCCCCCAGCTTACCCAGCTTGATATAATGGGCGATATCGTCCACGCCCGCCTCGCCGAACTGTCCGTCGTAGAGCCTCTGTATGGTGTCATACATATAAAGGCCGTCCTGAGCCTTGGTGGTGGACTTGATATTCCAGATGATCAGCTCCTTTCCAAGGGATTTGGCCACCGCCTGGGCCAGCATGGTCTTGCCCGTCCCCGGCTCCCCCTTGATCAGAAGGGGCTTTTGCAGCGCCACCGCCACGTTCACGCTGGCCATCAGTTCCTCCGACGCCACATATTCCTGTGTGCTCAAAAATTGTTGTCCGTTCATCTCCTCTAACCTCTCTTTCAAACCTCTGTTTCGCATCACCAGGGAATCTCCACACTGTTCTGGTAAAGCTCTCTTAAATCGATGTTCTCCACCTTTTTATCCCGGAGCATCAGCTCGCTGACCGCGTCGGCGGCGCTCATCCCCTCAAAAAGAATCTTATTCACCTGTTCGATGATGGGCATGCTCACCTGATATTTCTGTGCCAGGGCATAACCTGCCCTGGCGGAGTAGACGCCCTCCACCACCATCTTAACCTCCGCCATGGCCTGCTCCATGGTATAGCCCTTCCCGATCAGGATACCGGCCCGGCGGTTCCTGGAATGTATGGAGGCGCAGGTGACGATCAGATCCCCGATGCCGGTGAGCCCGTAAAAGGTCTCGATCCGCCCGCCCATGGAGATCCCCAGCCTGGCGATCTCCGCAATCCCTCTGGTGATCAGGGCCGCCTTGGTGTTGTCCCCGTAGCCCAGGCCGTCGGCCATACCGGCGGCCAGCGCCACCACGTTTTTCAGGGCGGCTCCCAGCTCGATTCCCAGAACGTCCGAGCTGGTGTAGACCCGGAACACACTGCTCATAAAGAGGTTTTGCAGGTACTGCGCAGTGTCCTTCTCCTGCGTTCCCACCACGATGGTGGTGGGGATCCCCTTTCCCACCTCCTCCGCGTGGGAGGGGCCGGAGAGCACCGCCACCTGTGCCTGCGGGATCTCCTGCTCAATGATCTGAGACAGCGTCATGAGGGTGCTCTCCTCGATTCCCTTGGCCACGTTGACGATCCGCTGCCCCTGCCCCACAAACGGCGCCATCCGGGCCGCCGTGCTTCTGGTAAAGGGCGAGGGCACCGCCAGCACCAGCACATCCCGGCCGGATACCGCCTCCTCCAGGCCGGCGGTAAAGACGATCCCGTCCTGAAGCCTTACCCCCGGCAACTTATCCTTATGTTCATGAGTCTGTCTGAGCATAAGGATCTCATCCTCCAGAGCCGACCACATGGTTACCTGATGTCCGTTATTACAAAGAAGCCATGACAGGGCGCATCCCCAGCTCCCGGCTCCGATCACTCCCACTTTTGCCATATCCGCTATCCTTCCTTTTCCTTACTTCCCGCGCCCGCCAGCGGCCTGCCTACACACTGTTTTTTCTGGTGAGATAGGTTTTTCTCTCCTGGCCCTTAATCAGACGTACAATATTCTCCCGGTGCTTGTAGTAGGCCAGCGCCGTCAGAAGCGCCGTGATCACATACATCTCGTTGAGCACCGCCTGGGAGGCGCCGAAAAGCCCCATCTGTCCTGCCACCACCATCTCGATCATCAGTCCCGCATAGACCAGAAGGGATCCCAGGGATACATAGTGGAGCAGGAAGAACACGCTGAAAAAAATGATCACGCCCATGGGCACAAAGGCCGGATGAAAGGAAAGAATCAGCCCCGCCGTGGCCGCAATCCCCTTTCCCCCCTTAAATTTCAGATAAAAGGGAAAATTGTGTCCCAGGATAGCCCCCGCCGCCGCGTAGAGCTTAAGCAGATAGATCTCGTCGGGATGGGACTGATCAAAGATCAGCCCGCTGATCACAATGGCCAGGATACACTTGAGGATATCCCCCGCCAGAACGATCAGGCCCGCCCTGGTCCCCAGCACCCGCAGGGTGTTTGTGGTGCCCGCGTTTCCGCTTCCGTGCTCACGGATATCAATCCCGTGCATTTTTCCGTAGATAAAGGCCGTCTGAAACAGACCAAATGCATAGCCAATCGCAAGACAGATCACTCGTTCCATATCACTTCGACTCCTTCCTCTCCCTGATGATAAATTTCAGCGGCGTTCCCTTAAAGCCAAAGGCCTCCCTGATTTTGTTCTCAATATATCTGGTGTAGGAAAAGTGCATCAGCTCCTTATCGTTTACAAAGATCACAAAGGTCGGCGGCTTTACCCCCACCTGGGTGATATAATAGAGCCGAAGCCGTTTTCCCTTGTCGGAGGGCGGCTGCTGCATCGCCACAGCCTCGCCCATAATCTCGTTGAGTACGCCGGTGGCGATCCGCATGGCGTGGTTCTCGCTGACCGTGTCGATGAGATCATAGAGTCTGAAAAGCCGCTGGCCGGTCAGCGCCGAGATGAAGGTCACCTCCGCATAGGGCATGAAGGATAAGATCTCCCTGATCCGGTCGGTGTATTTTCCGATGGTCTTATTGTCCTTCTCGATGGCGTCCCACTTGTTCACCGCCACGATCACCGCTTTTCCCCGATCGTGAGCGATCCCCGCGATCTTGGCGTCCTGCTCCGTCACTCCCTCCACCGCGTCGATGAGCAGTATCACGATATCCGCCCGCTCCACCGCGCCCACGGTGCGCACGATCATATAGTGCTCGAGATCCTCCTTCACCTTGTTCTTGCGGCGCAGCCCTGCGGTGTCGATAAAAATGTATTCTCTGCCGTTTCGGGTGACAGGGGTGTCCACCGCATCCCTGGTGGTGCCCGCGATATCGGAGACGATCAGCCGTTTTTCCCCCAGAAGCTTATTGATCAGGGAGGACTTGCCCACGTTGGGCTTGCCCACGATGGCGATCCGGGTTTTCTCGTCCTCCCCGTCCTCCTGGCTCTCCTTCCCGAAATGTCCGATCACCACGTCCAGCATATCCCCCAGCCCCATCTGATTGGCGGCGGAGATGGGATAGGGCTCGCCGATTCCCAGATTGTAGAACTCGTACACATCCGACATATATTTGTCGAACCGGTCCACCTTGTTGACCACCAGGACCACCGGCTTATGAGAGCGCCGCAGCATGTCCGCCACCCTGGCGTCCGCGTCCACCAGCCCCTGCCTGACATCCACCATAAAAAGGATCACATCCGCCGTGTCGATGGCGATCTGGGCCTGCTCTCTCATCTGGGATAAGATAATGTCCTTACTGTCGGGCTCGATCCCCCCCGTATCGATCAGGGTAAAGGATCTGCCTGTCCAGGATACGTCCGCGTAGATCCGATCCCTGGTGATCCCCGGCGTATCCTTCACAATCGAAATCCGCTGTCCTGCCAGCGCGTTAAACAGGGTGGATTTTCCCACATTGGGCCGCCCCACCACCGCCACGATGGGCTTTCTGCTTTTGCTCATTTTTACTCCCGTTCTGCCGCCTCCTGACGGCGCATGATGCGAATCCTGCTTCATTGCAGTCCTTCGTTCAGACCGCCTTATCCGCATCCTCTATTCCCAAAACCGCGTTTACAAAGTCATATCCGCTTGATTTTACAATATCTGTTTTTACTTGTAAAGCCTTTTCCATCTGCCCGGGAGTCACATCGTCCAGAAAGACGGGCTCTGTGGAACGCAGCATACTGCAGGAGAGCAGAAGCCGCTCCCCCAGAGGCTTTCCCCGAAGCTGTTCCATGATATCCTTTCCGGTGAGAAGCCCGGTTACTGTGATCTGCTCCCCGAAAAAGTGGTTGATTATCTCATATACGTGAATGGTAAGCCCGGGAAAGAGCTTTGTCATCCGCCGGGCCATCCCGCTGATGCAGGGATAAGCCAGCCGGCCTGTGGCGATGGAGATCTCCCGTGAAACATCCGCCCCAGGCTTCTTAAGATTTCTCAGAGCGTCGTCAAACTCATCCATCAGAAGCCGCATCATCCCGACGCCGTTTTCAAGCTGCAAATAGCCGTCGTAGCGCTCCTGCGTGGGGAACTCCTCCCCCGCCAGAAGGTACCACTCGTCGCTGGCATGGACGAAATGGATGCCGTGACGGGCATAAATCTCCTCCTGAAAGCCATGGATCATGGCGAGAACCTGCCTGGCGTCCTCTCTGTCGAAGGGCTCCAGGGGGCAGAGTCCCTCCCGGTACCTGGAAAGCCCCACCGGCACCACGGACACGCTCTCAAGCACCGGAATATATTCCGTCAGCTTCCGGATGCTGTATTCCAGCTCCTCCCCGTCGTTGATGCCCCTGCAGAGCACAATCTGCCCGTTCATGGCGATGCCCGCCTCAAAGAGTCTGTCCGCCTTCTCAAGCGCCTGCCCCGCGAAGCGGTTATTGAGCATCTTACACCGGAGAGCCGGATTCATGGTCTGAAAGGATATATTGATGGGGGAAAGCCGGTACCGGATGATCCGCTCCAGGTCGTGATCCGACATGTTGGTGAGGGTCACGTAATTTCCCTGCAAAAAGGAGAGCCGGGAGTCGTCGTCCTTAAAATAGAGGGTTTCCCGCATTCCCTTCGGCATCTGGTCGATAAAACAGAAGATACATTTGTTCTGACAGGAGCGGTAATCGTCCATGAGCCCTCTCTCAAACACGATCCCCAGATCCTCGTCCTCGTCCTTCTCCACCTCCAGAAGCCACTGCTCCTTATCCGGCTTCTCGATCAGCACCTCCAGATACTCATTTTCCACATAATACTGATAATCAAAAATATCCTCTATCTCCTGATCGTTGATGGCAAGAAGCCTGTCGCCGGCCCGGATCTCCAGCTCCCAGGCGATGCTCCCCTCCTCCACTCCTCTGATCAGGTGTCCCTTTTGCTCAATTTTTCCCATATTTCCCCGTTCCTGCCATTTTCAGTGTCTGTCCTCATTCTACCAGAATTTCCTTGACGTGTCACTTGCATAATGTTATAAAATAAAAGTAGAACTACTTTTCAGTGAACGGAGGTTGCCATGCCCGACATACATAAACTTGAAGCGGCTATCCCTGTTGCTCCCCTGAAACTGATCGTGATGGATTCCGCCTCCATACTCGGAGAAAATGTCGATCACCATCTTGTCGCGTTCAGAAAGAGCATTAAAAACATTGCCAAAAACGATCACGCCTTTAAGGGCTACGTTGCCGACAGCTATCTTCTGGGGGCCTCCTGTTACCGTTTTGGAAGCGGCGAGGGAAAGGCCATGCTCTCCGAGTCAGTCCGGGGAGCGGATCTTTTTATCCTGACGGATGTATGTAATCACAATGTTTCTTATTCCATGAACGGTTATACCAATTATAAATCTCCTGACGACCATTACCAGGACTTAAAGCGGGTGATCGCGGCGGTGAACGGCAAGGCCCACCGCATCAATGTGATCATGCCCTTTTTGTATGAGGGGCGGCAGTTCCGAAGAACCGGAAGGGAATCCCTGGACTGCGCTTACGCCATCGAGGAGCTGAGCAACATGGGGGTCAGCAACCTGATCACCTTTGACGCCCACGATCCCAGCATCCAGAACGCGGCTCCCCTGTGCGGGTTCGACAATTTTACCCCGCCTTATCAGTTTATCCGCTCGCTCCTTGCCACCCGGGATGATCTTCTGATTGACAAGGATCATCTGATGGTGGTGAGTCCTGACGCCAGCGGCTTAAACCGCGCCATCTATTTTGCCAGCGTCCTGGGCGTCAACACCGGCATGTTTTACAAGCGCCGCAGCTATTCCTGCCGTCAGAGCAGTCCGGCTCCCTCCCCTGTAAAGGAATTTCTCGGGGAGGACGTAGACGGGAAGGACGTCATCATCATCGACGACATCGTGGATACCGGGGACAGTATCCTTGAAACCGCCAGACGGCTCAAGGCCATGAATGCCAAGAGCGTCTATATCTGCTGTACCTTCGGACTTTTCTCCAGAGGGCTGAAGGATTTTGACGAGGCCTATGAGCAGTGCTATTTTGACAGAGTGGTGACCACCAACCTCACCTACCGGATCCCGGAGCTCTTTAATCGCCCTTACCATGTGGAGGCGGATATGAGTAAGTTCCTGGCATCCATTGTGGACTTTATGAATCACGACTCCTCCATGTCAGGGGTCTACACTCCCACCGAAAAAATACAGGAGTTCCTGGTCAGGTATAATAACCGGGAGGAGAACTTAAATATATAAAGCCGCATATCCGATTATTTCCGGCAAGGCTGCGTGCGCTTTGCCGGAAATCCTTATAAGAAAGCCGCTCTGCTTTTTCAGCAGAACGGCTTTTTGAGAATCAGCATCCCCCACAGGACACCGCTTTTTTTATTTTTCCATCAGGGGGAACATGAGATTGACCTTGAACAGATCCCCGTCAACCACGATCTCGAACTCCCCTCTCTGAGCCTGGGTCAGGTTCTTGGCTATGGACAGGCCAAGGCCGCTCCCCTCTGTCGTTCTGGACTCGTCGCCTCTGATGAAGCGCTCTGTCAGCTCCTGCGCGCTCACCTTCAGGGGCTGGGCCGAGATATTCTTGACTGAGAGCATCACCAGCGGCTGCTTCTGCTCATCCTCCCAGAGTCCCAGATCGATATAAACCCTGGTTCCCGGCATGGCGTATTTCACCACATTGTTAAAGAGGTTTTCGATGACTCTCCAGATCCGCCTGCTGTCCGCCTCGATAAACACGGAGCCCTTCGGCCCGCGCAGCACCGGATAAAGCGCCTTTTCCTCAAATTTCTGTGAAAACTCTCCGATGGTCTGATTCAGAAGCTCCACCAGATTGATCTTCTCCCACTGAAGCACGATATTCCCCGAAGAGATCTTGGATGCCTCCACCAGGTCGTCGGTAAGCTGCTTAAGCCGCTGGGACTTCGCATCGAGCACCTCGATATATTCCCTGATTTTTGGATCCTTCACGTTTTCCCGCTTAATCAGATTCACATAATTGATGATGGAGGTAAGGGGCGTCTTGATATCGTGGGAAACATTGGTAATCAGATCCGCCTTCATGCGTTCATCCTTCATACTGGTTTCCACCGCCGTCCTCACGCTCTCCCCGATGCTGTTCACCGCCTTCGCAAGATCCAGATCCTCCCCGTAAAGGCCGTCCTCGCCCACCTTGTGGGAGAGATTTCCCCCGCGGATCAGCCGGATCCCCTCCAGGATCCTCTCCCTGGCAAGAGCGGAGCGGTACATTATATACCCCACGCCCCCGTCCAGCGCCAGCAAAAGCAGAAGAGGAAGAAGCCAGAGCCCGGTCTCACGATGATCCACGAACATATAAGCCGTAAACAGAACCAGCCCTGCGTTTACCAGCACGAATCCCCCCAGAGGAACCCACACCCGGATCAGCACGGTGGAGTGCTCAAAGGCGTAAAGCATCCATTTTCCCAGAGAGCGCCCCATACGCCGCAGAATGCTTTCCCGCCACAGCACGCCGCCTCTGATCCTCCTTACGAAGCTGTAATAGAAGAAGGAAAAGATCAGGCTCACCAACAGCGCGGACACCCCTGCCAGAGCGACCAAAAATCCGCCCTCCACCGACTGCCAGAAGCGATTAACCGCCGCCGATATGCCATAAAACATCCCCCAGAGAAGGGCAATTCCCGCCACTGCCATGACTTCCGTTGGAATATAGTCCTCAGGGCACAGACCGGTCACAATCTCGCCGGTATCCTTTCTGCGCACCCGTCCCTCCTTCATGGTGAGCACCGCCAGAAGAAGCAGCCAGATCAGGATGCAGGCGATCCCACCTGCGAGGTACTGCCACATCCAGGGAACAAAATCCCCGAAACGCGCCCGCGCCATGGTAAAGACGTCCTCCGCCCCATACCCGGTGTCCACCCCGATCATGATCCGGGTATCCTGCGGATAGGCGTACTCGTATCCGTTAAAGAGATAGCGCAGGGTGGCCTCCTCAATCATGGTATTGGTCTCAAATTCCATGGCAGACGCGTCATAAAGGACATATCTGCCGCACCGGTCCATCAGCTCCTTTTTCAGCTGCGCCTCAGAGCCGGTCCTCCTTTCCAGGTTGCTGTAAATTTCCGTCTTTCCATTGATGGTTTTACTGATAAAGTAGACGATATTGGAATTACCGCCGTCAAAGCGGTCCCTGTAGCTCAGATAATTGTTGTAATTGACGGCCAGATCCCTCACCGTGCTACTCAGGTTCTCACAGAGCATGTGATAATCATTCCAGGTGGAGACATGCTCCTCCAGCTTTTTCCCGTCCACCGTGCGGTATCTGTTTTTCAGGATAGTCTCCTGCACGTCGTCCCTTATGTTTTCCTCCGGATTTAAGAGATTCCCCGACACGTCCACCACCTGCGTGGCGCCGGAAAGATCGGAATTGAGGTATTTAAATGATCCGCTCTGCCCCTGCGGATCCACCTTCGTCACTGTCCTGCCAAAGCTCAGAAAGCGGTTCACCTCGTCGCCGGTCATATAGACCTCCTCATACTCCAGTCCCGCCTGCCCCCATTTGAGCAGATCGTCCAGATAATAGCGGGCGGTGACATACTCCCCGGGAAGCTCGCCGTATCTTCCCGCAAAGGCGGTGACGTCGATCTCCTTCTGGGGATTGAACGCGGCGTCCGTCTCCATCTGGCTTCTGATGGCCCCATAACAGATCACATCCGAAACACTTTTTCCCAGCAGCCTGTTAAAAAGCGTGGATTCCTCAAAAGGAGCGTCCCGATCCTCGCCGATGAGACTGTAGCTCTCCACCCCCTTATCGGTATAATGTACAAAATAAGAGCCCGAAAGAACGGTGACAATCAGAACCGCCGCCGTCACCAGCGCCACGTGCTGCAAAAAGTGCAGGATCGACAGACCCGTGTGTCTGTGTCTGCGCCTTACGGTCTGCTTTCTGCCCCCTTTCTCCTGTGTCTGCCCTTCCCCGTCCTGAGCCGCAAAGCCCGAAACATCCCCGGCGGCGTTCTTCCGGCGGCGTTTTTCCCTGCGCTGTCCGCCCTTCTCCTCCGGTCCGGACCGGTCCTGCTCCTGACCGGACTGCTCCTGCTCCATTGTCAGAATATCCTCCTGCTGCATTGCCTGTTCCTGCATCCTCTGATCATCCATAGCTGTACTCCTGTTCCGGTCTGGCAGTCCTCCCCGCGCCAGTTTCGCCCGGCGCGCCAGAATCCCTACTGTTTTTCAATCTTATAGCCCACGCCCCAGACCACCTTCAGATATCTTGGCTCCCTGGGATTGATCTCTATTTTTTCTCTGATGTGCCGGATATGCACCGCCACCGTATTGTCCGCGCCGATGGCCTCCTCGTTCCAGATATTTTCATAGATCTGGTCGATGGAAAAGACCTTGCCCTTGTTCTTCACAAGAAGCAGAAGGATGTTGTACTCGATAGGGGTCAGCCGCACGCTCTCCCCGTCCACCGTGACCTCCTTTGTGTCGTCGTTGATACACAGCCCTCCCACGGAAAAAAGCGCGTTGTTCTCCACATTCAGATTCCCCAGCTGTGTGTATCTTCGCAGGTTGGACTTCACTCTGGCCACCAGCTCCAGGGGATTGAACGGCTTGGTCACGTAGTCGTCCGCCCCGATATTCAGCCCCAGGATCTTGTCCGTATCCTCCGACCTGGCGGAGAGAAAAATAATGGGGATACTGCTGTACTCTCTGATCTTTAAGGTTGCGTGAATCCCATCCAGCCTCGGCATCATAATGTCAATGATCAGAAGCTGGATATTCTGCTCCTTTAAAACCTGGATAGCCTGCTCCCCGTCACAGGCCCTGAAGACCCGGTAGCCCTCCTGCATCAGATAAATCTCTATCGCGTCCACAATCTCTTTGTCGTCATCGCAAACCAGGATATTTGTCATAACGTGTTCACACCTTTCTGTGGGATTAATCATAGTAAACCATACCAACTTTAAGAAACAGACAGGGAAAAAGTTAAGATTTTATTAATTCCAGAAAAGCCGCCAGATTTCCCCTTTTTCCCTGGCTGGCTCTGTGGGAAAAAAGATATTCGCTGTTACAGCAGGTACACAGATCCGTCACCGCCAGATGCTCCGGCAAAATCCCCGCCTCCAGCAGCACGCTCCGGTTGGCCTCCCAGAGATCAAGCTGATACTTTAAAGGCTCCCTTCCCTGTCTGAAAAAGAGCTTCCACTCCTGCCCAAACTCCTGCATAAAGACCTGCGCCACCTCCTGGCTGACCTCGTAGCAGTCCTGACAGATGGAGGGTCCGATGGCGGCCAGTACATCCCCCGGTCTGGTTCCGAAGGCCTCCTCCATGGCCTTAAGCACCGCCCTTCCCATGCGCGCTGCGGTTCCCCGCCAGCCGGAATGGCCAAGGCCGATGGCGCCGTTGACCGGATCCACAAAATACAGAGGCACACAGTCCGCGTACAGGGTACACAGCGCGATCCCCGCCGTGCTGGTGATCAGCCCGTCCACATCGTCGTAATCCGTCTCCCTGACGACTCCCTTTCCGCAGTCCTCCTCCGTAACCAGCCGCACGTTGATTGTGTGGGTCTGCCTGGAGCAGACAATACGCTCCGGTTTCGTCCCGAGAGCCCCGGCAATGCGCCGGAAATTCTCGTCCACCGCCTCCCTGTCGTCTCCCCTTGTATAGCTCAAATTCATGGTGGCGAAGACGCCCCTGCTCACACCCCCTGTCCGGGTGGAAAAGAGGTGTCTGACAAGCCCTGTCTGCTCCAGAAGGGGAAAGGTCAGATATTCCAGCTCCCCCTGCCGGTTCCTTTTCACGGGTGTATCGCTTTTCTTCCGTATAAGGGCTATTTTTGAAGCGCAATGTCCGCTCTCCGACTCCGGGATGTCTCCCGGGTCCCTGCGTCCATTGTTGAACAGATTGTTTGTGCTCGGTTCCATAATGATATCCTCTCTTTTATTATCACAGATTCGCTACCAGGAATACGTTCTTCCCCTCACGCCGTAGGGAAAGGCGTTCCTGTGCCATCTGACCTGATCCCCGCAGATGGCCACCACGTCGTATCGCACCTGCATAAGACTCTCCCGCTGATGGGTCAGCCTGTAGTAATCCGACGCCTGACAGATCCGCGCCTGCTTTGCGCCTCCCACCGCCTCCTCGGGCTGTCCGCATCCGCCGTCCCTGCGGTATTTTACCTCTACAAAAACAAGGCAGTTCTCATGAATCCCGATCAGATCCACTTCGCCCTGCCTGCACGCAAAGTTTTTATCCAGCAGAACAAACCCCTGCCTCTCCAGATAAGAGGCGGCCTGCTCCTCGTATTGCTTTCCTTTTTCCCTCTTATTCAATTATCCCTCCAGAGAATTTCGGGGGCAAATAACGGCAAACTCTCCCCGCCCCGCGCTCCAAAAAGCGGCCCGCCTTTCTCAGAGCTTACCGCCCATCTTTGCCCTGATCTTATCCATGGCGTCCACAAAGACCAGGATCTCCGCCACCACCTCGTACAGCTCCGGAGGGATCATATCGCCGATCTCAAGGCGGGATAAGGTATCCGCCAGCTTATCGTCCCGATGTACCGGGACGGCCGCCTCCTGGGCCTTCTCGATGATCCGCTCCGCCAGAGCGCCCTTTCCGCTGGCGATGACTCTGGGGGCGTCGTCCTCCGGGTCATAGGAGAGGGCGATCGCCTGCTTTACTTTTTCCTTCTGCTCCATCTGACATCCTTTCTGCACCCTTTTGTGCGTCCTTAAGCCCTGGCGTCAAAGGAGTAGCCCGCCAGCGGGGAGATACTCTTTCCCTGCTTTAAGATCTCCTCCATCACATTGGCGGTTTCATCCTGATGGATAAACTCAGCGTTCATGGAATATCCCCTGTCCTCAAGCCTTTTGTTCAGAATGGAAATATTCTGTGCGATCAGATCCAGCGCCCCCTCGTCCTGCAGATAAAATTTCGTGGCCACCCTCTGATCCGTCAGGGAGACATGCACATCCACTCCGCCCAGATGCTCCATATCCAGATGCAGCAGAGCGCTGACGCTCCCGTCCTTTCTGGCCAGACTCTTCCTGTTGGTGTAGACAAAGAGCTCTCCGCCTGCATTTTTTGACTGCATTTTCAGAGGAAGCTGAACATAGTTAAACATATGATTTAACTGGTTCATAAAGTCTATATTGCTGTTCACATTCGCCACAGCCCGGGCCAGCGGCGTATCCACTCTGGCCGCCTGGGAGAGCGCCTGGCTTAAACGGTTCATCTGGCTGTTTAAACGCTCATAGAGCCTGTCAACGCTGCCCTCCCTGCCTACCTCCTGCGGATCCAACAGCCACTGGTTCGTCATGTGGCTTTTGAGAAGGGCCTTAAACCCTTTTCCCTCCAGCAGCTCAAAAACCGCCCTCTCCGGCACATCCTCACGGGTCAGAAGCCCTTCGATCTCGCCCAGAAGCTCCCGGGTCGTGAGCCGGTTTGCCAGAAAGGCTTTCGTCGCCTGCTCCGGCATCCCGGCCTGCCGCATCTGAGCGGCCAGCTCCCTGGCCTGGGCGGGGGTAAGAATCTCCTCAGAGAAAGCCCCACCGGAAAGGGCTTCCCCTGCAGGCGCCCCCTCCCCGGACAGAGGCTGCCCCGCGCTGCCCTGGGCCTGAGCGGCAGCTTCCCCTGCCTCCCCCTCTCCCGCTCCCTTAAGAAGCACTGCGCTCAGCACATCCTGATAGAAGGAAATCCCTTCCTTAAGGCTCCCGCCTCCGGTGAGCTCCTGAAAGGTCTGTGAGAAGGCGTCCGCAATATCCAGAAGACTCTGCCCGATCTGGTGATGATAATTTTTGTAAGCCTCAAACTGGGCGATATTCTCCGGGGTGGCCGGCAGCGAGAGGCGCTGCATCTGCACCAGCGTCTGAAGATCCGCCTGGGGATTGGCGCTGACCACCCGGTTCATCTGATAAAGGGCCTGCCTGTCGATGGAGAGGCCCTCCTGCATCATGGCCCTGACCATCCCGGCGGTTATACTGTTCTCCGGCAGTCCTGCCGCCCTGAGCGCCCTGGACACATTGGGATCCTGCCCGATATTTTCGAAGAGAGGGCTGAGCACCACTCTGGAACCGCTGTTATTCTTAATCTGAAAGGCCAGAAGCTGGCCGGGCAGCACCGACATATTTCCTTCCAGCCTGGCCTGGAGGAGCTGGTTCTTTCCGATGGAGAGCAGTACGTCGCTCCCTTCCTTCATCAGAACCTCCCCGGATATGGTCTGTCCCGGAAGCTTTAAAAGGATGGCCTCCTTTCCGTTCTTCAATCCCTGCTCCATGGCCGGAGTGATCTCTGTCCCCGTATTTTCCACATAATTCTGATTGATCTGTCCAAAAAAAGCCGATAGCTTCATGTCGTTCCTTTCCGCCCCGGATCCCCGGATCCGTCAGACTCTGCCCGAACGCCCCGCCATAGACATCCCGCCCGCCCTTCTGCATTTTACGCTCAAGCGGCTGGCCGGTCACAGAAAATTCCCGATAAAGCTCCTTCTGTGAATGGGTGAGGGTCCGAATTTCCTGATCGCCTCGATATGCGTCCTGGTGCCGTAGCCCTTGTTGGAGGCAAAGCCGTACTCCGGATAAAGCCGGTCATACTCCTTCATACGCCGATCCCGCTCTACCTTGGCGATGATACTGGCCGCCGCGATGGAAACGCTCTGGGCGTCCCCCCTGATGATGGGGACCTGTTTTATGGAGACGCCGGGTATGGTCACCGCGTCGTTCAGCAGAAGATCCGGCTTCACCTTAAGCGCGTCGATGGCCATGCGCATGGCCTCACAGGTTGCCTGCAAAATATTGATCTCATCAATCCGCCGGGGCGATACAAAGCCAGTGGCCGCCGCCAGCGCCTTCTCCATAATCACATCGTATAACTCTTCTCTCTTTTTTTCGGTCAGTTGCTTGGAATCGTTAAGATATAAGATATCACAATCCCCGGGTAAAATAACCGCCCCCGCCGCCACCGGCCCTGCCAGGGGGCCTCTGCCCGCCTCGTCGATCCCGCAGATAAAGGAAAAGGACGAATACTTTTTTTCATACGCCTTCATGCTCTCCGTGCGCTCCAGTTCCCTCTCCCAGGCCGCCCGGCGCTTTTCGGCCTTCTCCACAAGAGCCTTAACCCCGGGCCGGGTATCCTTCTCCCATCTGCTTATAAAGACAGGCAGCTCCTCATCCCTGGCTGCCTGTAACATCGCTCTGATCTCTCCGATCTTCTGTTCCATTTCTTCTGTGCCTTTCTCCTCTACTGGTGCCTGATCATTCCCATCTTTTTCAGAGGCCAGATACGCATCCATGCCTTTCCGATGAACTCGTCCCGATGGATATTCCCCACCACCGGGTCCCGGCTGTCAGAGCTGTTGTTGCGGTTGTCACCCATCACAAAATACTCGTCGTCTCCCAGCGTCACCGGCTCATAGGCCCGCCCCGGATCCGTGATCACCTCCTTGCCATAGGATTCCGCAAGGAGCTCTCCGTCGATAAAAATATTGCCCTCTTCGTCAATATAGACCGTCTCCCCGGGCAGTCCGATGATGCGCTTGATATAGTAGGTCCGCTCCGCATACCGAAAGGGAAACACGATAATGTCATACCGCCTGGGATCCTCAAAACGGTAGGACAGCTTATCCACGATCAGATTATCCCCGTCCATCAGCATGGGCTCCATGGAGCTTCCGATCACCTTGGTGCGCTGGCCCACATAGGTCACAATCAGAAAGGTCAGCGCCAGAACAATCAGCAGATACAGACTTGTACTCAATAGATCTTTCAGTTTTTTGCTCACTGCCACTCCTCCGGATACTCTAATGTAATTCTGCCCAGCCTGCCGCTTCTGAAATCGTCCAGAACAATCTGGGATCCCCGCAGCAGATCGGGGGCCTGCCCTTTTTGCAGGCAGCGTCTGTTGATACAGATCTCCTCCAGGACGCGCCAGAGCTCCTGGTCCTCCTCCACCCCGTAGCGCTGTGCCAGAACCCCCGCGTAGGCCTTTCGAAGGAAAGACACCACCGAAGCCGCCAGCTCCTGCGTCTGCAGAATCTCGTCGTTGATGGTACCGATCATGGCCAGCCGCTCTCCGACCTTCTGATCCTCAAATTTGGGCCAGAGAATGCCGGGCGTATCGAGAAGCTCCAGATTTTTGTTCAGCCGGATCCATTGCTTTCCTTTCGTAACGCCGGGCTTATTGCCCGTGCGGGTACAGGATTTGCCCGCAAAGGAGTTGATAAATGTGGATTTTCCCACGTTGGGAATTCCCGCCACCATCGCCCGCACCGGACGGTTTATGATTCCCCGTTTCCGGTCCCGCTCAATCTTTTCCCGGCAGGTCTCCTGCACCAGCGGCATGATCTTTTTGACTCCCGCGCCGCTTCTGGCGTTGATCTCCTGCACATAAAATCCTTTTTCCTTAAAATATGCTTTCCAAAGAGCGTTATATTTTTCGTCCGCCAGGTCGGATTTGTTCAGCAGGATAAGTCTGTATTTCCCTCTGCCGATCTCGTCGATGTCAGGGTTTCTGCTGCTCATGGGCGCTCTCGCGTCCACCAGCTCGATGATGAGCTCCACCAGCTTACTGTCCTCCTGCATCATCCTTCTGGCCTTCGTCATATGACCGGGATACCACTGATAATTCATATTGATACCATGCTCCCTTCAAAATCCAAAACCGCAGTATAACTCCCGCGTCTGTGGACTGAAAACCTTTTCATACCTGCCGTCTGTCTTACTTTACAAAGCCCATCTCTGCGAGGTCTTCTTCCATATAAAACCACGCTTTCCCGATGATGGTCTCCTTTCCCACCGGACCGATATTCCCCGAGCGGCTGTCCTCGCTGGCATTGCGGTTGTCGCCCAGCACGAAATACTCGTCGCTCTCGAGAACGATCCCGTTCTCCGCTATCCCGGGATCCGCTATCTTGTCATAGGAATCTCCCTCCGAAAGAGGCTCCCCGTCCACATAGACATACCCGTCGATGATCTGAACCTGCTCCCCAGGAAGGCCTACAATACGCTTTAAATAATAGTGGGAATTGGGATTTCCGTTGGGCAGAAATACGATCACATCTCCCCGTCCGGGCGAGACGAATTTGTAGATGAAGCGGTTGACCAGAACCTCCTGTCCGTTATACAGGGAAGGCTCCATGGATACGCCAATTACGCTGATCTTCATCCCCATGGCGAAAACAATGACAAAGGCCACCAGAATCGCGGCAAAGCAATAAAAAATGGTACTGAATATCTCCCGTATCATCTTTCTGCTGATGCGCTTTTTCTTCTCATAAAAGGTCAGTCCCTTATGTCTTGCCATATCGCTCCATTCCTGTTACGAAAAGGGACAATTGTTTCCAACTGTCCCTTCCTGCCTCGTCCTGCACAACTTTTCTTATCTGACGATTTCCTTTACCTTGGCTCTCTTGCCCACACGCTGCCTTAAGTAGTTCAGCTTCGCTCTTCTCACCTTACCTCTGCGCACTACCTCTACTCTCTCTACGTTGGGAGAGTATACCGGCCAGGTCTTCTCAACGCCGACGCCGTTAGAGGACTTCCTCACGGTAAAGGTCTCCCTCGCGCCGGTTCCCTGTCTTTTCAGAACAACGCCCTCGAAAACCTGGATTCTCTCGCGGTTTCCCTCCTTGATCTTACCGTACACCTTCACGGTGTCGCCCACGTTGAACTGCGCTACTTCCTTAAGCTGCTCGTCTTCAATACTTTTGATCAGTTCATTCATCTTTTTTCGTTTTCCTTTCAGACCTGTAAACCCATCAGATGTTCTTAATACACATGTAACA
Organism: uncultured Lachnospiraceae bacterium; assembly: GCA_947570615.1. Classification (GTDB taxonomy): domain Bacteria; phylum Bacillota; class Clostridia; order Lachnospirales; family Lachnospiraceae; genus Suilimivivens. The sequence continues at coordinate 36,164 of CANOVJ010000019.1, forward strand.
GAGGACCATCACAATTTCGCAACAGTAGTAATTTACCATATTATCGGAGAAAATGCAAGAAGAAAATCATTTCTGCTGCTCCTTCTGCGCATTCCTGAGCATTTTGCGGCGGGCCCGTTCCTGACGCTTTGCCTTTCTGATAAAGTATTCCTGATTTTCCTCCGCCCACTTTTCGTACAGATCGGGGCGAAGCCTTCCGGTCCGCTCCAGGGACTGCTCAAGACGCCATTCCTCCACCTTCTGATGATTTCCTGAAAGGAGGATCTGCGGCACCCTTCTCTCATGCCAGATCTCCGGCCTGGAATACTGGGGATACTCCAGCAGATGATTTCCAAAGCTCTCCGTTTCTCCTGACCGGGCATTGCTTAAGACTCCCGGGACCATTCTGGCTATGGCGTCGATCATCACCATGGCCGGAAGCTCTCCGCCGGTGAGAACATAATCTCCGATGGACACCTGGTCGGTGACAATCTCCTCCAGCACCCTCTCGTCGATCCCCTCGTAGTGTCCGCAGAGAAAGATCAGATCCTCCTCCCCGGCCAGCTCTCTGGCCATGTCCTGGCAAAAGGCCGCTCCCTGGGGCGTTAAGTAAATCACTCTGGCGGCCGAGCCCCGCCGCCCCTGCCTGTCGATGCTCTCCGCAACCGCCCGCCAGGCGTCATAGACAGGCTGCGCCTGCATGAGCATACCGGCCCCGCCTCCGTAAGGGTAATCGTCCACCTTTTTGTGTTTATCCAGCGTATAGTCCCTGATATTGACAGCCTCCAGAGAGATCAGCCCCCTGGCGATGGCCCTGCCGGTGATGCTCTCCCCCAGCCCCTGGCGGATCATCTCCGGAAACAGGGTCAGCACATGAAAACTGGTGCAACGTCTGTCGCTCCTTTCCTGTCTCCGATCACTCATCCAGCAGTCCCTCAAGTAAGTGGATCCTGATCTCATTCCTCTCCGGGCTGATGGAAAGGACGCATTCCCGGATCGCAGGGAGCAGAAGCTCTCTCTTGTCCTCAAGGGCAATCACATACACATCGTTTGCCCCGGTCTGCATCACATCCTTAAGAATCCCCTTCACAGAGCCGTCGTCCGAGACGACCTCCATCCCGATCAGATCCGCAATAAAATATTCATTCTCCTCCAGCTTCACCGCATTTTCCCTTGTGACCAGAAGACTTTTGCCTTTATAAATCTCCACATCATTCAGGCTGTCGATGCCCTTAAATTTCAGTATGGCAAACTGTTTAAAAAACCTGACCGACTCGATCTCAAGGGGTATGCGCTCCCTGCCCGTATCGAGCAGAACCTCCTTCAACCCTTTGAAGCGATTCACATCGTCTGTGGTGGGAAATACCTTAACCTCTCCCCGCACGCCGTGGGTGGAAGCGATGATCCCCACTTTCAATAATTTTTCCATTTCATTCCCTCTGCCCGTGCGCGGGGCGCACGCTGCTTACGCAGCAAATCCGGCGCGCCGGTTTTTCCTCTGCGCTCCCCTGCGCATAAAAGGGATGTTCTCTTATACAGAAGAACATCCCTTTTTTACATCGATAAGACGGTACGCGCCACTCTCTGATCCCATCTGGACGGATCAACTCCCGCCGTCAGACGATCTCCACATCAACCTTCTGATTTTCTTTGGAAGACGCCGCCTTTACAACGGAACGGATTGCCCTGGCAATTCTTCCCTGTTTACCAATTACTTTCCCCATATCGGAAGCAGCCACATGAAGCTCTATCGTAATATGCTTTCCCTCTTCCTTCTGGGTAACCAGAACCTCATCCGGATGCTCCACAAGCGCTTTTGCAATTATCTCAACTAATTCCTTCATAGTCCACCTCCAAAAGAGTCAGCGTCAGCTTATTTTTCGATGCCTGCCTGCCTGAAGATTTTGCTGACAACCTCTGTGGGCTGCGCGCCGTTAGCCAGCCATTTCTTAGCCAGCTCCTCATCCACCTGGAATGTGCTGGGGTTGGTCTTGGGGTCGTAGGTTCCAATTTCCTCGATGAACCTTCCGTCTCTGGGAGATCTGGAGTCCGCTACAACGATTCTATAAAAAGGAGCTTTCTTCCGACCCATTCTTCTTAATCTGATTTTTACTGCCATTTTTTTCACCTCCGTGATGTATTTTAATAAAATTTATTTTGAAAGGAAGCCGTCATAAAAACGCCTCCGTTTTCAACCGCTTACAGCAGACTAAAAGGGAAATCGCATGCCGCCGAAGCCGCCCCTTCTCTTTCCGCCCCCCATCAGGCCGGGCATCTGCTTCATCATCTTCTGGGACTGCTCAAACTGCTTCACAAAGCGGTTGACCACCGCCATGTCCACTCCGGCCCCCCTGGCGATTCTGCTTTTTCTGCTCAGGTTAAGGAGCCTGGGATTCTTCCTCTCCTCCGGTGTCATGCTCAGGATAATTGCCTCGGTTCTGGCAAGCTGCTTCTCGTCGATCATGGATTCGATGTTGCCGAGCTGCTTACTCATCCCCGGGAGCATCCCAAGAATACTGGTAAGCCCTCCCATGTTGCGCATCTGCTTCATGCTCTCCAGGTAGTCGTTGAAGTCGAACCGGCCCTTCTTCATCCGGGCCGCCATTTCCTTCTCCTTTTCCTCGTCGATGGAAATGCTTTCCTGGGCTTTCTCAATCAGGGAGAGCACATCGCCCATCCCCAGAATCCGGCTGGCCATCCGTTCGGGATAAAACTGCTCCAGATCGGAGAGCTTCTCTCCCATCCCCACATATAAAATCGGTTTCCCTGTCACCGCCTTCACCGAAAGGGCCGCTCCGCCTCTGGTATCCCCGTCCATCTTGGAGAGCACCACGCCGTCGATCCCGATCCTCTCATTGAACTCTCTGGCCACGGTGACCGCGTCCTGTCCGGTCATGGCGTCCACCACCAGCAGAGACTGATGAACCTCCACCTGCTCCCTGATCTCTGTGAGCTCCGCCATCATGTCCTCATCAATGTGAAGCCGTCCGGCGGTATCCAGGATCACCACATTGTGGCCGTTCTTCCTGGCATGCTCGATTGCCGCCCTGGCGATATTCACCGGCTTCTGATTTTCTCCCATGGAAAAAACGTCCACCTGCTGTTTCTCCCCGTTGATCTGGAGCTGTTTAATGGCCGCCGGCCTGTAAACGTCACAGGCAACCAGAAGAGTCTTTTTTCCTTTCTGCTTCAGCTTACCGGCGATCTTGGCGCATGCGGTGGTCTTACCCGCTCCCTGAAGGCCGCACATCATGATAACCGTGACGGACTTGCCGGGCTGCATCTGAATCTCCGTGGTTTCCGCCCCCATCAAAGCGATCATTTCCTCATTGACAATCTTGATCACCGTCTGGCCGGGATTTAAGCCGTTCATCACATCGGAGCCGATCGCCCGCTCCTCCACCGCCTTCACGAACTGCTTTACTACCTTAAAATTGACGTCCGCCTCAAGCAGAGCGATCTTAACCTCCTTGAGGGCGGCCTTCACATCCTCCTCGGTAAGCCTTCCCTTGCTGCGCAGATTCTTGAAAACATTCTGTAATTTATCTGTTAAGCTCTCAAATGCCATGAATCAAAGCTCCTCTAATATCCGGCCCGACAAAAGACTGACCTCTTCGGCAAGCTCTCCCCTTGTCAGTTCCTCGTCCTGCGCAAGCTCCTGCAGCTTCGTCACATTCATCTTCACCCGCATAAAGCGCTCGATCAGATGAAGCTTATCCTCATAAGCCTGCAGCGTGCGGTTACAGCGTCTTACCATATCGTGGACGCCCTGTCTCGAGATCCCGTTTTCCTCGGCGATCTCCGCCAGAGAAAGATCATTGTATACCACGTCTTCATATATCTTTTTCTGATGCTCTGTCAGCAGCTCTCCGTAGAAGTCATACAGAAAACCCTGCTCAACAATTTTTTCCACTGCAATCACCTTTGCAAGAATACTACAAAAATTCCGAGGTGTCAAGTGTTTTTGCTTGACGCTCCGGAATTTTTCTGCAGAATGAACCGTTTTTATGATTCGCTTCTCCCCTTATCGTTCCCGCGCTCGCCCGTATTCCCTCTGCCGCCCAGCTCAAACCGGTAAATACACTTCTGCGTCTCCCCGCTCTCCAGCCGCATGTCATTGTCCGGCGGCAGCTCCGCGATCTCAACCAGCCGCCCGCCCGCATATTCGCAGGTTTTCCGCGAGGGCAGATTATCCGGATTGCAGGTGATGATCAGATAATCCAGCTCATGCTTTTCGGCCAGCTCAAACAAAAGCCGGCAGGCCTTCGCCGCATAATGATGTCCCCGAAAGGGCTCCTCCACCCGATATCCTATATTTCCTCCGTAATACACGCCCTCGTTATGACCGATCCGCAGATCGCACTGTCCCATCTTATTACCGTCCCTGTCGCAGATAAAAAAATGGTAGGCCGGAAGCCAGTCTCTTTTCTCATCCCCCGGCGCTGTTTTTTCCAGAATCAGTTGTATTTCCTCTGTCCTTAGAAAATCCGTGTTCAGAAACATACCTTCTCCCTTCCGCCGGGCATCCTCTCCGGCATCTTCCGTGGGTTTTAACAGATCGTGATGATTTAAAACTGTGTCTTTTCACAACAGCTCTGCCTGTCCCCTTTCGGGCTCCCTGGCCGCCGCTTTTTCAGTACGCCTGGGACGGAAGTCTTCCCAGAATCTTCCGGTACGCCCTGCTGAAGGTGGAGTAGTCCTTAAACCCGCACTCCGCGCTGGCCACGGTAGCGCTCTCCCCGGCCAGGATCAGCGCTCTGGCAGCCTGAATGCGTTTTTCCAGTATGTACTGATGCATGGAATAGCCTGTCTCCGCCGTAAACTTGCGCATCAGGTGGTATGGGCTTAAATAAAACCGGGAGGACATCGCCTCAATAGACAATTCCTCCGACAGATTCTCGTTGATATAGTGGATGATCTCCACCACCTTCTTGTCATATCTGGCGGTATTGTGAAAGACCTCCGGGCTCTGGATACAGCACCTGTTCAGCTCGATCAGAAGCTTTAAAAACAGGATTCGGCTGTACATATTCCCCGCATAGCCCTCATCATTCTCCGAGCTTTCAAGAAGCCTGACCGTCTCAAACAAAGTCCTGCTCATGGCCGGCGGCAGCCGCAGAACACTGCTGTGCTCTCTGGCCGCCATACAAAAGCACAGCTCCAGACTGCTGCCCGGCTCCGAGTGCTCCTCGAGATATTCGCCGGAAATGTAGAATACATACCGCTCATAGACCGTGCCGGGATCCACAGACGGCTTGTGGATCTCCCCCTTATTCACCAGCAGGATATCGTGGGGTTCGAGGCGGTAGGACTTCCCCTCGATATGGTACTCCACCCGCCCCGAGATAAACCAGATCAGCTTGTGGAAATCATGGTAATGATATTCATACTCTCCGGGCCTGTTGTCCTTTAAATGAAACAACCGGAACTTTTCCTTCAGATACCCGCTTTTTACCCCTTCCCTGACCGTTTCCATTTTGTCTCCCCATACTTATTCGCCGCTTTCCTTCGCATAATCCTTCATACACACATTCATATCCACATCCCCGCCGATGCCGTCCACGCTTCCTTTGGAGGAATACTGCCACACGGTAAAATCATAGGGAAAATAGAGGGATTCATCATAATAGGCAAACCATTTGTCATACCCCTCGATCCTTTCCAGATCCAGCATGAGGAAAAAGGTTTTCAGATTGCCGTAGATCATGGGCGTATAGCCTGCGTCTGCAACCGCCTCGCAGAAGGCCAGCGCCACCTGCGTATATTCCTCCCTGGTCATATTTTCCGTCCTGGCGTTGTCGGTGAGCACCTCCTCCAGATCCAGCACCACCGGATATGTAACCTCATAGTCCGTCAGAAGATCCGTCACAAACTCCGCTTCCTCCCTGGCCTCCTCCTCTGTCAGCGCCTGGGTATAGAAATAAACCCCCACCTGGATTCCGTTGTCCAGAGCCCCCTCGATATTGTCGGTAAAATTGTCGTCCTCCACCAGCTTTCCCTCGCTGCTGCCCCGGTATCCGGCACGGATAAACGCATAGGAAACATCGTCCCCGGCGACCCTTGCCCAGTCGATCTTTCCCTGATGCTTCGACACATCGATCCCCCGGATGGAGGAGCCGATATTCTCATCCCCCATATAGGTGATTTCATTGTCGTCCGTGAGCACGAAATTCTCCCGGATATAGCTGTGTTTTTTCAGATTATCCAGAATGGGAAAAAAGTGATACTGACTGTCCGCATACACCACCACATTCTCCGGGTAAAAATCCCGCAGAACCGATACGGTGCTCTCCCCGTCCATCATTCGCTGGCGAAGCTCCCCCAAAAGGGCCGTCCTCTCCGAATTCCTGGCCGTGTCCGCCGCCTCCTGAGTCCTGGTATCCAGATCCGCCTGGGAATAGATGTATTCCTGGGTGATCCCCTCCAGCTCCGTCACCCTCCCCATGGTCTCCACCGCCTCATTTCGCAGGGCGTAATTCTGGAGAAGGAAAAAAATACATCCCGTCAGCGCCGCCAGCGCGACAATGCAGAACACAATATTCATAAACAGGCTGATCTGCTGCTTTCTTCTGCTTCTTCTCATTGCTTTATGATTCATATTTTATCAGACCTTTCGGTAATTGTTTTTGACATCGCAGGACGCTCTCCCGGAACGCCGGCTCCCACACTCATAATCAGTATAATATGAAAAACCGTTTTTTTCAATTGTTTAAACTTTCCACCACTGATATATATGAAACGACAACGCTTTTCAGAAGTTGGCCCAACTCCTATAACCGCTCCCCGAAGTAGCTCTTATACCCTTCCCCGTATATCTCGGAGGCGTTGCTGATAATCATAAACGCGCTGCTGTCCTCCTGTTTGACGATCTCCTCCACCTGCCAGGCGTTTGGCTTCTTCACCACGCAGAGGATCACCTGCTTATTCTCCCTTTTGTAAGCGCCGGCCCCGGAAAGGTGGGTGACGCCCACGTCCAGCTCCTCAAGAAGCCGGCGGGTGATGGCCTCGGAGGCGTTGCTGATGACAAAAATCATCTTTGCCTCATCCCGCCCGTACAGAATCAGATCCAGTATTATTGAGGTGATGGCCACGGAAATCAGGCTGTGGAGCACGGAGTCCACATTTCCGAACACGATGCCGCCTGACAGGATGATCATGATATCCATCCCGAGAAAAATGGTTCCGGTCTTCAGATGGGGCTTTTTCAGCTTCAGACATTTCACAATAATATCCGTGCCGCCGGTGGTAGCCCCCGCCCGCATCACGTAGCCGATCCCGGCCGCCGTGGACACGCCGCTGAAAATGGCCGCCAGAAGGGGCTGCTCTGTGAGCGCCCCAAGGGGAGCGATCAGATTGGTGGAAAGGGATATCATGAGAATGGCCCAGGAAGTGGAGACAATGAATCTGACTCCGAATTTCCACACGCCCAGAAGCATGATGGGAATATTGATCAGAAAGTAGATGGTTCCGGTCTCTAGCGGAATCATACGGCTTAATATTACGGAGAGTCCGGACACGCCGCCCGGCGCAAGATCATTTGGGTCTATGAGCAGGCTGATGCCCGCCCCATAGACAAACGCGGCAAGAGTGATCACCGCAAATTTTTTCAGTACCTGTTTTTTTCGTCTCTGACCTGACTGCATTCCATCTACCCCCGGATCCATACTTTTTACATGACCGTTCTGACCTGTTTGGGACAGTACCCGTTCTGCTCCAGCGCCTGCATGATCTGGAGCTTATGTTCCGTGCCGAAAGCTTCCATGGTGATACGAATCTCCACGGCGGCGTTCCTGTTGATGGATACAAACTGATTGTGCTCTAACTTGATGACATTTCCGCTCTCCGCGGCAATCACGCCCGACACGCGGCTTAACTCCCCCGGCTTGTCCGGGAGCAGCATGGAGAGGGTAAAGATCCGGTCCCTCAGAATCAGCCCCTGCTGCACCACGGAGGACATTGTGATCACGTCCATATTTCCGCCGCTTAAGATCGCCACCGCCTTTTTGCCCTTAATATCCATATGCTTTAAGGCCGCAACCGTGAGCAGACCGGAATTTTCCACCACCATCTTGTGGTTTTCCACCATATCCAGAAAGGCCACCACCAGCTCCTCGTCGGGAACGGTGATAATATCGTCCAGATTACTGCAAAGATAAGGGAAAATCTTTTCCCCCGGCGTTTTCACCGCCGTGCCGTCCGCAATGGTGTTCACCTTATCCAGGGTAACCACCTTCCCGGCCTTAATGGATTCCTTCAGGCACCCTGCGCCCTCCGGCTCCACGCCGATCACTTTGATCTTTGGATTTAACAGCTTTGCCAGGGTGGATATCCCCGTGGCGAGCCCTCCTCCGCCTATGGGCACCAGGATATAATCCACCAGCGGGAGCTCCTTGAATATTTCCATGGCGATGGTTCCCTGCCCGGTAGCCACCACCAGGTCGTCGAAGGGATGGATAAAGGTGTAGCCGTTTTCCGCGGCCAGTTCACAGGCCCGGGCGCAGGCCTCGTCGTACACATCCCCGCACAGCACCACCTCCGCTCCATAGTTTTTGGTCCGGTTCACCTTCATCAGAGGCGTGGTGGTGGGCATCACGATCACCGCCCTGGCCCCGTAGCATCTGGCGGCATAGGCCACCCCCTGGGCATGGTTGCCCGCGGAGGCGGTGATCAGCCCCTTTTTCCGCTCCTCCTCAGAGAGCGTGCTGATCTTATAGTAAGCCCCCCGCAGCTTGTAGGCCCCGGTAAACTGCATATTCTCAGGCTTTAAATAAACCCGCCCGCCGGTTCTCTCACTGTAAAAATCACTGTACACCAGCTTGGTCTCCTGAGTTACCTTTCTTACGATCTCCGATGCCTCCTCGAATTTTTCCAACGTCAGCATTTTATCTTCCATAATTTCACCCTTCTCCCACATCAAAAAGTGCGTTTACAAACTGTTCTGAATCGAACTTCTGCAGATCGTCCAGCTTTTCCCCTACGCCGATATACTTTACCGGAATATTCAGCTCCGACTGGATGGCCACGGCGATTCCGCCCCTGGCGGTGCCATCCATCTTGGTCAGGATGATTCCTGTGAGATTGGCTGTCTCCCCGAACTCCCTGGCCTGGTTTAAGGCGTTCTGGCCGGTGGAGGCGTCCAGCACGATCAGGTTCTCCCTGTGGATCTCCGGATACTCCCGGTCAATGATCCGGTTCATCTTTTTGAGCTCCTCCATCAGATTCTTTTTGTTGTGGAGCCTTCCCGCCGTGTCGCACAGAAGCACGTCCGTGCGTCTGGCCCTGGCTGCGTTCACCGCGTCATAGATCACGCTGGAGGGATCCGCCCCCTGGGCTCCGGTGATGATATCCACCCCGGCCCGGTGCGCCCATTCGGTGAGCTGCTCGCAGGCCGCCGCCCGGTAGGTGTCCGCCGCGGCGATCAGCACCTTTCTTCCCTGCCCCTTCAAAAGCCCTGCCAGCTTTCCCACCGACGTGGTTTTTCCCACCCCGTTCACGCCGATGATCAGGACGATGGAGGGCTTATGCTCAAACTCATAGGCCGTATCCGTCACCGCCATCTGCTCCCGGATGCTCTCGATCAGAAGCTCCTTACACTGCGCGGGTTCCTTGATATGCTTTTCCTTCACCTGCTCTCTGAGACGCTCCAGGATATCGCCGGCAGCGTTCACCCCGATATCCCCCATGATCAGGATCTCCTCCAGCTCCTCATAAAAATCGTCGTCGATGGAGGAAAAACCGCTGAAAACGGAGTCGATCCCTTTCACGATATTATTTCTGGTCTTGCTCAGTCCCTCTTTTAATCTGTTGAAAAATCCGGCCATCAGTCATCCAACTCCTTATCTATCAGGTTTACGCTCACAAGCGTGGAAACGCCCTTCTCCTGCATGGTGATGCCGTAGAGCCGGTCCGCCTGTTCCATGGTTCCCCGCCTGTGGGTGATCACGATAAACTGCGTGCTTCTGGTAAGCTTATGTAAGTAGGAGGCGAAACGGCTCACGTTGCTTTCATCCAGGGCCGCCTCGATCTCGTCCAGAAGACAGAACGGGGAGGGCTTTAAGTTCTGGATGGCAAACAACAGGGCGATGGCGGTGAGCGCCTTCTCCCCGCCGGAGAGCTGCATCATGTTCTGCAGCTTTTTGCCCGGGGGCTGGGCCACAATGCGGATGCCGGCCTCCAGAATGTCCTCATCCTCCATCAGTTCCAGTGTTCCCTTTCCGCCGCCGAATAATTCCTTAAATACCTTGTCAAATTCCCTGTCGATCTCGGCGAACTTCTCCTGAAACTGCCTGCGCATGGCCCCGTCCAGCTCCACGATAATCCCCTCCAGGGTCTTTTCCGCCTCCACCAGATCGTCATGCTGGGTTTTCAGGAACTGATAGCGCTCCATGAGATTTTTGTAATCCTCGATGGCGTTTACGTTCACATCCCCCAGCTTCCTGATCTGATCCTTAACGGACGAAATCTCCTTTTTCATGGCCGAAAGATCCGTCAGCTCCTCGCTTCGCAGGGCCGATGCGTCGGATAAGGTGATCTCGTACTCGTCCCACATGTAGTTGATCTGCCCCTCCAGGCTCTCCTTCAGCTTTTCCCTCTGGGCGTTTAAGCGGTAGACCTCCTTGTCCAGCCCCGTCATTCTTTCCGATAAGGCTTCCCTGTCCGCGAAGAAGTTCTTCTGTCTGGCAGAGAGCTCCTCCCTGCGCTGCGTATCCTCCCTGAGCTTTCGCTCAGTGTCCCCCAGGGCAGTGTGGGAGGCGGCGATGGTCTCCTCCAGGGCGGCGATATTTTTCAGCTTTTCCTGCGTATCCCTGCCGCTCTGTTCAAGGCTCTGTTCGATCTCCCCAAGCTCTCCCGCAAGCCGGGCGATCTCGCCGTCTATTCTGTTCACATTCTGCTGATGGAAATCCTGCTGCTGGAGCATCTTCTCCACCTCCACGTCCCACTCCGAGACATGGGCTGCCTGGGAGCTTTCCTCCCGGCGTTTTTCCTCCAGCTCCGTCTGAAATTTGCGGATTTCCTGCTCGATCCGCTTCTCGGAGAGCTCCGAATCCTCCAGCTCCCGCAGAATCTCCTGCTTGTTCGACTTAATCTCCTGGATCTGCCGGGCGATCTCGTCCTCCTCCACCTTCAGCTCCTGCGACCCCTCCAGAGCCTCATCCCTGCGCTCCTGCGCCTTGATCACGTTCAGCCGGGCGGTATTCTGCTCGATAAACTTCTTCTGGAGCCGGGCCTTGTCCTCCTCCAGGGAAAGGCGCAGTCCGTTTCTGTCCTGCTTGATCTGTTCTATCTCGTTTAAGAGATTGTCGATCTCCACCAGATAGCCCTTGACTCTGCCCTCTAACTCCTCGATCTCCCTGCGCCTTCCCAGGAGATTGCTGCTGTTCTTAAAGGCACCGCCGCTGATGGCTCCGCCGGGCGTCAGAAGCTCTCCCTCCAGCGTTACCATACGGATGCTGTAGCTGTATTTTCTGGCGATGCGCACCGCGTTGTCCACGTGATCCACCACCAGGATCCTTCCCAGGAGATTTTTCGCCACATTCCTGTATCTGGGATTCACCTGCGCCAGCTCGTCGGCAATCCCGATCACCCCCTTCTCCTTAAGGGCCTCCTGGTTTTTGAAGCCCTGGGGGTTACTTAAGCTGGTCAGCGGCAGGAAGGTTGCCCGCCCCGCCTTTGTCTGCTTTAAGTAAGCGATCATCCTCTTGGCGGTGTCCTCGTCCTCGGTGACGATATTCTGGATGCTGCCTCCAAGGGCCGTCTCAATGGCGGTCTCATACTTCTTATCCACCTTGATGATATCGGCCACCACGCCGATGATGCCCTTCTCCCGCTCCCTGCTCTCCATCACCCGCTTCACGCTGCCGCCATAGCCCTCGTAGCGCTCGGTCAGATTGGTCAGGGCCTCTAATCTGGATTTTTCCTGATGATAGCTCACCTGGGTATCCCGGAGCTTCTGATCCTTACCCGAGAGCTCTTCCCGGATCAGGACCAGCTTCTCCTCCTTCTGCTCCTGGGAATCGTTCAGGGCGCTGATTTCCGTGTTAATCCGTTCAAATTCCTGCTGGAGCTTTTCGATGGCCGCCTCCTGCTGAGCCTCGTCCGACTTGATGCGCACAAGCCTTGAGGTGAGCTCCGCCCTGCGGATGTTGATCTGCTCCATCATGGTATCGTAGCGTCCCAGCTTCGACTTGATGGTTGCCCTGGAATTGAGCATCTGGATGATCGCATTCTTGCCGGACTCGATCTGCGCGTTTAACTCCTCAATCCTTCCCTGCACCGCCAGGAGCTTTTCCCTGGCCTCGCCCCGGGCCTTCTCGATCTGTGTCACCTGCTCGTCGATCACCTTCTTGTCCGCCAGGATCCCTTCCTTATCCAGAAGTCTGGCGTCCATATCCCTGGTGACGGTTTCCTTTCTCGCGCCAAAGTGCTCCTCATTGCTTCTGGCCGACTTGATCTGCTCTTTGAGAACGCCGATCTCGCCCTCCAGCTTTCCGCGCAGGACGCTGGTGTCCGTGAGGGAGGTCCTCTCCTTCTCAATGGCCGTATCCAGCTGCTCGATCTCCTGCTGGATGCGCTCATATTCCGCTTTGATCTTCTCGTACCCGGAGCGGGTCCTCTCCAGGTCGCCGCCCGCAATCTCAAGCTTTTCGGAAACGTCAAGGAGCTGCTCCTGCAGGCGCCGGTTCTCCAGAAGGAACACGTTTACATCCAGAGTTTTCAGCTCTTCCTTTTTTTTCAGGTAAATCCGCGCTGTCTCCGACTGCTTCTCAAGGGGGCCGATCTGCTTTTCCAGCTCCGATAAGATATCGTTGACGCGCACCAGGTTCTGTTTTTCATCCTCCAACTTCTTCTGGGCCGCCACCTTGCGCTTTTTGAACTTCACGATTCCGGCCGCCTCGTCGAAGAGCTCGCGCCGCTCCTCCGGCTTACCGCTTAAAATCCTGTCGATCTGGCCCTGGCCTATGATGGAGTAGCCCTCTTTTCCGATTCCCGTGTCATAAAAAAGCTCGTTCACATCCTTGAGGCGGCAGGGCGCGCCGTTTAAGAGATATTCGCTCTCCCCGGAGCGATAGATCCTTCTGGCAACCGTCACCTCCTCAAAGTCGATGGCAAGCTGGTGATCCGAATTATCCAGGGTGATGGCCACGAAGGCGTACCCCAGGGGTTTTCGCATCTCCGTGCCGGAAAAGATCACATCCTGCATGGAAGCCCCGCGCAGCTGCTTGATGCGCTGCTCCCCCAGCACCCAGCGCACCGCGTCCGCCACATTGCTCTTTCCGCTGCCGTTGGGGCCCACAATTCCCGTGATGCCGTTATGAAACTGGAATACCAGTTTATTCGCAAAGGACTTAAAGCCCTGGATTTCAATACTCTTTAAATACATATTCTCAGCTTTCCTTTTCGGTTCGGGATTTTTCAGAGAGCAGAGCCTGATAAGCTGCCTGCTGCTGGGCGGACTTCTTGTTCCGTCCCTCGCCCCTGCCGGCAACCTGACCGTCGATCCTGGCCTCCATCACGAACACCTTGTCGTGGTCGGGACCGGTCTCGCTGACCAGCTCATAGATAAGGGTCCTGCCCTCCTTCTGCACCTGTTCCTGCAAAAGGGTCTTGCTGTCATAAAAAAGCTGCTTGTTCTCCAGGTCGGAAAGGATATAACGCTTCACAAAGGCGTTCGCCCTCTCCAGCCCGCCGTCCAGGTAAAGCGCGCCGATCAGCGCCTCCATCACATCGGATATGATGGAGTCCCTGGTTCTGCCGCCGGTGGCCTCCTCACCCTTTCCCAGCAGAAGATAATCCCCAAGGGAAATATCCCTCGCACACCATGCGAGGGCCAGCTCACACACCATGGAGGAGCGCATTCTGGTCATATCCCCCTCCGGCATGTCCGGATATGTCTCAAAAAAGAACTGGCTGGAAAGAAGCTCTAAAACCGCGTCCCCCAGAAATTCCAGTCTCTCATAGTTTTTGTATTTGTTGATTTTCTGCTCATTAGAAAAAGAGCTATGGGTCAGAGCCTGCCGCAACAGTTCCTTCTTCTTAAACTCATAGCCTATCTTCTCTTCCAGCTCTTTTAATTTTTCTTTGTTTAACATATTTCACCTTTAAAAAAAGCCCGTGGCGGGCTTTTTAATTTGCAGCGTTTTTAATGAGATTAACTGCTTCCTCTACAGTTGTGATTTTTTCTGCATCCTCAGCCGGAACTTCAATATCAAATTCTTCCTCGATTCCCATGATGATCTGGAACACGTCCAGGGAATCCGCCCCCAGGTCGTCCACGAATGTGGTCTCCATGGTGATCTCCTCCGGGTCAACGTTGAGCACGTCGGCTATTACTTTTTTCAGCTTTTCAAATTCCATTTTTGATTTTCCTTTCTCAGTTTTCTTCCATCGTTATTCTTTCTTTTATTTTTTGATTGATATTCTGTTCTGTGAATGTAATACATTGCAGAATAGAATTTTTGATCTCTACGGATTTGGAGCTTCCGTGGGTCTTCACCACGAGACCTTTCAGCCCCAGCATGGGCGCTCCGCCATATTGTTCCAGATCAAAGGCTTTTAATGTATTCTTAAGGGCGGGTTTTACCAGCAGCGCGCCGATCCTGCTGCGCAGGGAAACCATCATACCCTCTTTCACCTTTTTAATCAGGGTGGCTCCTACTCCCTCATACATCTTGAGAATCACATTTCCCACAAAGGCCTCGCACACCACCACGTCCGCTGCCCCTGCGGGGATGTCTCTCGCCTCGACGCTCCCGATAAAGTTGATATCCGGACAGTTTTTCAGAAGGGGGAAGGTCTCCTTCACCAGGGCGTTCCCCTTTTCCTCCTCCGCTCCGATATTTACAATGCCGACTTTGGGATTTTTTACGCCCATGACGCTTTCCATATAGACGGAACCCATCTTTGCAAACTGCACCAGATGAGAGGGCCTTGCGTCCACATTCGCGCCGCAGTCGATTAACAGAGCGCAGCCGGCCGCCGTGGGGATTAAGGGGGCAAGGGGCGGTCTCTCCACTCCTTTGATCCTTCCCACTATGATCTGTCCGCCCACCAGAGTGGCTCCGGTGCTTCCGGCGGAGACAAACGCGTCGCACTGTCCTTCCTTCACAAGGTTCAGCGCTTTCACGATGGAGGAGTCCTTCTTCTTGCGGATCGCCATCACCGGCGGCTCCGCAGTCTCGATCACCTCGGTGGCGTTCACCACCTCCACCTGCTTCTCATTGTATGTATAGTTTGAAAGCTCCCGGCGGATCGCCTCCTCCTGGCCGGTCAGGAAAACCTTTACATGGCTGCTCTCTCTGACCGCCTCAACGGCTCCCTTAACAATCTCCGAAGGCGCGTTATCTCCGCCCATGGCGTCCACCGCCACATTCACAAACTCTGCCATACGATACGTATTCTCCTCACATTCTGCCGTTTTAATGACAATGATCTTCCTGCATCTTCCCTCCGGGATACAGCCTGCCGCCGATTAATCCCGGACGCCGCGGACAGAACCGCCGCTACATTTTTACTCTACCAGAGAGCATAACAAAAATCAAGCGTAACTTACGCCTGCATGCTTACTTTTCCGTTCAGGGCAAACCGCCCTTGTGTTAACAACAGATGCCAGGCTCCGCCAGACATCCTTATGTTAAACAAAAAGCAACCCTTACGGATTGCTCTGTTTCCAGCTGACGAAAAGACGGTCTGTCAAAACGACTGCCCTTTCCTGATCGCAGGGATCCTCCGCCTTATGCGGCGTCCGCTGCTCAGTCAACGCTGATGATCTCTTTCTTGTTGTAAGAACCGCATGATCTGCACACTCTGTGAGGCATCATCAGAGCGCCGCATTTGCTGCACTTCACCAACGCGGGAGCGCTCATCTTCCAATTGGCTCTTCTCTTATCTCTTCTGGATTTGGAAGATTTATTCTTAGGACAAATAGACATCGTTACA
The DNA here is from genome assembly GCA_947570615.1 of uncultured Lachnospiraceae bacterium. Taxonomy (GTDB): domain Bacteria; phylum Bacillota; class Clostridia; order Lachnospirales; family Lachnospiraceae; genus Suilimivivens. The sequence goes on from CANOVJ010000019.1 coordinate 52,079, forward strand.
CCTCCTTATTTGCGTTAAAAATATCTTTAATAGCCGCCATTCTGGGGTCGGGCACAAAAGTATCGCAGCCGCATTCCCCATCATTCAAGTTGTGCCCACACTTTTTACAGATCCCTTTACAGTCCGGCCGGCACAACACCTTAACAGGCATATTAATCAGAACTTCATTTTTCAGCAGGGCCTCCACATCCAGCTCATACCCATGGAGAAAGCTCTGCTCATCCTCCTGGTCCTGATCCCTTAACAGATCCGGCGCATAAAGCTCCTGTGAAAAGGAAAGAGAAAGTCTCTCTCTCACCGGGCTTAAACACCGGTCGCACGGAATCTCCAGCACAAGCTCCGCGCTGCCCTCCATGAGCGCCTTTCCCTTCCCGGTATTGGAAAAATGAAAGTCCACGGGAGATTTCTCGCTGACCCGATACTCGTTTCCCATATGGGAAAAGCCGTCCAGCTCCGCCTTAAGGCTCTCTGCTTTCTCTTTCCCCTCAGATGTAAAAACATCTGTCAGACTGATCACCATAAAGCTCTCTCCCACTGCGCAGGCGTCCGACTTCCAGACGTCCGGCCTCTCATGTATGACCCGAAACTGTGCTTAACCACACACGCTAACCAGTATAATCGCGTACAGGCCTTTTGTCAATACCCAGGCCGGCAATTTTTCCAGCAGTTCTGCATGGCTGTTCCGTGTGCTGTTCTGTTTGCAGTTATATTGCAGTTCTGTTTTTTCTCTGTGCCCAGGCCGCCGTCAGGCTTCAGACAAGCGCCGCTGTCTCCCTGGCGATGGCCAGCTCCTCGTTGGTGGGCACCACCAGAACCTTTGTTTTGCTCTCCGGTGTGGAGATGGCAATCTCCTCGCCCCTCTTTTCATTGGCCGCCTCGTCGATGGCGATCCCCAGATAACCCAGATACGAAGCGATCATGCTGCGGATAAAAGGGTTGTTCTCCCCGATTCCCGCTGTAAAGCAGATCACGTCCACGCCGTTCATGGCGGCTGTATAAGCGCCGATATATTTCACCACACGGTAGGCAAAAGTCTCCATGGCGCGGATAGCGGCCTCATCTCCTGCCCGGTATGCCTTCTCCAGATCCCTGAAATCCGAGGAAAAGCCGCCGGATAAGCCGAGTACGCCCGACTCCTTATTGAGCACATTCAGAATATCCTGTACCGGTTTTTCTTCCTTATTACAGAGGAACTCGATGATGGCGGGATCCACATCCCCGGAGCGGGTTCCCATGATCAGCCCCTCTAAAGGGGTCAGCCCCATGGAGGTATCCACACATTTTCCATTCTTCACCGCGGAGACGGAAGCGCCGTTGCCCAGATGGCAGACGATGATCTTCAGATCCTCATACGCCCGGCCCAGCATCTGCGCGGCCCGGCGGGACACATAGGAGTGGCTGGTTCCGTGGAAGCCATAACGCCGCACCTTATAATCCTCATAATAATGATAAGGAATGCCATAGAGGTAAGCCTCTGCGGGCATGGTCTGATGGAATGCCGTGTCAAAAACCGCCGCCATGGGCGTATCGCCCATCAGCTCCCGGCAGGCATTTATCCCGATCAGATTGGCCGGATTGTGAAGGGGAGCAAGATCATTGCACGCTTCGATCGCCCGCAGCACCTCATCCGTGATCAGTGTGGAGGAGGCAAAATTCTCACCGCCATGCACGATTCTGTGCCCCACCGCTCCGATCTGATCAAGGCTCTTCACCACGCCTCTTTCCGGATCCGTAAGAGTATCCAGCACAAGACGGACAGCCGTCCGGTGATCCTCCATGGGCATTTTTACTTCATACTTCTCACCGCCTGCGGGGGTCCAGGTCATCTGGCTTCCCTCGATCCCGATCCTCTCGCAGAGCCCTTTGGCAATCACTTCCTCAGAGGAAGCGTTGATAAGCTGAAACTTCAGGGAGGAGCTCCCACAGTTAATTACAAGAACATTGATATCTTTCATTGTCCTTTCCAACCTCCATTCTTCGTTTACTGCAGCTGGGCCTGAACGGCCGTCAGCGCCACCACGCCCACAATATCCTGCCAGGAACAGCCTCTCGAGAGATCATTGACCGGCTTGGAGATTCCCTGGAGCATGGGGCCATAGGCTTCCGCTCTGCCCAGTCTCTGCACCAGCTTATAGCCGATATTTCCACAGTCCAGGTTGGGGAAAATCAGCACATTGGCCTTGCCCGCCACCTCGCTTCCGGGGGATTTGGACTTGGCCACCGAGGGCACCAGCGCCGCGTCGAGCTGCAGCTCCCCATCCAGCGTCAGGTTCGGATACTGCTCGTGAGCGATCCTGGTAGCCTCCACCACCTTATCCACCAGCTCGTGCCTGGCGCTCCCCTTGGTTGAGTGGGAGAGCATGGCAATGATTGGCTTGGATCCCACAAGGCTTTTAAAGCTCCTGGCGGAGGTATCCGCGATGGCGGCCAGCTCCTCTGCCGTAGGATCCTGATTCAGACCGCAGTCCGCGAACAGGAAGGTACCGTTGTCGCCAAATTCACAGTCAGGCACACACATCAGGAAAAACCCCGACACCAGCTTTACGCCCGGAGCGGTCTTCAGGATCTGAAGGGCGGGACGAAGGGTATCGGCCGTGGCATGGCACGCTCCCGCCACCATTCCGTCCGCGTCGTTGGCCTTTACCATGATTACGCCAAAGGTGAGATAATCGGTGAGCAGGATTTCTCTCGCCTTCTCCGGCGTCATCCCTTTGTTTTTTCTGGTCTCATACAGAAGATTGACATAGAAATCCAGCTTCTCGCATTTTTCCGGGTTGATGATCTTCACACCGTCCAGCTCAATCTCCAGCCAGGTTGCGCCGTCCATGATCTTTTCCTCGTTCCCGATCATGATAATGTCCGCAATCTTCTCCGCCATTATGTTGGATGCTGCGATCAGTGTCCGCTTGTCAGTGGTCTCAGGCAGTACAATCGTCTTCCGGTCCGCTCTCGCCTTGTCCTTGATCACGTCAATGTATGACATACCCCATTCTCCTTTCATACCCCATTATATTGTGTAATATTGGTAAAATTATAGCTTATCCTGTTTTTTACAGCAAGTAAATCCTGACAAAATGTTGTATAAATTAGAATACAAACGCAAGTTGACATAACAGACCTCCCTGTCTCAAAACAGAATCTCTAAAAAGACTTTACATAATTTTGTTTTTATGTTATCTTTGTCTTCCAAAACATTTATTTTTAATATTACATATGGAAAAGAAAGGAAATTTTTAATGAAGAAAAGGATTTTAGGTTTATTGGTTGCAATTTTATTGATTGTTCCGTCTATGTCTGCCATAGCTGCGGACGAGGTATCATGCGATAATCTGAATTATACGTTTACAGATATAGACGGCGGGGACCTCCCAACAAAGAGTGAGGGAAAGCCCAAGTTGCTTATCTTCTTTATGACAGGCTGCCCCAACTGTCAAAATACATTTACAGACATTGAATCCAGCACATGGATCCGTACAGGTGAAACTGATGTATATGCAATTGAAATAACCAATAACCAAACCCAGGATAAAATAAAAGAATTCCAGACCAAGTATTGTCCTACAAGCCCAATAAGGTTTGCATTAGGAGATATGATTGGCGTCAACACCGCGGAAAAATATTATCAGATGACCGGTATTGCCCCAGGGACTCAAATAACTACTCCCTTAATTGCTATGATAGATACAGGAAATAAGGTACGGTATATTAGCAATGGACCAATTAATGCCACTGAAATAGAATCACTTTTGCCTGCTCTCAGTTCCGGAAAAGACAATTCCCAGAAACCGGGCGAGACGGGAAAACCAGGTTCACGCCCTGAGAGAGGAGAGTCGGACGAATCCGGAGATAAGCCTGAAGTCGTATGCGACCATGTATGGGAAAAGACACTTGTTAATGGTGCGACAGCAAACAGCGATGCCGTTGCCGCAGATGTGTGTATCAAATGCGGTATTACCGGTACATATGAAATGATTCCCAATTCTGCATATGCTACTTTTTTAAATGATGCCGCCGCATCCATTTTAAATGCCAAACAGGAAAATGTCGTTATTAAAACCGGTATCTGGACAAGTTTCAATAAAACTGTATTTAATGCGATTCAAAGCAGACCGGATGTCTCCGTAACAGTAAATTATTTTTATAAAGGAGAGCCTTATGTACTAAATATACCGGCAGGAACAGATATCAGTCTGCTAATGGATGAAAATGGGTTCGGTGGATTCCTGTATATAAATAAAATATTGAATACTTTAGGTTGACTTATATAAAAACAATAAAATAATTTTCAAGAAAAATCCTGGCGGCGCACTTCAGGATTTTTCTTTTTATTCACTCGCCATCTGTTTCGTTAATACTTCTCATATTGTCTCTTAAAAGAAATTATGATACATTTTGTTTACTATTTGTATGGAATATTACTGCAATAGCCTCAGACATTTATATGCAATTTACTTATTCGAAAGGACCCCTTTATGAAAACAGCCGCCATCATCGCCGAATACAATCCCTTCCACAACGGACACCGCTATCAGATCAAAAAAACCAGGCAGGAGACCGGCGCGGCCTTTTTTCTGGCGCTCATGAGCGGGGATTTTGTCCAGCGGGGGGCTCCTGCCTTTGCTGACAAATACACAAGAACCCGCATGGCGCTGCTGGGCGGGGCAGACGTGGTCATCGAACTGCCCGCCCTCTACGCTCTCTCCAGCGCGGAATATTTCGCCCAGGGAGCCGTGAGCCTGCTGGAGCGCCTGAACACCGTGGATGTTCTCTCCTTCGGAAGCGAATCGGGAAATCTGACGCTCTTTGAGAGGTGTGCCCGGATCCTTGTGGAAAACCAGGGAGAAATCAACCGCCGCACCGGCCCTGGGCTGAAAGGCGGTCTGTCCTTTCCCGCCGCCAGGGCGAAGGCGGTGGCGGAGCTTCTCTCTATGGGCGGAGCGCATGTCCGGGGGGAGGATGTTGCCTGCAAAGAATCACCGGACACACGCTCCACGCCCCGGTCAAAATCCGAGGACGGCTCCGACGACATCCTGTCCATCCTCTCCTGCCCCAACAACATCCTGGGACTGGAATACTGCAAGGCGCTTGCGACGGCGAACAGCCGGATCCGGCCCTTTACCCTGAAGCGGAAGGGCTGCGGATATCATGATCCCACTCTGATCCTGCCGGAGGATGGCTCCTGCGCCCTGCCGGAGAACGCATCATCCGCCCCGCCAGAGGATACATCCCGCTTTGCCTCCGCCTCCGCTCTGCGAAACGCACTCTCCCGCGATCCCGCCGCCTGTCGGGGGTTCGTCCCGGATGAAATCTTTGAACAGTTCTCCTGCCTTCGTTCTTCCTCCATCGTCACGGAGGAGGACTTTTCCGGTCTGTTACACTACAGACTGCTTGCGGAGCAGGACGCAGGCTTTTCGGATTACCTGGACTGTACCCCCGCTCTATCGGATAAAATCCGCAGACATCTCCCCTTGTATACCGGATTTTCGTCCTTCTGCCATCTGCTGAAATCCAGGGAGCTGACCTATACCCGTATCAGCCGGGTTCTGATCCATATCCTCCTGAACATGAAGACTCCCGAAGCCTTCGGGGAGGATTTCCGTTCCAGAAGCCTTCCCGCTCCCTATGCCAGGCTTCTGGGATTTAAAAAAAGCGCCGCGCCGCTTCTGTCATCTCTCGGGAAAAACAGCTCCATCCCGCTGATTTCCAAGCTGGCCGACGCCAAAAGGCTCCTGCCGGAGGACGACCTGCGCATGCTCAGACAGGATATTTACTGCGCCGAAGTTTTCGAATCCGTCCGCCGCAGGCCCGGAGCACCCATGCGCAATGAATGGAAGCAGTCCCCCATTGTCCTGGACGACTCTTCCCGATAATTCAGCCCCGCCCCTTAAGCGGGGCATTCCCCGTTTTGTCCATATCATGGTATCAATTTCAGAAGATTTGTGGTAATATTTTCATAGAACGATTTACGCATGCGCAGGCACCGGAAATTGTTCTATGCAGGATACACTGACGAAGTACATCTGCGGAACTTTAAATCAGGAGGATTCTGAATATGAAAGCATTTATGGACAGCGATTTCCTTTTATCTACCCCCGCTTCCAGGACTCTCTACCACGATGTGGCGGAAAAACTGCCCATCGTGGACTATCACTGCCACATCAGTCCCATGGAGATCGCGCAGGATCGGAAATTTGACAATATCACCCAGGTATGGCTCGGGGGCGACCACTACAAATGGCGCCTCATGCGTTCCTGCGGCGTGGAGGAGCGTTTCATTACCGGCGACGCCTCTGATCTGGACAAATTCTTAAAATGGGCGGAGGTGATCGGGAAGGCCATCGGCAACCCTCTCTATCACTGGAGCCATCTTGAGCTGCAGCGCTATTTCGGCTATACCGGAGCGCTCAACAAAAATACCGCCATGGAGGTGTGGGAGCTGTGTAATGCCCGTCTGGCCGCCTCTTCCATGAGTGCCCGCAATCTCATCCGCCGCTCTGGCGTCACCCTGATCTGCACCACGGACGATCCGACAGACTCTCTTAAGTGGCACGCCGCCATCGCTGCGGACAAAAGCTTCGAGGTACGGGTTCTTCCCGCATGGCGTCCCGATAAGGCCATGAATATCGAGAAGCCCGACTATCTCGATTATATCGAAAAGCTCTCCCGGGCCAGCGGCGCCGTCATCCGTTCTTTTGGGGATTTAAAGGAAGCGCTCGGAAGGAGAATGGACTTCTTTGCCTCCATGGGCTGCAGCGTATCCGATCACGGCCTGGAGGCTGTCATGTACGCCCCCGCCCCGGAGCAGGAGATCGAGGCCATTTTTCTCAAAAGACTCTCCGGCAGCTCCCTTACCCCCGGGGAGGAATCAAAATTTAAGACTGCCTTCCTGCTCTTTGCTGGAAGCCAGTACCGGAAGCGGAACTGGGTGATGCAGCTCCACTACGGGTGCAGGCGGGACAACAACAGGCCAATGTACGATAAGCTGGGCCAGGACACCGGCTTTGACTGTATCAATAATGTCACCCCTTCCGCGCCTCTGGCCAGTTTCCTGAACGCTCTGGAGCAGGACGGCGGACTTCCCAAAACCATCCTCTACAGCCTGAATCCCGGCGACAACGAGGCGATCGGTTCCATCATCGGATGCTTCCAGAACGCGGACGCCGTCGGTAAAATCCAGCAGGGCAGCGCCTGGTGGTTCAACGATCACAAAATCGGTATGAAAAACCAGCTCCTGTCCCTGGCAAACCTGGGAAATCTCTCCGGCTTTGTGGGGATGCTCACAGACTCCAGAAGCTTTCTCTCCTACACCAGGCACGAATATTTTCGCAGAATCCTGTGCGATCTGATCGGCGATCTGGTAGAAAACGGGGAATTCCCGGCGGATATGGATATTTTATCGGAGATTGTGAGGGATATTTCTTATTATAACGCGGTACGATATTTCGGATTTGATCTCTGATTCTCTCATCCTGTAAAAAACTGCCCTGCGACGTGGCCAGGAAACTGTTTATAAACACCGGATCTGGCCTCGACGGATCTCTTTATGTTGATGACTCATTATATTACTCACGGAATGTCCCTTCAACCATCCCGTGAGTAATAATTTGCCATTCGATATCATGTATCTCTGATTATCCAGTCTGAGTCTTTCCCCACAATATACTATAATCATCCACCCCCATTGCTTACACGATTTCTCCTGATAAAAAGCTTGCATATTCAGAAGAAAACGAGTATAATCGAATATAAGCAAACCAAAACAATTGCAAACATGAAATTGAGGTATCTATTATGTTTATGGAAGAACGGCAGAAGGATATTATCAGCAGGATAAACGAAACAGGACGGATTCTGGTATCAGAGATTCAGGAATATTATCAGATTTCGGCGGATTGCGCAAGGCGGGACTTAAGGGTATTGGAAAGCAGGGGATTGTTGCAGAGAACCCATGGCGGCGCCATTGCAGTTAATCCAAAAGAACGTTATCCCACTCCGACATATAATCCAACAGATATAAAAGAAATACAGACTGATTATCTGGCAGTCGCCCAAAAAGCAATCGAATATATTCAAAACAGGGATGTCATTTATATTACCACATCTTTAGTCGGATATTATATGGCTGAAAACCTCCCGGAAGATGCAGACATTACAGTATTGACAAATTCCGTTACCATTGCTGAGGTACTGCGAAAAAAAATGAATGTATCCGTTATCTTATTGGGCGGTGAAATGTCCCATCGCGGTCACTGCCATGATTTTTATACCATTCAAATGGTAAAGAATATCCGAATGGATAAAGCGTTTTTATCGCATACAGCATTATCTCTGGATTTTGGAGCCTCCATTCACGATCCTGCCGGTGTGGAATTTGGAAAAGCTGTTATGAAGAACAGCAGAATGAATATCGGGTTATATCCGTCTAAAAAGACAGGGAAAACTTCCATCCATTCTGTATGCCAGGTAAAAGACTATGATTTACTGATTACGGACGATCATGTATCTGAAGATTTTCTGACACAAATCAGGGAACTCGGAGTTTCTATAGAAGTAGTTAAATTGATATGAGAGACTTTTTTACAAATCGCGGCATGGAGGGAGAAAATCTCATATGATTGATGCGCATGTTCATCTGGAAAAAGGCGATTATTCAACAGAATGGGCAGAACAGTTTATCGAGTATGCTGTAAAAAGAAATATAGACGAGATTTTCTTTTTGGAGCACACGCATATCTTCAGGGAATTTTGTAATCTGTATAATGAAATGTCTTCATATAATGAATATCAGAAGAACTGGTATCAGAAAAAATGGGAACAGGCACGTCCTCTAAAGGATTATATAGATTACA